>CAWAEA010000001.1:0-161267 GCA_963781095.1 Pirellulaceae bacterium
GTCTTTGGGTCTTTGAGTTTTTGAGTTTTTGAGTTTTTGAGCTTTTGAGTTTTTGAGTTTTTGGGTTTTTGAGTTTTTGAGTTTTGAATTAAAATTTCAAATAAATGCTGAACAAATAGGTCTGGGCGATTTTAGAATGAGATTTAATTCTCACTAATCAAAAAAGGTAGCATAGCGCGGTTGTGGCTATTCTACCTTTGGGTTTTTACTTTCTATTATTTCTTTTATTGCGTCTTTTGCGCCATGGAGCATTTTTTTGAACATCACCTGCCATGATGCAGCCATAGGGCATCACTTCATCTAGGACTTCGCATAATTTGAACTCCTTCATTTGGGACCTTACTGCACCGGCATTTTTATAGGCGCTAGGCAATTCAGAAATATCAATCTCCTTAGAATAAAACCGAACGTCTAGACCTTTAGTTTCTTCTTTGAAAATCGCATAATCATCGCGGTGCGCAAGATCTCTCTTGTGTTGCGATCTGCTCATGTTTCTACCCGCACCGTGCGGTGCAAAACCTAGATTTGAATCTGTGGTATTGCCTGCGACTATGAGAACCGGCTCTGACATATTCAATGGAACTAATCTCGGACCGGTGATGTCGGGCATGAACTTGGAATCTAACGGAGTGGCACCCTTTGCATGGTAAAAAATGTCACCATTCTTAAAGACAAAGTTGTGCTCGTTCCAAAACCTGTTTTCGGCTTTTGCTCCTACGGCTTCTATAATCATATCATGTATGACCTCATGGTTGAGCTTGGTCCATTTTCTAATGGTTTGTAACGCATTCCAATAGTCCTTTCCTTCCTCGGTATTGTAGGGAATCCAAGCGTTTTGCTTTAAAGTTTCCTTGGATAAATGTTCCTTGAATCTCGCTGCAGTTGCCATTCCCTTGCTATACAATTTTGCTCCCGGGCCACGAGACCCGTGATGGGTAATTAACATGGTATTTCCCGTAAGCCTGGACGTGCCCACAAATAAAAAATGGTTGCCATCACCTTGCGTTCCCAAATGTTCCTGTGCCAACGAAATCATTCTTTGATCCTGCAAGAAATAATTCTCCTGGAACTCTTTCTTCAGATCGTCAGGCATTCTCAATTGCTTTCCCCTAGGTCTTCCACCTGTGCCAAAATGGGTCGATTCCTGCGCTGCGTCAAGGACTTGTTTAGGATCTGCATCGCCCAGGTCTGTCAGCATTACAGAGCAACAAATATCTGCGCTGTGCATTCCGGGATGGATGGCGTTGCGGGTTGCGACAACACCACCCACGGGAATAGTTCCCACGGGTCCAGCGGGACAAGCGTCTGGCATAACCGCGCCACCTACAACGGTGGGTGTTCTCATCACGGCATCCATGGTAGCTCTTACCTTTTCAATATTGTCATCTTCCTGCTCGTTTTCTGCTCTTAAATTAAAGCTGTAAGCAACTGGCACATCAAATAATGGCTGAGGCTCTGGTAGTCTAAATTGTTCTAGATAGTTTTCTATCTGGTCTTTGGTCAACTGGTTTTCATTGATGTAGTCGATGGCTGTTCTGTACCATTTCCCGGGCGGGAAACCCATCTCCTTAATATCATTTCCGGTTATGTAAGTTGTATTATTCATAATTTTGTTTTTTAATAAGCCCTGCCGCCTCCTCGTGCAACAGGGCACCACCTAAAAGAAAGCTTCTTGATCGACTGCCTTCTTTTCTAACTCGGCACAAATATTTAGTTCTTACTACGCAGTCTTTTTGCGTAGTAAGGATTAATTTTGCCGCAACAAAGCTAACCCGTCTTATGTCATTGAACAAGAACGCATTAATACGCTATAAAACCATAGACAAATGTTTACAAAACCACATGCGCAGCTGGACATTGAGCGATTTAATCGATTCTTGCTCTGATGCGCTTAATGAATTTGAAGGCCGCACGGTCAACGTGAGTACGCGCACGATTCAACTGGATATCCAATTAATGCGTGGTGACAAACTGGGCTATAATGCCCCCATCGAGGTTTATGACAAAAAGTATTACCGCTATGCAGAACCAGGTTATACGATTACTAAAATACCATTGACGGAGAATGACATGGACGTGCTATCAGAAACGATGGACATGTTGCGCCAGTTTCAAGATTTTTCACTTTTTGACGAATTTAAAGGCGTTTTTAATAAGCTGGAAGATAAAATCTACACTCAAAGGCACAAAAAACCGTCCATAATCCACATGGATAAGAACACAGATCTTAAAGGGCTTGAGCTTTTGGATGAATTGTATCAAGTCATCTTGAAAGAAGTTGTTATTGACATCATGTATCAAAGTTTTAAAGCGCAGGTGCCGTCCGAAATTAAATTTCACGCTCATTTATTAAAAGAATTTAACAACCGCTGGTTTGTGGTGGGCGTTCGGGACGAAAACGAGAACGTTCTAACTCTTGCATTAGATCGAGTTATGGGAATAGGTTACGATTTCGCGAAAGCGTACAAACCATCCACACTAGATGCAGACACATATTACAAAGACACCATAGGCGTCACGGTTATGGATAAGCGCAGTTTGAATACCATTTTGTTTAAAGTAGATCGTGTGAATTCACCCTATATCTTGACCAAACCATTGCACAGCTCACAGAAAGTGGTGGCACGAGATAAATCTGGCAGTGTTACATTTAGCATAAGGGTACATGTAAATTATGAGCTGGAACGGTTGTTATTAGGTTTTGGTGAGTCGCTAGAAGTGCTATCGCCCAACAGATTAAGAAGGCGCATGCGCAAAAAGCTAAAAGATGCCTATAAACTGTATGCAGATAGAAATGCTGACTAACATCTTACAATAGGGAATCGGATAAAATTGAATTTTGTAAATGATCTTTTGCTACCGTTATCCTAGTTAACTTTGGATAGTACATAGAGCAAACATGAATTTTAAAAATGTCATTATGAAATTGATCAAGATTATTTTAATATCACTTGTCCTTTTACTAATAGGCTGTAAGGAAACTACACCCAATGATGAAATTTCAATACCGCAAGAAGATAATCTTGTTATAAAACGAGCTAAAAAAGTAGATAGCCTTTATCCAACCAAAAAGGTTTATGTCCCGGTTTATGCCAATATATATCAGAGCACACGGAACACGCGTACTTCCCTAACTTCTACCCTAAGCATCCATAACACGAGTGAAACGGATACATTGTTCATTTCAAGAATAGACTATTATAATACGGAAGGAAAATTAATCTATAAATATCTAGACTCTCCAATATACCTGGATACTTTTGAAACTATAGAATACGTAGTGGATGAACAGGATAATAGCGGAGGATCAGGAGCAAATTTTGTGATCGAATGGTATGGTGATGAAAAGCTGAATCCCTTATTTCAGGCGATTATGATAGGTGGATTCGCTAAAGATTGGGTTCACCCGATCTCGAAAATTGATCAAAAAGTTTCACAGCAAGATCCATCAAATCCTTCGTCCTTTAGAGTACGGAATTTGGCATGAGGTGACGGAGGGTCTCAAGATTCGTCTGTCGCCCGCCGGTCATGTGTTGGGATCCACCATCTTCGAAATCGAACTTCCCGACGGAGAACGTGTCGTCTTCACTGGTGACTTGGGGTCGGGCAATGATCCACTGCTCCGCAAACCGGTGCCTCCCGAGCGAGCGGATCTGTTGGTCATGGAAAGCACCTACGGAGACCGGCTGCACCCCACGACCGCGGACCGTCAACGCATGCTCGAGGACATTCTCTGCCGGACGCTCGATGACAAGGGAGTCACCATCATCCCCGCATTCAGCCTGGGTCGGACCCAAGCATTGCTTTACGAAATGAATGGGATCTTCCAACGGATTGAAGAATCGCGAGGATGTTCGCTAATGAAGAAAGTCGATGTCATCATCGACTCACCGCTGGCGTCCCGGTTTACCGAAATCTACCGGTCGCTCAAAGATTTTTGGGGAGTTGAGGCGACGAAATCATTGGAGACGGATGACCAACCTCTCGTGTTTGAAAACTTGACAACCGTCGGTGGGCATCGCGAACATCGTGATACGGTCACTCACTTAGCCGATCACCAATTACCCGCGATCGTGATCGCGGGCAGTGGCATGTGCACCGGCGGTCGGGTTGTCAATTATCTAAAACGCTTTATCGGTGATCCCACCACCGACATCGTGTTTGTCGGTTATCAGGCCAGCGGCACGCCAGGCAATGTGATCAATCGCGGCGGCGATTGGGTTCGACTGGACGGCCGCCGGTTCGAGATCGGTGCGAAGGTGCATCAAATGCACGGCTATTCCGCCCACGGCGATCAGGCCGACTTGATCCGGTTTGTTAAATCGATGCCGACCCCGCCAAAACAAATCCGTTTGGTCCACGGTGAGTACCAGCCCAAGCAAGTCCTCGCCGAAAAGCTCACCGAACTTGGATTCAACATCATTTAGCAACGATCGATAAATAAGTGATGCGTTTAACGTCCTCTCTTCCCCCGCCGCGCAGCGATTTGGGGGGGAGAGAGTTAGAGAGAGGGGAAAAAGAGAGGTCACTTATTGATGGCTCGTTGCTTAGTAAAGCGTTTTATCGGACAACTGTATTAATGAGTGAACCACAAGAGAGTCTGGATATCGCAATCGTCGGCGGCGGGCTGGCAGGGTTGACGTGTGCCGTGCTGCTGGCCGAGTCTGGCGCCAAGTCACCCTTTTGGAAGCAACCGATCGCATCGGAGGACGAGTTCGTACCGACGTGGTTGACGGGTTCACGATGGATCACGGATTTCAAGTTCTGTTGACGGCCTATCCGGCGTGTCGTCGCCTGCTCGACTATGACGTGCTTCGGCTGCGGTATTTCGAACCTGGCGCCTTGATCCGGCAACGCGGCGACTTTCACGTGCTGAGTGATCCCTGGCGACGTCCCACCGCGTTCATCCCGACCCTGATGAACCCCGTCGGCACCCTCGCCGACAAGTTACGGATTGCAAAGATCCGCCGCAGAGCACGATCGGGATCGCTTGACGATCTCTATCAACGTGAAGACCAGCCCACGATGGAGTATTTGAAGCATGCGGGTTTTTCATCATCAATGATTGACGGATTCTTTCGACCATTCATTGGCGGCGTTTTTCTCGACGAATCACTCAGCCAATCCAGCCGTCTGTTTGAATTCGTGTTTCGCATGTTCGCGGAAGGGAAAGTCGCTGTCCCTGCGGACGGCATGGCAGCGATTCCAAGGCAACTCGCCGAGCGGCTGCCGCGAGGCACGATCCGACTGCGAGAAAGCGTCACGCGAATCGACAGCAATCTCTTGCACCTGAGCAGTGGTTCATCCGTGCGAGCTCAACAGATCGTCGTCGCAACCGAAAGCACAGCGGCGGCACGCCTGTTCGGCACCGAAACCGTGGCGACCGGTTGGAATCAAGCAACCAATCTGTACTACGCCGCGGATCAGTCACCGAACAATCGACGATTGTTGATGCTGAGAGGCGACGACCATGGTCCCGTGCAAACGATAACCGTCATGACCGACACGGCGCCCGAGTACTCATCCCGAGGACGTTCGCTGGTCTCGGTCAGTCTGGGAACTCTCGAATCCGATGGAGATCACAACGATTTGGATGCGATCGATCGGTCGGTGCGAAAGCAACTCGTCGGATGGTTCGGCGCGGACGTCCATCAATGGGAACGTTTGGCGGTCTATCAAGTTCCGTTCGGACTGCCGAGTCGTCCGCTCGACCCCGTGTTGCGTTCGATTCAAGCCTCATCCTACGGCGGCCCCGCCGGCGTTCTGGTCTGTGGTGACCACGTCGAAACCCCCAGCATTCACGGGGCGATGAACAGCGGAATTCGAGTCGCTCAAAGCATCATCGATCGATGACAATCGATGGAGCTCGGTTTGCATAGATGCAACTGCACCACTACGGGAAGAGCGATTACTTGCTCTGCGGTGATCGTACAACCTCGAGTCGGCGGTTGATCCTCCGCGACTTCAATTCATCACATTCTTCGCCGCAATCGTTTTACTCTGCCCGTGTTGGTACCGGACTTGGAGATAGAACAGGGATCGTCGCGGTTGCGTTGATAGAAGCTGGAGTGGGTGCAGGTTTTGCCACGTGTACAATGATTGCCTCTGGATCTAGAACGCTTGAAAAATATTGATCAGGTACATAGTTTCCATTTGCGTTTTCTGCCAGTAAAAAAACATGTTTTGTGGTCGACAAAATCGCCTTCAGTTCGTTTGTTTCAACGCTCGCCCCATCGACTTTCCACGCCGAAAGTGCGTCCAACCGGACATCTGTCCTCTCAGGGTTTCCTCGGATGCAAATAGAGTAAGATTGCTCCACCTGCTCCGCGTAGGGAACCTTTACGGCGTAAGTTTGCGTAGAGATTTCGCCGGACGTCGGATCCTCAATATCCCTTGTACGTTCTTCGTCTCGACACTTCTGGACAGTCACCATGCGAGAGCGCGTCTCAGTTTGAAAAGTTGGCTTCAAAATTGAGACTTGTTCGACGCCATCAGCGGCCGTCGTGACTTTCGCGACCACCAACCGATCAAGTGAAATCGAAGAGGCACCTGAAGGTTGCCACGTACTCTGTGCGTATGCTGAAGTGCCGCAAGCAAAATTGAAAGAGCGAAAAATAAGAAGAGGACATTTTTCATGTTGTGAACTCCAAAGGTTGTAGGCGAACGTTCTGGAAATCGCTGACCGAATGAATCCGTGGACATCGGCGGGGTGGGTTGGCGAAATGACTCGGGAACAGGCCGGACACTCAGAGCGGGTCCCTCCCTCAACGCAAGGTCGCAATTCGTTCCAAGATACAAAGCAAGACACATGCTGCTGGGATGCCAGATTGGAGAACGGTGGCCATCACCGGGTCGGTAGAGCTAATCTTACCATTGCCGAGACGCCCGCAAGCCCGACTCCGCGTGCATCCCGTGTTTATCCGCCGGTATGGGTCCGTCGGCATGGGTCAGTCGGCATCGAGAATGTCGGACAAATTTTGAATTGTGGAGTAGTTTCGAGACGTTGCTGGAATGCCAAATTTACGTTCTACGCCAGCAGCGAGTTTCGAACGGCCAATGCCATCAGGGGCGTGCAAGTAGAACACAGTATCAACTAGTTGGAAGCGTTCAGCAGGAATTGCGAGTTCAGCAATGCCGTCCATATCAGGTGAATCAGGTTTGGAATCGAGAAAGAAGAAGTGTAGCGTCCTCGGTTCTCGTATCGCGTCCGTGAACGGATTGTTGGCGACGGCGGAGCGGAAGTCATTGTCCGTTAAAAGGAAAAGGTTCGGTCGAGAACCAAATTGGGCCTCGATGGCGTCACCGAGCTTCTTATTCAGGTTACGCTTGGATTGCGAGGAAGAAGTGAAGACTACGTTGCCGCTTTGGATGTAGGTGCGTACGGAACGGCAGCCAGCAGATTCGAGCGTTGAAGCAAGAGCCGCCATCGGCATCTTGTTTCGGCCGCCGACATTGATGCCGCGGAGTAGCACGATCCAAGTTCGCATCGATTGTCAGCGTGAGAGGTTATCAGTCGGATAAAGAATTTAAGGAGACCGTGGTGTGAAGCGAGTCGGCTGGACACACCTGATGACCAGGCCGTGATCGTGCACTTCACTCCCCTCGGCTTGCTCTGTCGGTTGGTATGGATTTGGTAGCATGCCTGTTGCTTCGGGGACGCGGATGGAGTTAGCAAATGCGGCTCGGTCATTGCCTCGATCGCAAAGTCTTCTCGGTTGCACGCGTCGGGCGCCGGTTCACTCGGCTTCATTTTGAACCGGTTGTTCGATTCCGAGGGCAGCCTGGATGGCTTCGCGGAGTTGATCACCCAACTTTGGGCCTCCTCCGACAAACAGTTTCTCGATGACTCCGTCGCGTCCGATCACGACGGTTTGGGGAATCGCGTTGGCTTCGTAACGACCCGCGCGACACCGTCGATGTCGAGTGCGACTTTTGGTTCGATCTTCAATCGCTCGAGTGTTTGACGGATCGGGTCGGCGGTCTCTTGCAAGTTCACCGCAATCAGCGTGACGTCATCTTCATCAAACTCGGCAACCGCTTCATCGATCATCGGCATCGCCTGCAGACAGGGTCCGCACCACGTGGCCCAGAAATCCAGCACCAATACTTTGCCGCGATAATCGGAGACTCGAAATTCGCCCCCGCCCAGCAAGTCGAGTCGTAACTCGGCGCAGCGGTTCCCACCAACGCCGACATCGTGCCCGCCGATCCACCGCCCTCCGCGTCGTCAAGCAGCGTGGGCTCGGGCGCGTCGGACAATCGCCAACTGACGAAAGATGATTCTGACTCGTCAATCTCATTGAGGTTACCGATCCTAAGCGTCTTGATCTCGGACAAGCGAACCTTGCACTGGCCCAACAAATCGCTTTCACCCACCAATAGTCCATCGACGAGACTCTTTGGCGTCATCGACATCCGCACTCCCGTCAAATAAACCGCTTGGACTTGCAACGCAGTTGACGGGCCTGACTTCGCATTGGGATTGCCTTCGCTATTTTCGTCCGCGGCCCGATCACTCGAGTCGGTGTCATTTGAGGAGGGAGAGGGATGAAGCCAAACGATCTGGGATACGACCGAGCGTGGCAGACGGACAGTTTCAAGTCGCGATTCGATCTCAATCTCATCCTGTGTCATGGCGACCAGTCGGCCTCGCATCACGTCGCCATTTCGCGCGATGATCAAATGGGTCGGCGGGTTCTTCTTGCGCATTCTGGGCACGGTCAACAATCGCTCTCGCAATACTTCGTCCAGGTCGGGTTGCGAGACTCCCGGCATCAATTGCACCGCCATCACCCGGTCGTGAGGCACCCTGGTTTGCGTCGTCGTCTCGGATTCGAAGGTGATGCCTTCTAAATCGATCGATTTGATTTGGCAGGGAACGATCTCGCCGGATCGAAGAAAGATCGCGCGAGGTTTCCGGAGATCCAAGTCCGTCTTCGATTGGTTTCCGAATGCGCGTGCCACAGCCCCCAAGAGGCCGCCGACGGGTGGCGGCGCCGCCCGAGCCAGCGGCACGCGATTGCCTGGGACCTTGGGCGTGGTTGGCAGCGGCGGCAGGGGTTCGCGATATACCATTTTCCCAGTCAAACTGGACAACACCACCGACTCGGATGCATCGAGTGGTTCGAACGCCAGCGGTGTTGCCGCGTCGGGCACATCGGCCGCGACGAGTTTTCCCCGAAGCTTCAAACCCGCGGCCTCCATTCGCGGCAAGGCGATCGACGAGCGGACCGGTGCTGATTCCTTTTTCACCACCCGGCTGATCATCCGAACCTGGTCGAGCGGAAATTTGACGTTACGATCCGCAAGGTCGGCAAAGATCAAAACGTTTCCATCGACAACACTCACCAGCCGTCCGGTCACACGGATTCCTGAATGCGTCACGACCTGCAACTTGGATATTGCAGACGCCGGGTAAGCGTCGGCGTCGGATTTCGCATCCTCGCTCGCAACCGCTTCGCCCTCTGCCACTGCCGCAGACGCCATCTGGACTTGGCGGACGTTTTCGGACCTGATCCGCTTTGGCTCATCTTCCTGGTCCAGGATCCAAACGTCATCGGAAACGCTCGTCCAATCTCCCGCGATGACCTCATCGTCGGCTAGAAACAGAACATCGTTTTCCACGTCGGGATGGTTCGAACCCGTGGACTCTTTGACCGGATTGACCTGCATCACCTGCAACCCATCGATTTGGACAACGCCCTTCAGGTTTTGAAGATAGATGCCGGGTCGAGCTGGGAAGATCGGCGGTGCATCCAATTGGAGTTCGCCGATCGTTCTACCTTGAGCCGAGCGAATCGTTGCGACGTGCGTTTGTTGGTCCAGTTCGATCGTCAATTGAAATCGTTCGTTGAGTTCGCGGACATTACCGATCGAAACCACATCGGCTGACTCATCGGTTTCCCAAACCGCGACCAGATCTTCTTCCCAGACTTCTAAGCGAAACGCCGTCTGCGACGAAGCTTTGGGTTTGGTCTCGAAGACGCCAATCGCGACGACAAAGTCGGGCTCGCCCTTCCAAGACAGTTCGAGATCGATCCGGGCGCGGCGGGACACGCCGACGTCGCGAAAGAGCGCCGCGCCGGGCTGGTCAGAGAACAATTGACCGCCCCGATCTTGCCATAACGGTCTTTGGGGCTCGACCTTTTGTGGCTTTTTCTTGTCGTCCGGCACCTGAGGAAAAAACATTTGAACGGCGGCGACGGTGGGTTTTTCAATCACCCTGGAGTCGCGGCTCGTCGTCCAGTCTTCAAGTTTACCGGGACCAATGAAGCTGACCGATTCACCGTTCTGCCAACGAAACAAGCGATGCACCGAAGATCGATCCACCTCGAGCTCGCCAAAATCAGTGGTCTGCAATCGAATCGATTGATCATTGACCGCGGACACCGATCCGAACACGCGATCACCGCCGACCAGTTCGAAACAAAATACGCCTTGGGCGGCTTGTGTCTTCGCTGGCGTGGGGAACGAAATCGAACGAACCGCTGTGATCGGAAACTCGAACGGGGAAGCGAACCCGTCGTGCTTCCAACCGATCCGCTCGTTCGCCTCCAAGTTCACCAACGAACCCGTAACGAAGTCGCCGCCGTCGAGTTGGAGCATGCCGGCCGGTAGTGCCGATTCGGCCGCACCGGTGGTTTCCGCTATCGCTGTGAACATCCAAACCGTGACGAGAGTCGTGGTCCACGCTCTGATCGCATTTCGATTCATCACAACTCGTTCAATCGCGAGGTTCAACATTCCAAAGGTTCAGCGTTCGTAGATGGGAAGGAAGCGAAAATTCAAAGCCATCGCCAATAGCGAAAGAGATGTGTCGACGGCTTTGCCAAAATTGCCGGTGAAGCTGCCGTCATCTCCCTGGGCCTCTTTCAATTCGCGGATCAGTGCCTTGTTCCACTTTTCCCATTCTTCCACCTCGCCCTGGAAGAGTGCTTGGGCCTGATAGTATTGAGCGTACCGTTGGTATGCACCGGCGTCCTGGTCAAGTCGACCGGTCAACGACGCCAGCGTCGCTTTGAATTCCGGCATGTCCTTACGCCTCGCGACGGCGTAGACCAATGTTCCGATGGAAATCCGTGCGATCGAGTCGTCGAAACCGCCTAGCCCGGCGTAGGCGACTTGGCCCGAGGAGCTGGTCATCGATTTGAAATAGGCGACACCACGATCGATCGCTTCATCCGGCACCTCGATGCCCGCGTTTCGAGCGGCCAGCAATCCGACCATCATCGCGCCGCTGACCGAGGTGTCGGCATCCTTGGCTTCGGGACCATAACGCCATCCGCCGTATCGATTTTTCTTTTGCGAGGTGATCGATGCCCGGACGGCCAGTTCGAGTGCTTGGCCGATGGTCCGTTTGCCGGTCGACGTTGTATTTTGCCAGAGGGATTCGTCATCGACCGCACCATACGCCTCGGCCAACGCCAACATGGCAAACCCGTGATTGTACATGCTGGAGTGCGACCCCATTTTCCCACCCAGAATCCCGGTGTCTGAATCTTGGCCTTCGATGATGCTGCGGATGCCCCGTCGCACATTCCCGCTGTAGATCCCGAAATTGGGATCTTCACCTGACGCCAGGAAAGTCATCACGGCCATGCCCGTGACACCGGGTCCGCCGTATCCTCCGCCACCCCAATCGCCATCTTCGGTTTGCGACGACGCGAGGTAGCGAAGTCCTTTTTCGTAAATTTCACGCACGTCACGAGGGACCGCTTCGCCCATCTGCGCCGTCGGAAACTGGGCCAACGATGGCGTGGCAAGGAATACCGATATCAACATCATCCAAAACAAGCTGATAAAAAGTCGTTGATCGCTCCGCCGATCCATGTCTACGTATTTGTTTTCTAAGTGGTTGAAAAAGGGCATGTGATCGGCGGAGCGATCAACGACTATAAAATCATTCATCGTCCAACAACCCCTGGGCCCTCAACATCGCGCCGTACGCATTGGCTTGGCGAAGCGTTTGCTGGACCCCTTTCCATTGTTGCTCGTCAAAAATCGGCTCAATCTCTTTTTCCGGTAATTGGCTGATCCGATAGGCTACCAAGTATTGGGAGTAGCGCCCGTCGACCGGAATCGTCTTGACATTCGCGATCGCCAAATCGAGCATGCGTTGACGTTGTTTCTGGGTGAGCGAAATGCTTCGTCCGAGTTTTGCGATGTAGTTCCTGATCGTCGCGATCGTCCGCAATTTTTCGCGGCGCTCGAACTCTTGCTTCAGCAATTCGGTTTGCGATGGATCGAGTCCCGACTTGATCACTTTGCTCAACAACGAACCTTTGATGAACAAGCCGGCACTTAATTCTTGTTGCAACGGCAGAGCCAGTTGATAGGCTTCATTGAGGTTTTGCTGATCCAACTGCTCAGCCAACTCCAAGAATTCCATTCGAGCGACATCGACGCGATCCATGAAATGTTTGATGTCGCCGCGAGCGGCCAAGCGAACGCGAACGATGTGCGATTCGCTCAACTTGATAGTTTGTTCGATTCGAGCGATCTCCAATTCGATCTTTGCATCGAGCGACTTCATCGCTTCCGCTTCATTGCCGGAATCCTGGAAGATCCACTGGTCAAATTGCGCCAATTCGATTTTGTTCTGCGCCGGCAAGTTCGTGGTCAGCACGCACGTGACCCCGATGGCAAATATGATCCGAGCCCCAATCATTTGATCCACTGCTCCCCGATCGATGAACTACTTTCGAGCGATAGGGTGGTCGACATAAAAACGCGTTGCCGGGACGCGTCGGTCAGTAGTTTGAGTTGATCGCTATTCAAAATGGGCTTCACATAGGCCATGTCGATTTGAGGCATGTAGTTGGGATTGTTTGCGTAGTTTTCGACCCACTGAACATCGATGTTTTTCCACCCCTTCAACATCCGAGAGTGAAGTTGTTTCGTTTGTTCGGCGGTCAAGAGGACGCGATGATCGATCAAGCCGATGATCACGTCGATTGCCGCGCCACGTTCAAACTCATCCCGTGAATGAGATTCCGCGACGTAGGCAAGGTACTGGTGCTCGTCCACCAATGGCTTCAAATATCGCGCCGCGTCGTCACGAACTCGCGTGTACGGATTTCCGCGAATCCGTTCCTGGTTGGGGCCGAAGAAAGTATTACTGTTGTCATGGGCGAATTGCTGGCCACCTTCGTCGATCATGTTGTCCATCGCATCGAAAGCGATCTTCGCCTTGGCGACGATCGCGTCCATCTGCTCAACGGTGGGACGACACACCCGCTTGATGAACGACAACTCGTTATTGACGATCGGCTTCAAAAAGTCCGGAGATGCCTTCCCGGCTGCTCGCTTCGGAAGGGCGACAACTCTCCGCGGAGCGACGACTTGGCGATTCGGGACGGCACGCAGTCCGCGCTTTCGGATTGAGGGGGTCTTTCGCAACTTCGTCGTTTGCATTTTCATTTTCGTCGGCATCTTTGACGTCGTTGACGATTGCCGTCACGTCGACGATCGGTTGGCCGTCAGCCGACGCAAATGGGTTGGATACAATCAGCGTGGCCAGGATGAAAGCTGTTTTGATCATCGGGGCCACCCCAGGTTTGAAATCGTGCATCAGCCGCCTCCCAGGCGATTGAAGTATTGGTCGAGTCCACGACGGAACTCTTCGGGCAACACGGTTCCCGATTCGCCGGTGGTTTGCGACACGCCGCGATCTTCACGAATCTCCTTCGCGTTGGTGCCTTTGCCCAACAACGCCAGCGCCGAGTCGACCGTGTTTCCACCGCCGGTGCCTCCGCCCGGCGACCCGCCTCCGCCCCCGCCGCCTTTGGGATTGATTCGCTTGGACCGCAGGATCAGCTCGATCGCTTCGGTCTCCGCTGCGATTGCGGGCGAGCCCGTTTCTGGCTGCTTCAAGATTTGACTGGCGTCGGTCATCACCCCGTCGACCTGGGTGAGCATTTGGATCTCTTTGCCGAAGTGCTTTTTAGCGTCTGGCAATTCACCGATGCGATCGATGACTTTGACGACACGCTCGTTGATCTCGGCTTGTGTTTGGGCCAGTCCGTTTGCGGTTTCGGCGTGAACTTTCGGCTCGACCGCGGCAACGGCTTGTTCGGCGACGCGGGTTTCGTCACGCAGATTGATTTCGGCTTCCAAAATCTGTAGCACCTCCAGCACGATCGACGGCGGCAGACTCTCGGGCGAGGCTCCACCAGGACATTGGCCGCTGCAGGCGGGATCGACCAAATTTTCGGCCCAGCGGTCCATCGCGTCGGCCCAATACTCGGCTTGGGCCACGGACAATCCTTGCTTCGTCAACACTTCGTCGGACAAGGTCCTCAGCCCGCCCAACACGTCGGTCGACTTCATTTCGTCGAGGACTGCTTTGAAATGCATGAACCGCCGACGTTCGAAGTACGCCGACATGTCGTCCATGATGAACGAGACATTCCGGGTGCTGACCAACTCCGTCTCTTTAAGCTGCTCGAGCACCTCTTTGACCGGTTCTTTGATGCCCGTTTTGGCGACCCCGAACGCTGGTTGCAATTGCTCGGTCAAACGGCCGGCGACCAAATTTTGTTCGCGCGAAGCCGCCTTCAATCGCTTGACCAGCGTGCTGCCTTCGAGGTTGGCCAGCACGGCATTGAGCTCCTCGGCCAACTTGTCAAACTCGGCCAACAAGCCTTCCTGTTCTTCGACCGCTTTTTGCATTGAATCCTGTTGATTTGGCGGCGGCGGAGGATCAGCCTTCTTGGACTTTCCCATCACGGTGGTGGAGGGCAACCTGAGCGCCGGGCTGCTCGGTTTTTTAGGCGCCCCGGCCGCGAGTTCCCCTTCGTCGGGCGAAAGGGCGGATGATTCCATGTCCACCAACGAGGGAGCCGCCCTCAACTTGGGAGCCGGCCCCTGGGCGGCTTCGGCGGGTGATCCCGACTTAGCCGTCCGTGATTGGCCCGCTTTGGGTCCACCACCGGGTTTCGGTCCCGGCTTCGACGACGAACCCGGTTTTGATGGTTCGCCGCCCGCCAATTTCATCGGATTTTCCGCCGCTTCGCTGAGCAGATTGGCGACCGAGGGCATGCGATTCTCGGACAGATCTTTCAGCACCTGCAACATTTCGGCCCAGCGTTCCAGATGCCCGACACCGATCTCGGGATTTCGTGATGCGGTGCGAACCAGCTCGTCACCGAGCTCGCCCAGCCTGGAAAGACGGCGACCGTTGGATTCTTCGGCCGATGCTTGGCGCTCGACCTCACGTCGCAATTCGTCCGACGCCAGATCGGCGGGATCCATCGAGCGTAGTTCTTTGTTCCGCTCATACAGTTGCCGCTCGCGATCGCGAACGTCGAGCGCTTGGCGATGCCACTTGCTCAATTGCTCGGTCATCCAAACGGCGTGTTGATCGGGGGTCAGAATGTAAACAATGTGTGGCGGCGAATAGACCCGCGGTCGTCCCGGCAAGTAGTCTTCGGTCCATACAAAAAGTTCGATCGGTTGCGGCTCGATGCCCAGCGTTTTTGCCGAGAATGTGCCCATCACTTCGACGTCCGCGGCTTTATGATCGCCGGCCGAGAGACGTCTTTCGCCCTTGGCCGGTTTGGCTGCCATCGTGCCCTCGAACCCTCGCCACTCCATGCCGACGCGTCGGATTCCAAAATCGTCACTGGCCCGGACCGTGAACTTTAGCTGTTCCGAATCCAGCACGACGGCTTGGCGTGCTAGCCCGTCGCAGATCAAGGTCGGTGCCTCATCGTCGATCGCGTTGACGGACAGATCGAACGGCTCGCGGCCGGACAACCCGAATTGATCCTGCCACGTGAACTTGAGTGCCGGCACCGCTTCAATGTCGAGCGATTCGCTCTGGATCGTATTGCCGTCGGGACGAGTGGGCCGGGTGTTGACTTCGCCGGCGGCCAATTCGCGATTCGCGGTGGCGGTAAAGACCGCTTGGCTGCCACGGACGATCGAAACCGTGCCGGCGCGAGAATCGACGCGGCGAACTTCGGGCTGGCCCAAGTACGTCGGCAAATTCACATCGGCGACGATCGACGACAATTCGGGTCGCAGGGTCGGTTCAAGAAGGAGCGACTCCGTCACGTCACCGACCTCCAATGTCATCGGTTGGGATTTGATTTGCGGAGGGATGGCAAAGGCGTAGCCGCCGTCGACCAGCGGTGCCGTGAGGGTGGATTGGGTTCCGATCGAAAGTTTCGCCGTTGCCGGTTTCCAGACCGATTCGTCGCTCAGCCGAACCGGCAAAATCGCGGGTTCTCCGTGAGCCACGATGACTTCATTTTTCAGATCCGCCACGCGAGTGAACGTGTAGCGGGGTGTATCCCTCCACGGCATCGTCAAGCGGGAGAGGGCGGCGGCCGAAGCCGACGGATAGACCACTCCAATCCCCGCGGCCACCACGACCATGATCGCCGCGGCGGTGGACCAACTTCGATGATGACAACGGGGAACGGACTCTTTGAAGTCGCGTTTGGCAGCGTCGCCGGCGACTTGGTTCATCGCGGCTTGGCAGAGCGCCGGCGACCGAGCCTGTTCGGATCGGCTGTGGGACAACTCGATCACGCCCAGCAATTGATCGCCGACCGCTGGCAGTCGCTTGCCCAACAATCGGGCCAGCGGTTCCAATCCCCGATTGCGATACACCCACCGGTAGGCGACCCAAGGGATCAACGCCACCAACGAGATCGCGGCGATCAACGTCGCCGCGCGGAGCGACTCGGGCATGTCGCCGAGCCGGTCGCCAAAGTAGACGATCAAAAACGCGGCGGCAAAACCGAGCGATACGATCGCGGCGGCTTCGACCAATTTGATCGTCCAAACCTTGCGTCGAAAGTCGAGCAGTTGCTGCTTGAGCGAATCGGGCACCTGCAAACCGGTGTCGTTTTTCAGTGGACCACTCATATCAATCCGGCTCCTTTTCGGCCAACCCAAAACAAACCCAAAACCCCGATCATCAAAGCCACCACCAACGGATGGCTCCACAGTGCGACGCGGCGAATCGATGGCGGCGGATCCGGCATCGCTTCCAAAAGTGCGGCGACATCGTCGACACGATCCATCGTCATCACCTGCCCTCGCGTCACCCGCGCGATCTCGCTCAACACGTCCGGCCGGGCCGGCTTGCCGACCTGCTCCAGTGCAACGCCTTGCACGAAGACGGTCGCGTCCATCGACTTGCCGGTTTGTTTGCAAAACAGAGTCATCTTATGCTCGCCCGGTTCGCGGGGCGTGAAGCGACCGCTGAAACGCGCCCAAGCTTCGCCCGTCGACTCGAACCGAATCACTCTTTCTTTTCCGGAGGGCGACACGATTTTCAGTGACACGTCGCCTCGGCTGAGCGGTTCCCCGCTGACTTCCATCACGTTAGCGTTCATCGTGATCGTTTGGCGAACTTGGGGTTGCTCGGGCGAATAGTACAGCCGCATCGTCTCACCGCCCGCCATGTTGCGGCGATACGCCATCCAGCGAACCACTTGCCCCCAAAATCGGTAGTGGTACAGATCCTCGACGCCTTTTCGCCAGCGCCACGCCCCATCGGTTCCCATCAACAACACCTTGCCGGCGCCGTAGGTCCGCGTCACGACGAGCGGCAGTCGACCGTATTGATTGCTGACCTCTTGGTGAACCGCCAATGTTTCGGTACCGGGCTTGGCCGCCAGAATCGGCGCGTACCACTGGAACCCAGGCAAGTTACCCCAAACCTCCAGGTTTTCGTCGGCCGTATCGGCAAGTTTTGTCAACAAGCTTCGCCGTCCCAATTCAGTCAGTTCGAAATGCTGAGCCGTCCGTGATCCCCAACCGCCGGGTTGAGCGTCATCGAGCTCGACCGGCATCAGATCCGCCAGGGGCGTTTCGAGCAACTGGAATTGTCGCCCCTGCCAACCGGGCAAGAACACCAAACCGCTGGCTTGCTGTTCCACCAGCCCCTTGATCCACTCGCATTGCTCGATAGTCAACTGCTCGTCTTCGACCCCGACGTCACCCAAGAAGATCACATCGTACCGCGCCAACTCCTCCTTTGTCGCGGGAAATTCGGCGAGGTAATCGGCGTTTCCCCCACCCCGTTTGTCCAATCCCGGATGGAACAGCAAACAAGAAACCTCGACCCCGGGATCCCGCGACAACGCGTTTCGTAGATATCGGTACTCCCAGCGCGGTAGCGACTCGACCACCAAGACCTTCAGTTTTTCTTCACGAATCGAGATCGGTGCGGCCAATTCATTGTTGTCATCTCGAATTTCGTCGGCCAATCGCGGGACCGTCAACGTCAACGTTTGATCACCCAAGTTTTCGGGTTTCCAATCGATCGAACCCGACGTGCGTCCCATCGCAGCGATGCGAACCTCCTTGCTTAGCGTCTCACCCGATGAAGTTTTCATCGTCACGCTCGTCACATAGTCGCGCGGCAACGAACTCTCGATGGTGAACGGCACACGAACCACTTTGCCGGCGATCGCGAACGTCGGCACGTCGAAACTCAACAGCTCGATATCGGGCAGTCGCGTCTCGCTGCCGACCGGAAACGCAAACACGGGCACGCCCAGCGATCTCAAACGCGATGCCGCTTCCACCGGTGCATCGCCTTGATTCCAATCGCCGTCGGATGCCAAAATGACGGCCAACAAATGGGGTTGAGACGTTGCGACATCCAACAGGGGACTGGCCAAATCGGTCCCCGCCTCGCTCGCATCCATGACGGCGTCGGCACCACCGCGGGTTCCCCCTTCGCCGGCGTCGTTCGTGCCAACGCTTTTTCCAGCGTCGATCGACGCGGAATCCGTCGAGTTCGAGATGGGCTTGATTTTATCGTTCGGCGAAGGGGTCTGTTTGGTTTCGGCAAAAGGTTGGATCACGACCTCGGCCCGCTTTGACAGCGATTTCCAAGTCTCGGACTGAGTCAATCTCTTGATCGATTCACGGCGTGATTTGGCTTGCTCGGCATCTCGCGTCGCCATGCTGGTGGAATCGTCCCACAGCACCGCGACGACCGGTTTGCGATCGGGCATGTATTGTTGCACCCATTCGGGCCCGCCCAATAGAATCGCCGCACCGACGACCATCAATAAACGCAGGGATTCTAGAATCACGGTCGACGGGCGCCACCGACTTCGCCGGCACGCGATCAAGCCGACGACCATTGTCACCACCACTGCCGAGGCCGCGATCGCCATCGTCCACGGCGTCCAGTTGAACGTTAGGGAAGTGGTTGTATTCATGCCACGGCACCTTTTGCGACGGCGTCACCCTTGGGCATTCCCGTCGTTGCGTCGACGGGTGGACGGGGCAAGCACAGAATCGCTTCGCCGATCATCGCGACCAACATGATGATCAAGAACGCTCGCCACACCTCCTCGACGATTGAGTTCGAACTTCCCGCGGACTGGTCAACTCGTTGGAGCAACAGGCCGCTGAAGAGCCCGTCGACTTGCGAATCCGAAAGCGTTGCGGGCTGGTCTTCCGAGGCCGGGCGGTTGATCGCCAACCATCGATTGTCGTCGGCATAGACGCCCGCCGAGTAAACCCGTTGCGTCGACAATCGATCCCCTCGCGTTGCCAATTCCCTCCAACCCGCCGCGGCCGGAGGGTCGACTTCACCGGCGTCCATTTGATCGGCATTTCGTAACGACTGGGCACCGTCTTGCAGTGCTCGTTGAACCATGACGTACAACACGACTCCATCAGTCGCGAGCGACGAATCGGCCTTGTTCGGCGTCGTCGCCAATGCGTAAACCGCACCTCGCGGAGTCGGCACGCGGACCAACAACGGATCCCCACCGTCCAGTGTCGCCAGCACGGTGCATTCGCCTTGGATCCCAGCGTAGCGATTGACTTTCAATTCACCCACCGGCAATGAAGCACCCGCCAACGTGGCGGCCAGCAAATCGGCTTCGCCACGCCACGATCCCACCGCGATCGGATCATCGGGCTCGTTCCAGCCATCCCACGCGACCCCAAACGCCGCGGCAGCCGAAGCGCCCTCACCCGGCAAACTGTCAACCGGCAAGAATATCACGACACCGCCGCGATCGACCATCGACTCCAACGTGGCCTTCGCGTCGTCGCCGACCGGGCCCTGCCACATGACCAGCGACACCGACTCCCAATCCACGCCCGCCACCGCGTCCGGTGACACCACCTCGGCCAAGCATTCGATGTCCACGTCCGGGGTGATTTCGGCAGCCAGTTTCAACACCCGCCCGACATCTTCATCATCCGTCACCACGACGGTACGGCGGGGTGGGGCGACGTCAAAGGTGAAGTAATAATCGTTGTCCGCGGCGTTGGCGTCCGCCGGTATCGACACCCGTCCCCAGCCGCGGTCCTGGCCACGCGGTAGCGTGATCCGGTGTCCCTTCAACTCACCCGCGACGCCATCAAATTTCACATCCGCCGTCGAACGAGAGCCTTCGATTTCAATCGTGACGGGAACCGTCTTCGCCGAGGACGATTCGCCTGCGACGTCGATCGTCAACGACACGAAAGGATCCGGCCCGGCCGTATTGAGCACCACCTCGCGTGCGCGAACCGATTGATTCGCCGGAGCCGATTCTGGAAACGCCAACAATCGAAATCGGACCCGACGCCCCAGTTCCGAATAGGCTTGACGCAGCGACGTCCAACGACCGTCGCCGGATCGCCAATCGTTTTCTCGCAAATCCGACGCGATCCAAATCTCCGTTTGGCCCAATTCGTTGGCGCGAACGTAATCGAGCGCCGCCAACATCATCGCGGGGACGTCCGCCGCCGCGTCCGACGGGCCCACATCGGGCAAATCGATCAATCCCGAGGGCGATTCGACCTCGCGTGGATCGACCGCGTTGTTCTCGATCAACACGACTCGGCCCACGCCCATCGTCGTTAATGTTTGCGACAAGCTGGCCAATCCCGATTCCAGCTTGGTCATTTCACCGGTTGAGTCGCGTTGTTGCATCGATGGCGAGCGATCCAGCAACACAATCGTGTTGGACGATCCCCCGCCGGTGATCGCACCGCCGAGCAGTCCGGAACTGAGCGGACGACCGACCGCAAACACGAGTGCCGCAACGACCAGTGTTCTCAACGCCAGGATCGCCCACTGGCGAATTTTCGCGTAGCCGCGGTTCATCCGATTGGCGGCCAGCAAGAACATCATCGCCGCCCACTGGGTCGTTTGATAACGTCGCTGATTGATCAGGTGAATGATGATGGGAAGCAACGCCAGCGGCAGCGCGACCAACATCCAAGGTTGCAGAAAACTCATCGAACCCTCCGCGCCGTCGCACGCCGGGTCAAAAAATTCATCAACACGTCTTGATACGCTCGTCGATGCTGACGCGATGATAATCGACTCCCGTTTCCATCACGATCGTCTGCATTTGGTCAAGATACTGCTTGAGTGCTCGATGGTATCGATCGGCAATCTCGCTCGGTTCGGCAAAGATTGCGGTGCCGCCCTCCATGTCCAAAAAACGCGTCGGCCGTTGGAAGGTAAAGTTCAATTCGACCGGATCGAGCAAATGGAATAGCGACAGATCGTGCTTGCGAAATCGGAGGTGTTCGAAACAGCCTCGCAGGAGCGTCGGGATCGACGAAAAAGTCCGAAATCACGATGACCATTGCGCCCTGGCGAAGTCGTTTCGGCGACTTCGTGCAGGACACCGACCAACTCCGTTTCGCCCTTACCCCGAGTCCGACCCAACAAGTCAAACAAGACACTCAGGTGCGACGGATTGCGCCGGGTCGGCAAGTGCTCGTGAATTGCACTCGGCGACGCACGACAATCCCACCGCGTCGCCTTGCTGGACCGCCAAGTAGGCGATCGCCGCGGCGATCTGGCGAGCGTACTGCAGTTTGCTCACGTCGCCGCCGAGCCGAATTCCATCGAACCGCTGGTATCGACCACCAAACAGCACCGCAGATTCGTGTCGGCTTCGAATTCTTTGACATAGTAGCGATCGCTGCGTCCGTGGGCACGCCAATCCAATCGCCGCAGATCGTCGCCGGGAACGTACTTGCGGTACTCCGCAAACTCGACACTCGCGCCACGCGTTGGGGCTGATGTGCTTCCCCGACACGCTGCCCCGCATCGGTCGGCGTGCCATCAACGGTAATACCCGCCAATCCTGCCAACACCGTCGGGATCCAAAAAATCTCGGTCGCTGTTGTTCACTTGGCCATTTCGGTCCTTCGGCCAGCAAACGCTCGACGATATCGCGGGCCGAAAAACCTTCGGCCTGGGCCGCAAAGGTGGTGATCAGTCGGTGCGTCAGCACGCGCTGACGCGACGTAGCGAATGTCTTCGCTGCGAACCATGTACGAACCCTTCCAGTGCCGCTCGTGACTTCGCACCCAGGATCAAATCCTGAACCGCTCGTGGCCCCGCACCCCACGACACCAACGGCAACAACCAATGCCGGCGCGGTGCCGCCGCGCCGGTCGAGTTTTACGCACCAACCGGGCCACTTCGGTGTAGATGTGATCGGGCACCGGGATGCGACGAACCAGATCTTGATGAGCGATGATGTCCTCAGCCGTCATCAAGTGGTCGAGAGTCGGGCAGACTCGCCGCCCGTCGTCGTGCGAGCGATTGCGATCTCTTCGTTCTCCGACGGGTAGTCCAGTTCGATCAAGGCCATGAACCGATCGAGCTGAGCTTCGGGCAACGGATACGTGCCTTCTTGCTCAACTGGGTTCTGCGTCGCCAAGACCATGAACGGCGGTGGCAGATCGAACGTCTTTGCCGACGACGGTGATGCGTTGTTCCTGCATCGCCTCCAACATCGCGGCTTGAGTCTTGGGTGGTGCGCGGTTGATTTCGTCGGCCAAGATGATGTTGGCGAACACCGGACCGTGGGCGAATTGAAATTCACGTCGACCCGTCGCCGTTATCCTGCAGAATGTCGGTGCCGGTGATGTCCATCGGCATCAAGTCGGGCGTGAACTGAATGCGGCTGAATTTCAGCGACATCGTTTCGGCCAACTTGCTGACCAGTAGCGTCTTGGCCAACCCGGGAACGCCCATCAACAACGCGTGTCGACGTGCGAACAGGCACACCAGCAACAGATCGATCGGTTTCGCGTTGCCCGACGATGACGCGACCCAGCTCGTCTCCGCAGTTGCGCGTCAGCTCGACCGAGTCGGTCGACGGCGTGAACGTCATCGTCGCTTAGCGTGGCTTGAGTATCGGTGACCGTCTGCGACATCGCTTGTTCCCCAATCGTTATTGTTTCATGCCATCCCAGCGAAGACTCATTTTTATAGTCGTTCGGGCGGTTCGAAACACGCGGCATTGGGAAAATGTCAGAGATTTACGGGAACGCGAGGTTCCCTATCCGGTTCACAGATTCCATGCGATTCCGATCAATCCCGATTGGCTGGACGATCGGCGACTATAGATTCCCTGGTAACCCGTCGATATTCGACCTCCCATGAAGGCGCCGAAGTTGAGCTGGGCACCGACGACGGCAAAGTCGTTCCCCGCATCCACACCTTGCGTTTGAAACGAGATCGGTGTCGAAGGCGTCGTGTCCGCCGCCAAAGTATTCCGCACGCTGGCGAATGTGTCTTCGAATTCATGCATCCATCCGATTCCCAACCGGGTTGTGGCCAGCCCGAACGCGGTGCCGCCAGATTGTTCGACCGAGAATCCGATGATGCTGCGGAGGGAGTCTCGATCGACGTCGTTGCCCGCAAGGGCGAAGTTATCGTCGCCGCGCTCGTTGAATGAATCGGTTTGGACGGAAACCGCTTGCAACGTCGCGTAGGGTAGCCACACCAAATTGCCGGTCACCGCCGCAGACCCGACTTCCAGAAATCCAAACGTACTTGAACCATCCAGTTGGCTGGTCACCGAGGTCGAGTCCGTGAATTGGCTGAGCGAACGGAAGGTGTCATAATCCTGGATGCCTCCGCCGCCACCTGCCGCGACGTAGCCAACCGATCCGACGTATTGAAGCAGCCCGCCGAGTCGATAAGATTCGACGTCGGCCCGCTCGTCCGACACGCCCCGCGATTCGATATCGCCCGAGTTGAGTTGGGCGAACGCGAACGCCGACGAACCGTTCGGATGCACACCCCCGACGCCCAGATCGACACCAGCGACCTGTTGGCGATAACCTACCGATTGGCGATGATCCAAGTTCGTCGACCCTTCGTAGCCGAACCCGGTCGCCCAACCTGTCCACGCTGGTGCATCGACTGGTAACCGAAGAATCATCAAACTGCGGTGGCGGACTGAGTTGAGCCCGACGTGAGTGAGTTGGGTTTCGGCGTCGGACAGATTCGCGTAGAGCGTGCCCGAGATCTGGGCGACGGCCGCGCCGACTTGCTCGCCGGAGCCGTTGCGAAGCGCCCCGATCGCTGCCAACGCGGTCGCCGATGTCGCCGTCCCACGCAATTGGTCGAGCGCGCCGGCGGCCGCAACTGAATTGCCCCCCTGAACCACGTCCGCGAAATCGAGACCATTGTCTTGGATCACCAAGTCGACGGTGCTACCGCCCACGTCCGTTCTGGCTTCCAAAAAAGGATTGCTGGGCAGGATGTAAACGTCGGTCGGGTTCGCAAACGTTCCCACCAAGGGATTGCTCGAATTGATGATGCGAAAATCGTCACCGATCTGATAACTCGATCCGCTGAACCGGGGCACGATCCGCGCGTTCTGGATCGTCGCCGTCCCCGTCACGTCGACCAAGTCGCTTTCATCCACGGAGTCCTGGTTTGTCACATCCACTGTGATCCGTGAGTTGGTCGCGTCGAGGTCCCCGGTGATCGCTAGTGTTCCGACATTGCCGGTCGCCGTGCTGTCGCCCGGCGAGATGATGCCGCTGGCTTGGGTGTCCGCGATCAGAGTTCCGTTTCCAAAGATCGTGCTGGTCGAGTTTGCGGTGATGTCAAAGCCCGGGCCGTCGACGCGGAGGGTTGAAACGTCGAGCGAGCCGCCGTTGATGCCAAGGGCCGCGCGTCCGTTGCGATTGATCATGACCGGGGAGGCCGCCAGCGCGTTGCGGAACGACAAACGACCGTTGATCGTCGGCAGATCATTGAGCAGCGTGATCGTGGGCGACCCAGGAATGTTGAACACAATCCGGTCACCATCCGCCGCTGCGTTGGGCGCCGCCCTCAGCGTATTCGCACCCGAATCTCCCGGCATTGGTAACCAAAATGTCCGCAGCGCTTACGTGGGATCGATCGTTCACTGATGCACCGACCGCGATCAGCATGGCCAGCAATAAGCGTCGCCGATTGGTTTTGCGAAGTATCATCGGAGTGCTCAAACGGAGTTGCAGACGGTCTATCCCTTACGATTCAACCTGCAAATCGTCCAATAATCCGACTAGACCGCACACGAATCAGCGTCGTTGTCGTCGTTCCGATCGGATCGCCATGATCAACCCGCAAAAGCCCTACAGATTACGCGTCGCAGAAGGGAGGTCGCTGACGCCCCCTTTGGCGTTGAGACCGACCGCGACGCGCACCCCGCGGTTTACGCCGAGTGCCTTGGATCGGGGCGGATTGCAAACTTGAGTTTTCCGCCCACGAAGGTGTGGGTCACGCGACCCGTCATTTCGATATTGTCCAGCGGGGTGCTGATGCAGTGCGACTTGAATTGGCGACCATCGACCACCCATTTTTCCCGCGGGTCGATGATCACGATGTCGGCGATCGACCCGACCGAAAGGGTACCGCCGTCGACCCCCGCAATCCGGGCCGGCGCCGTGGACAAGCGATCGATGAGCGACGACCAATTGAATCCGCCGACCCCCAGCATGAAGGTCGCGATCGTCGACAAGGTTGTCTCGAGCGACGCCAGTCCGAACGGCGAAGCGAACAGATCATCCATTTTTTTCTCTCGTGCCCGCGGCATGTGACCACTTTGGATCGCGTCGATCGTTCCGTCGGCGACCGCTTTCTTGAGCATCTCGATGTGCCGGGGGCTCCGCAGCGGCGGATGAACTTTGAACCGTGCGTCAAACGATCGAAGGTGGGTATCGTCGAGGCAGAGGTTGTGCGGACATACCGATGCGGTAATTTGGATGCCCCGTTCCTTGACTCGGGAGATCAAATCGACCGCTCCCATGGTGCTGACCGGTCCGATGTGCAACCGTCCATTGGTGGCTTCGGCGATTCGGACATCCCGAGCCACGGCCAAGTCTTCGGCTTCACTGGGCAATCCTTTCAATCCCAACACCAACGCGACCTGTCCATCGTGCATGATGCCGCCTTCGGAGAGCGTCATGACGTTGGGCCGATTGATGATCGGCAAGTCGAACATTTGTGCGTACTCCAGCGCTCGTTTCAACAGCGCGTCGTTTGGCATCGGTCGCGGCGAATCGCTGTACGCGACCGCGCCGGCCTCGTGCAGCAATCCGAGTTCCGCCATCTGCAATGCATCGCGGTTCTTGCTGAGGCAGCCGATCACATGGACTCGAACTCCATCCGCTTGGACTGCTTTCTGACGCACGAATTCGACGGCGCCGTGGGAATCGATGCACGGCGAGGTGCTGCTGCAGGCGAGCACGGATGTGAAACCGCCGGCCAGCGCGGCGTCGCTTCCCGATGCGATCGTTTCATCTTCTTCGAAACCCGGTTCACGCAACTCGACACCAAGATCGATCAACCCGGGAGCGACGATGTGCTCCGACGCATCAATGTGTTTGACGTGGCTGGGAATATCGCCGTCGGAGGGATCGATCGATTCGACCCGGCCGTCGACCACCAACAACCGCGCCACGCGATCGATCTTTTGGGACGGATCAACGAGGCGACCCCCGGTGATTAAGAAAGAGGTCGCAGCCGGATTCATTTCACCAGGAGCCATAGGGACTAGACCAAAGAGGGGCTTGCATTGTTTGATTTGGCGCCCGCGGTCAACCATAAAGCTGCCATGCGGACGGCGATACCGTTGGTGACTTGTTCCAGGATCACGCTGTGGGGGCCATCGGCGACTTCGGGCGTGATTTCAACGCCACGATTGATTGGCCCGGGAGCCATGATCAAAATATTGTCCTTGGCGCGCCGCATTCGTGCAGCGTTCATGGCGTAGAGCGCCGCATACTCGTGGACGCTGGGGAACGGTCGAGCCGATTGTCGTTCGAATTGGATCCGTAACAGGTTCAACACATCGCAGCGTGGCAAAATCGCGTCGAGCGAATGCGCGACTTCGAAACCGAGTTCACGCCAACGCGGGCTGACCAAAGTCGGCGGCCCGCAAACGATGACATGCGCACCAAGTTTCCGAAGGCCCCAAAGGTTTGAACGGGCAGTGCGGCTGTGGGCGATGTCGCCGACCAACGCCACCGTCAAACCTTTGACCGATTGGCGATGCTGGATGATTGTCAAAATATCGAGCAAGCCTTGGGTCGGATGGTCGTGCGGGCCATCGCCCGCACTGATCACCGAGCATCCGAGTTCGCGGGCCAACAAGTGCGGCGTGCCGGGAACTGCATGCCGCGTGACGACCCAATCCACACCCATCGCTTCGATCGTCTTGGCGGTATCGACGAACGTTTCGCCCTTCGCGACGCTGCTGCCCGAAGAGCTAAACTCGACGGTGTCAGCCCCCAACCGTCTCGCCGCCAACGAGAAGCTGTTGCGGGTACGGGTGCTGTCTTCAAAAAACAAATTCGCGCACGTTTTCCCGCTCAGCAAAGAGAGTTTGTTTCGGCAACCGCCCGTCATCTCTTTCAATTGCTGGGCAACGCTCAACAACGCAGTGATTTCTTCCGCCGACAGACTCTCTAAATCCAACAGATGAGGACGTGTCCAAACGGGCGGGAACGCCAACCCGGCCTGGGCAGATTCAGCCATCGTCACACCACCATTTTCCATCAACTGCGGATCACAAACCATTCGCTCAGTTGCGACACGTTAGCGAACTGGTCGGCAATCGACGAGTAGGCAACCGCGTGGCAAGCGTACGAAGTATCCGAGAAAACGCGACTCCCCGGCGCGATTTATGGGTCGGTTTACCGGTGAATTTTCTGATCAAAAAAACGGGGATCGTTAAATTTTCCCACGGATTTGGTGGAACCGTTTTTCTTTTCGGGTATCGTCTCGGGCGACCCAAATCAAGCCGCACCACGCCACGATCCAGGTCAATCCGCCGAGCGGCGTGATCATGCCAAGCTTGGTGAAGCTGGTGATCGCAAGCGCGTACAGTGAGCCGCTGAATATCACGATTCCGATCACGAATAACCGTCCGATCCAGTGGCGGATCACGCCGGGACCGACCGGGATGGCTGCCAGGCCTAATAACGCGGCCGCGTGGATCATTTGGTACCGAGCACCGATGTCGAACTGGCCAGCCCGTTTCTCGATCAACTCAGGACTCAGGCCTTGAGATTCCAAGAATTGCGGCAGAAAATGACTGCCGATTGCACCAATTGCCACTCCGGTTGCACCGCAAACGGCCGCATACATCAAAATGCGTTGCGACGCTGAATCTTCGATCATCGTTTAGTTGTCCAACAAATTTCCGACCGCGTTGATAAGTCGCTCCATCGCGAATGGCTTACGAATGTAGTCGCTGACTCCGAGCAGTTCGGCGTACGCCTTGTGTCGGCTTCCTTCGTTTCCCGTAATCATAATTACCGGCAGCGGCACGTCACGCAGGCGACGAAGTTTTTCCAGCACCAAAAATCCGCTGCGTTTGGGCATCATCATGTCCAGAATCATCAAATCCGGGTTCTCCCGTTCGGCCAGCGCGAGTCCTTGGTTACCGTCGCGTGCAATCACGACTTCGTAACCGGCGCCCTCGACGCGTATCGAACGGATTCGATGATCTCAAAATCGTCATCGACGATCAACACTTTCTGGCCCTTGGATGATTTCACAGCCGAATCGTCGGCACGAGAATCGGGAGGAGCGGGGACACCTGAATTCATGAGTTCTCACGATCAGAGGACTGGGCCGGGTGGGCGGGAGGCTGTCGGAAGCACCAGTCTAGCTGAAAAAGCCAACGGCAAACAAAGCGGCTCGATCTTAATCTCTGACCGACGCAGGCTCGTGGGGTTCCGCCAGCGTCAGTTGCTCGAATACGTCGTCGGTGTGGTCCGCCAACGATCCGACGATTTGCTGGAAACGGACACGACTTCTTCCATCATCCAACGATTCAGGTCGTCCAGAACGATCGTGTCCATCTCGTGATCGCCCGGGTATTGGCGGACTTGGACCTTTGCTGCGATCGACATCGCGGCTTGACAATCGGCTTTCAATCCGTCCGTCGTGTACTCGGCGTTCTGTTGAGCCCACTGCCAAAGCATCGGCAATCGCCGTGCCCGCAATTGATTTAGGTTTCGAATCTCGCCTTGGGGCATCCGCCCACCGATCGACACCGCCGCCGCCACACGGCGCGGGTCTCGCATCGCGATCCGAATCGCCATCGTTCCGCCCGCTCCATACCCCGCCAAGACGATCCGGTCGGGGCGTACCGAGTAACGATCGCACGCTTCCTCGGCTGCGTCCATCACCAAGTCATGAGCAATGCCGATGCCTGCGCGACTTGAGTGCCAATCGAAGCGGTGTCCACTGGAATCGGTCGCTCGATTACCGCGAACGCCAACGCCGACATAATTCCGCACGCTGATGTGGGGCAAAACCTGCTCAATTTGCTTTTCGTTGAACCCATCGCTGTGCAGCCACACGATCAACGGATACTGATAACCGGGCGAATAGTGAAGCGGCAAGAAAAAGGCTCGATCCGACTCGACGGGATTCCCGTGGTCGTCCTCCGACATGGTGAAATCGCAAGTTTTTAGCTTGGTATCACGAGACTCCGATCGATCGCCCGCAGACGGAGGCGTCGAAGAACCGGCTAAATTCCATGACATCGGCTTTTTGAAACGATTCATGTGCCCTGCGTTCGTTTAAAGGGAGACAACGGTCGCTAATCGCCGGCCGGAAACAAGACTCGCCATGAGTTCCACAAGGCGGGTCGTGTGTTCGATCGCTCGATCGACACCAAACGTAAGGTTCGGCAATGACCGGTGTCAACGCCGATACGACCGCTTTCACTCGATGCCCCATCCCGACTTTTTTTCCCGAGCGTAGGCGTCATAAGCTCCACTTTCGATCGCGTCTCGGGCACCCTGCATGATCCGTTGATAGTAGGTCAGATTATGAATCGACAACAAAATCGGACCGAGCATCTCGCCGGCGACGAACAGGTGTCGGAGATAGCCGCGACTGTGCCGGCACGCCAGGCACGGGCAATCTTTTTCGATCGGACGCGTGTCTTCTTTGTGGATCGCATTTCGAAGTTTCAACTGGCCCTCGTCGGTGAATGCTAAACCATTTCGACCGTTTCGCGTGGGCATCACGCAATCAAACAAGTCGACGCCGCGCGCGACACTCTCGATCAAATCGATCGGTTTCCCGACACCCATCAAATAGCGAGGCTTTTCTTCGGGCAGTGCGGGACACGTGGCCGCGGTGATCCGATACATCTCCGAGGGGGCTTCGCCGACGCTCAGTCCACCGACGGCGTATCCATCAAAATTCATCGACGAAAGTTCGGTCGCGCATTGGACTCTTAGTTCGACATCGAGTCCGCCTTGGACGATTGCGAACTTAGCTTGGTCATCCCGGGTCGCGGCTTCGAGGCAACGTTTTGCCCAGCGGATCGAACGCGCCATCGCGTCTTCGACCACGCCGGGCTGGGCTGGCAACGCGACCACGTGATCGAGCACCATCGCCACGTCGCTGCCGAGCGACTCTTGAATCTCGATCGAGTGCTCGGGGGTGAGCCGAATCCGGGCGCCGTCGATGTGGCTGCGAAAGGTCGCGGCTTCTTCGGTGACTTGGTTGATGTCGCCGAGCGAGAAGATTTGGAAACCGCCGCTATCGGTCAGGATCGGCCCTTCCCAGCGCGTCATGCCGTGCAACCCGCCGAGCCGCCGAACCGTTTCATGTCCGGGCCGAAGGGCCAAGTGATACGTGTTGCCCAGAATCATATGGGCACCCGTTGCCCGGACCTGGTCGATCGTGACTCCCTTAACGGTTCCCTGGGTACCAACGGGCATGAAGCCCGGTGTTTGGACCGGACCGTGAGGAGTCAAAAAAACACCGCGACGCGCTGGAGTGGACGCGTCGCGGTGCGAGAGTTCAAATCGAAACTGGCTCATGAAAATGACGTCGGATCAGTCCCCACGCATCTTCAGCCCGAGGTCGGTGAGCTTTTCGCGGACTTCGTTCAAACTGGTCACGCCGAAATTTTTGCACTCCAACATGTCGTCGCCGGTCTTGCGAATCAATTCGCCGATCGAATTGAGTTGCAGCCGTGCCATGCACTTGCGAGCCCGCACTGACAGATTCAGATCGGAGATCGGGCGATCGAGCAACGCCTGCTCGTCGGCCGACATGTGGCTGGTGTCCACCGGTGGGTCGCTGCTCTTCTTTTCATGGGCGAATTGCCCCAGACTGAGCCCTTTGCTGGTCAACATTTCGCGAATTTCGAACAAGCTCGTTTCGCCGAAGTTCTTGCTGCTGAGCAGTTCCGCTTCGCTGGTCCGCGTCAGGTCTCCGATGGTATCGATGCCCATCTTTTGCAAACAATTGCGGCTGCGAACACTCAATTCGAAATTCGTGACCGGCATGTTGAGGATCTGTGCCAGGCGATCGTTGCGGCGCTGTGCCTCTTCGTCGTAAAGCATGTTGCCGGTCGCGGCAGCATCCTTCATGTACAGTTGCGCTTGAGGATGATCGGGGTAACAATCCAAGATTCGTTTGTAGCAAAGTTGGGCTTTGTCGAACTTGTTGTTGTCCTCGTAGACCAGTCCCAAATTGATCAATGCACCGACGCCGGTGGGGAAGGTTTTGGCGGCCCGTTCGTACAGTGCCAAGCTTTCCTGGTCGTTGCCCATGCGATCGTTTTCCAAGGCCAGGCCAAACAGGGCGCCCGCATGGTTGGCGTCCGTATTTACCGCTCGTTGATACAACGCGATCGCCTCCTCCATTCGACCACCCACGGCCGCGACCGTTGCCGCCCGTTGGTACATGTAGTCAGCGGTCTGTTCGGCCGGACCAAAAATGTTGTCCAAAATGGCCAGCGCGTCATCGACGCGCCCCGCGTAGCGGTGACACTCGGCGATACCGATTTTACAAGGGTCGTCGTTGTATCCAGACTTCTGTGATTTCTCGTAGGCCGCGATCGCGTCTTCGTATTTGCCCAGTTCGAATTGACAACGAGCTTGATAAAACAGCGCCATCGCGCCGCCGTCGCCCGACTGCAGCGTTGCCAATGATTCGCGGAAGTTTCCCAACAAGAACTGACAGACGCCCTTCTTTGTCATTCCCGCAGGGCTGAGCGATGCATCGTCGTCCATTTCGTTGACCGCATCACGCAACTCGCCAAAATGGCCGTAGTTCTCCGCGATCGCGGATCGGATCTTGCCCACGTCGGCAGGTCCAAACGAGTTGTTCGAAAGAACCATGTCCTTTAGGTCGAGAACGTCGAGATCGGTTTCACTCATCGACACAAGTCTCCTGCCCTCCGCGGGGGGCGTCAAAAGCATGGGAATGGGAGCATGCAGCGTTGGTGCGGTCCACAGCCACATGCGGCAATCGAATTCGCATGTCACGCCGTGCGAATTCGGTGCCGAGTCATCAGCCGATGTCTTTCCGATCGCTGGCGAGATCCCTGAGGACCCCGGACTGCGAATAAGCCAGTGATGAGATTCGAACTCATAACCTACGCATTACGAATGCGTTGCTCTGCCAATTGAAGCTACACTGGCGATCGGAAACGACTGATTTTGGTGTTTCGAAACGACACATCGCATGATCCAGGACAATCCAAAATCAAGCTGCGTGCCAAATGTCTCCACCAACAAGAAAAATACGTTATTTCAGTAATTATCGTCAAGTGGCGGACCGCCGACCGGCAGGAAAAAGACTCAAGAAGCCTGCCAGGTCGGCAAAATCTCGTGCTCCGGGGAACTACTTGTCCACGCCCGACAAAACTTTTGCTGATTTAATGGTGATTGGTTCGACCGGGACGTCTTCGTACAATGGGCCACCCCCTGGCCGAGGAACCGAACGGGTTGGAGTGGCTTCCATCTTGTCGACGACATCTTTACCGTCAAAAACCTTGCCGAACACCGCGTACCCATATCCATCGGATTGCGGATCGTCGCGATTGAGAAACCCATTTTTGGTGCCGGTGTTGATGAAGAATTGACTTGTAGCACTGTTGGGATCAGGCTTTCGAGCCATCGCAACGGTGTACTCGTCGTTCTTCAGTCCATTGGATGACTCGTTCACAATCGGCTTGAGTGTCGGTTTTTCGTTGAGCGACGCATCCATTCCACCACCTTGAACCATGAATTCAGGGATCACACGGTGGAACACCGTCCCGTCGTAATGCCCACTTTTCACATATTCCAGAAAGTTGGCAACGGTCTTTGGAGCTTTCTGTTGGTCGAGTTCCAAGATGATCGTGCCCGCGGAGGTGTCCAATTCCACCAAAACCGGATCCGCGGCGAGCGACGTGGAGGACACCACCGAGGCGGCGGCAAACGTGAGAACGGCAATCGCAATCGAAGCCGTGTGAAACGCGAGTTGTTTAATCATCGGACGGGGGATTCCATAGCTCTGACAGGCGGGATGGTTAGCGAGAGGTGATCGACCAGAATCTCGCGGAACTCTAATCGATACAAAATCTAGCCCTCCAAGGCAAGTCAACGACCTAGTCAGTGGTCGTGGAAACACCGTCGATGACCGCGGTAGCCGAGGCGCCAAAACCGATCAAAACGACTTTTCGTGCGTCGGTCCCATCGATCCACAACACTATCAAGTCATGATCGATCGGATGGGCGTGCCTTCGCTGCGTTTGAGCGGGCGGCCGATGGGTGTGTCGAGTTCTTCGTCATAATCGACTCCCAATACGGACAAAATCGTCGCGTGCAAATCAGCGACTGTGACGGGATCAGAAAGATCGGCGAGCGGTTGGTCCGCATCCAACTTGGGATCGGCCGCGGTGCCGCCGTGGACATGCCCGCGGCGGATCCCACAACCGGAAAGCAACGTCGAAAAACCGTGCGGCCAATGATCTCGGCCGTCCGCCGGATTATGCGTCGGAGTCCGGCCGAATTCGCCGCTGCAAACCACCAGTGTCGAATCCAGTAAATCGCGATCTTGGAGACGTCGCAATAACGCCGACAGCCCCGGATCGAGTTTTTCACAAGCCGCCGATTGAAGCACGTGATTGGTGATGTGCGAATCCCATCCGCTCAGCGTGACTTCGACGCAGCGGGCACCGACTTCGATCAATCGCGATGCGGCCAAGCAGCCTCGGCCGAATGGGGTGTCACCGAATGCGTCGCGGTTCGCTTTGGGTTCGTCCGAGACGTTGAACGCACCGAGCTGGTCACTCGACATCATTTTGAGCGCCGAGTCGGTCGCGGTTTGGTGCAGTGTTCGTTCGCTCTCCAGTTGGTTGAGTCGGCCACGTCGGAACTCTTTTTCAACGACGTCGTACAAGTCAGACACTCGTCGGTCAAACCGTTCTTCGTCGACGCGTCGAGTGATGTCGGGGACGGGGCCCGACGGATCATTGATCTTGAAGGCGTCGTAGGCGGCACCCAAGTAACCGCCCCGCGACGGTGATTCACCCGGGAGAATGGAAATGTGTCGGGGAATGTCCGCACCGGATTCATCCGCGTGACAGAGCACCGCGCCGATCGACGGATGCCGGAGTGTTGGATCGAGTCGGTATCCGGTCTTGATGTTGTAGACCGCGCGGGCGTGGTCGCCCTCCTTGCTTGTGACGCTGCGGACAAGGGACGTCAAATGCATCATCTCGGCGGTTTGCGGCAACAGATCCGAGATTTGGATTCCAGGAATCGACGTGTTGATGGCTTTAACATCGCCGCCAATCTTGGTGCCCGCGTGGGGATCGAACGTTTCCAGTTGGCTGGGCGCTCCCTCACACCAGATCAGGATGACGTTTCGCGGCTTTGCCGAATCGGTAAGCCCTCGTTCATCGGCAAGCGCCAAAGAGCGTGCGATGGATGAGAGCATCAAGGCGCCACCGCCCGCTCCGAGTAGGGTTCGGCGAGACAGGTGGGCGGCGGGGTCGCAAAGTCCAATCATCGAATTGCCTTATCTATGTTATTACGACACTGGTTCGTCGTCTGGCTGCGCGGTCAACGCGATGCGTTGGTAAAAATGCGCGGCCCGTCGGGCACTCGGCTCAACGGGTCGGTAACGGGCGAGGCAACATGTCCCGCGGCGAAATGAAAGGTCGCCGCGTTCACTCCCCTCCTTCTCTCAGTGGTTCCACGCCAATTCGCTGGCGTTCATCAATGTCCACGTCATGTCCTCGATCATCTTGCGACGATTAGTCGATTCCATCAATCGATTGACAAAGTGCGATCGTTCACCCTCGGTCGGATAGCGGTTGAAGACGCACAAGTACATGGTGTCGACGACTCCCTGCTCGTCCGCCGCAAACATTCTCGCGTGCGAGGTGGAGTTGAGTACCGGATTGTCTTCGGTCAGCTCACGCAGCATTTTGCCGTTCATCATCAACAATCGCTGGGTGATGGTGACCGAGTCGGTCGTGAACTCGTCTTCGCCGATGTCGCCGTCGCGCTCGACAAACTCGTTGTTGCCGGTGAACGACAGGAACTGCAACACCAGCGATGAATTGCGATCGATTCGTTTGACTCGAGCGGCTTGGATGATCGACCCGGCCACCTGTTCCGGACGCAGTCGAACCAGCGGGAAAACCGCGCCGGCGGACTCCATCGCTTCGGTCACGGTGCCTTCACCGCGGCTGTCGACGCCGAACGCGGCCGATCGGGCGATCAAGCGAATCAGCCGCCGTAAATCAAAGTCGTGTTCGACAAAATCATCCGTCAACCACTCGACCATCGGATTGCTGGTCGAATCGAGCGGCAGGTTGTCGACGGCTTCTCCCGCCGGTCGCCCGTACATCAATGCCCAAACGTGGCTGACCGCGGCCCGCGCCGCTTGGCGGTTCTCGGGATGCGTGATCCATGATGCCAGGCGTTCTCTCGCGTCACCCTCGGTGGGCAACAACTCGGGCGAGAACGGAACGGCCGGCTCGACTTCGACCGCTTCATCGGCGTTGAGGTATTGATAGCTATAGTTCGGCTTCCCACTGCGAACACCCTGTAGGCCATCACTCTTTGCCGAGGTAAAGAAAGCAGCTAGTTGATGAAAGTCCGTTTGCAAACCTTCGCGTGGCTGATCGACATCGCCCAAATTCACATTGCCGAGAAAGTCGTTGTGACATTGCAGGCAATCGATTCTCAGCCCCAAAAATGCTCGCGAAGTCCGAGCAGCTAAACGGATCGGGTCCGGAGAATTATCGTTGCTGTCATACGTCGAAGTCAAAAAATTGACTTCCGGACGATCGGTCCACAGCCCTTCAGCCGTGATCAAACGGCGGACCAGGTTGTCATAGCGAACGTCCGCAGCAAACTGCTCGGTCAACCAGATTCGAAACCGACGACGGCGGTAGACAATGAACTGTCCGGTATCGGTACCAACCAGAAATCGGGTCCACCGCTCGCCCCAATAACCGTGGAACCGCGAATCGTTCAGCAGCGTGTCGAGGTGCGTTTGACAGCGCCGGTCGGCGGGAATTTGCTCGAGTGTTCGGATCTCTTCGAGCGACATGCCGGTGCCCACCAACGCCAATGACATGCGACGACAAACGGTCATCCAATCCGCCGCCAACGCGGGTTTGAACCCCGATTCGGCCAACGAATCGAGCCAAACCTGATCCAGCTCCCCAATTGCCGAATCGAGCTCGTTGGATTGACTGGGAGCGGGTGCGTCATCCGCCGTCTTTTTAGAAATCGGCGACGTCGAAGATGCTTCCGGCCTTGCCCGTGACGGTTTCGGCTCCGAAAGCCCCGCCACCAAGTAGCCAAATGCCAGCAAGACCAAAAGCCCGAACCACCCCCACCGCACCGCGGATGCGAAAAGGCTTTTTAGGCGACTCATGCTTACCACGTCGGGTGCGAGAAAGTAGTCGGTTGCGAGAAAGCGGAAGGCTCCAAGCACCGATTCGGTCCGCCGGTCACGATCTTGGCATGATTATCAAAAAACGCGGCTATTCCGTCCGGCTGGTCACTTCTAATAAGTGATATCCGAAATCGGTTTTGACGGGACCTTGGACTTCGCCAACGTTTCCGCCGAACACCGCGGCGTCAAACTCGGGCACCATTTGGCCGGGCCCGAAACTGCCCAACGAACCGCCGTCGGCGCCCGAGGGGCACGACGAGTGGAGTGCCGCCAGATCAGCAAAATCGGCACCTTCGGCGATTTGATTTTTCAAATCCAAGCATTCTTTTTCCGATGACACCAAAATGTGTCGGGCATTTGCGGTTGGCATGATCAGGTTCCTATGAATGAACTACTTTGACAAATTCCTAAGCACCGTCGGCAGAATTCCGCCGTTGCGGTAGTACTGCATTTCAACGGGCGTGTCGATTCTGACGACACAGGGGAACGACTTCATCTTTCCATCGGGGCTGGTCGCCGTGACCATGATGGTCGAGCGAGGTTCCAGATCGTTGGACAGACCCGCGATGTCGATCGACTCTTCGCCGTTGAGTCCGAGCGATTGCCAGGTCGCACCCTCGGCGAACTCAAGCGGAAGCACTCCCATGCCGACCAAATTGCTGCGATGGATCCGTTCGTAGCTGGCCGTGATAACGGCCTTAACACCCAACAGCATCGTTCCTTTGGCCGCCCAGTCACGACTGCTGCCGGTTCCGTACTCGGTACCGGCCATCACGATCAGCGGTGTTCCCGCCGCTTGGTACTTCATCGACGCGTCATAGATGCTCATCACTTCGTCGGTCGGCAAGTGACGAGTCACGCCACCTTCGGTGCCAGGGGCCAGTTGGTTGCGGATTCGGATGTTGGCGAAGGTGCCCCGCACCATCACCCGGTCGTTGCCGCGACGCGAACCAAAACTGTTGAAGTCGCGAACCGCGATCGATTGGTCGTGCAGATAGTGCCCCGCCGGTCCATCGGTGGCGATCGCGCCGGCGGGTGAAATGTGGTCGGTCGTCACCCTATCACCCAACAATGCCAGCACTCGTGCGCCACGAATCGGCTCGATGTCGGGAACTTCCTGCCGGTCACGGCGTCGAGGAACGGTGGCTGTTGAATGTAGGTGCTTTTATCGACCCACGGATAGATTGCCCCAGTTGCGACGTCGATTCCGTTCCAAAGGTCGTTACCGTCGACCGCTTCGCCGTACTCTTTGGTGAACATTTCAGGCTTGATCGACGATGCGATCGTGTCACGGAATTCGTCCGCCGATGGCCAGATGTCTCTCAAGTAAACGTCGTTTCCATCGCTGCCCTTACCGATCGGCTCGGTCACCAAATCGATGTCGGTCGTACCGGCCAAGGCGTAGGCGACAACCAACGGCGGACTGGCCAGGTAATTCGCTTTGGTCAACGGATTGACGCGGCCTTCGAAATTTCGATTGCCCGACAGTACGGCCGACGCAACCAAGTCGCCGGTCGTGATCGCCGTGGCGACCGGCGCCGGCAGCGGTCCGCTGTTCCCGATGCAGGTCGTGCAGCCATAACCGACGGTGTGGAATCCCAACTTATGAGGCGTCCGTCAGACCCGCCTTGTTCAGATAATCGGTCACCACGCGTGAACCCGGCGCCAGCGACGTCTTCACATGCGACGGGACGGTCAAGCCTTTGGCGACCGCTTTTTTGGCCAGCAAGCCTGCGCCCACCATGACCGACGGGTTGGAGGTGTTGGTGCATGAGGTGATCGCTGCGATCACCACCGCACCGTGACCGATTTGGCTGCTGTGACCATTGTCTTGAATGTCTGCGACTTTTCCGCTCTTCTTTGTCCAATCCAAACCCTGCCTTGCCGACCGGCGCGGTCAGTGAATGATTGAACGATCCTTCATCGCCGAAAGTGCGATCCGGTCCTGTGGTCGTTTGGGACCGGCCATCGAGGGCTCGATCGTGCAAAGGTCGAGTGACAACGTTTTGGTGTAATTTAGTGGGGGCCTCATCGACTCGGAACAGCCCCTGTTCTTTGCAGTAGCGTTCGACCAGCTGCACGCTTGCTTCACTGCGTCCGGTTTGCCGAAGGTAATCGAGCGTGACATCATCGACGGGGAAGAATCCCATCGTCGCACCGTACTCGGGTGCCATGTTCGCGATCGTCGCACGGTCGGCGACGTCATCGCGTTCATGCCCGCACCGAAGAACTCGACAAACTTGCCGACGACACCTTCGTTGCGCAGAATTTCGACGACTCTGAAAACCATGTCGGTTGCCGTCGCCCCGGCCGGCAATACACCGACAATTCGAAACCGACGACTTCGGGCATTAGCATGTAGAGCGGTTGACCCAGCATGTTGGCTTCGGCTTCGATTCCACCGACGCCCCAGCCCAATACACCCAAGCCGTTGATCATCGTCGTGTGGCTATCGGTACCGACCAGCGTGTCGGGCATCGCGACCGGACCGATCGGAGTCTCCTTCACCGCCACCACTCGGGCAAGTATTCGAGGTTGACTTGATGCACGATGCCAACGTTGGGCGGGACGACTGAGAAGTTGTCAAATGCTTGCTGGCCCCAGCGCAGAAATTCGTAGCGTTCTCGGTTGCGTTCAAACTCGATTTCGACGTTCTTGTCAAGCGCCAATCTGGCAACCGAAAAAGTCCACCTGCACGCTGTGGTCGATGACCAGGTCGACCGGAATCAAGGGATTGATCTTTTCTGGATCACCACCGATTCGCTTCATTGCCGAACGCATTGCCGCCAAGTCGACGACCGCGGGCACGCCTGTGAAGTCCTGCAAGACGACGCGGTAGGGCTTGAAGGGGACCTCTTCTTTGGCGGGGGCAGTGGCGTTCCAGGCAGCCAGGTTTTTGACATCCTCTTCGGTGACTGAGAAACCATCACAATTGCGCAGCACCGCTTCCAGCAAGACTCGGATCGAAAACGGCATCTTGCTGATCTCGCCCAGTCCGGCTTCCTCCAGCTTGCTGAGACGATAGATCGTCGCGGTTCCGCTGCCGGTATCGAAAGAATCGCGAACTCCAAAGGGATCAAACGTCACGGTGATGGTCTTTCTCGAAAGGATTAACAGCGAAACTCGGAAAGCACAGTTTAACGATCAGGATCCGTCCTGTCTGCCGCCCAATTTGGCCCCGGGACACCACGTCAGGGCACCACCTCAACGTCGCGCAGTCTACCCGGCTGAGATCGTCGGCCTGGTATCCCAACGCCTTCGCAAACCAGGATCCCGCCCTTGTCAAAATGGGCAGACTTTGACGGTCCTTTCGGTTCTTTTGGTCATTCGGATTCTGGCACGTCGATAGACCCTGATAGTTGTGACGAAAAATCGTTTTCGATGCCCAAAAGACGAGTTGAGATATGCCCATTCATCGTGTTTCCAATCGCCTCGCCCTAGCCTCGCTGATAACCGGTGGTCTGTTGCTGGCAGCGCCTTCGGCGGTTTCCGCAGGCGATTTGGGATGCGGCGCTGATTTCTTCCACGGTGCAGACGCATCCTGTGGCATCGAGGACGCCTGTGATCGAATGCCGATGATGGAACCGGCGTGCGGATTCGACGCCGGATGCGATTCGCCAACCTGTGGATGCAAATCCAAACGCTTCTCCCTGTCGCGGCTGCATCTGCCAAAATTCAACATGAAGATGCCCAAGATCAACATGAAGCGAACGATGCCGTATCAAGCGCTTGACTCGGTCGCCGGCGGAATCGAAAAGGTACTGGGGCTAGACCGATGCCGCACCGGTTGCACCGATAGCGTTTGTGACGACGGGTGTGACGCGGCCATGATGGATGAATTGTTCGTCCCGATGCCGCCCCAGATGAATCACTACGCCGAGCCGATCCGCACTCACGCCGCGCCGTCTTACGCACCCATCCGCTCGCACGGTGCGCCGGTTGTCAATCAACCCTACTCCGAATCGATAGGAGATCCGATCGAGTCCACGCCGCCGACGGACCAATCTTGGCAAGATTCGGGGCCCACGGTCGCGCCGCGGACCCAAATGCGAATGGGTGAATCGAGCATCGATTCGCCAACGCCGCGAGCCGGTTCGATCACCGCACCACTCACTCAACCGCCGACTCAATCTCGCGATTCATCGCCTCGAATTGCACCGAAACCGAATTCGATCAACGGCCGGGATGAATCGCCAATTCCGGCACCGCCCATTCCCGATGACAGTGAAGGCTCGCTGTTCGATTCGCTGTCGGATCCATTCGGAAACGACGAAGTCCGCGTGCGTCGCTTTCAACCGGTACGCCCAAGCAGCTATGAGGAATCGAGCGGCCATGAGCAGTCGGGCAGCTACGAAAGTGCACGCGGCGACAACGGCTCGAACGAGCTTTCTCGCAGCACTCAAACCTCCAGCCGACGTGTCCGCAAACCTTGATAATGGCTCCGGTACGCATCGACCATTGCGGGGATCGAGAACTCGTTTCGCATTCTGACGCGGTTGATTTCCCCGACGCGATCGGACTCGGCTGCGTCGTTCAAGTAAACGTTGGCCAGTGACACCATCGTCCGTCCGTCACCGATTGCGAACGACTGGTGTTGCCAGTCGTGCGACAACAATTCGACAGATCCTTCGACGCGACTGCACACGACCGGGCGTCCGGCCGCCATCGCTTCCATCACCACGTTGGGCATTCCCTCATACCGGCTGGGCAGAATCAACACGCGGCAGGCCCGCATCAGCGGCGCGACGTCCGCTTGCCAGTCCAACCTTTGAACTCGGTCTTTGCCCACTTTGGCACACCATCGATCGATGGCGGGTCGACCCGGTCCATCGCCGACGAGCAACAATTTGTGATTGCTCTCGACCGGAACCAACGCGTCAAGCTGCTCTTGCAACAAGTCGAGACCTTTCTGGGGATCCATCCGTCCGACGAACAAGGCGACCGACGCGTCGGACGGCCAACCCAAAGTGGTCCAGTCGAGTGCGGGACCCAGCGAAAATCGAGAAACATCGACCGCGTTGGGAATCACCAACGAGTTTTCCTTCGGACACCCCAAACGCTCCGACGCAAAATCTTGCACGGCGCCGCTGACGCACACCAAAGAAGTCATTCGCTTCACCGCCGCCCGCTCGATGGGGAGGCGAATTCGGTTTTTATCTGCCACCCGCACTCCGCCCACGCGAATCGGAATTCCTGCCTCGACCGCTGCGGACGTGCCAATCACATTGGCGTGAAACAAAAACGATTGACAGACGTCGGCGGGTGACGACGCCAACCAAGAGCGAAGCCGTCGTTTGGCCGATCGAAATTGCCAAATCGAATCGGCGTATCCCGATTCGACTTCGATGCCGGCCGCCCGCAATCGATTCTACCAACATCGCCTGCTTTCCGGTCGGCAACGATCCGATCGAAAAGACTCGCACCGAATCGCCCGCCACCGCCATCGCAGTCGCCAATTCCGTCAGACAGCGTTCGGCGCCGCCCACAAACAATTCGGTGATCACGAAATCAATTTTCATGGGCCCATCGTCGATCAACGACTCGTTATTGGCAATCCGAGGCGATAACACCAACTCCGAAGCCAACAGCAACCGATAAGGGTGCGGTGGATGACCTAGAGGATTTTCGATGATGACGCGAACCGCGGGATCAAAATCGTTTCGTCTGTTGCGATCCCGACCGAATCTCGGTGCTTGAGCGAAGCCGCCTGAATTGCTGCTGCGATAGAAACCGCGATGACCGATGCTTTACATGCACGAACTGTGATTTCAGTAACCGGTCAAATCTCCTAATAAGAGCGAATCGATGAACGTGACCACCTTCACGATCGAATCCGTCCATGGTGTCAAGCAAACCTTAAGCTTCGAAAACTTCACACTCGGCCCGCAACCGCGACCGAGTCGACGAATGCCACCATCCGCGGTCCAGTCCACCACAGCGTCGATCGAAACCCATCGACCCGCGCACCTCCCACCAGACTCCGCCAACCCGCCAGAAAAAAAGTAGTGGATCGCTCCGCCGATCCATTTCCTAATCGTAGTGGATCGCTCCGCCGATCCATTTCCGAATTTTAAATCGCTCCGCTGATCCGAATTCAATTTTTTGAGACATGGATCGGCGGAGCGATCAACGACATTGTCGAGACGACTGAGAATTCCGCGGCTCAGCGAATGCCGCCGCAGGCCTCAAACATTTTTAGTGCGGTTACCGTCTCGCGGACGTCATGAACCCGGACCACATGGGCTCCCGCGGCAGCCACCGCCAAGGTCACGCCAATGTTGCCCCATGCCAAATCGGTCGCGTCATCGCCGATCGACTTGCGGATAAAACCTTTTCGAGAATGACCGATCAGAATCGGGCAACCCAGATCAGTGAACCTGCGAGTCGCATTGAGTAGGATCAAATTGTGCTCGTGCGTTTTGCCGAATCCGATCCCGGGATCCAGACAGATCCGGTCCGGCAAGATTCCCACGCGCAAACAGAATTCTTTTCTGGCCACCAAGTAGGCATGAATTTCGGCGACGACGTCCTGGTACACGGGTCCGTCTTGCATCGTTTGCGGATTGCCTCGCATGTGCATCACACAGACGCCGACTCCGCGATTGACGGCGACGCTCGGCATCGCCGGGTCGCCTTCCAATCCGGTCACGTCGTTGATGATTTCGGCGCCGGCGGCGACCGCAGCTTCTGCCACCGAGGCCTTGCTCGTATCGATGCTGATCGGAATTGAAAGCGAGTCGCGAAGTGCTTCGATAACCGGAATGACGCGGTCGAGTTCTTCGTCGGCGCCGACCGGTTCACTGTACGGTCGCGTGCTTTCGCCGCCGATGTCAACGATGTCGGCGCCATCGGATTGCATCTTGATCGCCGCCGCCACGGCGTCGCGAGCTTGGTGATGTTTGCCACCATCCGAAAAGCTGTCGGGAGTGACGTTTAGGATTCCCATCACCAACGGCCGATGGGAAATTCGGAGCTGTCGGCGTCCGAGATTCCAAACGAGATCCTGTGGCATCGTTTACCAACGCATTTCCATTTGCGAAACGATTCGCGACGCCAGGTCCACGATGGCGTCCTGCATTGCCGAGTCGACTGATTGTCCCGCTTCGGGGACGAACCGCGAATCTTGGCCAAAGTTGATCGCAAACTCACCACTGGGGGTGACCGCATTTTGCATCAGCAACTCGCCGTTACGGCCGGTCCAGGTTGCGCGAACCGACACGGCCGCGTCGAGGGCTCGCGGATCATCGGTATCGGTTTCCGTCAACACGCGTTTGGACTCTGAGACGACTCGGCAAACCAGCGTGCTGTCGGCGTTCGGATCACCGGTAACCTTGTAGGGCGTGCGGTTCTCGATCTCAAGAACGATCGCTTCGGTCAATCGGACACCCAGATCATGTCGAAAGGTATCGTTGCGAACGACGGGCACGTGGACGGTCCGAATCCCGGGCCGGAACATCGACGTCGATCCGAATCGATAGGCGGCGCAGCCCCCGCCTCCTCCGAGACCGGAAAGCAAAAGCAACGCGGCGATCAATCGCATTCGCGAAATCATCGATAAATCGACCCCGTATCGCTGGACGCGTCATCGCTCGGCAAATCCATTTTCAATGGGTTGCGAGGCTTCGACTCTGGGAAGATGGTTGTCAACCAAGCCAATCGTTGCGTCGGTACAGCGGGCAGCTCGTCGATTTGAGCCAATCGTTCTCGCGCGATGTCCGCTTGCGGCGTGTCAGCATAGTTTTGGAGCAGATCTTGGTAGTACGTTGCCGCCGCACGGTACTCCTTGCGTTTTTCGCGGAAGCTCGCCTTTTTGATCAAACTTTCCGCCCGGTGGAAGGCGATCGTGTTGGCCGCTCGCGCGACCATCTCGCCGTATTCAGTGCCGTTAAGTTTTTCGGGATAGCGAGTACGAGTCTGTCGCACCAACTTCTCGGCTTCGTCCAAAATCAAGCCACTGTAATCGGGTCCGGCATAGATTTCGATTTTACATTGAATGCCCAGCATGTGTGCCGAAAACAAATGCTCGCTGTCGGCAAACGTTTCTCGCAAGTCGGTCAAGAACTCATCAGCTTGGTTGAACTTTCGTTGCCGGATGTATTCGGCGGCGGCGGCCATCGTCGCATCATCGGCCAAGCGTCCGGTCGGATCGTCGTAGCGAATTTGGTCCAACACTCGGATGGCATGACCATCGGTATCAACTCGCGGACGCGAAGAGTCGGTCAAGTTGAGCGGAATCCAACTTTTCTCGTTGGCTTTGACCGTTTCGAGCCAATATCCGGTGACCGAAAACAACCTCGCTGCGACTCTGTCGTTGTGTCGATTGCGAGGAAATTCTTTCATCAGTTTTTGGTACGTGTCGGTCGCCATCGTTAACTGGTCGGCAAAGAAATAGCTCTCCGCTCGCATGAACAGGGAGTCCTGTTCGAGCGCTGATCCGGGCGCGGCTTCGCCCGCTTTCTTGAACTGCTTGGCGGCTTTCGCGAAGGTGGCTTTGCGTTCTTCGATGGGCTCGGTGCTCGCCAACTTGAACAACCGGTCGCCCTCTTGATAGAAGGCCTTCGCCCGGGTCTGATCCTCTTGTTCGCGTCCGGCCAGAAAGTTGGTGACCGATTTCGTCGTCTGTTTGGTTTTCTCGGCGAGCGATCCATCGGCTCGCACGACTTCGTTGGATGTGCCGGGTATCTCTTCGCCTGAGACCTGGACGATCGGATTGATCACGCCGGCCGCCAAGTTTGCCGGATCGTCGTCGCGCATTCCCAGCGGATTGCGAAGCGATGCACACCCGGTCACGAGCGAAACGCCGAGCAGCACGGTGGCCAAAGCGACGCGTTTCGTGTTTCGGCGACGATGAGTTTGATCGGTGTTTGCCGACATCATTGTTCTTTCCATGGGTTGATCAGTTCGCGTCCTGCGATCGGCTCTGAATCATCTTTGAGTCGTGGTTGCTTCATTCGAGCTCGCCCCCCTGCCGCAACGTTCGTCGGCAAAAACGACTGCATCCTCGGCACGCTGCCCACGACTGTTTGAATGTATCGGTTCATCAAGGCGAGCAGCTCCCCATAAAGATGGCTCACGACGTGAGTTGGCAATCTCGTCGTTTCGTTTTGCAATCGACGCAGTTCTTGGATGCCAGCGGAGGTGATCGAAATGGTTTGGGGTTGGCGTGGTCGGCAGCGATTGCAAACGATCCCTCCGGCGGAGAGCGAAAAGGCAATCCGAGCCGCCGATACCACTTCTTGCCCGCAATCGGTGCATCGATCCGTCCCCGGCGAATGCCCCAGCAACCGCAAAATCTGGGCATCGAAAAACAACAGCGTCGAAGCGACATCGCCGCAGCCGTCGATCTGGTGGAGGGATTGGATAGCCAAGTCATAGACTTCGGGATGAGGATCATGTTCGTCAGTGAGCAGCCGCAGCATTTCGGCGACGTGGTAGCCCGCGTACGTTCGCTCGAGCGATTTTTCTCCGCCACGAAACCGCCGGTGCAGCTTCGCTTCGGTCAACAAATCGAGCGTGTCAGAAGACTTCTTAAGAACGACTACACGACAGACCGCCAACAGGTCAAGCACCTTCGAAGGGGCCTTTCGGTCGGCGAGCTCCTTTAGCCATCGCCGAGATGCGACCAAAGTCACGCGTCAACAACGACACGATCAGGCTGGTCTCGCTAAATTCGATCGTTCTCAGCACGATCGCGGTGGTTTGCTCAGCGGCCAAATCGATCTCTCACCCGCGAAAAAAAATCAGGTCAAAGGGAAGTTCGCTGTTGTTCACAATTCGCCCATTTCGCCCAACGTCGCCAACAATTCGCTCATCTCGGCAGCCGCGTGCGAGTCACCCTGGTCACGCGCCTGTTCAATTCCGTCCCGCAAATTGGTTCGAGCTTGATCGATCTCGTCGATGTCCACCAACAGTTGGGCGGACATGAAAAAAGCCTGCACAAAAGGTGGTTCGTTCTTCATCAGATCGTCGAAAATGGCCAAGCTCTCGGCATTCTCGCCTTCGCTACGCAGCTCCATTGCCAACGAATATCGCAAGAAATTGTCGCTCGGATCATCGGCCAACATCGCTTCAATTTTTGCTCGGCGACTCACGGTTCTAGCTCGGGGTGGAATGGTAAGGGATGAATGAGAAACGGATCGACGTCCGTTTTAGGCCAGTTTCATGGCTGCGGCTATCGGAGATGCCGCTGACACCCCCGTTGGAATCGTTTTAATCGTCAAAATGGGTTCAATTCGGACGAAGAATTCGGCCGATGAAACGATGACCGAACACCGTTCTTCCGCCAACGTTTGAGACTGACGCATGGACCGCGTAACCCGCCGACTCTTTGTCCCCTCGACATCGATCGCCATTCCCACCTTGATGTTGATGTTTTCGCTCGCTGGCGTGATGCCGGGCGCTGCGTTCGGGGCGGAACCTTCGCCTGTGAACGGCGTCGAGCAAGCGGTTGCCACGTCTTCGGGCGAGTCGAACGAGTCGTCGATCCGCCAAGTCGCCGGGACAAGTGGCTCGAGCCCTGGGCTTTTCGAGCGATTAACGTCCGGCGGATCTGACAAACCAGCTGCTCAAAATCGTTCCACGCATGCGCCGCCCCAACGTGGATTGCTGGGGTCTCTTTTTTCACGAAACTCGTCGTCGAACTCGGACAACTCTCGTGGGGCAACCACCGCCCGCCCGGATCGACGTCAAGCAATGCCAAATCAGCCGTGAATTGGGACGGGATTCCGTACCATCAAGCGAGTCCTGGGAACGTGGCGAAAGCGTCGGCACCGATTCGCGATCCCCAACGTGGATCCGCAACTTCGGATGCCCGAATCGTTCGCGGTGCGTCAACCCGCATCAACAACGTGCCAAGTGATTCATCGGAGTCCCCGCAAAACCTTGGCGCCAAACCGTCCCCAACGACGGGTTCCGAAGTTCCAGTACCCTCCGTCTCGCGGCGCTCGACGTCGACATCACGTGGCATCCCGACACCGCCGGCCGAAAAGGCCGTCGCGTCGACCGCACCAAAATCGAACCGTTCGCTGCCGGCCATACCGTCGTCTGCGGCGTCATCTACCTCTCCTTCGTTGTCCGACTCGGCGAGCAGTCGTCGCAGCGGCCGACGGGAAGTCGATACCTATTCGGTTCCCTCCACCTCCGTTCCCTCGACATCGGTTCCAAAGGTCGCAGGGTCGGTGACCGCCTCATCGTCACTGGCCACCGACGAAAGCGTCGTGGATCTGGTGCCCCGAATCACTCGCCGAGAAATCGCAACGAGCAATCCCAAGAAGGCGGAAGTCGCCAAGCCGATACCGTCCGTCGTTGCGAAGGGCATCGCGAAGAAGCCTGAGCCTTCGGCGACGCTCCATTCACCCGACTTGGTCGCGAAGCCTGGCTACGTGACGCCCGTTGATCCGAACAAGACTGCGGTGCCCAGCGTGCCCTCGATGAACATTCCGACCCAAGCGTACGCGGCGTCGATGTCGACCGAATCGCAACTGACGCAATTAGGTTCCCCGCAAATCGCGGATCCACAGACAAGCGAGTTGCTAACCGACGCGTCGCAGACCGAAGCATCAGCACCTGATTCGCCGCAGATCGTCCTAACGATGCCGACGACGGGAATCCCGGCGAGCACGGCTTCTCACCGCGCCGGCCCACCGGCGACCGCTTTCGATCCGGCAACCACGTTTGCACCGACAACCCCGACTGCACCCACGAGCTCGACTGCACCGACGGCGACGACCAGCATCGGCATGCCGGCCACCAACTATGGTTCGTCGAGCCTCACGATCGGATCGGGCGTCGCGAGTGACAATTTCGAATCCCCGCAAATCTCACGTCCCTACGTCAATTCACCGTCGGCCCCGTCGGCCCCGTCGTTTCAGACTGCTCGTGCCACACCGGATCCGTTCAATGATCCCTACGGCCGCCGCGATATGAATCGCACGCCCAATGTGACCACCACCGTCCCGATGCATTCCATTGATGGCTATCAAGGCAATGCATCGGAGCGTGTCGAACCGGCCAACGACAACTTCAATCGTTCCAACGACGACGTTCGAAATCAAATGCGGACCGCCGCGTCACAGGACAGCGGTTTGGTCGGCTCGGGCATGGCAAGCTCCGAATTGCCCGGAATTCGGGTTGTCACTCGCGGACCAAATGAAGTCACCATTCGTCAAACCAACGAGTACGAAATTCGGGTGGAAAACCGTGGATCGATCGACGCCGAAGGTTTGATCGTCCGTGCGATGATTCCGGATTGGGCCGAGGTTCGAGGGCAAAATGTGACTCGCGGCCAAGTCGAAAGCCAAGGTGAAGGTACCGTCGAACGCCTGGTTTGGAAAATTGACCAGTTACCAGCCGGTTCATCGGAGCAATTGTTCATTCGTTTGAACGCGGCTCGAAGCGGTACCCATGACGTCGACGTCGACTGGACGTTGATGCCCCAGAAGAGCGTGGCTCAAATCAAGGTCCACGAACCGCGACTCGACCTGACGATCGAAGGTCCCGAAGAAGTGGTCTATGGTCAATCGCAAACTTACAAAGTCCGAGTGCTGAACCCGGGCGACGGGGTAGCTCCGAACATCGTTTTCACGTTGTCGCCCAACTCGGCTACACCTCAAACTCAACGAATCGGCGACATCCCGGCTGGCAAAGAAGCTCAGTTCGACGTCGAGCTGACTGCCCAAGATCTGGGGGATTTAAAGATCCACGGCCTTGCGATGGGCGACTTGGATCTGCGTGCCGAAGCGGCGCGGACGATCCGAGTCTCGGCCGCGCGAATCGAAGCGGTGCTCAATGGGCCCGAGCTGAAGTACCAGAACACGGAGGCGATGTACAGCTTACAGATTCAAAACGTCGGCTCGGCAACGACCGAAAAAGTTGTGGCCACACTTCGATTGCCAGCCGGTGCGAAGTACTTGGGTGGTATCGAGGGCACCGAACTGCGTGCCAACACGCTGCACTGGGAAATTGCCTCGCTGGCGCCCGAGGCCAAACGTGATTACGAATTCCGCTGCAACATGAATACGACCGGCGAACACGTCTTCGCGTTTGATTGCAAGGGAACGGCCGCCGGCTTTGCCGATGTGACGTTGATGACCCGAGTCGAATCGATCGCCGACTTGGTTTTGACCATCAACGACCCCGTGGCTCCGGCACCGATCGGTACCGAAGTCACCTACGAAATCGTGGTCCGAAACCGGGGCAGCCGAGAGGCCAAGGACATCAAAACTCTTGCCCAATTCAGCCACGGGATCGAACCCAAACGTGTCGAGGGCCAGAAGGGTGAAATCGTAACGGGTCAAGTGCTGTTTGAAGCCGTTCCACGAATCGCAGCCGGCGAAGAGGTTCGCATGCAGATCGTAGCGATCGCCGATCGCGCCGGCCATCACCGATTCCGAACCGAAGTGCGATCGGGGGACACAATGCTTGTTGCCGAAGAGGCCACTCACTACATGAGCCCCCAATCGGATCGCGTCAGCCGCCGAAGCAGCGACGCCAAACAACTTCGCTAGAAGGGCGGATGACGAGCCTGCTCAATCGAGCATCGTCACCGCGAAACAGACTTCACATTTGTTGCGTGCGAGTTGGCGAATCTCGATCGCCTTGGGCTTCCAAGCTTCGACCTTCGCGCGCACCGCTCGATCGACGGCGCCGCGTCATAGTCCCCGAGCTTGAGCGTGATCAATAAGCCGCGAAAATCGCTTTGACGGTTGGTGACGATGTTACCTACCGTCACCAGCGTTTGATCGGGTTTGACGTTGGAGTCGACCAGCATCCATTTGGCACCGCGAAATTCTCGTCGCGGCAAATCACCCCCACGGGCTTGGATATGACGAAACCGCGGATGCTCGAGAATTTCAGGATCCATCTCGGCAGGATCGACGCCGATGACTCGCAAACCGAGTTCGAGCAACCGTCCACACGCGCCACCCGGCGCGCTGCCGATCTCGACTGCTAAATCACCCGGCTGCAGATCAAACCCAGACCACGTGATCGCTTCGGCTGCCTTGTAATAGGCGCGTGAGACGGGTTCTTCGAGCGGATCGATCGGCTGGACTCCGCCGGGCCATCGCGTCGGCCAGAGCGTGGCGGTGTGGGTGCCGAAAAACCAATGCGAAGGTTCCACCAACACCACGTCCAAAACACGCTCGCCCGGTTCGGCGATACGATTGGGGGCGTCGCATCGCAGCCATTTCGGACCGATCGCGGCGTGGATTTCGTCGCCCACGGCGGCGGCCACTTCATCAATTCCCGGTTCGAACCCGAATCGTCCGATCGCCGCTCGATCCTTGGGCCAAACATGCAATTGATCGTACGGACGTGAGGACGGATCGGCCGCGACGAGCGATTGGACCAGCTTTTCGATCTGGTGACGTCCCAACTCACTCTTGGATTGGCCGATCGAGAACGCGGCGGTGCGAACAAAAATCCCCGCCGGCAAGGACGCATCGGAATCGTGTTTGGCGGTGACGAACCCCGGTCTCGAAAAAGCCAGTCGCCATCCCTCTGACGCAATCGCCTGCTTCACGGCAAGTTCGGCGCCATGCGCAAGTGATCATCACGAATGTGGGTGACGGGCCATCAGAGTCATTCATGGATAGGATCAATCGGGGGAATCGGTCGATGGAGCGGGTCGAGCGGCGTGGAACGTGTCGACCCGTTGGCGAACTCCGGGAATCAGGCGGGCGGCGTTCTCGTAGTACAGTTTTTTGAGCACAGAATCGGGGAGACCGACCCCGTCGATTTCCCACATTCCCTGGGGCGGTGGAACCTTCTCGCTGTACGGAAACGACTCGTCTCGCGTCTCAAAGAACCGCCAATAGAGCCTGAGTCGTTGCTGGGGCCAAGGTCCGTCGGTACCGAACATCAACCGATCGGCGTATCGCATCAGGAACCGCCGGGCCGTGCGAGGTTGCCGGCCGAGTTCGGAAATGCGTGAGGCGGGCTCGATGTACAAGTTTGGGTACAGATCTAGCCATTTGCCGACGGTCGACAAGTCTTCGGATTGATTGGCAATGTGCGCACCGATGAAATTGGTATTGGGATGCCGAGCGATGACCCGGTTTCTGGCCGCTAACAATTCATCGCGGGTCGGAAATCCCTTGCCATAGAAGCTCCAATCGGGATGGCGGCTCAATTCTTCCCATCGTTCGTTCGTCGCATCGAGCGGCTCAAAGAATGCCGCCGGATCGGCGGTGTGGATGATGATCGGGATGCCAAGCTCGCCGCACGCCGCCCAGATCGGATCCCAACGCGGGTCATCGATTTGGATCAGCGATCCGTCGGGGTTTCGATCCGTCAATCCAAAACTCTTGAAGACTTTCAAACCGCTGGCGCCGTCCTGGACCGCTTCGGCCAATTCGGCGGCCGTCCGCTGGGCAAACCCGGGTCGATGGCACGCCCACGTCGACGGGTCGTCCGCCTCACCGTCGCCTTGCCAATCGACGTTCGCGAAAATCACGAAGCGATCCTTATACTTGTCCCACAAAAATGCTTTGTGTTCCTCAAATTGGCTGCCGAGCTTGCCATCGAGTGAAACGCAAACCGCGATCCGATTGCGGTCCATCACCGCGACGAAATCGTCGAGTGCTTGGGTGCTGCCGCGAAGCTTGTAGTGAAAGTGGGTGTGGACATCGACGACTGAGTACTTCGCCTTGGTCTTGGGATGCGAAGCTGTTTTCAATTCATTTTCGGGACGGAAGTTTCGCACCGACAAGTCTCGACCTGCGAGACCGTCGAGTTGGTCCCGAGTCTCAGGGTCGTCGCGGGTTTCGAGCTTTACGGACGGCAACGTGATCGTGGTCTTGATCTCGATCGTGATTGGGGTTTTAAGATCAGGTCCGTCCGTTTGGGCCGACGCGGGCGATGAGATCACAAAACCGATCCACCACAAGAATCGGAATCGTCGATTGTCCGATACAATACAAACCGAGCGTTTCAAGAGTGATTGGAGCATGGTGCTTTGAACGTTCATTGATTTGGCGAGGAAAGAGGATCAAACCCCGTGAAAATAAGTGACTCAATCGGCGATGTGAAATGACGGGTGACCCAACCGAACATCAAACGCCCAACGAGCAATCGACCAGCAAGAAGTTGTCGATGCGTGCGACCACTCCGCCCTCGGAGGTTCCGGGGCATCGATTGACGCGATTTTTGGGATCGGGTGCGTTCGGTCAAGTCTGGGTTGGCGTCAATTTGAATACCGGTCGAAGCGTGGCGGTTAAATTCTACTTGCATCGCGGCGGCGTGAACTGGTCTTTATTGAGCCGCGAGGTGAAGAATCTGGTCACGTTGTCGGCCGACCGACACGTCGTCCAAGTGTTGGAGGTTGGGTGGGATGCCGACCCGCCGTACTACATCATGGAACTGATCAACGGCGGATCGCTCGAAAATTTGCTGGAAGTTCGCACGCGATTGCCGGTCAATGAAGCCGTCGAGATGTTTCGCGCCATCTGCACCGGGCTCAATCACTGTCATAGCAAGGGTGTTTTGCATTGTGACATCAAGCCCGCGAACATCCTGTTGGGTGAAGATCAAGAGCCTCGGTTGGCCGATTTCGGTCAGAGCCGATTGTCGCACGAGCAAACGCCAGCGCTTGGGACACTGTTTTACATGGCCCCGGAACAGGCGGATTTGAATTCGACGCCCGACGCTAGCTGGGACGTCTACGCCGTGGGCGCGATCCTGTATCGGATGCTGGTCGGATCAGCGCCTTATCGCAGTGATGAGGTGGTCGAGCAAATCGACACCGCGGGATCGCTTCCCAAGCGTTTAGAGCGGTATCGTACCGCGATCGCTAGCGGAGCGGTTCCCGACGGTCACGTGCACCACCGCGGCGTCGATCGACCGCTCGCCCGGATCATCTCTCGTTGTCTGGCGGTCGATCCCAAATCGCGGTATGCCAACATCCAACAGATCTTGGATGATCTGAATCGCCGCAACGAGTCACGCTCGCGTCGGCCTCTGATGTTGTTGGGGATCGTCGGTCCGTTATTGGTGTTGTTGGCCACGTCCTTTTTCGGATACCGCAGCATCAAACAGGCTAGCACCAGCACGATGGGGGCGCTGCGCACCGAAGCATTCGGCAGCAATCAACTTGCCGCGCGTTTCGCCGCCAGAACGCTCGAGAGCGAAATCGGTCGTTACTTTCAATTGACGACCGATGAGGCGTCGCGGCCGAGCTTGATCGAACAACTCAAAAAAACGCTCGACGACCCGATCATAAAATCATCGTTGGGTAACATCGCGGCGATGCGGTCACCGGTTCTGACTCACGGCGAAAGCGAGCCTCGGCAACGGTTGCTCGACAGTTCCGAGCGGCTCGAGTTGGATCAAGTGCTATCGAAGCGATTGGCACGCTACACCGGCGAGAAAGCGCTCGAGCGAAGGTTGCGGCTGGCAACGATGTTCATCACCGACTCGGTGGGCACCATCGTGTCGATCGTGTATGACGAACAAGTCGAAGAAGAAGAGAATAGCGCGGGCCGAAACTTCTGCTATCGAACCTACTTTCACGGCGGACGTATCGACCAATCCAAGTCAGCCGTCACGATTGGCGAGGTCAAGCCACTCGAGGCGACTCATCTCTCCGCTGCATTCCCTAGCACCGCGACTCGGTTATGGAAAGTCGCCGTCAGCACGCCCATTTACTTGACCGAAGATCATCGCAAACCCGATGCGATTTTTGTCGTGACGATCAACTTGGGAGACTTCGAATTGCTTCAGGGCGAACAGGGGGCTAATCAAGTCGCCGTGTTGGTCGAAGCGCGAGAAGGCACGTCGCGAGGCACGATTTTGCAACATCCGCTGATGGACGCGAGACGAACGGCACAAATGAAGCTGGAAGGCGAAAAGTACCAGATGTCTTCCGAGATGATGGACCGTCTGCTCGATGGCGGCGATGATGATTACTTGGACCCGCTCGCCACCGCTGACGATGGCGCCGATTACGGCGGAACGTGGATCGCCGCGATCCAGCCCGTCGAATTACCGCGTCTCCTCGACGCGGATGATCGACCCGAAAAGCCAAGCCGGTCGTCGACTCAGGCGGACAACGCCGACCTGTTGGTGTTGGTCCAGTATCGATTGGAAAAAGTGATGGAACCGGTCCATCAAATGAGGTCCGCGTTGTTGCTCGAAGGCGCCGCCGCGCTGGCATCGATCCTGGCCGTCACGCTGACCCTATGGTTCTTGGTCCACCGGGTCTCTTCATCCGGCACGGCCGAATCACTTGACACCACCCAAAGGAACATCGTGCCGAGCGGATCAACGGAAACGATGCCGGTCAATTGAAGCGATGCCGGTCAATTGACTGAACCAGTGGATCCGACGGCGGCCCCTCACTCCAACTCCTTAGCGACGGCATGCCGTCGCTAAGTGAATCGTTTCCTACTCCTGCGCAACGTTGACGTAGACCTTCAACGCGTCAGGGTCTTCGACGAGCAAACGCATCATCTCGGCATAGTTTTCCAGGCCGTCGACAGGGTGCGTCAGGATGCGCTCGAGCACCTTGGGGTACATCATCTCGCCGAGCACCAGATCCTTGATTCCCATTTCGAAGTGGGTTCGGTTGGCATTCACGCTGCCCAACAACAACTTGTTTCCGAGCACCCAATTCAAATTGATATGATCCGATGGAATTTCCGATACTTTGGTGCCACCCGTGATGCCGGTCCAAACCACGACTCCGTTGTGCCCGACGTGCTCCATCGCTTCAAACGCCAATCGGCTGCTGCCGGTCGCGTCGACGATCAAGTCAGGCCGACCGGTCTTCTTGACCAACTCGGCCAGCGGCGTTTGCCGGGTGCTGACATAGTTCGCCTCCATGCCTTGGACAATTTCCGATTTGAGGTGCGGTCCTTCACCGCGGGCGATCGTGTAAACATCGATCCCTTGCAGTTTTAGCACCAATGTGGCCAGCAGACCGATTTGGCCGGCGCCTTGAACGTAGGCCAATTTGGGACGCCAAACTTTCATGCGGCGTTGGGCTTCATAGGCCTGGTAGATCGCCTTGGCGGCGCAACTCATCGGCTCCATCAACACATGCAAGTGTTTCAGACCGGCGGGAACGCGAACGATGTACTCTTCTTCGTCGACAAAGTACTCGGTCAGAAATCCGTGACGCAGGTTGATGCCGCGCTCGTAATAGGTTTCTTCGCTGGTCATGTCGTTGGTCCCGATCTGGTCATAGATCGAACCACCCGGTCGTCGCACCGTGGCGGTGACAAAGTCGCCAACTCGGACGCGGCGGACGTTTGGTCCGACTGCCTCGACGACGCCGAAGCTCTCGTGACCGATTACCAAATGCTTGTCGCCGTCGGGCGCGTTTCCGTACAACGCGTCGTTGATCTCGCGGTCGGTCGCATCCACGCCCACTTTCAGCACCCGGACCAAGACACCTGTCCCGTCTTCGATTTGGTCCAGGGTTGGCTTCGAAATGTCAGTCAGATGGACGCTGTTGGGTGTACCGGGAGTGACCGCGACGGCTTTCATTGCAAACTCAGGCGACTGATTGGGAAATGTTGAAAATGGCTGGGGCGGCTTTTTTCATCCGCTGGTTCGTGAAATCGTATCAGGCGACACGTAACAGCGTGAGTGGGCTGTGCCCTAGCCATCTTCGGCTCGATCACCGCCGAACCATGACGTTTCGGCAAACCACAGCACCGCTACGGACCGTCGATGGTCACGTTTCCCTCCGACCGGGACGATTTTTCGCTGCAACGGTTGTCAAAAATCGAAAAAGCCGTAAAAGTAGAGGGTGTCTCCTTCATCAAACGGACTCTTCGAGCCAATCCAATGACGATCCCCAACACCTCTCACGAAGAACTTCGGTCCGTCGACCGTAAGCTGTTGGTGGTGATGCGTGGCGGTGAATCATTGAGCATCGGCGAGTTGACGGACCTTTTGGGGGTTACGGCGACGGCGATTCGCCAGCGAATCGAACGACTGCTCGAAATCGGACTGATCGACCGCGAAAAGGTTGTGGCGGGCCGAGGCCGACCGACATACCAGTACCGATTGACCATTGCCGGGCACCGTAGCGCAGGCGCCAATTCGAGTGACCTAGCGGACGCGATGTGGCGGGAGATTCAGGCGATTCCAGATTCCGAAGTTCGTCGCCGGTTGCTCAGTTGCATCGCGGCGCGGTTAGGACGTCAATACGCCAGCGAAATGCAGGCGGACGGCGTCGAAGAGTCGCTCGAGCGGCGGATCGAGCGTTTGTCCGAAATGATGAGCGCCCGGCACATGACGGCCTGCATGAGTCACAGCGGCGATTTGCCCGTGCTGGACGTTGGATCGTGTCCCTATCCGACATTGACGGACACGTCGCCCGATCGTGCGATGTGCCGTCTCGAAGAAGAAATGATTTCCGAAGCTTTGGGAACGCCGGTTCACCTCAGCAGTTGCCGGCTCGATGGCGATTCATGCTGTCAGTTTTCCGCCTCGGCGGCCGAGCCATCCTAACCATCCACCCATTTTACTTTTTGAAAAATAGTAGTTCACGATGACCCACGTTCTAAAAATCGAAGACCTGCACGTTTCCGTCGGTGACAAGCCGATCCTTCGCGGCGTCAACCTGACACTCAATCACGGCGAAACGCATGCGTTGATGGGCCCCAACGGCAGCGGTAAGAGCACGCTCGGATTGGCGATCATGGGCCATCCCGGGTACACCGTCACCGGCGGCAGCATCACGCTCGACGGTGAAGACGTGTTGGAAATGGGGCCCGACGTGCGGGCTCGCAGGGGCATCTTCATGGCGTTCCAACGTCCGATGGCGATCCCCGGTGTGAAAATGGCCGACTTCTTGCGACACGCCACGACCAATGTCCGCCGGCCCGACCGAAAAGAAGGCGAGGAATTGATTCCGATGCGTGAGTTCCGAAAAGAGCTCAAAGAGAAAATGGCCCACTTGCAGATGGATGTCGAGTTCGCACGGCGCTACGTCAACGACGGTTTTTCGGGTGGCGAAATGAAGCGGGCCGAAATTCTTCAATTGGCGATGCTGCAACCCAAGTTTGCAATTCTCGACGAGACCGACAGCGGTCTGGACGCCGATGCGGTCCGTCTGGCCAGTGAGTCGATCGCGGATATCGGTCATAAGAAAATGGGTCTGTTGATCATCACCCACCACGACAAATTACTCGAACACAACCCGCCCCAATTCACTCACGTGATGTTGGGAGGTCGATTGGTGGAAACCGGCGGCAAGGAATTGGCCGTCGAATTGCACGAAAAGGGATACGATCGAATTCGCAAAGCTTATCCTGATGCCGAAGCGCTCAATCAAGAGATGTTGGCTGAAGAAGCGGCGGTCTGATAAATCGCGACCCACCGAGAATACTGAAACAACCTTTCAATAAAGAGCATAGACATGGCCACTGATATCACCGCCAGCGAAAACGATCAAGTCGGCGAAATTAACAAGTACAACTTTCGGACCGAGACGACCGGCATTTTCAAGGCCAAGAAGGGTTTGAGCGAAGAAGTTGTCAACCAAATTTCAGACATCAAGAGCGAACCCGATTGGATGCGTCAGTATCGGTTGGAGTCGTTGAAAATCTTTAACGATCGCCCGATGCCTAAATGGGGCGGGGCGATCGACATCAATTTCCAGGACATCTTTTACTATCTCAAACCGACAGCCGGTCAAGGAAAGTCTTGGGACGATGTCCCGCAAGAAATCAAAGACACCTTTGAAAAACTGGGCATTCCCGAAGCCGAACGCAAGTTTTTGTCCGGTGTGAAGGCTCAATTTGAGAGTGAAGTGATTTACGGCTCGCTCGAAGAAGATTTGGCGAAACAAGGTGTGATTTTCACCGATACCGATACCGCCGTTCGCGAACATCCCGAGATTGCTGCGTGAGTACTTCGGCAAAATCATCCCCAACCACGACAATAAATTCGCGGCCCTCAACAGCGCCGTCTGGTCAGGCGGATCGTTCATCTACGTGCCCAAGGGAGTTCACATTGATTTCCCATTGCAAGCGTATTTCCGTATCAATGCGGAGAGCATGGGCCAGTTCGAACGAACCCTGATCATCGTCGATGAAGGTGCCAGCGTTCACTATGTCGAAGGGCTGCACCGCGCCGATGTACACGACCGAATCGCTGCACAGCGCCGTGGTTGAGGTGATCGTCAAACGCAACGCTCGTTGCCGTTACACGACGATCCAAAACTGGGCCAACAATATTTACAACCTCGTGACCAAACGCGCCTACGCGTACGGCGATGCGACGATGGAGTGGGTCGACGGGAACTTGGGTAGCAAGTTGACGATGAAGTACCCCGCCGTGCACATGATGGAACCGGGCGCACGCGGCGAGATCTTGTCGATCGCGTTCTCGAGTGCCGGACAACATCAAGATGCCGGAGCCAAATTGGTCCATGCTGCACCGCACACGACCGGACAAATCATCAGCAAGTCGATCAGCAAGAACGGAGGCCGCAGCAGCTATCGCGGATTGGTGAAGGTCGAACCGGGCGCTCATCACAGCAAGAACAATGTGGTTTGCGATGCTTTGATCTTGGACCCCGAGAGCCGCAGCGATACCTATCCCTACATCGAGGTCGCCGAGCAAGACGTGCAAATCGGCCATGAAGCGAGCGTGTCGACGAATCGGTGAGGAGCAAATGTTCTATCTGCTGCAGCCGCGGGCTGACGGAACAGGAAGCTAGCACGATGATCGTCAACGGCTTCATCGAACCACTCGTCAAAGAGTTGCCGATGGAATATGCCGTCGAGATGAACCGCTTGATCCAACTGCAAATGGAAGGCAGCGTCGGCTAGCCGATGGTGGTGGATCGCTCCACCGATCCACCGTACTTTTGAACCAGTCAACCCAAAACCCGTCGCAGCATTAGGATCCTTATCAAGATCCAGGACGCGAACAGGTGGTAAGTAGGTATAGACTTCCCGCCTGTTGACAAAACCAAGACAGGCTCGAAGCCTATCCTACGTCGAACCAGATTATCCGAACACAAATCGATCCATCGCTGGAGACCTCCAGCTGACCTCTCCCCACAAATTTCTGATGACCGCAACCACCCAACTTTCATTTGACGCCGCGGGCTTTGAATCGTTCATCGCAGTCGCGAGTGAGCCCGACTGGCTGACCGAGACTGCGACGCGAGGCGTGGCAACATGCCGAAGCGATGCAGTGGCCCGAGCGTCGTCGCACGAAGAATGGATTCGCACCGACATCCGCGCGTTTCAAATCAAAAAGTTCTTCGTTCCTGCCGTCGAAGCAGCCACGACGACCCTCGATACCCAGTCGATTCACCAATTGATCCGCGGTGTCGACTTGGGCGGTTCGCTTGAAACGATCGATAGCGCGAGTCACGGCGGAAAACCTGGATCCTGAACTAGCGGCCAAGGGTGTCGTCTTTGGCAGCTTGGAACGGATCGCAGTGGAGCATCCCGCGACTTGGTGCGAAAGCATTTGTTCACAGCGTTTGATCCCGATTACGACAAGTTCGCGGCGTTGCATGCTGCGTTCTGGTCGGGTGGGCAGTTCTTGTACGTGCCACGCGGCGTGGTCGTTGATAAGCCGATTCACATCGGTTCAATCTGATGACCGATGGTGGCACCGACACGACGCACACGCTGATCGTTTTGGAAGAGGGTGCCGAAGCGACCGTGCTTCATGAATCCAACAGTGTGTCAGAAAACGCGAGCGGTCTGCACCTTGGCAGTGTCGAGTTGATCCAGAAAACCAGGCTCGCACCTGCGCTATGTCAACCTTCAAGAATGGGGCATCAAGACCTATCACTTCGCTCACCAGAAAGCGGTCATCGATCGCGATTCGACGTTGCAGTGGACGATTCGCCGCAATGGGATCGATGTTGAGCCAAGGTCAATCAAACGGTCGATATGGTTGGGCCGGGAGCCGACAGCCCAAGTCAATGGCGTGATGTTCACCGAAGGTCGACAACACCTCGCCTATCACACTCAACAACATCACCGTGCACCCCAGCTGTCATAGCGACTTCCTGTACAAGGCTGCCCAACAAGGGAAGAGCCGCACCGTTTGGAGGGCATGATCAAGGTGGATAAGATTGCCCAGCAAACCGATGGATATCAACGCAACGACAACCTCGTTCTTTCGCATCTTTTCGCGAGCCGATTCGATTCCCGGTCTGGAGATCGAAGCCGATGACGTTCGTTGCACTCACGGCAGCACGACGGCTCAGGTCGATGCCGAACAGATCTTTTATGCTCGATGCCGTGGATTCACTCAAAAAGAGGCCACACGTATGATCGTGATCGGTTTCTTCCAACAGATCTTTGACCGAATTTCGATTGAGAGTGTCCGCAACGAACTCGGAAATGCGATTGCTCGCCAGGTGCGCGAGTACGAGTGATCGACACATTTTCCAACTGAATTTCTAACCAAGTTTACAGAGCGTTTTTCGGAGTATTCAACATGGCACTTGCCGAAGACAAGGTTCGCGAAGCCTTGAAACAAGTCATCGACCCCGAGCTGTACGTCAACATTGTTGATCTGGGCCTGGTTTACGTGATTCAAGTCCAGGACGAGAACGACGACGGACGACACGACGTCAAGGTGGAAATGACAATGACCAGTCCTATGTGCCCGGCCGGACCGCAGTTGGTGGCCGGAGTCAAGAACGCGGCTGAGGGGATGGACGAAGTCGAGACGTGTGAAGTCAAAGTGGTCATGGACCCGCCGTGGAGCCAGGACATGATGACCGATGATGCGCGAGACCATCTGGGCATTTTCTAGGTTCGGCCGTTTGAGCCGGGTCATGGTGCTGCGCACGCCGCGAGTTGGAATACGTTATGATCCCAGTCGAGCCCGTCAATCGATGAGCGGCGATTGCGAGAACGACGGTGGTCGTTCGAATTTCTAATTGGCAGTCAGGAAAAGACTGATGCGTATCTTCGTTGGTGAATATGTTTGCGGAGGCGGTCTGGCGGGGCAAACGTTGGACGAGATCCCCAGCACTCTGCGCAGGGAGGGTGCCGCGATGTTGAGTGCCCTCACGGCCGACTTATCAAAGGTGGCCGAAACGGTGGTGCCGCTAGACCCGCGTTTTAACACGCTTGAACTGGATGCGCACGAGAGGATCACGATCAACGAGTCGGGATCGCTGTGGAGTCAATGGATCGCTGCCGCCAAGACCTGTGACGCGGCATTGATCGTGGCACCTGAGAGTGACGGCGTGCTGGCCAAGGGCGTCGCAATGTTGCGTGCCAGCGGAGTGGATGTGATCGCCGGCAGCGGCGACTTCCTACGGGTTGCCAGCGACAAGTTGCTGACCGCCAGAACGCTGTTCGCCGCCGGAGTGTCTCATCCGATGTACATGGCGCTAAGCGACAAGCGGTTCGCGAAGCAGTTGAAGGAGTGCCAGCGTTTTGTCGTCAAGCCTCGCGACGGATGCGGAACCAAAGAGATCAAGCGGTTCGATTCTTTTGCCGAAGCACGCGCGGAACTCGAAAAAAATCAATTGTTGCAAGCTTGGGTCGAAGGTCAGGCGATTTCGATCGCGATGGTGGCATCCCCCACGCAAACCGTTTTTCTGCCGGCGGTTTCACAAACCCTGTGCAGCGAGACTTGTGAATACGCCGGAGGCCGAGGCCCGCTCGACGATGACTCGCAACGGCGCGCCACTTCGCTCGCGATGCGGGCGATCGAGGCGATGCCTCCCACGGTTCGCGGCTTCGTGGGGTTGGACCTTTTGCTGGGCGATCGCCCGAGTGAGGATTGTGTGATCGAGATCAATCCGCGGTTAACAACTTCCTACGTCGGCCTACGGCAAATGGTCAACGGCAACTTAGCCGCGTTGTTGTTTGACTTGGAATCCGGCCCCGTCTCGTGCAGCACGTCGGTCGACTCGGTACGCTGGACACCCGATGGTCAAGTTTGGATCAACAACCGGTGAGGCGGCGGCCGCCCAACGGCCGAACCATCGGCATCGATATTGGTGGCGCCAATTTAAAATACGTCTGCACCGACGGTCGGGCCGCATCGTATTCGTTCGCGATGTGGAAACGGTCTTCGGAATTGGCGTCGACACTTGCCGAGCATCTCGCCGAATTTTCGCCGGCGGACTCTTGGGCGGTCACCATGACGGGCGAGTTGGCCGATTGCTTTGTCGATCGGCGAGCCGGTGTCGAGTTCATTGTCGATGCCGCTAACCAAGCCGCCGAAACTTTCTCACGTGCGATTCGAGCGGTTCAGCCGCGAGCGGACAAGCCTGATCTCGTGTTTTACGGTGTGGATGGCCGTTTTTATCCAGCCGTCCACGCGAAGGCGTCGTTTGAGTGGATCGCGGCATCGAACTGGCACGCGTTGGCCAGCCAGGTGGCGAGTACGATCGTCCCCGAGGGGGTGTTGATTGATATCGGCTCGACGACAACGGACATCATTCCGCTTGCACGAGGCCGCGTGGCCACCGAGTCCAAATCGGACTACGATCGATTGGTTGAACAGTCGCTTGTTTACATCGGGTGCCGTCGCACGCCGGTCTGCGGACTGGTCCGAAATCTTTTGTTCCAATCAGAAAATCGCGTAACAGCAAGCCGCGTGATGAATGAATGCTTCGCGACGATCGATGACGCACGATTGGTGCTAGGCATTGAACCGGAGAGCCCCCTGGACCTCGACACATCCGACGGCGGACCTCGCACAATCCAGAGAGCTGCCAACCGGTTAGCCAGAATGATCGGGCGAGATCAAACGAATGTTTCGATCGGAGAAGCTCGATCGCTCGCGTCTCAGATCTTGGATGCGGCCCGGCAAGAGGTTCGAACCGCGTTTGAGGCGATCGATTCGCGCGGCGGTACGATCGTCTTGAGTGGTCACGGACACGACTTATTCGATATCCCCGAAGGACGCTCGGTGGTCGATTTGGCGATCGAGTTGGGAGCAGAAATCTCGAGGTGTCGCGCGGCTTGGGCGGTCGCCCAGCTTCGCAGTGGTTCACGAGGAATCGCTAGCGAAGGTGCTCAAACGGAAAGACGTTTGGCGGGAATTGAAACGTGCGACGAGTCGTGAAGATTGGCGGCAGTTTGCTGCTGAGACCCCAATTGTCCGCTGATCTCACCGGCTGGTTCACACGCAACTCGCCGGCCGAGAACCTGGTCATTATGGGCGGCGGCGAGCTCATCGATGCGATCCGAAAATTGGATGCGATTCACGTTTCAAAAAATGAACGAGAAGAAATCCATTGGCTGTGCGTGAACTTGTTGGACGCAACCCACCGAATCATGAGCCTGATGCATTCCGATTGGCCAATGATCAAGACTTGCGAAGAGTTATCAAACGCGATCCGCACTGGGTTCGCACACGATCGCCCGACGTTGATCGCCGTGACGGCGTTCTATCATCGGCAAAGCGATTGTGTGCTGCCAACGGATTGGCGAACGACGACGGATGCCATTGCCGGCTATCTGGCCGATCTAGTGGACGCCGACGAATGCGTGCTGCTAAAGTCGTGTGATGTCGCTCCGAACGCCACCCTGGAAGAGCTGATCCGCGAAGGAATCATTGATCCGGCAATGCAATTCGTCGAGGCAGACCGACGTCGTTTACGGGTCGAAAAATTACTGGCGGGCGTGAAATGACACTCGCCCATCACTCCACCGAATTTTGAATGAGCCGAGCACGGATGCGGTTGCCGTGTTCTTGCGGGTCTCCGGCGGTCTTATACAACTCTACGGCTCGATCGATATTGCCGAGTTGTTCTTCGGTGCGAGCCAAGTTGTAACGAGCGGCGGGAATCCATTGGGACGGTTGGGACTCGTCGAGCACTCGATTGGCGAACCAATTTTTAGCGGTGTCATAACGTTGATCGTCGTATTGAATCAAACTAATCCAATAAGTCGCCGTTCGTTTACCCTGCCGCATGAGTGATTGAATTTGCTGGACTTGGCGATCGTAGATTTCGGATTCCATGCCGAGTTCGCGTCGGATGCCGTAAGCTTTTTGCAGATCGACGTCGATGCGCAGATCGGCTATTTCAAACTCGGGAGCCCGCATTGCCAGATACAGCACCCGTGCTCCCTTGGAATCGTCCGCCTCATTGTTGTCGAACTTGCCCGTCAAGTGGCTCCAACGGGCTACCGCCAATTGGCGAGAATTATCGATGGAGGCATCCAGAATGGCCCAACGCGAAATGTACCAAAACTGGAAGACGGGATCTCGAGACGCGGCGGTTTCCAAGTCGATTTGATAGGCTTCCGCCAAGATGGGAACATCCCAAAGTCGCACGCCGGACACCCCGCTGACATCGTCAATAGCTTGGGCTTCGGCGTTCACATCGACATAGGTCACCATTCGTCGTTCGCCCGCCAAACCTGATTGAAGTTCTTTCATCCGTAGGCTGAGCGCCTCGGGCAACACATTGAGCAAACCGGTCGTTTGCTGGACGTCATCCTTGGTGAGTGGATACTCAAAAAACCCGGGTGCACCGAGTCGTCGCAGCACCGACGCGTCGCGGCGAGCGTCGGCCAGCGTTGCGATTCCGACTTGTCCCGGACCAGGGATGAACACGCCCAACTCGGGCTCAAACAAGTAAATTTGGCTTTCGATCAGGACGCCGACGCACCATGGTGTTAATTTCCCATCATCCGTCGACGCAGTGGCCAACACGCACGACGTCAATCCGACTTGGCGGCACAATTGGGTGAAGACGCCGGCTCGCTGCAACGCATCGCCCGTGCCCCGCCAAATGGTCTCGTAATCGGTTTGCCGATACCCCGGACCTTGAAATTCCATGCCCATCGACATCGTTGGGGCCGGCGGAGCGGGCAATACCGGAATCTTGGGTTCGTAGGCAATGTTGCGGACCGTCCAATCGAACAAACGAGCCGCGGTTCGAAGTTGCAAACCTCTCGTGCTGGACTCCTTTTCCTGTTCGGCGAGCCAGTCGGCCAAGACCGGATCGTCACTCGATTCGTGATTGATCCAGTTCGAAACTTGCTTGAACAGATAGGCGTCGCGAAGGTGATTGGTATCGTCGCGGGTGAACGTGGTTCGGTCGATTCGATCTTTGATCGCCTGGGGCGGCAAAACGTCTCGGACCGTTCGCAACATTTCCGATGCATCGTCTGGCTCGCCGGCGGTGCGACCGTCGGACCAACGATTCAAATGGTAGGCAATTTGCCGCTGTGCTTCGTCGCTGTTGAGCTCTACCAGACGACCCACCAAACTGAACGTTTCGCCGATGTGATCTTGTTGAGTCTGGGACTGCATCTTGGCTTGACGCTGGGACCGAATTCGTCGAATCGCATCCGCGTCATCGGCACAGCCCCCGATCGAAAAGACCAAGAGGACGAGAGTCGTCGAGGAGACGCAATGGACGGAACCGGCCAGCCGAGAAAATGCAACCATCGCAGCAGTGTGTCTTTGTCGGATAGGAATGAGGTCAGCCAGCCGAGACGATCTGGGCGATCGCGTGCCGGATCGACAACAGGCGGTCGATCGTCGCCTCGAATTGATCGAGGTGAATCATGTTGGCGCCGTCGCTGGGGGACGTTTCGGGCGCCGGATGCGTTTCAAAAAACAGAGCATCGGTGCCAATTGCTACGGCGGCGCGGGCCAATGGTTCGACCATTTCACGGTTTCCCCCGGTCGCACCGCCCAATCCGCCGGGCCGCTGGACGCTGTGGGTGGCGTCAAAAACGACTGGAACGCCGAGGGATCGCATGATCGGCAGTGATTGCATGTCGTTAACCAAACGACCGTAGCCGAAAAAGGTTCCCCGTTCGCAAAGCATCACCCCACCCTCGCCGCTGGCTCGTACCTTTTGAACGACATACTGCATGTCCTCGGGGGACATGAATTGGCCCTTTTTGACGTTCAGAGGCCGCCCGGTCTGGGCAGCCGCGACCAACAGATCGGTCTGGCGAGCCAAAAAAGCTGGAATTTGGAGCAGCTCGCAAACTTGAGCCACCGCCCTCGCCTGATCGGGAAGGTGCAGATCCGTTGTCGTCGGCAGACCGGATTGCTGGCCAATTTCGGCCAGCATCTTCAAACCCTCATCGATTCCGGGTCCACGCTTCGCGGACAAAGAAGTGCGATTGGCCTTATCGAATGAGGCCTTGAAAACGACGTTCACGTCGGGGCGATCGTTGATTCGACACAAGACGGTAGCGATTTGCATCGCCACCTCGTGCGTCTGCAAAACGCACGGTCCGGCGATCAACAACAACGGTTGCCCGGGCCCACAGCGGTACGGCCCCACCTCGACGAGTGCGACGGGGGTACCCATTTGATCAGAAGCCGACGAGCCGGATGTTGTGGAGTTTGATTGCGTCATGTGCGAATCTTCGACGATTCAGCGACTCGAGGCAATTCCCCGCGTGGGCATTAGCAACTTGACACGGCCGGGCATCGTTTCGATCTCGACCGGCAATCGCCCGGCATAGTCGCCGTCGACCTGGTAGGGAATTCGATTTCGCCCGCCCTCGGCCACGCCGATTCGGAAGGACGATCCACGCAATCGAGCGATGTCGGAAAATTGCAGGTGCTGTTGCGTCTTGATCCCCGCCAGATACATGACTCCGCGCGCCACCGAGCGTCCTTTCATCGCGACCAAGTCCAACAATCCGTCATCGGGTACGGCCGCCGGTTCGATGGCCAGCGAAGCGGCGTAGCGGGGCAGATTGAACAGCATGGCCCAGCCGGCCCGGATCGGTTCGCCGCCGTCGACGCGGATTTCGATTTCGGGGAAGCGATACCTCGTCATGGCCCGTGCGATCGGCCGGAGGTAACTGAACCGATTGATGTGCCCACGGCGAGTCAGATGCATCGCCCGCACCACTTCGGCATCAAAGCCACATGTTGCCATGATCAGAAACGGTTTTCCGTTGGCGATGCCGACGTCGATCCGTTTGGGTTCGCCAAACCGGATCGTATCGACGACCTGGGACGCATCGCAACGGTACCCGTAGTGTCGGGCCAACAAATTTTCGGTACCCATCGGCATCGGAACGATGGGCACATCGTCGCGGATTGACGCGGCGGCCAACGCGAGCGTGCCATCACCTCCGGCCGCGACCACGATGCAGCTCGGCGATTCGTCGGTCGCCCGTTTGAGCTCCTCGACCGAGGCGATGGTATCAACGACGATTCCCAGGTCCCTCAATCGGGCCGTCAATTGAGGCAACTGATCACGGCCCGCTCCGCTGCCCGCCTTGGGGCTGGTGAAGATGACGACGGAGGCCGGGGGCGATGGAACGAGTCGGTCCATTTCAGTTCTCAGAGCCGTTTTACGAGGGGGAGGCCGGATCGATGCGACACGTGCACGGTTCATGACCTAGCCTTGGTGGAGGGCGATTTGGCGAGTCCGACTCGTGAATTGAGCCTTCGTGTGTCGTCGTGAGCGTTACGGCCAGATTAACCGGATCGTCGCGTCGCAACGTTTGACTGTGCGAATTTGGTTTTCGTCCAACAAGTTTCCATCCAACAAGAGAGCCCGTTTCGATGAAGTGGTTACGACGTTATTGGGGTGCGGGTCTGATCCTGATGATGGTCGCAATTCACGCGGCCGTGATCGGGTACGTGCGCAGCCGGGTGGCGAGGCTGAGCGACGTGGAGACGACGGCGGTCGAGGTGGGCAGTTTTCGCTTCCAAAGCGTTGCCGATTTGTCCACGGTCTACCATTTTCGACTGCATGCGGTGATGGATCCGTCGAAGCTGCATCGTGGTAAAGAACGGATGACGCAGATGGAAATGGAGATTCGCGAAGCTTCGGAACAATTGCTTCGCCAAGCCGATCCAAAGTGGTTGGAAGACCCCTCCCAGGTTCAACTCCGCGAGCGATTGATGGAGATCGTGCTCAAGCGTCTTGACGAGCCGCTGGTGCAACGAGTGCTGATTACGGATTGGTTGGAGTTGCCGGTCCAGACGATTGAGTTGGGGCCGGATCGGCCATTCGGCTTAGCGAAACAGTAGTCAATCCTTGGAAATGCCTTTCGTCGATTTCAAGCCAAATGAGTTTCACGCGGCTTTTTCTTGAAAATCGTCTGCGTTGCGAGTGAATCCGACTTGTGGAGGTTGGCCAGCCATTGGTAGTTACCGATGGAAGTGGGCCGAGTCTGCCGTGAGTTACGGGGGGCGAACGCTCAACCACAACAGTTTGTTCGTTAGATTGGTTTGCCAGGTATGCCACCACGTATGCCCCACTCGTTGCCGCTTCATCATTCGCATGCGATTCGCACTGTCGGATACCGACGTTGCGTGTTGGCGATATTGATCGCGGCACCGATGTCGATCCCAGCGCTCGGCCAGTTTGGCGGTGGCGGTGGTGGCATGGGCGGCGGAGGCGGCGGAGGTCCCAGCGCCCCCGGGCCCGACACCAAGCCCAAGTTTCGCGAGTACGTTCACGACGGCGACGGCATCGCCATCCGTCGTGAAAAAGGCGACGCCATCGTTTTGGACGTCCGCGTCGTCGGCAATCAACGAGTGACGATTCACCGAATCCTGCAACAGATTCAAACTCGCAAAGACCGTTTCTATGACTACGAGACGGTGCTCAGCGACGTTCGAAGACTCAACGACATCGGATCCTTCGATCACGTCACTTTCAAACTGGACGAACAGCCCGGTGGTGTGGCCGTCACATTCATCGTCCACGAAAGACCGACCATTTCGAAGGTGATCTTTCACGGCAACCGAGCCATGAATGAGAGAGAATTGAAGGGACGATCCGGAGTGAATCCGTTGGATCCCCTGAGCGAGTTTTCGATCGAATCGGGTCGCCGCCGGTTGGTCGATTACTACCACGAAGAGGGCTTCAACCAAGTCTCCATCCAAAGCTCGGTGGGGATCCAGGGTGATGCTTCCGCGGTCGTCTTTCGAATCAATGAGGGGCCGCTCGAACGAATCGCCGACATCACCATCGAAGGCGGAACGATCGTCACAGAAGCACGGCTCAAAAAGATCATCAAAAGCAGCGATGGGTTCGCCGGCGGATTGGTTCCCTACATCGGCAACAAGTTCGACATCCGCAAAGTGGACGAAGACGTCAACATCCTGGCGGCCTACTATCACAACCTTGGTTTTCTGACGGCGACGGTCGGGCGGACTTGGAGATATCGCCCCGATGGAAAATGGGTCGACATCTCTTTTGTCATCAATGAAGGACCACGATTCACCGTCAACGAAATCCAAGTCATTGGCAATCAATACGCCCTCGAATCATCGCTGCGTGAACGATTGAAATTGAAGGCTGGTGATACCTTCGACGGTACCAAACTTCGCCAAGACGTCGGCGAGCTGGTTTACTCCTACGGCGAATTGGGGTTCATCTATGCCGAGGTGGAACCACAAACCGTCATGCGTGACGAAGCGAACATCGTGGACCTGGTTTACAAGATCACCGAAGGCGATCGTTGGAAAGTCGGAAAGATCCGCGTCAACATCGACGGGGAGCCGCACCTGATGAAGGAAACGACGATGTTGAATCTGATCGATCTCCGCGAAGGCGATTGGATCGATCGTCGAGCCTTGGAAACGAACCGGTCAAGATTGGAACGTAGCCAGTTGCTCGAAACCAACCCTCAGATTGCCGAACCGCCGGACATCAAAGTCGTCCCCAATGACGAAGGTGGCGATCAGTTCTGATCATGATTGTTGCTAAGAAACCATCCGAGAGCTTTCGCCATTTGCGAAAGACTCGTCCACCTCATCATTCATTCTCCGTCGAAGCTGGCCGTATGAAGGAACACAACCCTGTTGACGCTGCTCGCCGCTTGGGCCGGCTCGCGTTCGGTTGCCTAGCTTTGGGCGGTGCGATGGCGAGCATGCCCGGATGCGCAACTTCAATCCACTTCGGTACCACCATCGGGCTGGCAAACCCAAACGACACCCGGGGTCGCCGCCAATCTCGGTCCGAACTCGACACCTCCAAGTAACATTACCGCTGCGGGGTCACCGCCCTCCGCGATGGCTGGCACCATGGCCCAAGCCGGTTTCACGCAAACCGCATCACCCGGTGCGAGCGGCGCCTACTCGGCCCGCCAGTTTCCCCAACAGTCGTCGGTAGCTCCGGTGCAATACGGCGCACCCATCAATAACGTCGCACCCCAGTACGGTGATCCCCATTACGGTGCTCCGCAGCAATACGGGGTTCAACCCTACAGTGCTCAACAACAGAACGGTGCGCCGCAACCCTACGACGCGGCACCTCAGTACGGAGCACCGCAACCCTACGCCGCGCCGCCTCAGTACGGAGCACCGCCCCAGTACAACAACATTCCGGGCCCCTACCTTGCGCCCAACAGCGACTACCAATCGCCGCAGGCCAACTCGCTCGGTGGCACAGGTCTGGTGGACCCTCTCGCGCCCGTCTTGCCCTACGGATCGATCGGACAGGCCGTGCAAGGGCCCCGTATCCGCGAGGCTGACCTGGTCATCAATGGTTTCCCGGCTCGAACCGGTCGAATCATGTTGGGCGGGGCCGTCAACAGCGATGCCGGCGTCACCGGTCAAATCACCGTCGACGAACGCAACTTTGACATCACACGATTTCCAAGGTCATTCTCCGACTTGTTCAGCGGCACCGCCTTTCGTGGCGCCGGCCAAACGTTCCGAATTGAAGCGGCACCAGGCACCCAATTCAAACGGTACACCGCTCAATTCGTCGACCCGAACTTGTTCGGATACTTGCCGATCAGCTTGTCCGTCAGCGGATTTTGGTATGACCGACGATTTAATGACTGGGACGAAGAACGTCTTGGCGGTCGATTGGCATTGGGCTACCGCGTGACTCCCGACTTATCGCTCACCGTCGGCATCACCGGTCAAAATGTGGATTTGCAAACCAACCGATCTGGCCCCGCTCAATTGACCGACGTCATCGGGGACAATGAACTGTATTCAGGTGAATTCGCGTTGACGCACGATACGCGGAACAGTCCGATTCAAGCGAGTCGTGGCCACTATTTCCAATTCAAATTTGAAGAGTCGTTTGGCGACTTTGATTACGCCCGCTTCGAAACCGAATTTCGTCAATACTGGTTGGTGCGTGAACGGGCCGACGGTTCGGGCAAGCAAACCGTTTCATTCTCCACACGGTTCGGTTACAGCGGTGATGACACGCCGATCTTTGAAAACTTCTTCGCCGGCGGATACGCTACGATGCGAGGCTTCGATTTCCGTGGTGCCGGACCCGTCGACCCGATCAACGGTGTCGAACTGGGTGGTCGATTCCAGTTTCTCAACACCGTCGAGTACATGTTTCCGATCACGGCCGACGATGCGTTTCGAGGGGTGACGTTTGTCGATTTTGGAACCGTCGAAGAGAAGCTTGAACTCAACTCGAAGAGTTTCCGGGTGGCGCCGGGTGTCGGTTTGCGAGTCGCGATCCCGATGCTCGGACCCGCACCGCTAGCATTTGATTTTGCCTTCCCGGTTGCCAAGGCGGATACGGACGACGAACGAATGTTTAGCTTCTACATGAGTCTGGTAAGGTAAGAACGATAATCATCTCATGAGTGATCTTGCCGTTGAAGCCGCTTTCGCGTTCTGTCCTCGCTGCGGGAAAAAAAACCAGAACGTCGGATCGATACCGTTTCACTGTCCGTCTTGCGGAACGACGCTTTATCTCGGCCCCGTCGCGGCGGTGGGGGGATTGATCGTCAACGGGTTCAATCAATTGTTGCTGGTTCGACGCGCCCGAAACCCGGGGCTCGGGAAATGGGGGCTACCGGGCGGGTTCGTCGATCGTGACGAGAACGTGGAAGAAGCGCTCCGACGCGAAGTGCTTGAAGAAACCAACTTAAAGGTCTCGCAAGCCGATTACTTGATGTCTCGTCCGAACCAATACGCTTATCACGGCGTGGTTTCACCCGTCATCGATCTGTTCTTTGAATGTCGAGCCGAATCACTCGGGGACCTGTCGCTGGCCGCCGATGAACTCGATCATCACGTCTGGGTTCGCCCCAGCGGCGAACACCTCGATCACATGGCATTCGAGTCCAATCGGATCGCCGTCGAGTACTGGCTCCGGCAAAACAAGTAGGCCGGATCCAGGAGCGACAGGGATGCCGCTCCGGAATTCCCGAACGCCCACCCGTTTCAAACCAAGTACTTCTTAAACCAAGCCAGCGTGCGTTGCCAAGCGAGTTTAGCCGCTGCTTCGTCATAACGAGGTGTGGTGTCATTGTGAAAGCCGTGGTTGACGCCGGGGTAAACGTGCGATTCATACGGCACGTCGTTGGCCGCGAGTGCTTCGTTGAACGCGGGTGCACCGGCCATGATGCGGCCGTCGAGCTCGGCGTTTTGAATGCACAACGGGGTTTCGATCTTGGCGACGTCGCCGGGATCGGGTTGGCTGCCGTAGAAAGGGACACCCGCATCCAAGATGCCGGGCAGTCGAACGGCAAGCTGGTTCACCACGCCGCCACCGTAACAAAATCCCACCGCACCCACTTTGCCGGTGGAACGTTCGTGGCCATCGAGCACTTTCGTCGCCGCGATAAAGTCCTCGGTCATCTCATCGCGGTCACGTCGGGACTGCATCGCTCGGCCTTCGTCATCGGTGCCGGGATAGCCGCCAAGTGGTGAAAGCGCGTCGGGGGCGAAGGCGAGAAATCCTTCCGTGGCGAGACGACGCGTGACGTCGGCGATGTAAGGATTGAGGCCACGATTTTCATGGACGACCAAAACGGCCGGGAACTTTTCACCTTTCACCGGCCAGGCAAGCAGTCCACTGATCTTGCCGCCGCCCTCGGGCGAATCATAGGTCATCGTTTCGGTTTTGATTCTCGGATCATCGGCGGACACTTGTTCTGCCCAGGCATAGTTGGGCGACAAACTCGCTTCGAGCGCTTCGACGCTGATGCCGCCGATGGCAAACGCAGCCAGTCCTTTGACATATTCGCGGCGCGTCAGCCGACCGTGAGCGTAGTCGTCGTATAGGTCAAGAATGCGTTGATCGAATTGGTCAGCCGTTTTACGATTCATCGTTAGGTTCCGCACAAAAGAGATAGAGGTTAATCAACGGTTGAAAACCCAGACACATGAAATTGTATCGGATACCAAAACGGTCGTGGACGCGGTGTCCTTCGCGGCGGACGAGCCCTTCCGAGTTGCTCATCATCAGTGACTCAGCGACTGGGCGTAGCTTCGCAGACGCGATTTATTCTTCTCCAGTAGCGTCAGCCCAACGAGCAGCAAGATCCCGGTCGTGATCCCAAACACCCACCACGGCCAGACGGCGTCGATCGATTGTTGCGCGTGACGCACCATGCTGGCGGCACCCAGAAATACGAAAACTGCCCCCAAGTAAAGGAACGGTGCGACCCTTCGCGCCACGCCCGCGACCATTCCCACGAGTGCCAACGTGATCAACACGATGGGGCCCGAGATCGATGTGCCGATTTGGGACAACAACATGTCCGCCGTACTGCTGATGTAGACCACGAGGGTGGCCGCGTATCGGATCGCAGACGTCGCCGCCGGGTCCAAACGATCGCGATAAAGATGGGTGACAATCAACACGCAAACCGCTGGCGGGATCAACCAAATTTGGGGATGCCAAAAATCCCCAGCCCGGTTGTTGAATCAACAACACCCACAAAGCCGCATTGGCCAGCACAACCGCGGTGATCCGCGGCGCCGCCGTTTTCCAGATCGCCGAGATGGCGAGGTAGTAGACTGCGCCGATACCGAGCAACCCATCGTATCGAACCTTACCACCGACGTACGTCCAATCACGCTGGGCGAGTAGGCCCTGTCCCACGACGTCCTGCCCCGTGTTGCCTAGCTCGATAAACCCACCGGTCAGCCAGAAACCAATCATGGGGATCAGAGGCAAGTACAGCGCCGTTTGTTTCAACGTCATCTCAATCACGCGATCACCCCGACGCCGCGCCCATTCGGTCACCCCCACGCTACCGAACGCCAATCCCATCACGATCAATGGCCAATAAGCTCGCAGCCCGACTCAGCGCCACGGTGATTTGCAAAGATATAAGTGCAGCCAACAAATCGCGCCGATGACCTGTGACGCGATCACCAACGATTGTCGGCCACGGTCCGATATCTGCCACTGTGATGGCCAGTTCATTTTTGGGCCGCTTCGAATTGCGATCACGGCCGAAAGTGCGCTCATCAATGCGAGAGTCACGGCGACGCCCCCAACCATCGTCCGTGAAATATCTTCGACACCGCCGCCGAATCGCAGCATGATTTCGATTGCCAACATCGTCACCAGTGATCCGACGGCACCCGCGTCGCCGATGATCGCTCCGCTGCGAAAGGCATCGTTCCATCTCTCACACAATGATTTGCCAAGCAACTTCGGGAACACGATCAACCACATCGGGATCGCAATGACGGATGCGACCAGCCATCGCATTGTCGTTTCCAAGATGGGATGGGTGACAACACTCGGGCTGACGCTGGCCATCAACGCGGCCGTCGTCATCGCCATCCCCACCGCGACGTGTCGCATCCGCGATTGCATCGTAAGTTCCGCCAGTACCGCCATCGCCCAAGCGGCCATCGCCACGGACAGCACCGTCAATTGGGTGACCCACCGGTGTTGCGAATCGGCGACGTTGAACACGATCATGAAGACCGAAGCTACGATGCCCGCGACGGCCACCAACGACGCGACCTCTGACGTGTTGCGAGTGCATTGGTTGATCAAGAGAGTTCGGTTGGCTGAGTCTGCGGTTCGATGAATCCGCAACAACAGCGGTAGCGAATGCGAGACCGCGGCCACCATGAATCCGGATGAGAGTGCGGCCACCATCCAACGAATTTGCACGTCGGTTTCAAATGAATCAACAATGAAAACCGACAACAAAGACGCGGCCGCGACGGCGATCGCAACCAAATTGCCGCCGCTGGTTCGACGTTTCGACAACAGGATTCCGACGAGGGGAATCGAAACGTAGGCGAGCCAACGAATGGAAAAGAAGATCGTCGCCATCGCTTCGGATAAGGTCGGCCCGCTCCAAGATTCACCCAGCACCACCAACGAAATCTCACCCAGCATGGCAACGCTAAACAAGTTGACCAGCGCGGTATCGGGAGTGGCGTGGGATGGGGTGGTTTGCCGAGTCGCAGCGATCCGCCACACCGTCCACCAATTCGCCGCCCACACAATGACGATCGTCCACCACACCCAATCCAGACTCGCAATGGGAAGTAGATTTCGACACGCGGCCGCCCCACCCACGATCACGAACCAACCCAAAATATTCGATGCAGTCCTTAACAAGGGGTCAGGATCGGTCGACTGAATGGTCGCAACTTGCAACCCCAACAAAGCAAACGATCCGAGGACGAGCCACTGCATCACTCCGATCGCCATGAACGAACCGCCGAACCATGCTAGTCCGCCGGAAATGAGGGCGATGGTGGCGACATGCCCCAATCCGATCGCTCGAGCGGAATGCGTTTCGTCGCCGGCATTGCAGTAAGTCCGCCAAGCGGATCGGACGACCGAGGCTGCGGAACCGGATAACCAGACCGCCACGATCAACACGACGAGCGGCGGACCACTGAGCCATCCGAGTGCGTAGGTGGCGTAGGCGATCTGGCCCGCCATCAACGAGATTCCGATCGGCCATGCGTGGTTCGTATTCGTCCACCCGATGCCCAAAAACTCGCGAAGTTTGGGCGTTGCGACTAACCCAAAAACGATGACCGAAAGAACCAATCCCGGCATGTTGGCCCAGGCCACCATCAGCGGTAAGCGAGTCAGAATTGCACCCGTCACGACGACTGCGGACGCAATGCCGATCGATCCAGCGAGCGCGACGCAACCCTTGATGGCGACACCAACGATCATCCCCGTATCCGGCTCGGGAAATCGGATCGCAAAGCCACGCATCAGCACGGCCCATCCGATCAATCCGATCGACGTGATTTGCATCCACGCAATCGGCGAATGCAGCCACGTGGCGGAGGCGACCATCAATGCGGCCGCGAACAAGGCGGAAGACACCACCGGCTGATCGGTCAAGCGTTTTCGTCTCGCCTGATCGAGTAAGAAGAGCGACCCGAGGATCCACCATGTCGCAACGGACAACGCGGGAAACCAAGCTGCCAATTCACCGTCCAGAATCGGTGACCACCAATGCTTCGCCAGCAACGCCAGCGATGAGATCGTAACCACTACGGGCGCGATGGTGCCGATCCACCGCCATGACTCGCGGCGGTACGCGATCACCCATGACACCATCGCGAGCCCCGAAGTGGCAACGATCAACCTCGCCGGTGCATTCATTGGCAACCACATCACGCCGCATCCGAGCGACCAAGCGATAACTGCGACGACGATGCAACCGATGCACGCGTTTTCAAACTTCGAACAGTCGACGCTTTGCCCCATCACTCGCCGCCAAGCCAACACTGACGCGAGCGCGGCAAAGGTGCAGAGCGGTAAAACGACGGGCGATCCGCTAAAACTTTCGGGCCGAAAAATCGCGAGCAACATCACGAACCATGGCCAGACGGAACCTAAAACGGTCAACCCGATCACGCCGCACCACGTTTGACCGTCCGGCATCATTGGAAATCGGGCAGCGTGATCCGACAAAAATCCGAGCCGTGACTGGATCACCGCATGCTTGAGTTCGGCTCCTCGCCGAACCATTAGCCATGCAATCGGCGGGCCCACCAACGTGATGGCCCAAGCCCAGGGGGCCGTGCCCAGCCGCCACGCATCCCCGGTGAACAGTGCACTCGGTTGCATCCAAACGCTAACGACCACCGCAAAAGCGATCGTCGACATTTGCGAAAGTCTCAATACCGCGACCGATCGGCTCGAAGTGGCGGACCACAACAATCCGATCGAACCCATCGCCAACATCCTCGACGCGGCGCTCAGAGAGTTTCCAGAGAATGCATCGGCGCAGGCCATCACCACGACGATCAACCATGCCGCAACACTCAGGTCGTGCCAATGCCGAGCGACGGCTTTGGACCGAGAGAATTCACAGAACAGCATCCAACAGATCGCCGCGGCGATCCCGACTCGCATCCAAATCGCAATGCTGGCGAACGTGAGCGGTCGTCCCCAATCCCAAGGTTGGAAGACCGATACCCACCCCAGCACGATTGCCAACCCGCCAAGCACCAGACCTGATTTTTGGACCCACGCCCAACCGATTGCGGACGGTCGTTCTGAGTTGGCTTGCGACGTCCAGGCACCCGCCAGTGCCCCAATGAACAACACGACGGACACCGTCCAATCGGGAACCAAACCCATCGACGTCATCGGCGAGATTGACAACACCATCGCCGAACACGCGGCGACGGCGATCCAGAATCCCGCGATCATTCTGATCCATCGCGAGATCGGTTTCGCACGAAGTCCATAGGCGAGCCCGACCGTAGCGAAGCCCACAAGCAAGGCAGCGACCATCGGTTCGCCGCCGATCACCCGTCGGACCAAACTCGTCTCGTCCCACGCCAATCCGCTGATCCAACCGGGCGAAGTCAGCACGGTGGAAAGTGCAATGGGAATCATCGAAATCGCCGCCAACAAAGGTTGCCGCAGCCAGCAACCGAGCACCACACCGCTGGCAGTCCATGCCAGCGCCCAACTCCACAGCCAAAACTCGCTCGTCAACGCGGGCGGAAACATCGCTAGCAGACCCGCCACACTCAACGCGCAGAGAATGGTCGCGATCATCGAACCCATCGCTCCCCGCGCCGACGTCATCAAATGACGGGCACCCGACATCGTGGCCACCAACGCGGGAATCGTCGCGATTGCGATGGGCATCGACATCGAAAATGAAATCGAGTCGGTCGATCCGGTGGCGATCGCCGTGTAACCGATCGCCACGCACAGTGCGAACAATCCCAGTCCCATCACCATGAATTGAGATCGAACATGTGCCCCGCCCACCCGCTCTTTTCGCGATCCAATCCTGGTAGCCCATCCGGTCGCGACCGCAATGGCAATCGAACCGATCATGATGATCCAACCCGCGTTGTCACCAACCATGCGAACCGCGGTCGGTACAAGAGGAAGCGTGATCGTGGGCACGGCGACGGCCAGCGTCATGGAGGTGGCCAAGTGTCGGCGGACCAAAGCGATGCCGCCACGATGCACCAGCCAACCGTAAATCGAAGCCGCAATCGAGATCACAATGAGCGTGATGGGGTCATCGAGTCGAACGGCATCAACACCGCGCTCGGCTGCGGCCAGGCCTGCCATGACGCTCAAGGGAACCAGCAACGTCGCGATCACCAACACCGCGCGGCTGGTGTGCCGCAGCTTCCATCGGCCGAGCGTGTAAAAACCGCTGGCGTAGATCGCGGCGTTGGCTCCCAAGAAAATCAGTGACGGAATCGCGCGATGCTTGTCGACCATCGTGCTCCACAGGCTGATCACCAATCCGATTGAACAAATCACGATCAGCATGCCGGCGACCAACTCGCCCCAACGGATATTGCGTGCGGCCAAAAATGACCCGATCATTTCCGACGTCGATAAAGGCGGTTCGCTGGCCGTCGATTCGGCAACCGAGACGTCAGACATGGCCGGCTCGCGACCAACGGGGTCTTTCACCAAAATCGCTTCGATGACGTCGCCGCCGACGGTGACTTCATCGGCATGATGACCAGTGCTCGCCCTAGGCGGCGATGCCACGGGCAACTTCAGCGCCGGTTCAATCGGCGGCGACGGGATACTCGTTTTGGGAAGAGTCGGTGCGCGGCCGGATTGGGGTGATCGCCCGTACTCCAAATCGCGCAGCTTCTTTCGCAACTGCAATCCTTCGCTCGAATCGAGAAATCCTTTCGTGATCAAGTGGCTGAGGACTCGGTGCGACGCCGCTAAGTCTCGTTCTTGCGATGTCGCCTTGAATACCGAAGAGGGTTCTTGCGACGACGTGGATAGCCCCGGCGAGATCGTTTCGTGATCCATCGAAAACAATCGGATCACGGCGCGAATCATCACCCAACTGGCATGGCCCACCAGCGTGACGATCACCCAGACGACGATCAAAACGATTAGAATTTCCATGACGATCGTGAGGGGGTGTGGGAGGTGCGGCGGCCCGATTCAAGTGAAGAGCCCGCCGTCGTGTGGCGGAAGCGCGCATTCGCGATTCCAATCTGGCATAATCGGTGAATGATCACTTTGCCAGATGATTTACCGGATTTCGAATCCGTGATGGCGGATTACCTTCAACGAACCGAGGAAGGTCAATCGGTCAATCCGACCGACTACTTGCGAGCCTATCCGCAATTTACGACCGACTTGAAGAGTTTCTTTCGAAATCATCAATGGTTCGGTGACTCGCACGAGACCGCCAACGAATCACTGGCCGGCACACGCGTGGGTCCGTACCAGATCGAGGCTGAGATCGCGCGGGGTGGAATGGGTGTCGTTTATCGTGCCCGTCAACAAGGTCTCGATCGCCCCGTCGCGCTCAAGCTGATCAGCAGCGGATTGTTGGCTAGCCGTGAGGAGCGGACTCGGTTTCGTATCGAGGCCGAGGCGGCAGCCCGTTTGCATCATCCCGGCATCATCTCGATCCATGAAACCGGATCGTGGCAAGGCTACGAATACTTTTCGATGACGTTGGTCGAAGGACCGACGCTCCAGCACCACGTCGACGCGAAAAATTTCGATGACGGGCGTACCGCCAAGATCGTTCGCGACATTTCCCGAGCGGTCGCGTACGCCCATCGTGCCGGAATCGTGCATCGCGATTTGAAGCCCGACAACATTCTATTGAGCGACGATGGTCGCCCGCTGATCACGGACTTTGGTTTGGCGAAGTGGCATCGCGAGTCAACCTTGGTCACGCGCACCGGTCAAGTATTGGGGACACCTCACTACATGAGTCCCGAACAAGCATGTGGGCGAGGCGATGGTGAAGCGGCGTCCGACATTTATTCTCTCGGCGCGATCTTGTACGCATTGATGACCGGTCGCCCGCCACACATGGGATCCTCGTCGGCGGAGGTCCTACGCAGCGTGCTACAGGATGAACCGGAGGCTCCGCGTCATTACCGCCGCGACGTCTCGCCGGTCTTGGAACGAATCTGTTTGAAAGCGATTCGATTCGAGGCTAGTCAACGTTACGCCGATGCTGATTCGCTCGCGGATGACTTAGAAAGATTTTTGGTCGGCGAGACCACCACCGCGGAAGGAAGCGGATTGATCGACGCGATGGCTCGGGAGATCCGCCGCGATCAACATCAAAGCCAATTCGTCAACTGGAGCCGCACGTTGATGACCTTGGGATTGACAATTTTCATTTGCCACGTGGCGATGTTCATTTTGAGCCGCTGGGGTTTTTCTCCCTGGCTCTCGTTTTGGGCTCCCCGGCTGATCATGTTTGCATTGATCTTAGCGATCATCACGCGTGCACGCGGTGGCGCACTGGCACCGCGGACCGTCGCCGAGCGTCCGGTGTATTCGATTTGGCTGGGTTACTTGGCGACGTTGGCCGTCTTGAACGTGATGCCGTTCACCAACGATGTCGAACCCGCCGGAATGATCGGCATCGCATCATCGCTGAGCGGTTTCGGATTCATCGCGATGAGCGGCCACATTTGGGGAGGTGCCGCAATCATGGGCGTCGCATTTCAAGTCACGGCCATCATGACTGCGATTGCGCCGACGTACGCACCGATCATTTTCGGAGCGACGTGGCTGGCGAGCCTAGCTGTGTTGGCAAACCACTATCGCCCGCACGTGGCGGTTGACCAAGCAACCAGCGATCCGTAGGTGTCGCGTTGTGGGCGATGCACTAGGACGTAGCGATTGCTTTGACCATCTTGTTCAGACGGCTTTTGGTCCGGTCGGCGGTGTTTTGGTGCAGCAAGTGTTTCGCGGCCGCTTGGTCGATTTTCTTTTGCGCAAGCCGCAGTTCGGTTTGAGCGGTATCCACATCGCCAGCCTTGACCGCGTCGCGGACGCGGCGAAGTTGTCCCCTCAGCGTGCTGCGTTTTGCACGATTGGAGACGCGTAGTTTTTCGTTTTGGCGGTGACGCTTCTTCGAACTGGAAGTATTTGGCATGTCGGAGGAACGCGTCGAACGCGTCGATGGTTAAGGTGAAACGTATTTCTAGGGGGGCGGTAGTATGCCAATCCGTCGGCCTCCTGTCCAGAGTCGATGCAAAAAGCGCAGAATAAGCAGCTATGGATCACATCACTCCTGTCGGACGAGTCTATCTGATCGGCGCCGGCCCCGGCGATCCGGGGCTATTGACGCTGCGTGGTGCCGAGCTGCTGAGGCGATCGGATGTCGTTTTGTACGATGGACTTAGCAACACCGACCTGCTGGTCCACGCGGCCCGGGCGGAGCACATCAGCGTCGGAAAACACGGACAGTCCCGAATTTGGAAACAGTCCGAGATCATTGACGAAATGCTGGCTCACGCCCGCGCCGGACGGACGGTCGCAAGGCTCAAAGGTGGCGATCCGGCAGTTTTTGCACGCACCGCCGAAGAGGTGGACGCCCTGCGTGGTGCCGAAATCGAGTTTGAGATTGTCCCTGGCATCACCGCGGCACTGGCGGCCGGATCGTTCGCCGGCATCCCGATCACGCATCGCGGATTGGCCTCCGCCGTAGCCTTGGTGACCGGGCACGAAGAACCGGGCAAATCCGAATCCGCGCTCGACTGGGACGCCCTCGCGAAATTTCCAGGAACGCTGGTCATCTACATGGGGGTGACGACCGCCGAGGCCTGGAGCGGCGCCTTGATCGCCGCCGGGAAACCCGCCGACACCCCTGTCGCGCTGGTTCGTCGATGCAGTTTGCCGGACCAGCAACAAATCCATTGTCGATTGGACGAAGTCGCCGATCGCATGACACCGGCCCGCAAATTTCGGCCACCGGTGATCGTGATCATTGGACCGGTGACCCGGCTCGCGCCGACGATGGACTGGGTCACCCGCCGTCCCCTGTTCGGCCAATCAGTCATGGTCACTCGTCCGATCGACCAATCGCTGGCGATGGCCGACGCTCTTCGCGAGTTGGGCGCCGAGGTGATCATCCAACCGGCAATCGAAATCGCACCGCCGAGTGATTGGAGTGATGTGGACAAGTCGATCCACGATCTTTCGCGCTTCGACGTGATCGTTTTTTGCAGCCACAACGGCGTCGGTTTTTTCCTGGATCGATTGATCGATCTCGGTTACGACATGCGCCGCTTGGCGGGTTTGAGAATCGCCGTCACGGGATCAAAAACGGCGGAGTCTTTGGCCGCGTACCGATTGAAGGCTGACATCGTGCCCGCGACGTTCCGAGCGGAGTCGTTGGTCGAGGCGATCATCGACTCGCTCGGCTCATCGGTCCAACAACCCGCCAACGACATCAAGCGAAAAAACGTGTTGGTCATTCGGGCCAGTCGAGGACGGGACGTGATGACCGATCTTCTCGCCCGAGGCGGCGCCGCAGTTACCGAAGTGGTCGCATACCAAAACCGCGATGTGACGACCGTTGATGCGGATTTAGTCAACCGAGTTGCCGAAGAATAAGGTCGATTGGATCACGGTCACGAGCAGCGCCACCGCACGAAATCTGCATCGTCTGTTCGGCGATGCGATGCACCACAGTAAACTGGCGAGCTTGTCCCCCATCACGACGAGCGTGCTGGAAGAACTCGGGTACACCGTCGCCGCGGAAGCCGAGCCGTACACGACCCAGGCGTTGATCGAGTCGATGATCAAAACTCTCGCACACGCAAGGAATCCGAGATGATCCCAAAGCCTTACAAGCAAATGCACCAGAGTTATCCCGAATTGATGCGAGCGTACGAATCGTTCGGCAAAGCCGCCAAAGAGGCTGGCCCGCTTTCGGAGCGGGAAGTTTCGTTGGTGAAGCTAGCGATCTCTCTCGCCGCCGGACTGGAGGGTGCAACGCATTCCCATTGTCGCAAAGCGCTCGAGGCGGGCTGCACGCCCGATGACCTCCGCCACGTCGCCGTCGTGTCGGCGCCGACGATCGGATTTCCGACGATGATGCGGGCCCGATCCTGGGTCGAAGACGTTCTGGAAAAACAGTCCCAATGAACGCGAGACTGCTGGGCATCGTGCTTTGCGGAGGCCGCTCGTCGCGGATGGGACGCGACAAGGCAATGCTGCCCCATCCAAGCGGCGGTACGTTTCTTGGTCACGCCATCAGTCGATTGGTTCCCCTTTGCGAAGAAGTCGTGATCTGTGGTGACGTTGTCATCGAGGGTCATGTGTCGATCTCCGACCCGGTCGCTTTCCATGGACCCGTGGTGGGGATCGTGGCCGGATTGCAACACGCCAGCCGACATGAATTCGATGCGTGCTTGTTGACGCCGGTTGATGTGCCGAGTTTGCGGCAAGAGGACTTGGCAACGTTGAAAACGAGCTGGTCGACGACTGGCGCGACGACGGTGGCGTTTTCGGATCGGATCGAACCGCTGGTCGGAATTTACAACGTGTCCGATCTGGCGGCGCTCCAGTCGCTGGCCGCCGGGGGCGATCGCAGTCTGTATCGTTTTTTCTTGCGACAATGAAATGGTCCACTCATCGGTTCTGATGGATGCCGATCGACTTCAAAACATCAACACGCCCGAAGACTTGGAATCCCATGGCCAGTAAATTTGCATTTGATCATCCCGACGATGCGATGCGCGGGATCGCTGAAAAATTGGCGGTCGTCGGCATCGAGCGGGGCGTCGATATCGGGCATTGCGGTGGCCGGGTGTTGGCCAAACCCGTGACGGCGGATCGTGACAGCCCCGCGGCAGACGTATCGGCGATGGACGGCTATGCCATTCGCCTTAGCCAGTTGCAACTCGATGCGCCGGCGCGAGTGATCGGCCAATCCGTTCCCGGTTCGCCGCCCCCGCAAATGCCCAACCAGGGCGTCGTTCAGATTTTTACCGGCGCGATCATTCCGACCGGCGCCGAGGCGGTCGTCAAACGCGAGGACACGATCGAGGGTGGCGGCGAAATTCGGTTTCGCAAGCTCGACATGCCGATTCAGATGGGTGAGAACATTCGTCGCGCCGGTGAAAACGCAAAGTCGGGATCCCAAGTCATTTCGCCACGAATCATGATCACGGCGGCTGAGAAAGCGGTCGCGGTCAATTTTGGTTGTTTCGAATGCGATGTTTACGCCCCCGTCAAAGTCGGCATCATCACCACCGGCGATGAAGTCGGTCTGTTTTTGGCGGATCGCCCCAAACCATGGCAGCTTCAAAACAGCAACCGCTTCGCGCTCGAGGCGTTGTTGGAGAACAAACCATCGATCGATCATGTGGCGAGCGATCATTGCCGCGATGACAAGGACTCGCTCATCACGTTGCTCGGCGAGACCATCGAGCGCTGCGACGTGGTGCTGATGACCGGCGGCGTTTCGATGGGCGATTACGACCATGTGCCCGATGTGATCCGCGCGGTCGGTGGCGAGGTTGTTTTTCACGGACTCCCGATTCGTCCTGGCAAGCCGATCTTGGGTGCGGCGACCAAAGAGGGCAAATTGATCCTCGGTTTGCCGGGCAACCCCGTCAGTGCCACGATCGGAGGATGCCGGATTGCCATGCCATTGATCGCACGACTCGGCGGCGTGGCGGATTGGTTGCCGAAGCGTCCGATGGTGAAACTGGAGAACGCGGGCAGTAAGACGCTGCCGATGCACTGGATGCGGTTGGTTCGATTAACGGGGCACGGCCGCGCCGAGGTCGTCGAGAGTCGCGGTTCCGGCGATTTGGTCTCGATGGCCAAAAGCGACGGCTTCGTGGAAGTCCCGGCGATGCAATCGGCAGATACACGCGGCGTCACTGGGCCCGGCGTCACTGCGTCCGGCGTCACTGGGTCCGGCGTCACTGGGTCCGGCGTTACAGGGCCTTGGCCCTTCTATGCGTGGTAAAGTGCCACTTGCAACTTGCAATGTTTTCGTATTGCAATTTGCAACTTCGTCCCCCACCCCTCCCCGAATGAAAGTGATCCACCATGTCCCGAATCTTGTTGGTCATCGACGTCCAGCGTGAGTACTTCGAAGGTGCCTTTCCCATCTCGCATCCCACGGGTCATCTGGATCGCATTTTGTCGATCATGGACTTTGCGGCGCAATCGAAAATCCCCACCGCGGTGATTCGACATCATCAACCCGATCCCAATTCGCCGGTCTTCCGCAAAAATTCGGACATGTGGCAATTGCATGAGGAAGTCGAAAAGCGTCCCCGCGACATTCTGATCGACAAACAATTGCCTGGATCGTTCACCGGGACGAACCTCGGCGATTGGCTCAGCCGAATGGGTACCGAAACGGTCGCGATTGCCGGCTACATGACTCAGGTGTGCTGTGATACAACCGCGCGGCAAGCCTTTCATCGAGGCTACAAAGTCGAGTTCCTGCGTGATGCGACCGGCACACTCGACGTTGAGAACCAGGGCGGAAGCGTCACCGCGGAACAATTGCACACCGCGACGTTGGTCGCGCAGCAAATGTTCATGAGCGAAGTGATCGACAGCAACATGTGGATGGATCGTTGCAAGGCTAAATGATCGACAAGCTCAATCCGTATTTGCCGGCCGCCACGGTGTCGAATCATCACCAACGCGCGGAGGATGCATCGAACAGCACGGCCAATTTCCGCTTGACGCGCCGGATACTCAAACGGGCGGAAGATCAGTTTCTGCTTCACCGACACATGACGCGATTGTCGTTTGCATCCCTGGGCTTGATCTTGCTCAGCCTCGTCATTCTCGTTCAATCCTCGTCACTGGGGGGCCTCGCGTTCGCGCTCGGCGCAATCACCAGTTTGTTCGGTTCGACCTTCATCTACCTGGCGTTGATCCATCGATCAAAGAAAGCGGTTCGGGCGAATTTACCCGCAATGGGCTTGGTGGACGGTGCGGTGTGCGAAGTCACCAGCACGCCTGATGAATTCGTGTTGGTGACACCCCAGCAAACTATTCGTTGGCCCAACTCGTCGATCAAAACCCATCGGTTTCGCGGCGGATTTTTGGTGTGCCCCGAATCCCCGAAAAGCTCGTCGCCTGAGCATTCGTCGGGAATGTCGTACGCCGTCGTCCCGAAGGCGGGGGAGTTCGCGAGCGAAAGCTACTACCACTTTCGAAAACGTGTCGAGCGCCGAGCAATCCGATGAGTCGTGATCGAAACGATCCGGATAAAATCCACTCATTTGAACAGACGCTTGTCGTGGTGCGTGCGCTGCGATGACCCCACTCCTCCATCCGACTCGGTTATCATTTTGGATTGCGGTATCCCGTGCCACAAAGCTTGCCATCCCATACTCCAAAACTTGTTAACCCTCGATGAAGTTTCCCACACACGTTTTCGGTTGGCTAATCATTCTCTCGCCTGTGATGGGATTGAGCTTTCCGCCCGCCGTCTCCACGGCCGAGGAAGCATCCGACTCCGTTGGCAAATCACTCGATCGACCGGTGCCGTTGATTTTTGATACGGACATTGGCAACGACGTCGACGATGTCTTGGCGATGGGGGTCATTCACGCGCTGCAGAACCGGGGTGAGTGCGAGTTGTTGGCGGTCACGATCACCAAAGACAGCCCGACCGCGGCACCGTTCGTCGACGCGGTCAACACGTTCTATGGTCGCGGGGCCATCCCGATCGGTGTCTGTGACAGTGGTGTCACCAGCGACCCGGGTAAGTTCAATCCCTTGTGCAAAGTCGAAGACGATGGGCAATGGAGATATCCGCATGACTTGATGTCAGGCGTGGACGCGCCCGATGCCGTCGCCTTGCTTCGCAAAACGCTGGCCGAGGCCGAGGACGCCAGCGTGGTGATTGCGCAGGTCGGTTTTTCAACCAACTTGGCAAACCTTTTGAAGTCACCGGGTGACGAAATCAGTCCGCTCGGTGGACGAGATTTGGTCAAGAAAAAGGTGCGGTTGTTGTCGATGATGGCGGGAGCGTTCACGCAAATTCGTGGTGAGGGCGGCCATCTTTATGACCACAAGGAATACAACATCGTCAAAGACATCGCCGCGGCGAAATCGGTGGCCACGGATTGGCCGACTCCCATCGTTTGGAGCGGTTTCGAAATCGGAATCGCGGTCGCCTATCCGCACCAAAGCATCGAGCAAGATTATCGCTACGTCGCACACCATCCTTTAGCCGAAGCCTACGTCGCCTATAACCCGCCGCCGCACGACCGACCGACGTGGGATTTGACCAGCGTGCTGCATGCCGTACGCCCCGACCGAAACTATTTTGGTCTCTCGGAACGCGGCAAGGTCACCGTTGCCGACGATGGCTTGACCACTTTCGATCCGGATCAAAACGGTACCCATCAATACCTCACGGTCGACGAACCGCAAACGCTTCGAGTGACCGAAACGCTGGTCGTCCTGTCGAGCGAGCCACCCAAGTCATGACCGCCTCACCGTCTCGTTCGCCGCACGTGGTGGTTCTCGGGTCGATCAACATGGACTTGGTCATCCGCTGCAAGCACTTGCCATCGCCAGGTGAGACCGTGATCGCGCAATCATCGACGGAAGTACCCGGTGGCAAAGGCGCCAATCAAGCGGTCGCGGCAGTTCGCGCCGGTGGCGAAGTCCGGATGATCGGGCGAGTCGGTGACGACGGTTTTGCGGATCGATTGATCGACAATCTCGTGCACGAAGGTGTCAACACGTTGGCGATCGAATCGACAACGGGCGTCGCCAGCGGCATCGCCGTGGTTGCGGTCGATGAGAGTGGCGAAAATTCGATCATGGTCGTCCCGGGGGCGAATTCTTCGTTATCGGTGGAAGATGTGGATGTGCACGAGTCGGTGATTCACGAAGGCGACGTTTTGCTGTTGCAATTGGAAGTCCCGTGGGCGACGGTGGTCGCTGCGATTCGGGCGGCCCGCCGATCGGGAACGCGAGTGATTTTGGATCCCGCGCCGATGCCCGATCCGGCGTTGATCAAGGATCTTTTGGATGAAATGACGAATGTCGATTTGCTTTGCCCCAACCAGGGCGAAGCGGCGGCATTGGTGGGATTTCCCGTTGACACGATCGACGACGCCAAGCGGGCGGCGGAAATTTTGGTGCGACGGGGTGCCAAACACGCGATCATCACCATGGCCGGACAAGGCGCGGTGCTGCACGACGGAAAAGCCGCGTGGTGGATCGAACCCACTCCGGTGCAAGCAGTTGACACGACTGCAGCCGGGGACGCATTTGCGGGCGCGATCGCGGTACGATGGGCGGCGGGCGACAGCCTGGTGGAGGCGGCTCGATTCGCCAGTGTCGCCGGGGCGATCTGTGCCACCCGGCACGGTGCCCAGCCCGCGATCGCGACGGCGCAAGAAATTCAACAGCGACTTTGAAAGCACGATCCTATGAAAACGATAGCCTTCGCGATTGCAATGATTTGCGTCGTCGGTTGCGGTACACGCCACTCGACGACCACTGACTCGACTCGCTCGGCGGATACATCAACCGAAAAACCTCGCATCGCATTGGTGATGAAGTCGCTAGCGAATGAGTTTTTCGCCACAATGGAAAACGGTGCCAAGTCGCACCACTCCGAACACAGCGGCGACTACGAATTGCTGACCAATGGCATCAAAGATGAATCGGATCTCGGGCGGCAAGTGTCGCTCGTCGATGAAATGGTGGCGACGGGCGTCGATGCGATCGTGATCGCGCCGGCCGACTCGAAAGCTCTTGTGCCGGCGCTCCGCAGAGCCAAAGCAGCGGGTGTCGTCGTTGTGAACATCGACAATCGGTTGGACGGCGACGTTTTGAAGAAGGAATCGGTCACGATTCCGTTCGTGGGGCCAGACAATCGTGCGGGCGCAAAGGCGGTCGGTGACCACTTGGCGAAGTCGCTCGCCAAGGGCGATAAGGTTGCGATTCTCGAAGGCAAACCGACCGCGTTCAATGGCGTCCAACGACGACTCGGGTTCGAGGAAGCGATGAATGACGCCGGTATCGAGATTGTCGCCAGCCAGTCCGCCGATTGGGAGACCAGCAAAGCCAATACGATTTCCGCGTCGATGATCAGCGAGCATCCCGAGATCAAAGCGATCTTGGCGGCCAACGATTCGATGGCCTTGGGCGCGGTCGCCGCCGTGAAAGCGGCCGGGAAGACGGGCGAGATCACAGTCGTCGGCTTTGACAATATCGGTGCGGTGCGGGAATTGATCGCCGGTGGGATGGTGTTGGCCACCGCGGACCAACACGGCGATCAATTGGCCGTCTTTGGGATCGAAACGGCGCTGGCGATTCTGAAAGATCCATCCGCGGCTACCGCCGACGTTCAGACTCCCGTCGACTTGGTCACCGCGGAATCGATGGAAGTGGACACCGCTACCGCCGGCCCGAACGGCGAATGACCGATCCGCCGCTGCTGTCGATTCGCGATCTCAAGAAAACGTACGCGGTCACGGTGCTCGATGCCGCCCGTTTTGAAGTTCGCGCCGGTGAGATCCATGCCTTGCTCGGCGCCAACGGCGCGGGCAAGAGCACGATGTGCGGAATCATCGCCGGATTGATCAAGCCGACATCCGGCCGCATGATGATTGGCGGACAACCGTTTGCACCGGAGAGCAAGGTCGCGGCAGAGAACGCGGGAGTGCAAATCGTTCAGCAAGAGTTAAACCAAATCGCGACGCTCTCGGTCGCCGAAAACGTGTTGTTCGGACGACTGCCCCATCGATTCGGGATCATTCGAGATCGAGAGCTGCACCGCCGGACACGTCTCGCGCTGGACCGACTCGGGCTAGCGGACATCGATTCGAGGGCCATCACCGGATCGCTGGGCGTGGGACGTCGGCAAATGATTGAGATTGCGACGGCGCTTGACCGCGACTGCAAAGTTCTGATTCTTGACGAGCCGACGGCGGCACTTAGCCACGGTGAGACCGAAACTTTGTTCAAATGGCTCGACCGTTTGCGGCGCAAAACGTCGGCATCATCTATGTCTCACATCGACTCGATGAAGTGTCTCGAATGGCCGACCGCATGACCATTCTGCGAGACGGAAAGCACGTCGACACGCGACAGGTTTCGCAAGGATCGCACGATCAAATGGTCGAGATGATGACCGCCGATTTGGCGAGCGACAAGACGCCAACTCCGCCCGGTTCGGTTCGAAGCATTGCCACCGCAAAAAGTGTTTCGCACGCGACCACGGACGTGGCAATGCGGGTGGCCGGGATGACACGCGGCCGTGCGGTCCGCGACGTTTCGTTTTCGGTTTACCGGGGCGAGAGATTGGGGATCGCCGGCTTGGTCGGATCGGGACGCACCGAATTGCTCAGGTTGATTTTTGGAGCGGATACGGCGGATCGAGGTGAAGTATTTTTGGGGACGAGCCGTCGCCGTGCCGTTTTCACGAACCCGCCGACGCCGTTTCCGCGGGAATCGCGATGGTGACCGAGGACCGCAAAGAGAACGGTCTGCTGTTGACGCAATCGGTTCGCGTCAACACGACATTAGCGTCGCTCAGGCATCGCTTTTCACGAGCCGGCATCATTGACTCACCCGCCGAACGCCGTGTGACCGAGGAGATGCGAGATTCGATGGAGACGCGTTGTCAGTCGATCGAACAATCCGTCGGCACCCTCAGCGGCGGTAACCAGCAGAAGGTTGCGATCGCCAAATGGTTGGTGCGTGATGCGGATGTCTTTTTGGTCGATGAACCCACCCGCGGCATCGACGTGATGGCTCGGCTGCGCATTCATCGGCTGTTCGAATCGTTGGCCCGCGATGGAAAGTCGATGGTAATTGTCAGCAGTGACTTGCACGACTTGATGGACACGTGTGACCGGATCGCCGTGATGTCGGCGGGCCGGATGGTGACCATCTTTGCACGCGACCAGTGGACCGAACAGAAAATCATGCAAGCCGCATTTTCGAATCAAGTAACCGACAAAACATGAAACGCGCATCGACCTATCGAACGATGATCCAGTACGCCGGACTGATCGGCGTGTTATTGATGTTGGTGGCCGTGTTCAGCATGATGAGCGACCACTTTCTGCAATCCAGCACTTTCGTTTCGATCGCCAATCAGATCCCCGATCTGACGCTCGTCGCCGTCGGGATGACGATGGTGTTGGTGGTCGGTGGAATCGATTTATCGGTGGGCTCGGTGTTGGCTTTCTCATCCGCGGTGTTGGGGTCGTTGATGGTCGACCAAAATTGGTCGTTGGCCGCGTCGATCCCGTTCTGTTTAGCGGCGGGTGCGATGTGCGGACTTTTCAGCGGCTGCGTTTCGGTGCTCGCCAAAATCCCTTCGTTCATCGTGACGTTGGGAATGCTTGAGATTGCCCGCGGCGCGACCAAGATGATCACCGCGTCGCAAACCAAGTACATCGGTGCGGCGGTGGAACCGATTGGTGAACCCATCGCGGGGCTGGGGGTTTCACCAGCGTTTTTGATGGCAATCGCGTCGGTCGGGTTGGCCCAATTTCTGTTGACGCGAACCGTGTTCGGTCGCTGCTGTGTCGCGATCGGGACCAACCAGGAAGCGGTTCGCATGTCGGGCGTCCGCCCCGCTCCCTACGCGATCGCGGTGTTCGTGATCAGCGGTTTGATGTGCGGTCTTGCCGGTTTGACTTACGCTTCTCGTTTGTCCACCGCCGACCCGAATGCGGCAGTCGGAATCGAATTGTCGGCGATCGCGGCGTGCGTGATCGGAGGGACCAGTTTGATGGGGGGACGGGGAAATGTGATCAATTCATTTTTGGGCGTTTTGATCATCGCCGTGTTGCAGACGGGATTGGCGCAAGTCGGCGTCTCGGATCCGATGAAACAAATCATCACGGGAACCGTCATTGTGGTCGCGGTGCTGTTGGACGCGCTGCGCAGCCGATGGTCGGCGAGCCGGCCCATTCGACCCACTTGAGATTCACTGCGGTTGCGAATCAACTGGTGTCCCACCGCATGACGTCACCGCACATCGGAACCATCATTTTGTCCGGCAAAGAAGAACACATTCTGGTCATCCCCGCGTCGGTGATCGACTCCATCGGAATCATTGACGGGTTCGAGCCCGACGTGGAGCGTTTTTTGACGCCGATTTTGGCGAGCGACCAACTGGCCTTTCATCCTCGCGGTGCCATGGAAACCGATCCCTCCTTCAAACAATTGATCCCGTACGTGTTGTTGGAGTGGACCGATGAACGGGGCGTCGTGCATTTGTTCACCTACACACGCGGCGGCGGATCGGGCGAGAAGCGATTGCACGCTCGACGCAGCGTTGGCATCGGCGGCCACATCAGTGAGGAGGACGCTGCCGGCGGCGCCGATCCCTACGCGACCGGGATGCAGCGTGAGCTGGCCGAAGAAATCCAACTCGATTCGGGATACGTCGAAACCAAAGTGGGCATGATCTATGATCCGTCCAGTGAGGTGGGCAAAGTTCATGTCGGCATCGTCCATCGGTTTGTGCTGAAGACGAGTGATGTGAAAACAAAAGAAGCCGATCTGGCCGATGGCGGATTCGTCTCGGTTGCATCGCTGAAGGCCAATTCCCACGATTTGGAAACGTGGAGCCAGTTGGCGATCGATGCCATCTATTGAGCAGCCCGCTGTTTTATCCAATGATTTACCTCGACAACCATTCCACGACGCAAATCGATCCGGCCGTGGTCACCGCGATGATGCCGTGGCTAACCCAACAATACGGCAACCCGCACAGCAGCCATGCCGGAGGAATCGCAGCGGCGGACCAAATCGATCACGGCTTGGAATCGATCGGTCGAGCAATCGGTGCTAAAGTCGAATCGGTGATCGTGACCAGCGGTGCGACCGAGAGCAACAACTTGGCGATCCGGGGCGTTTGCTTGCACCCCCGCCAGAAACGCCGGCACATTGTGACCGTCGCGTCCGAGCATCCGGCCGTCTTGGATGTCGTCAATGACTTGTCGCGAGACGGTTTTCGCGTGACCGTCGTGCCCGTATTGCAGCGAGAATCGTCACGCTCGGGTGTCGTCGACATCGACCGTTTGGCCGAGGCAATCAACGAAGACACCGCTCTCGTATCGGTGATGTACGCCAACAATGAAATGGGCGTGCTCGCACCGATTCGAGAAATCGCGAGCTTGGCCCATCATCATGGCGCGCTGTTGCACTGTGACGCGACGCAGGCGGTCGGCCGAATGGCGATCGACATCGGGAGCGACGACATTGACTTGGTCAGTGCATCGGCTCACAAATTTTACGGTCCCAAAGGGGTCGGCTTTCTCGTCGTGGGGGGCGGCGAACGACGGGTCCGACTGCGTCCGCAAGTGGTCGGCGGTGGCCAGCAACGGGGGATTCGCAGCGGCACGATGGCACCGGCGATGGTCGTCGGCATGGCGCGAGCCCTCGAAATTTGCACCGAGTCGCTTGGCGATGACCGCGTTCGAATCGGGGCGATGCGGGATCGGCTCTGGCAGCGGCTCGTCGAGGGTGTCCAAGGCATTGAACTAAACGGGCCGACGTTGAGTGGGGGGCCCTCCAGCCCGTTTCGATTGTTGGGAAACCTCAATCTGCGACTTCCCTTGATCGAGGGAGAATCGTGGATGGCGGCGGCACCCGGGGTCGCATTCAGCACCGGTTCAGCGTGCAGCAATGTCGATCCGAGCCCCAGTCACGTCCTGTTGGCGATGGGTTTGACCGAATCCGAATCCCGCCGCAGTGCACGCTTCGGCGTGGGGCGGTTCAACACGATGGCTGAGATCGATCACGCAGCCGACACGTTACTTGCCGCGGTCGAAGGGCTGAAGAAATATCGACTAGGCGGCTGAACGTGCTCGGAGACTCGCCAAGCTGCCCATTTCTCCCATCTCTTCGCCGCCGCGTTCCACGCTGCCAATTACCCACAGAATCTCTCTTTACCCAACCGGTGGACGGGTCTAAGATCCGCGTGAAACCTGAGGGAGAGGCTGCGCGGATGGCACATAAAACTCCCCCAGTTCCAAAACGTCACTGAAGGATACAGCGATGGGCGGAGTCCCGGTGCTATTGATGATCGCTGCCATGGGCATGGGGATCACGTACGGATGGCAACCCGACGAAAACGGCGACGGTGTTCAATACATCGTTCAAGTCCCGACGTCGGAACTTGATCAATTGGAAACGATTGGAGAGATCACCAGCGTGATCGATCCGAGCGTCCGCGGGCAGGTCAGCAAGATTGTGATCCGCGTCGGCGACGCGCCATTGCCCCGCCGGATGCCGAGCCAGGAAATCGCCAGCTCGGACGCGGCGCCGATCGCAGCTCCCGAAATCACCACGCTAGCGCAAACGCGGGCGATGAAACCGCAATCGGGACAACCGGGCAATCAGTCAAATTCATCAGGATTCGCGTTTCCGACGACTCCCAACTTGGCGGATGCAGCCCAAAATTTGCGAAACAACATCGACCAAGCGGGGCGTGAGATCGCCGCCCGTGCCGACCAGGGTCTCAATTCGGTGTTCGGTCCACCCGCCGCGGCTGGATCCATTTCGGGTAGCACCGCGGGCAACCCCTCAACCGTCGACACTCGGGGATCCGCGTTGGTCCCGCCGCCATCCACACGTCCTCGTTTGGCCAACGCCAGCGCCATCGACGCGGCAGCCCGCAGCAATGAAAGTGCGGTGAACAACTCATCCTTTGCCGCGCCGCCGTTGTTGGGACCGGCCGATCCGGCAACCGGAAACCCGGCTTCCGCTTGGGGGAACGCACCGCCACGCTCCGGCGAACGCGACAATTCATGGGTCGACCCCAACCGATCCTCGTTCGACGCCTCGGCACCATCGGCGACCGGATCAAATGGTCTTCGCAATTCCGACACCTTCGGACGAACTCCGGCGGGACTTGGATTGTCGAACGACTCCACGAACATGACCAGCTCGTCCACGCAAAACAATCAGGCGAGCAACGGCCAAACGGCCAACATCGGAAGAACCCCGGCGGTATCCCAGTACGAGCAAATCATGGCCGATCGCCGCGCGCAAGAACTGCGAGATCTAAGGGAACAAGAGTTGAGGGACGAGCGGGCGGCGATCCAACAACGTCAAACTTCGTTGGCGCAAGGTCAAGCGACCCAAACCCCTCCCACCCGTCTGCAACCACCCGTGACCCAGCGTGATTATCGAGCCGAGGCACAGGCCGCACGTACGCCCAACTACCGCGCAGCGACCAGCACGACGCCCGACTCACGTTTGACAGCAGCCCAAATCCGAGCCGGTGCATGGGCCGTCGATGATCAGGATCGCATCTACAACACCCAAGGCGAATGGATGCGAAACGAATACCTGCAAAACGAAGCACCCAGCTTTACCAGCCCCTCGGATCGCGTGCTCGACAACCAATACCTAGCAAGCCAGTACCCGAGCGGCACCCAGAGCACCAATGGCCCGTTGGGCGGCTATCCACTCGAAAGTTGGAATCGCGGACTCAATGCCGGATCGGACGCCGTGGATCGACGCGAACCCGTCTCGATGCGGCCTGGCATCAACGAATCCCAAGCCGCTCAAACCAACGCACCCGCCCGCGACGATCGCGGTTCGACCAGCGGCAATGACCGGGCCCCATCACGCACTGGCAGCGATGCGAATCTCGATTTCGGCGACCGAAACGGCTCTGGCAACGGGTCATCGACTCTGATGGATCCGCCGCAAGTTGCTGCCCAACCGCTCTTCAATGGGCTGTTGCTGATCTCGTTCGTAGCCAACGTCTACCTGGTTTTCTGGCTCAAGAATCTGCGTCTGCAATTCCGCGACATGGTGGCCGGAAAACGCCAGTCCAGTTCCGCCGGTGCGGTCGTTTAGGCAGGTTTCCGTGGTCGCGGTGGTTGACATCACGATGCGGGAGCGTGAAATTAGCGGGGTTCGAGATCCCGTGTTTTGTGCCTCCTCCGTGATCCACCCCTCCGCGATCGGTACCCCATGCTCTCACTTGAATCGCTCTCATCCGAATCATCGCTAAGCATGTTGGCCCAGCAAAAGCTGCCCAATTCGATGATGCTCGGGTTGATCTTGGCGGCGCTGTTTTTTGGGATGCTATTGATCTTCTTTTTTGTCTTCGCTCGATATTTCGGGTTGTGGATTCAATCGAAGTTGACGCGTGCCGACATCTCGTTTTTTAACTTGTTGGGCATGACGTTTCGGAAGGTCAATTCGCGCTCGATCGTGCGCAGCAAGATCATGGCAACTCAGGCCGGGCTGGTCGACAAGGACTTGACCAGTGATGCGTTGGAGGCTCACTACCTCGCCGGTGGAAACGTGCAGCAAGTGATTCGAGCATTGATCGCCGCTAAAAAGGCAAAGACGATTTCGTTGACGTTCCGCGAGGCCTCGGCGATCGATCTGGCGGGACGTGACGTTTTGGAGGCGGTTAAGACTCGCGTTTACCCGATGGTCATCGACTGCCCACCACGCGGAAACGCCAAACCGTCACTCGATGCGGTCGCCAAGGACGGAATCCAATTGAAGGTCAAGGCCCGAGTGACCGTGCGGGCCAATTTGCAGCAATTGATCGGCGGAGCCACCGAGGAAACCATCATCGCGAGAGTCGGTGAGGGAATCGTGAGCGCGATTGGCTGGGCCGCCAGTCACAAGGCGGTGCTCGAGAATCCGGATGTGATCACCAAAGCTGTGCTCGCCAAACGGCTTGATTCGCAAACTGCGTTCGAAATCGTCTCGATCGACATCGCTGATATCGATGTCGGCGCCAACATCGGAGCTCGGCTGCAAGCCGACCAAGCCGAAGCCGACACCCAAGTCGCTCGAGCCCGGGCAGAAGGCAAACGAGCAGCCGCCGTCGCCGAAGAACAAGAGAACCAGGCCAAGATCCAAGAGAGCAAAGCGTCAGTCGTCTTGGCTCAAGCCGCCGTCCCGAAGGCAATGGCCGAAGCGTTTCGCACCGGCAAACTGACCATCTTGGACTATTACAAATTGCAAAACGTCAACGCCGATACAGAGATGCGACGATCGTTATCGATTAGTGCCACCTCGTCGGCCGAGTCCCGTGAACCTTCGGGGACATAGAGCCGAGTAAGTTGTAATTCATTGCGGTTTAAACTTCACCACTCATTCGTCGATAGCCATCTCCATGTCAGGTGATCTCGAAGACTTCTTGCGTCGCGCCGCGCAACGACGACAAGCCAAGGCGGCCCAGCAACCCGAGCCGATCTCCTCGCGCCGCCCGCCTGAGTATTCGAATCGTCGTTCGGAGCGAAATCCGATGATCGACGACGTCGATGAAATTCTGACAGCCGAACTGATCGAAGAGGACGACGGTTCATCGATCGCGTCCCGAATGAAACGTCTGGAAGAAGCCAAACGGGTCGCCTTAGAACTGGAAAAGGCGGCGGCGGCGAAGATGAGACAGGCGCGAGGCATGCTGCCGCGGCAACAACGCGAAACCAAATCGATCGCCGGCAACACGGTGGATGCCCTGATCGAATCGCTCCAGCGGCCCGGTGGTGTTCAACAAGCAATCCTGCTGAAAGAAATTCTCGATCGACCGGTGGATCGTTGGTAACTGATTCGACGAGTGGGGGCAGTTTCGGCACCGATTCGGCGAACGCCGATCCATCACGCTCCCTAAAACTTGATGCCGAACCGCGAGTGCTGATCGGGGTTTGCACGCTGAACGAGGTCGAGAACATTGCTGAGGTGGTGTCGAGGTTGCGTCTCGCGATCCCCGCCGCGGATATTTTGATCATTGATGATCGATCATCCGACGGGACCTCAGAAATGGTTGCCGCCATCGGCAAGCAAGACGCCCAGGTGTCGTTGGTGATCCGAGACGAGCGTGGGCTCGGCGGCGCGATTCGCTCTGCGATGCAAGCGGCGATCGACGGAGACTACGATTTTTTTCTGAATCTGGACGGTGACCTCAGCCATGATCCCGATCAACTGCCTTCGTTGTTGACACGTGCACTCGAAGACGCAAACGTCGATGTGGTCATCGGCTCACGCTATGTCGACGGGGGAACCATCATCGGTTGGCCGATGCGGCGATTGATCATGAGCCGGATGGTGAACCGCTTTGCCACGCGATGCCTGGGGTTGCCGGTCAGCGATTGCAGCGGTTCGATGCGCTGCTATCGGGTCGCGACGCTGAAACGGTTGGGAATACGAACTCTGAGGTCGAACGGCTACTCAGTTCTTGAGGAGATCCTCGTTCATCTCCACCGTGGTGGTGCGATGATGGATGAAGTGCCGATCACATTCACAGACCGCACCAGTGGCGAGAGCAAGCTGACACTACGCGAGGCAATCCGATCCTCGACCCAAATGCTGGCGATGGCTTGGAAACGTTAAAAAGATAAACATCGCTCGGGCGGCCGGCGGTCGCGGTCCAAAACGAGTCGCGGTCCGAAACGAGTTGCAGTCCAAAACACAGGCTGGCAGCGAATTCCAGGTTTAATTTCGGCTCACTTCTTTGCCGATTCGTGGATAGAATGGGGAGGCGACTCTTCTCTTCTCTCTGCGCTCGGTGATTTGCCATGACGACCCTCATTTCCCGCCGAACCGCACTGCGGGGACTCGGAACCGCAGTTGCTCTGCCATGGCTCGAAGCAATGAATCGCACGACGGCGGTCGCGGCGACTCCGCGAAAACCGCCCGTGCGTTTGGGCTTCTTTTATGTGCCCAACGGAGTCCACATGCCCCAGTGGCGGCCGACGTCGACCGCCGATGCGGGGTCGGCCAGAGGTCGGTCCGAGAAGGGGCCGTCCGAACACCCGCTTGCGAATTTACCCTCGATCTTGGAACCGCTCGCACGTGCAAATGTGTCCGATCGAATCAACGTGATCAGCAACTTGGAAGCCCAGCATTGTTTCGCCAACGGTGCGGGACACGAACCGGCGGGAGGCGGGTTCTTGGTCGGCGCCAAATGCAAACACTCCGAAGAACCGGAGGTCGGTGGGATCTCAGTCGACCAATTAGCGGCAAGGGAAATTGGAATCCGGACCGCCGTCGATTCTCTCGCACTGGGCATCGACCCCGGACATCGTGGTGACCACGGCTACAGCGGCACGTATCTGTCACACATTTCTTGGCGCAGCCGAACGATGCCCGCCACGTTGGAGCTGAATCCGAAAGAGTTGTTCACGCGGTTGTTCCGCGACGCCGAACCCGGTGAAGTGCGATCACGCCAACCCGCTTGGAACGCGACGGCGTCCGGCGAGTCGCTTGAGAATTCAGACCCGGTCCGCGCTAGCATTTTGGATTTGATCCAGGACGACACGCGGACGCTGCAACGCCAGCTCGGGTTTGCGGATCAACGAAGGCTCGAAGAGTACCTGGATGGGTTACGCGGAATCGAAAAGCGCATTGCGACGCATCAATTGGATCCTCAATCCCACCATCAAACGTCATTCAACGAAGACCCGGCCCGCCGTGCACTGCACGAAGGAGAGTCGGCCGACCGGATTCCCGAGCTGATCATTCCCGATGGCCACGGCATTCCAGTGGTTTATGCCGACCACGTCGATCTGATGCTTGACATCATGACGCTGGCGTTTCAAACCGACACGACACGGGTTTCATCGTTCATGTTTTCGTTCGAAAAATCGGGGCGATCGTATCCCGAGATCGAAGCGCCGGGATCTCATCACTCGACCTCACACCACCAGGGCCAAGCGGCAAATCACGATGAATTGGTTCGCATCAATTCCCACCACGTTGAATTGTTCGCCCGGATGCTTCATCGGATGTCCCAAATCGATGAGGGCGGGTCCACACTGCTCGATAACGTCGCGTTGCTTTACGGCAGCGGCATCAGCGACGGGAACAAGCACAATCATGATGACTTGCCCGTCATGGTTGCCGGCGGTGGTGGTGGGTCGTTTCGTGGAGGTCGGCACATCTTGCTCGACAAGCCGACGCCGATCTGCAACGTCTATCTCGAAATGCTGAGGGCGGCGGGAATCCATCGAGACTCGTTCGGCGATAGCACCGATGGATTCACGAATCTTGGTTGACATGCCTTCGGAGTTTGCAACATCACGTCGCTCGCGCAGCATCAACTCTTCGTTCTTCGCATGGGTTGTCGCAATGGCACTCGGCGGGCTATTCGGGATGGGATCATTGACCGGGCGGCCCGAGGCGTCGGCCCAGAACGATGATGGGGATCTGTCGCTTTCTTGGGATCGAACGATCCAGCCGCTGGTCGCACGTCACTGTTATCACTGTCATCGCGACGAAGACGCGAGTGGAGGCGTCAATCTTCGGCATGACGAGAATCCGCGATTGATCACACGCAATCGCAAGAAATGGGAAACGGTTCTGAAAGTTTTGCGGTCCGAAGAGATGCCGCCCGAAGAGGGCCGAAAGTTGGACCCGGAAGAACGTGAGAAGATCATCGCGTTTCTGGATCACCACTTGAGCCGAGTCGATTGCGAATCGCTGCGTGACCCCGCGACCCCCGCGGCACGTCGATTGACGCGTCATGAATACAATGTCGCGGTCGAAGATCTGACCAGCTTGCCGATTCGCCCGGCAAACGACTTCCCGCCCGAACCGATCAGTTTCGGTTTTGTCGGCCTCGGTGCCGCGTCGGGGTTGTCACCGGTCGAGGTCAACCATTATTACGCGGCGGCGGATTCGATCGCGGATGCCTTACTCCTGGCTGCGGAGTCCGACGAAAAGTTGCGGGATCATTTTTTTGGCAAAGATCAGTCGCCCGAACCCGAAGCGACTCGAGAGCTCTTACGCGCATTCGCCGACCGAGCGTTTCGGCGTCCGACCGATGCGAAGTTCATCGACGGACTTCATGAAATCTACCTTCGCTCACGCCAGCAATCAGGCCAGCACGCTGATGCGATGCGTGATGCGATGTCGGCGGTCTTGATGTCGCCGCGATTCTTTATGCGAATCGAGACCGCACCGGACATTGGACCAGACGATGAACCGGAGACCAAGCCGGGCGAGGACGTTTACGCGGTGGAGCCTTACGATTTGGCGTCACGGATCAGTTTCTTCCTGTGGTCTTCGCCGCCCGACGAGGAACTCCGCGGGCTGGCGGGTTCGGGACAACTCAATGAGCCGGAGATCCTCGACCAGCAAGTCCGGCGAATGCTGAAAGATCGTCGTGTCGCCGATGGTCTGGTGCGGGGATTTTTTAGCCAGTGGTTGCAACTTCAAAACTTGGCTTCTCACCAAATCGACGCCAAAGCTTTTCCCAGTGCAACCGCCATGATGTTGCGATCGATGCGTCGCGAGGTTGAACATACTTTGATTGAGATCGTTCGCAGGGATCGTCCGATCACCGATCTCATTGATGCCGACTTCACCTTCGTGAATCCACAACTGGCCCGGCTCTACGGTTTTGACGTGCCCAGCGAGCCAGGGTTTCACCGCATCTCGCTGAGTGATCGCCGGCGCGGGGGCCTGGTAGTGTCCGCCGCCCTGTTGACGCTGCAATCGGACCCCGGACGGACCAACGTACCCAGGCGGGGCAACTACATCGCCGGCACCTTCCTGGGCGATCCGCCGCCTCCTCCACCGCCCGACGTGCCCCTGCTGATCACCGACGACAAAAATGCGGAAACATTGACGCTGAGAGAATTGTTAGAGAAGCATCGTAGGAGTCCTCAATGCGCCTCATGTCACTCAAAGATGGATCCGATCGGCTTCGCGCTCGAAAACTACGACGCCATGGGACGATGGCGAACCGAAGATGCGGGGCAACCCATTGATGCCTCTGGCGAGCTGCCAAGCTTCGGCACGTTCACCGGCCCTGAGGGATTGAAAGATTTGTTGCTGGCACGGAAAGATGATTTGGCAAAGACGTTGACCGAGAATTTGCTGATCTACGCACTCGGCCGTGGACCGCGTGAGATCGATTTGTGCGTCATCCAAGACGCACTAACATCGCTTGACCAGCACGAAAGCCGCTTTTCTTCGTTGATACTCGCCATCGTCAAAAGCTATCCCTTCACGCACCGATCGGACCCCGCGTTCTAAACGACCGGCAAGGAAGTGAAGAGCACTTCCGCAGAATCTGTGGGTGGATTTTGTATGATTTTTCCACGGTTGAGATTGGCAATAACCGCCGCTCGGGCTTAGCAGAGTGGGGCTAGTCGGAACGGATGGTGGGTTCGCCGACACGTGATGCCTATTTTGCATGACTAAAACCACCCATACTTAACATCCAAAACAGGGCTAAACTTAGAATCAACGCAAGGATGACGGCAAGCGGGGTGAAACATGTGAACCAAAGGCATACTTGCTTCGATTGATGAATGCGCCACACGATGGCTAAGTGAATCACCCATAGGACGACGACTATTCCGATTGTCAACTCGCCGCGGACCCGGCTTCGGGCGCGGATATCCTGCTGGATTTCACGATGTTCCTGATCCGTTTTGGCTCGGCTGAACGGACAATCTTGCCCCGCGGCCTTGGCCGCAATTGCCTCTGGGGAAGAAGGATCAACCCGCGGCCGTTCCACGGGATGGTTCAACAGCCAGAATGTCAGTCCGGAGACGACCGCGGCAAACACCACCGCGTAGACTACCGCCGAAAGCCAGGGTCGGGTCATAGCCCCTCCCTTCGCTGAATGCACCTTTTCCAACGTCGTACCCTCCTGCCACTTCGAACGAGTTTGTGCGATCTCCAAGGCCCATCGCGACGCGTTCCAAATGGCGAAGCCAACCCATCGTAGCGAACGTTAGTAATCACGCGAGTCCGGCGGGGGCGGATATCGGTGTTTCGCCAAGAGGTCTGCCTGCTAGGCGACAGCCAAGGCAGGGTGCTCGTTAAAATTTGATGCGGACTCCAACATCCCGTCTTGCATCCGATGACAGACATCGGCGCTCGCGGCGATCGCGTCGTCGTGCGTGATCATCACAATGGTGAGATCGTCGTCCTGGTTCAACTGGGCCAACAGTTTGAGGATATCCTGACCGGTTTCGGTGTCTAAATTGCCGGTCGGCTCGTCCGCCAACAACAACTTGGGATCGGTCATCAGTGCGCGCGCGATCGCGGTTCTTTGCATCTCGCCGCCGCTCATCTCGGATGGTTTGTGCTTGGCACGATGCAGCAGACCGACTCGATCGAGCATCGCTTCGGCTCGCATTCGGACTTCCTTTCGATGCGTGAAGTAGTTCCAGACGCTGCGGCTGATCATGGTCGGCGCCAGCACGTTTTCGAGGGCCGACAATTCGGGCAACAGATGATAAAACTGAAAGATGATCCCGATGTCATGGTTGCGATAAGCATCGCGTCGCGACCTCGACGCATTGTCGATACGCTCACCACAAAAGTGGACTTCGCCGGCGTCGGGACGGTCAAGCGTTGCAAGCAAATGCATCAGAGTGCTCTTTCCGCTGCCGCTGCGGCCGACCAGTGCCGTCACCAAACCGGATGTCAATTCGACATCGACTCCGCGAAGCACGGGAACTTCGATCTTGTCTTTGTGATAGCTCTTGTAGATCCCGCGCGCGGATAAAACGGTGGGCTGGTTCATGGCTGTCATTCGGTAGAGACGTGGGGGGAAGGGTGTGGAGAGGGTTGCCACAGGGTGTGACTATTCAAACCTCAGAGCCTGGACCGGGTGCATGCGAGCAGCCCTGAGTGCGGGCAAGACGCTCGCCATCGCTGCGATTCCCACCGCCCCCAACATCACCCACACCAACGTGAACGGATAAATGATCGTCGGGATTTCGGTGAAGTAGTAGACGGTGGGATCGAAAACCTCTTGTCCTGTGATCTTCTCGATCACGCCGGCGATCGAATTGATGTGCCGCACAAACAATAGCCCGCCGATCAGACCGGTACCGCTGCCCAGAAAGCCGAGCAGCAACCCGTAGCTGAGGAAGATGCTCATCACTCCGCCGCCCGATGCACCGAGTGCCTTCAGCGTCCCGATGTCGCGAGTCTTCTCGACCACAATCATGAAGAACGTTGCCAGAATTCCGAAACCGGCCACGGCGATGATCAAAAACAGCAGGATGTTTAGGATGGTGGTTTCCAAACGAACCGCCGCTAACAACGGACCCTGCATGTCACGCCATGTTTGAATGTCGTAGGCGAACATCGTCGGTGGGAAACGACGACGCAGCGCGTCACGCACTTCGTTCAAATCCGCACCTTCGACCAACTTCAACTGGATGGTCGTCACGCTACGCACACCCGATTCGGGATTGATCATGCCGCGGAAATCTTGCAGTTGATCGAGGCGACAAAAGGCAAACGTGCTGTCGTACTCGCTCATACCGGACTCGTACATGTCGACGACGGTGAACTTTTGATTGACGACTTTGGTGTTGTCTGCCGCATTGGGAAACATCATGCGAACGTCATCGCCGGGCCGGCAATAGAAGCGATCGGCCACGTTGTTTTCTTCGTCGCGATAGCGAAGGCTGCATGTCGAAATGCCGAGGATCAAGCCGGGGTACCGATCGACCGCAGGATCAAACTCGGTTGCCCCGCCTGGTCCATTGGAATCGGCAAGGAACTCATTGGGGGCTGCAAATCCCATGGTCGGACCGGCCGCGGCAAAGCCGGATTCGGATTCCCCATCGACGTCGGATTCAACAGGACCTTTGACCCGCATTGCCGAAAAGCGAGTTCTTTCAATTTCCAATGCTTTTTCGTATCGAGCGAGAGCTCGACGATAGTTCCACCCCGATGGCGGAAAACTATCGCGATCGGGCGCGTAACCGTCTTCCCGCAGATCAAATTTGACGTGAGTTTTGTTGTCGGGGTGCAGCAGGTATCGCCCGAAGTGGCTGACCGTGTCGTACGTCTCGGGTTCGACGCCGACCAGATTGACGTGCCTGGTCACCAACTGCCCATTAAAATCGATGCCCAGCATCGCGGGCACATGGACGCTGACCGAAGAACCGGCGATTTTGTCGCCGCAGACTTCATTGATCTCCGCCAAACGGGCGTCGGGGTCCGGCATCCCGCCACTGGTGTGGCATTCGATCAAAATATCGGATGCTAAACCGTGCAGTCGGTCGTGCATTTCAGCCGAAAAACCAGCCATGACACTGTTGACGACGATCAACGTCGCCACCCCCAACGTCACGCTAATGATCGAAGCCAGGGCGATATAGCGAGTTCGCAAGTAGCGAAAACAGAGTAGCCAACGATACATTTGCCGTTCCTTCGGCGGGATGAAATCACCGTCGTCGATTGACGGCACCGAGGGAGTCTAGGAAAAAGTTGACATCAAGGTAAAGCTGGGTTTCCGACAGACTGAATTCGACGAGTAAATCAACTGATCCATGGACATCGACGTCGCGACACTGAACCAATCCTACGATTCTATTGCCGGGAACGCCTGCGCCGAGACGTTGGTCGAGATGCGGCTGATGCGGTCGATCGAGGCCAAACGTTCGCTCAAACAAATGGTCCGGCGAGGCAATTTGGATGAGATTCTGGAGACGGCGGCGACCTTGCGAACGATGATCTCACGACCCGCGGCAGGCGATCTTTGCCAGATCCAGCAGCAACGGGGGACCCCGGCGACCGCGACGGCCTTGGCTCGCCTGTTGGCTGAGCACGCCGATCCGGGACTCGATCCTAGCGTTCTCGTCGACTTGGATCCGTCGGGTCATGCGCTAACGCTTCGCGGTCCACAGCCGCTCGCGTCGATCCGCCCCAGCCGCGGGTCCAGCCGCGCCGATCCCGGCGTTTGGTTGCAGCGACCCGAGATGGGCCGAGTCGAATTCGTCGGCGGTGACCCCGATCACATTCGAGTTCGAGGAATCGAACTGAGGTCCGGCGACATCGGCGTGGTCGAGCTGAATCATCCCGGTGACGGCATCTTCGACAGTTTCCTCGAAACGCCGGGTGTGGCACCGCACGCGATGTTGTACCTCAGCCGCCGGGTTCGGCTGCCCGGCGGCGGGAAGCCGTTGGTCCAGCCATCACTGTTCGAAATTTACGAAGGTGGCTGGCGAACTGTCCCCGTCACCACCGCGCTGGCACCAAAATTCAGCTGGTATTCCCAGTGGGTTCGGCCGCCGAATTTGCCCGACTCGGTCGGCGAGCTACTGAGCGTCGAATTGGACAGACTCGAAACGCTGGCCTTCGATTTCCAGTCGCGGCGGATCCCCACCGGCGGTCGGTTTCCGGCGGATTGGGGGCAACCTTCGGCAAGCTGCACGAACTTGATTCGCGTACCCTTTGAGCGGATCGGCATTGAGTTGCCCTACCCCACGACAAAAATTGCAGCCGGTGCGGTTCACAATCTCGACTTGCTCGGGTTGCCCGGGATCGGGCCGATCCACACGCCCACGAACATTTTGAACGACTCGGGTTTTGCACATGTCGGGCTCGTCGACAACGGATTCCCCGAATTGGGCTACGCTCAAGCGATGGTCGTCGGACGTCCCGAGCTTTCGCACACGTTTGGCGGTCGATTTTGCCAACGAAGGCTGCGACTGGAAAATTTGCCCAGCTGGAGGGGCATCAAACGCTGGAAGAGTGCTCGCTCGGCACTGCTGATCAAGATCGGTCAGTCGGACTCGTTCTTCGCAAGCCTGTCGCGATTAGCCGCCGGTTACACCGCGAACGAGATTCCGCGAACCGCATCACCGACCGCGATCGCATTCTACTTGCGATCCGACATGGAAGCCGGACACATCATGAAGTCCCTCGTCGCCCAAGAGCTCGATCGATGGTTCGACAACGGCGGATCGACGAGACTGTCCGTATTGCAAACCAACCCGAAATTCTGCGAATTGATCGAACAAGGACTATCAATGAGCGCCCTGGCAAAAGAATCGTGGTACGAAGATCCGTGAACCGCAAGCCGATTCACTCCGGCCGCAACAGGGGAAACAGGATCACGTCGCGGATCGATTTTTTGTTCAGCAACAGCATCACCAAGCGGTCGATCCCGATCCCAAGACCGCCCGCCGGCGGCATCCCATAACGCAGGGCACGGACAAAGTCGTTGTCCATCTTGGCCATCGAATCTTCATCGTCGAGGCCTTCGAGTTGAGTCTTGAACAGATCCTCTTGCAAATCGGGATCGTTCAATTCGGTGTACGCGTTGGCGAGTTCCATGCCCAAAATGAACAACTCAAATCGCTCGGCAACTTCCGGGTTGTCCCGCTTTCGTTTGGTCAGCGGACAGATGCTGGCCGGATAATCGATGACAAAAATCGGTCCATCGAGCGAGTCTTCTACCGTCTCTTCGAAAATCTCATTGCGAATCACATCCGGGTGTTTCCCCTCGGTTTGCAAACGAAGCTTCTTGGCCAGTTGCATCACGCCGGCTTCATCGCTCGTCTGCACCCCCGTCGCCTTCTCAAACAACTCGGCGTACGTCGCACGTTGGAATGGAGGCGTGAAGTCGACCATTTTATCTCCGAACGGACGAACGTAGCCGCCACCGATTCTGTCGATCGCATCGACGATGATTTGTTCAGTCAAATCCATCATCGATCGATAATCGCCGTACGCTTGATACAGCTCGATCATTGTAAATTCGGGATTATGACGCGGACTGATCCCTTCGTTGCGATAGACGCGGCCCATTTCGTAGACGCGTTCCATCCCACCCACCATCAATCGTTTGAGGTGCAATTCCAACGCGATTCGCAACACCAGCGGCATGTCCAAGGTGTTGTGGTGAGTTTCAAAGGGGCGGGCCGCCGCGCCGCCCGCAATCGTGTGCAGCGTGGGTCCCTCAACTTCACAGAATCCTTCACCGTCGAGCGTTTGACGGATCGATTTGATGATTTTGGTTCGATCCAAGAACGTGTCGATCACGCCGTCGTTGAACGCCAAGTCGGCATACCGCATCCGTTGTCGCAGTTCCGGATTGGTCAGCCCCGCGTGCTTCTCCGGCGGCACTTCTAACATCTTGGTGTGGAAGAATAACTTTTCCGCAAAGACCGTTAATTCACCCGTGTTGGTCCGCCCCAGACGCCCCTCGGCACCCACCAAGTCGCCCAAATCGAACAGCTTGGCCAAATCAAACGCGTCGTCACCGACCTGGTTCTTACCAATAAAAATCTGAATCTCGCCCGTCCAATCCTTCATCGTCAAAAAGATCAGCTTGCCCTGCCCGCGCATCAACATGATCCGACCCGAGACGCGAACGGTCGGGCCCGTCTCTTCCCCGGGTCCGTGATCGGTTTTCCATTTTCGATAATCCAGATCGACATCGTCGAAGTCGGGAAGCGGCACGTCGGTCCCGTCGGCCTTGGTCCATTTGACGTCGTGGCCGAGTGATCGACAGCGGTTGATCAGGTCACGATTGTCGAACCGACCGCCGAACGGATCGACACCACGCTCGATGATTTGGCGCATTTTTTCGCGGCGAGCGACGCGAGGGTCCGTGCCGTCACCGGAGCTTGATTCGTCACCGGGATTGCTTGCAGCCGCTTGATTCATGATTTTCGCTTACGGGACCGATCCAATGCAGCACGCCAACATCGCGTGCGAGCTCGGGATTGTCGTTTTCATCCGCGATTTTCGCAAGCCGCGGTACGTGGGCGTTAGGCATTGGGGTGCATTCCATCTTGCCTCGCCGGCGACGAAGCGAGTAGGCCATTCGTTAGGCGACCGCCCGCCGACGATCCCCGAACTCGAAAACTCTCCCCGCCGAAACTTTCTCAATCAACCAAGAAATCCCCATGCACGAAATCCAACCCGGCCACGTCGTAGCATCCAAGCCGTCTCGGAAAGCGTCGATCATCGTGTGGGACGCCAGTCCCGTTTCGCTGCTGACACTGGCCGGCGTGCTCGACCACCAAGGGTATTCGTGCGTTTGCGCTCGCACCGCCGACTCGGTCATCCAAACACTTTCGATGGGCCGGCAAGACTTGATCGTGGCCGACGTCGGTGATGATGCCGCCGCCGCGATCGAGACTTTGCAAACGCTAAGAAAAACAGCGTCGTACGAAGAGTTGCCGGCCATTTTGATTGCCGGAAATCAATGGGCGGGCCTTGAAAAAAAAACCGAGTTGATGACCCAGGCCACGCGTTGTTTATTTAGACCGATCGACCCGCACTCGTTGATCGCGGTGGTCGATCAAATCCTGTGGATGCCCAATTTGGTCGCGGCCCACCGACGCCGTGGATCGAAACCGAGCCGGCCCGGATGGGTCTCGCTGTGACGCATCGACGCAGTGTTCCTCTTCGATCGCCGTTTCACGTCACCTCTTGACGCCCAATCGTTTCGTTTCGTATCCAAGCTCTTCCCCAGTTCCGCCAAAGTCGGATGGACAACCCACATCAACGAGAGGAAAATCCTTCATGTTCCAACGATTCGTTTTCGCCGCGGTGTTGATGGCGATGCCAACTTTTGCGTTTGCCGGTGAGATGGTTCGCTACCAAAGCAAAGAGTGGAAAGCGAAACACATTCACGACGTCAAGAAAGCCGACACGATCATGGCGACGCTCAAGAAGCTTGGCTGTGAGGTGGAAAAGGGTCAGCACGATGGCCATATCGACGTCAAGTATCGGTGTCCCGAGTGGCGTGAGTTGAAGCTCGATTCGCATGAGGACGCGCACAAGTGGGAAAAATGGTTGAAAGAATACGGTTTCAAAACTGAGCACAAGCATTGAGTTTTCCGCTGCAATCGGCTGGCGCGATTGTCGGTGCCGCGGTGATCGCAACAAAAGCGTTCCAGCAGATCGGCAAAGCAATCCACTTCGACGAAATTTTGAACCCGCCCAGCGGATCGCCGCCACCCAGCGATCTGGACGCCGGCTCGAAGATTGAATCAGAAACCGGTGGAAACTCGGGTGCCGTTGGCGTCCTCGAAAAATTATCGGCGGCGATTCGCAACCGATTGGCCCAGTGGGGACTCGGCGCGAACTCGCCGAGCTCGTTGACGGTCTTGTCGAACGGCGAGGTGAAGGTCGATGAACATCACTCAAGCGCCGCAGAAATCGAAGCATTGCTGACCAGCGATCCGGCCGTCATGTCAATCGTCAATCAGGCGAAGGCCTCAGGCGCGTCTGGTCCGTGGTCGGTCGACTTGACGAAATCGTTGTCGCAAGAGAACATGATCAAGCAGTTCGGAGGATAAGCGAATGGCTAGCAGGCTGATTCGAAATCAGTTGTCCCTCACGGGATTGCGGGTTCGAGTCCCGTGTCCTCCGCTGTGATCGAAACACCCTCAAAAGCCTAGCGTTTTTGAGGGTGTTTTTTTACCTCTTCCTACGAACCCTAGCTGCAGGGTTACGTCGTCTCGAGTGGCCTGGATCACTCATCCACGGCTGTCCACGGCCCTCCCACGGTGTCACCGCTCCGCCGATCCATGCTTCAAATTGTCGTGGATCGCTCCGCCGATCCATGCTTCGTCGTGGATCGCTCCGCGATCCATGCCTCAAATTGTCGTGGATCGCTCCGCCGATCCATGCCTCAGATTGTCGTGGATCGCTCCGCCGATCCATGCCTCAAATTGTCGTGGATCGCTCCGCCGATCCATGTTTTAGAAATGGACACGGATCGGCGGAGCGATCCACGACTCTCTAGCCGAGCTGGTCGAACGACAAGGCATCATCGATCCAAACTCGGAATCGTCGAATGACCAATCCGGGACGAAAAGTGATCTCGATGCGGACTTGATGTCCCAATGGGTCTCGATCCGCGGCGAGCCTTTCCAAAGTGTCCTTTCGAGGGGGCAGTGCAAACTCGATTTTGGTTGCCAAGTTGATCCAGCTCACCTTTGACCATGCGAGATGACCATCGACCGAGACCCTCTGTACAAACCACCACCCCGAATAAACCATCCGGCACTTAAAGGGTGCCGGAAAATCGATGACGCGGTACAAAAACCCGGATTGCACCAGATGGGCGTCGCCAAACACCGCTGGCTCGTTTTCGACCAATGAGCCCGGCGAGTATGGGTTTTCTCGAGGAGGTGGATTGTTCGTCATGCACGGTGCAACTTCTCGAAATAACCCGTTGCTATCGAAGATCGAATGACATACGATCGCTAGTACTGCTTGCCTATCTTTACATTTAAAAAAACAGTCCCGGGTCTGACCGGCATCATGTTACGTCAACGAGGTATCACCATGAAGTGGATGTTCGCGACCCTATCCCTGCTTGCGATCGGATTTTTTGCCAGCGTCACCACGGCGGGTCAACAAGACTCTAAGGATTTGCCCACGCCAACTCTTGTCAATCACTTGACCATGAATCAATGGGTTCGCTCCACTGAAAACGGCGAGCTGACCGGACGCGTGTTCATGCCCGGCGTGGGCGGAGCAGCGGATGCACTCAAAGATGTCACCGTTGCGATGAAGTCGCGTGATGGCGAGGTGTTGTTGGCCAAGACCGACGATAAGGGCATGTTTAAAGTGGCGGGAGTTTCCAGCGGTGTTTACGCGCTGACTGCTCGCGGCGCGGACGTCTTCGCGTGTTGTGCGATGCACGTGATTGACCATGGTGTTTCGAGCGACGTGGAGTTGCCAACTCAAGCCGACATCGCCGTCGCGAACGTGGATTACACGATCGTCAATACCGCAGTGATTCGCTACATGCCGACCCAGGTCCGCGGGGCGGATGCTTCGTTGGTCGGTGCCAAACTTGGCGAGTTGAAAGATCTCGTCTGCACGCAAGATTCGTTTCGTGTCGTTCAGACCGGTGGCGGCATGAAGGGTCGAATCCATTTGGCCGGTGCGAAAGACAGCTCGCTTAGCGATGCTCAGGCCACAAACGTTTTCTTGTTCAAAGGTGGCATGGAAATCGATCGAGCACTCACCAACGATTCCGGAGCTTTCACGTTTGCCAACATCGTGCCAGGAAATTACTCGGTGATGGCCATCGGTCCTGATGGAATCGGTCTGATCGGTTTCGAGTTGGTGGATCAGTCTTCACAAGTTTCCCAGTCGGAAATTTCCAACGACGACACCCAATTGGTCGGTTTTGGCTTGTTCGGTCGACGTCACCACAAGAAACAATGCGCGGAAGAGTTCGCCATTCAAGTTGCACCGTGCCCCGAAGTGGTGACGTGTGTTCAAGAGGTGGTGATCCAAGAAGTGCCGATGATCGAAACGATCGTCGATCAGGGCTGTGGATGTGCCGTCCCCTGTGAAGTCATGGAAGGTCAAGGCGCGTTCGGTCAGTTTGGTGGTGGATATGGCGGCGGTGGTGGTGGATACGGCGGAGGCGGTGGCGGTGGTTTCGGTGGTGGACTAGGAGGCATCGGTGCGCTAGCCGGGCTCGCAGCAATCCCCGCGATCATTGCGGTAACGTCGGACGACGACAACAATGCGATCATCGCTCCCGTGATCACGAGTCCTGCGGTGCCAGTTGTGCCTGCGAATTGATTGGATTAGATTCGAACGATGCTTCACACGCCGCTGCCCTCGGGCGGCGGCTTTTTTTGTTTCTGGGCTCCCATTTTTGCGACCGCTTCCCAACTGCCCATAGTGCAGTGTGGCGAATTCGGCCCGGATCCAGTGCGGTCGCGGGGCATCGTGACATCGCACTTTCCTGATAAGATAAAATGACTTTGGATTTGAATGAGCACTTTGGAAATTTCTATGACCGACGATGTAGCGAAGAAAGCGGCCGAAGCGAAGGACCGCCTGAACGAACACACCCTCAAGACCGTCCATTGGCATTTCAACGACGATACGGGCAGCCCGTTTTGGCTGGAGAAAAAAGCGGAATTGAACTTCAATCCGCTGACGGACGTCAAAGGTTTTGACGACCTGACGAAGTTCCCGCTGTTCGAAGACGATTGGTTGCGGGGTGGACCGGTGCGCCGATGGGTGCCCAAGGGCCATGCCGGAAAGCCGACTTACGTCTTTGAGACGGGCGGCACCACCGGCGTGCCAAAGAGCCGCGTCGTGATCGAGGACCATTGGAAAGATTACGAGTTGTTTAGTGATACGTTGCCGGATAAGTATTTTCCTCGTGGGTCGAATTGGCTGATGCTGGGCCCCAGCGGACCCCGTCGTCTGCGGTTAGCAGTCGAGCACTTGGCTCAATATCGAGACGGCATTTGTTTTTGTATCGATTTGGATCCACGTTGGGTCGTCAAGCTGATCAAAAAGGGATGGATGGAACATCTCGAAGAATACAAGAAGCACTGCATTGATCAGGCCATCACGGTGTTGACCGCGGGCCATGATGTGAAGTGCATGTTCACCACGCCCAAGTTGCTCGAATCGCTCAGCGAGGGTTTAGAGGAACGTGGCACGTCGCTGCAAGAAGTCGGCATCACGGGGATCTTTAGCGGTGGGACCGAGTTCACGCCCCAGTGGACCCGCTTCTGTGTCGAGGAAATGCTGGGCGGGCCCGCGTCCGAAGGAGGGGTTTACATGACTCCGACCTACGGCAACACATTGATGGGCTTGGCATGCAGCAAGCCGATTTCAGCGACCGACGGATACAAGATTTCGTATTACGCACCCCAGCCGCGTGCGGTTACTCAAGTGGTTTCGTTCGATGACTACACCCAACCGGTTGGTTTTGGCGAAACGGGACGCGTAAAACTGTACACGTTGACCGACGAGTTCTTTGTGCCCGGATTCATGGAACGTGATGAAGGCGAACGCGAAGCACCCTTTGACATGTATCCATGGGACGGTGTCAGCGGCGTGCGGCCGTTCCACGAATTGGCGAGCGCGACGACGGTCGGCGTTTACTAACGACACGTACCCAGGTCAGTGGGCCTCGCCGGAGACGCCGGCTTCCCTCATTTTTCACGCATCGGATCCGGCGTCTCCGGACCGGGCGATCAACGATTTTATAGAACGACCAACCATGATCACTCTCAGTCCGCTCCGATGGGGCAAGCCGTACGAATCACTCGATTTCACCGACGTCGTTCACTTCGACACTGGCGAACCGATTGCCAAAATCGGCAACGTCGGTGGCGGAATCGTGGGACGTGACATGCGACAGGCCCACAAAGCTCGCGAAGCCCTGCTGCAATTGTCGACCGATCAATTGATCGAAAAATGCAAACAGGCTGCGGTGCTGTTCGAATCGGCGGACTTGAAGGTCGGTGATTCGACCCAGTCCGTTGATCAATTCGTGCATCAACAGTCCGCCAGCACCGGGTTGCCCGAGCACATGTGTCGGTCCAACATGACGAAAAACAGCTTTGTTTTGAGTCATATGGACCAAATCCTCAATTGTTTGACCCGAGGTCTTGATCTGTCAATCTTCTCGCGGGGTTACGGTGAAGAAGGACGTGGCGTCACGATCAGCTACCAGGCTCAGACGCCGATTCTCGGCGCCGTGTTGCCCAACAACTCGCCGGGTGTCCACACGCTATGGTTGCCCGCGATTCCGTTGCAAATCGGACTGGCACTCAAACCCGGGTCGCAAGAGCCTTGGACGCCGTACCGAATGGTATCAGCGTTCATTCAAGCCGGCGTTCCGGCGGAAGCGTTTGGCTTGTATCCCGGCGGACACGACTCCGGCGGCGCGATCATGACCAAGGCGCCACGCAGCATGATCTTCGGCATGCTCAAACCGTTGCATCCCATGCGGGCAACCCTCGCGTGCAGGCGCACGGTCCCGGTTTCTCGAAAATCCTGATCGGCGACGACGTGGTGGACGATTGGGAAGACCATTTGGACATGATGGTCGAAAGCGTGTTGAGCAATTCTGGGCGAAGTTGCATCAATTGCAGCGGAATTTGGGCGAGTCGTCATACCAAGGAAATTGCGGCTGCGATCGCCCAACGAATCGGACCTGTGAATGTCACAAAGCCCAGCGATCCCGATGCCCAACTTGCCGCGTTCACCGTCAAAGCAATGGCAACGGGTACTCATGCGATGGTGCAACAAGATCTAGCCGAGTCAGGTGTCACGGACATGACGGCCGAATTTGGTGAGAAGTTGATTGAACGAGACCACTGCGCCTACCTAAGACCGATGGTCGTTCACGCCGACTCGCCGGACCGCGCGGTGGCGTCCAAAGAATACATGTTCCCATTCGTCAGCGTGGTGGAATGTCCTCAATCCGAAATGCTAAGACGCATCGGCCCGACCCTGGTCGGTACGGTGCTGACCGCCGACGAGGGTTTGATCCAGGCGGCCGGCTCGTGCGTCGAAATTGACCGGATCAACATCGGGCCGATCCCGACGAATCGCTTGAATTGGTTGCAGCCCCACGAAGGAAACATCATCGATTTTCTGTTCCGATCAAGGGCCTACCAGATGGCCGATCTGCCAGTCAAAGCGATGGCCTGAGTCAACCGTGCATCAATAAATGCATCAACCCGTATCGGTCCATCGTTTTTTGGCCACGACCTCAGGCGCGAGCTATAGTCGAGAGTTCGGAGATCTCTCACGTGGCCAGCAACCCTGATATGACCGATTCCACCCTCACGACCGGAACCACGACGACCTCTGCGTCGGGGGTCCCGGCGACACAGGCATGCGTTTCGGGTCGGTGGAAAGATCCGGTCCCAGCTCCTCTACGTGACGGCGGCTCGTCGTCCGGGGGCCACTGCGAAGCGCATTCAGTTTGCGATAGGCGAACGGATGGGCCGACAACATCCCACACCGTCTTGCCGTTTTTAATCAGCATGATCGGGCACACGGTACTTTTGATTGTTTTGGCGTTGATGACTTTGCCGATCAAATTGGGTTTAGGCAATGCACTCATCGCGAGACAGGGCGAGCCGTCGGTCACCGTCAAGCTGGAGGCCATCGATACCGATCCCACTCAAGAGTTTCCCAACGCGGGTGCACTCGCCGAAGAACCGATCCCGGTCAACTTTGCGAAGGCCGAATCCTCAGCGATCGCGTCACCAATCGAGACAGCGGTTTCATCGAGTCAGACCGAAGTGGCAGAGATTCCGACCACACTCTCCGCGATCACTGGGGGCACTCCGGCCAAGTTGACTCGCTTACCCGGTGGCGGTTTGTCGGGCCGAACCCCCGAGGGTCGATCGGAACTTGGTGCAAAGTATGGCGCGTCGGGACCGAGCGAGTTGGCGGTCGAGAATGCACTACGCTATCTCGCCGATCACCAGCGCAAGGACGGAAGTTGGTCATTCAACTTGGAACTCGATCCCTGCAACGGTCGGTGCACCCACAGCACGGTTGGAGGCGACAGCCCCGCGCCAAAAACGGCAGCGACCGGGCTGGCGATGCTGGCATTTCTCGGCGCGGGGCACACTCACACCTCGCACACCGAGTACTCCGAAGTGGTCCGCAAAGGGATCTACTTTCTGCGAGGTGCCGCAGCCTCCTCCGATGCCGGATATGACTGGCAACAGGGCAGCATGTATGGTCAAGGAATCGCGTTGATGGCACTCAGCGAAGCCCTCGCGATGACCGCCGAAAAAGACCGCGAAAAAGAATCGGATCTGTACGAGTTGGTCAACGAGGGATCGCGGTTCACTTGCAATGCTCAGCACCACGGTGGTTCGTGGGGATACCGTCCTCAATCGCCCGGTGACACGACGGTGACCGGATGGCAAGTGTTGTCGCTCATCGCTGCGAAACGCAGTCGCATCGAGCTGCAAACGTTGACACTCAGCAATGCCAAAAACTTTTTGATGACCACCTGCACTGATCGAGACTATTGGTTCGGATACAACTCGCCGCCCGGGGAAAAGACGACGACGGCGATCGGATTGACTTTGATGCTCTACTTGGGCGAGTCGCTCGGATACACGCCATTCGAGCGAGCGATCGATGCGATGGCCGCGCGGGGACCGATGCTCGACAACATTTACCACGATTACTACGCCACCCTCACGCTGCATCACAGCCGCCACCGAGATTGGGACAAATGGAACGTAAAATTACGCGACCACTTGGTGGCCACACAAGTCAGTGAAGGGCACGAAAAAGGCAGCTGGCACTTCGACGATCGATGGGGCGACGTCGGCGGGCGGCTTTACACGACCGCGATGTGCGCCATGACCTTGGAAGTTTATTACCGGTACTTACCGATGTACGAAGAGATCAGCGAGTTTCCGCTCGACTGAGTCACTCTGGCGGGGGCTATTCCCGGTCTTCGCGGCACGACTAAAATGCCCGCCCTTACGAAGCGGACCTGACCGAACTCCGCGACCAACTCATTAGCCGGGGCCGCTGACCATGTGGAAAACAAACGAACTGGGCAAAGCTCAATGGCTTTCCGATGGCGAAACGTGGGACTTCGATGCTCGGGGCGGCCAGGCTGGAATCCAATTTTGCGATTGCACGATGGCGAGCGTGGACGACGACCGGCTGCCCGTCGCGGCCGAACAATTCGTCCGCGGTGACCAATGGCATGTGAACTTTCCTCAAGATGATGGAACGTTTTCGCTAAGACTGGTCTTCTATCCGATTCGGTCGACCGCGAACCAACTTGTGATCGAGGTTTGCACGTCGATTCAGACCGACTTGCTAGACACTCATCCGAAAATTGACGTCGGGACGAAGTGCGAGGACATCGATTCATTCATTCCCACCCATCCGTCGAATGAGCTATTGCTTGATCACCGGGTCGCCGGTACCGGGTGCGCACCCATATCACTTGCGAAAGCGAAAGGGCGCTCGGTAGCCATTCTGTTGGGTCCACACGACAGCCCATTCACTTCCGATCATTCCACCGACATGCAGTTGCGATTGCGGTTGTTCGGCGAGTTCTTGGAAAAAGGAGTCATTCGCCGCGCCAGACCTTGGATCGTGATCAACCGCAACGGCAGCCAACGACCGACTCAAGCCGATTTGCGGGCGGATTGGAACTTATTGGTCGCCAGTCCGATTCCATTGACGTGAAAATCAGTTCGACGTTTCAACCACGACCTTTCGCGGTCGATTCGTCGGTCTCGCTTTCGCAATCACCTTGACGTTATCGGGTAGCAAGTCAGCGAATTGATCCATTTGCCGCTGCGATTCGAACCAAGCGAATACGCCTGGCCCCCAACTGCTCTGTCCCACTCCGTGACCACCCAACTGAATCGACTGATCAATCAAGCGCGTGACGGCTTCCCCGTGATACGGCCCACCTTGGACCTCGGCAAACAACATCCCGCTGGCGTGGTTGTAGCGATGAACGCCGTTTGCGAATGTCGAAAAATCAGCCGCTTTGGCCGCCGGCAAAATTTCGTCATCGAGGATCTGAATCAGATTCGCTTTCGCTTCGGCTCCGGCGCTCGTCAATGCCGCAAACTGCGCCGCCTCCTTCTTACCGCTGATCGGTTGGGTGTGCGATCGGGGGCAAGTGATGATCACACGCCATTGCTCGGGTAACGCGATCCGATGTTTCATCGGATTGAGGTCCGTCGGAGTTTCGGATCGTTCATCGATCAGCCCGCCCGCAAAGTATCCATGGACACCAATCGCCGACCGTTTGCCCCGACCCGCAATCTCAACGGCCAACACGTGAGGATCCATTTCGACGCCAAGAAACTCGCAAAGCGATTCAGCGATCGCCAGCGATAATTGGGTACCACTGCCCAATCCACAATGCGATGGCGGACGAGTGACGACATGGATTCGGCACGCCGGCAAATGGTCGTGGCCAACGTGCTGACAAAGTCGTGTCGCAATTTGGGTTGCCCGCTCCGCAATCGACGTGTCGGGCGAGAACGTTCCGTGCGGCGAGACGCGTAGTTGTGTTTCGGGAAAATCGACCATGACGCCCACCCCACCAAATGGTGCCATGGTATCCAGCAATCCAAAATGCAACCGCGAACCTGTGATGACGCGTGCGGTGATCCCGCACGGTTTTGCCCCTTCGTGTCGGGACTCGCCGGAGTGAGATTCAATCGGAACGTGTTTGGGGGTTGGCGAGTCGGTCATCAATGGTCCTGCGAAGCATTTCGAAGGCCTCATGTTCAACCGGCCCAGCAGTTTTGTCGATCAGTGGTACAAGACGTTTCATCTCCTCTCGGATCACTTCGGGCGACAACAAATGAGTCCGCGTCGCCAAAATCGCCGCTTCCAACACCGCGTGCTTGGCCCGATTGAATCCAAAGAAGGGACGAACCACCTCGGATCGGACCACCTTGCACTTCATTTCCGATCTCAGCTCGTCATGCTCGATCGACTCAATTTCGATCGCGAACCAGCGATGGCAATCGACCAGTGGCCACCAATCGGTACCCTCGAGTCGATGGACTCGCGACGCCACATCCTCATCTTCCAATCGGCCGACCGCGGCCCGCGCGATCAACATCGCGTCGTCCGTCACATGGATCACCGCCCGGCGGGACTGGGACAGATTCACGAACGTGCGCGATGAAACGAACGGCCGCAGGGTGAACGTCAAAGCGCGGACATCAAGCAAAGTCAGGTCACCCTGGACGATCGGACCCATCGGCGCGAGATTAACGCGAGAGTCATCGCCGATCGATGTGACGAGGGATTCAAGAATCAAGACGTCACCCTCGCTCGGGAGGCTGTGATGGGGAATCAGCGCAAAATCGATTGCGATCGCTCTCAGCTCGCTTTGCGATTGCCACAAAGTTTTCGATCATCTTCGCCCCCCACTCCGACAGCACTGACTCGGGATGAAACTGGACACCGTGAATCGGACGGCTCACGTGCCGCACGCCCATGATGATCCCATCACTGGTGGTGGCCGTCACGACCAATTCATCGGGAACATCGTCGGGGTCGATCGCGAGCGAGTGGTAGCGGGCGACACGCGTCGGGGAGGGACACTCGGCAAACACGCCTCGGCCGTCGTGAGTGATCACGCTGGCGACACCGTGCATCGGACCACAGCGATGAATCGATCCGCCGAAGGCCGCACCGATCGCTTGATGCCCCAAACAGACACCAAGAATCGGAATGTCGCGAGTCAAATTGCGAAGCACGTCGATGCAGCAACCGGCATCCTCGGGACGCTTGGGACCGGGGGACAACACGACGGCGGTCGGAGACAGCTCGTTGCACCGGAGCGAGTCGATCGCGTCGCTGCGGATGACGACGGTCTCGCATCCCGCTCGCCGAAAATACCTCGCCAAGTTGTGGACAAAAGAATCGTAGTTGTCGAGCAGAAGAATCAACGAAATTACCGGCGGGGTTTGGCAAACTTGATTTTCTCGATCAACTTCACCACCTGGTCGCCGTCCTTGTATCCGCTAACCGCCGTGATCGCCTGAATGACGTATTCGTATCGCAAGTTGTAGTCGGTGTCGATTTCCAGCTCCGGACCCTCGTCACCTTCGACCGGAGAGTTGCCGCCGATCATCGTGACCACGTTACCGCGCAGCTTATCGAAATCCGTCCCCAAGTCGATTTCATTCATCGTCATCCCCGCCAGTTGCCCTTGATCATTGGCACGGAGACGAAGCTTCAGCGGCAGGTCGGTCGGGTCCGATGCCGTGCCGCCCGCCAGCGGCATCCGGACGCTGAAGTCGCCCTCCATCTCGACGATCTTGAACGTCATCACAAAGAAAATCAGCAATAGAAAGACGATGTCGATCATGCTGGTCATGTCGAGACCGTTCTTCTCCGCGTCTTTCTGGTTCCGAATTTTCACGTGCGATCCTCTTTCACGCGAAGCGCAAAGTTTTCCAGCTTTTGCTCTTGAGCGACCCGAATGATTTCTTGCACGTCTCCGGCGGCGGTATCTTTGTGCGCACGAATCACGACATTGGCGTCACTGACCTTTTTGCCTTCGGCGAGGATGACAGAAATTTCGCTCTTCAAACCCACCCGCAACGTCTCGGCGGTGTAATCGTCGCCACCCAAAATGATCTCACCGTCTTTGGCAACGTGCAGCACGATGGGAAATTCGAGCGGCACTTCGGGCGGTTTCACCAATTGGCTGCTGGGTAATTTCACGCGGTCGTTGGCTTCGGTTTGTGCAAAATTGATCAACACCATGAAGAACGCAATCAATTGGAACGTCATGTCGATCATGGGCGTCAAATCGGCTTCGGCCAAATCGACTTTTGTTCGTTTTACGCGCATCCAAAACGTCCTTTACTTTTTGATGGCTTGGGGTTGGACGTCTTCAAATCGGCTCATCAAGTTTTCACTCGTCACGCCGACTTCCAACAGCAACCGCGCGACCCGATTTCGCAAGATGTTGTAAGCGGCGATTGCGGGAATCGCGACCGCGAGGCCGACAAGCGTCGTGAACAATGCGGTTGAAATGCCTGCGGCCAGATCAGAGGGCTTCGGGGTCGAACCGCCCAATGCGATCACTTGGAACGATGAAATCATCCCCTGGACCGTCCCGAACAAACCGATCATCGGGCTGAGGTTCCCGATCAACGCCATGTAGCTGAGCCGATGCTCGAGCTTCATGCTTTCTTCCTCACCAACTTCTTGCATGCCTTCGAGCGCCTTGTTGTAGCCTCGGCTCAATTTTGCCAATCCGGCTGACAAGACTTGTCCTAGCACGGATTCGTCGGTCCGCGCTAAATCATAGGCGCCCTGGAAATCTTTCTCGTTCAAGCGCTCATCGAAACGATCGACCAATTCTTGCGGACAAAGCGTGTCTCGTCGGGCGGCCAACATGTTCATGACGAACAACGACACCAACGAGATGGAGAGGGCCAAAAAGATCAAGACGTAACCCAGACCCAACGAGTCGTAGGTCCACTTCAACAAGTTTTGGCTGGCCTTCGGTGTCGGAGTTTGGGCACCATCAGCCTCGCCGTTATTTGCACCGTCGTTCGCGTCAGCGTTATCGGCCGGTTCCGGGGGAACGTCTGCGGCGGCGTCGCCGAACTCACCAGCCGCGTCTCCGAACTCCGCCGCGGCATCATCCTGAGCCACGGCCATGACGGACATTGCGCAAGAAGCGACAAACACGATCATAAAAACAATCGAACGAATAAAACTGGACATGCCAGTTAGCGAACCGCAGGCGACGGACATCAAAGAGGCACTCCGAGTCAAAGCTTGATTGAGAAAAGACGGTGGGTGGGATCGTATCGGCGGCGAGGCAGCCACAGCGAGCATAGTCTAGCGTTTTAAAGAGCACCGGGATAACGCTGTTGAAGTTCTTGGCGGGCCTCGGCGGCCCGGTCGGGCTTCCCAATCTTAGGCCACAATTCGACCAATTTCAGCAATGCTTCGACGTGCGCGTCGGGCAATCGAGAAAACATCAAGTGAGTGTGCAGGTACGCCAGCACCGCACCCTCGACGTCGCCGGTCGCCTCGTAACTGGCACCTTGAGCGTTGTAGATGCGGGCGGCCATCTCGCTGTCGTTCGAATTCAATTCGGCGATCAACGAATCCACGAGCTTCAATCCTTCGTCGGCCCGACCACTTTTGGCGAGTGCTAACGCTTTGCCGGCCTTGGCTAGGGCTTGTGTTCGTACCGTTTGAGGCGTTTGCGCCTTGATATTGATGATCTTGTCAAACAACGAAATGGCCTCGTCATTTTCGCCTTGTTTCAGCGAGACCATGCCTTGCAAGTAGACCGATTCGATCTTGGTGTCGGCCGACGCCGAGCTGTCGAGCAACTTGTAGTACTTTAGCGCCTCGGCCGGCTTGTCGAGTGCTAACGCCAGATCGCCCAAAACTTTCGCCGCATCAAAAAGGTGCCACGAATCGCGATACTTGCCGATGAACCCGAGTACCGCCGTCGCGGCCGCATCCTTAGGACCGCGGCCCCCCAACGCCATCTTGCTTTGGGCCAACACGTTGTAATAGGCATAATCGGCTTCGATCACGTCTCGTTTGATCGTCTTGACATCCACCTTCTTTAGCTCATCAAGTGTCTGCTCCCACTGATCGTCGAGCGCAAACTCACGCGCCTTCGTCAACGAGCTCGGATCACCCTCGTACAGAATCTTTTCGATGTCAGCCGACAGAAAATTTTGAACACCGTCGCTGCGTTTGACTTGCACCCCTTTGGCGCTCGTCTGGGTAACTGCACCCGACACGTTCTTGCCACTCTTGTCGTACAACCGATCACTTTGGGCCGACGCGGTCTCGGATTGTAAAATTGCGCCGGCAATGACCGCGATAACGCAGCAATGTTTTAAAAGGTGATTCATGAAAAGTGACCGAGTGTCAGCAACGCGAAAACAATCACTGACGTGGTTTTGATCCGGTGTTGCTAGGAATTAGGATTAGGCTTATTTTGCGGATTAGGTAAAGGCGGTAGTCCATCAGGCTTCTGGCCCAATTCTTTCTGAATCAACTTCAATAGCTTGTCAAATTTATCTCGCTGTTTCGGACCACCGAGTTCTGGATACAACGCGGCAACCTTGGTGATGTCTCCAATTGATTTTTCAATCAACTGCTTCTCATTGGTTGATTTCCCCCACAGGTATCGGCATAAGGCCACGTGGTAGCGGGCATCAAAGAACGTATCGCGATAGGTCTCGTTGGAGCTCGTCATTTGACTGATCTTGCCCCAACCCCAAATCACAAACTTATCATTCGCATCCCGACGCGAACCGCTGAGTGCCGCCTTGAAAGCGCTACCGGCATACTTGGGCGGCAACGTTCCTCCCCATTGCTCGTAAGCTAGCGCCGCCTCCACCTGGGCATTCAACATGTTCGGACTCTTGCGGAGCAAGGGGTCAAGCGTGTCGAGAGCTTCTTTGTAGTCCCCTACCAAACGTTGCGCACGGCCGAGTTGAAAGTCGACGGCTAACGGCGTCGTCGCCGATTTTTTCTTCAAGCGTTCAAACGTCTCCGTGGCCGTGGCCAGCAAATCGGCGGCCTGGCCGCTCGCTTTGGACTCGCCCGCCACCATCGATGCCTCGGCCATTTCCATGACCGTTTGTCCAATCCACTGCAACGTCGCATCGTCTTCGGTGGTCTTCGAAATGCGCTGCAGAAAAATCTGAAACGCGCCGATCAGCTTCGTCTTCTGTGCAGGCTCGGCGGTATCGAGTTGTTCGCGAATGTCACGCGCCATCCGCAAGTAGATGCCGCTGATGCGTTGGTCGGCATCGTCACCCTTCACGCTGGCCTTCAATTTGTCCATCACCTGATTTGCTTGGCCGACCAACGTTTCCGTATCGCTGTTGGGTGCAGTCATCTTTTGAACGATCAAACTCAGCTGGGTGCTGTAGAGGCTGCTGGCGAAATCCGAATCGTCTTGACCAAGTTTCTCGGCAAGTTTCAACGGCCCGTACTTGGGGCTGTTGAGTGTCTTGTCCGCCTGATCGACTTCGTCACTTCGCAGATAAATTTTCGCCAAGATCAACGCCGCCTTCATCGCTTCCTCGTCGGCCAGATTTCCCTGGATCGAATCGAGACCGGCGCGAAGTTCTTGTTCGGCTTCATCCATCCGCTGGATCGACGCGGCCTCGTCATCGGCCATGCGGGCGTCGACGGACGCCTGATACAAAAACAAACCCAACTTTCGCTGCATCAAAGACCGAATCGGTCCCTCCGACATCGCTTGGATCGCGGTTCGAGCTTCATCAAAACGATCCTGCTGTAACATCAACTCGATCACGAGTCGCTGGAAGACGGGCGTTTCCGCGTCGGTGGGCCAGTTCTTCGTTGCATACTCGGCCAACCGCTTGACTTGATCGATCAAGCGTTGATTGGAGATGTCTTGGATCAGCAAGGTTTGCAAAGAGTTGCGTGCAATCAACGCACCCTTCATGCCCATCTCGGTGCCGGGTGAATTTTTAGCCAAGAACTCGCCGACCACCGAAGCATCGCGGTATCGACCGAGCTGGTACAGCAAGAACGCCAACAATTGACGCGAGTTGTTGACCAATTCACCGTCCGAGTTGGCGTTTGCCATCCCCAGGCCTCGCGACAAAATCCGCGCGGCGACGCCACGCGTTTCTGCAAGCTGTTTTTCGAGTTGTTGTTGCTTGTCCGCGTCCTTCTCCTGCTTGGCGACCTCCAACATGGTTGAATAGTTTTCACCAACCTGATAGAGCTCCATCGCCTTTGCGTAGGCGTCATCGGGGCTGGCGGGATCCTCGGCGGTCGGCAACTCGGCGACCGCGCCGTCCGCCGCGTCTGAATCGATGCCCAATCCTTTTAGCAGCTCCGTTGCCTCGGCGACGTGATCCCCCTCCACTTTGCTGGCTTTGATCAGCAATTGTCGGCCTTCGGATTCGGCGCGTTTCAAGTCCGCCGGCTTTTGATTTTCCTTGTCGTTGGCCTTCGCCAAATACGCTCTGCCTAAATCGACTTCCAATTGAGAGACCGCGGGTGAACGGCGTTCGTTGGGCCGAACGCTGTCGATCATCCCTTGGGCGCGGTCGATCGCCGATTGGTATTTCGGTGGTGTTTCATCGAGTGACAGACGAATCAAACCACTGGCGGCCTTGAACTTTGCATCACGCAAGTCTTCGACGTCTTGCGTGGCGAGCATGCGGATAAAACTGTCCATTGCCGCATTCTTGTCGCCGAGCGCTTCTTGCGCGAGCCCGCGGCTCATCAATGCGATCGCTCCCGGCGGGAAACTGTCATATTTTTCGCTGAGGTCGGTAAAGAAACCGAGTGCCTCTTCGAGTTGTTTCTTGCCATCCTTTGCCGGGTCATTGAGCGACATCGCGGCTTGCAAACGAGCTTCGCCCGCCATCGTCAAAGCCTGCAAGTACTCACCCCGATACTGATCGCGCAGGTTTGCCTTTTCGGGGTCCGCACTGGCGTCGATCTTCGCGCCTTGCATTTCGGTCAGCTTCGACTTGAGCGACTCCACGATCTCGTCAAACGTTTTCGCCGCATCAACATAGTGCTGCATCGCCGCCTTGCGTTGGGTATCGTCGGGATCAACGCCAAGAGCTTGGGCCCCGCGAAACATCTGCAACGTTCCCAACATCAAGCGAGCTTCCGCCTGCCGCGGGTTCGAACCGCTTTTCAGAAATTCATCGAGCGACAACGTCGCCTCGTTCAAATAGTCGTCCCGTGCCGTAGCGCTGCGTGAGACGCGTGCGGCCGCAACGTACGTTTGGGCCTTTTCGAGCGGCACCGCTTTTTTGAATTCTGCATCGACGCCCTGGTATTTGTCCAAGCGATCCAAATATAAAATCGCCGTGTCAAAGTACTTTGATAGTCGCAACCGATCGAGAAAGTCTTTTGCCGGTTCGGCCGCCCCCGCCGAGGGAAAGACGCCGGCCGACCCCGTCAAGCAACTCGGCAACCCGATGGTTCCCAACATCACGCCCAAATACATCGCTGTAAGCTCGACCATCACCGTGACCGCCTTCGCCGTCACCGAAAACTGGGATTCAACGACCCAGGCGTGGTCGGATGAGCGTCGAACGATGGGTCGATGATGCATGACTTGCCGAATGTTCAAAGCGAATGAGCGAGATGGCCGATCTTTGGTCTAATCTTCGCCGGTTCGTGACGGTGAAACCAAGAAGCGTCCATAATCATTAGAGTAGGAGGCACTCTGCGTGCCTTCAAGCATAGCCGGGTCAGTTCAAACGGTTCGATTGGAAATTCAGGTGCGTATCCCTTCCGAATTTAACGATGACAACCTTTATCATCGCGACCGCCGCGGCCGAAGGGGCGTCGTGAGCGCCGGATCGATTCGCCGATTGGTCCGCCTGGTGATTGGTTTGGTCTTGGTCGTCGTCGTCATGAAGCAGGCGGCCAACGAGGCGATCTACCGACCGTTCTTCGGCGACGCCTGTCGAATCATTCGACGACCCGATCGACGCTTTCGCCGCCAACCTCGCTTCGCCGAATGCCGGAACGGTCGCCGGGGAGCAGATGATCGATGCGATTGACGCCGCGTCCGCCGCCGACGATCAACGTCTCGCACGGTTTCTGATCTCGCAACGAGAAGTCGCCCAGCAACGGATCTGGCTCAGCGATTTGGCCAGAGAAGAACAGAACAATGATTCCGCCGATTCGGATCCGATGTCCGCCCCGGTGTCCGATCGAGTGCAAGAACTCGCGTCGCAGCTCGATGGCATCACGAGCGAGCAAAGACGACAGGCAAAGATTCCCGCCGCCGCACTGGATCGTTGGCGAGCCGCGATGCGAGACGAAGCGACGACGGCGAGAGGGTTGGCCCCAGCGTTCACGAAGCCCGTCTTAGAAGCGCTCGATGAAGCTGCGATGGATCGTGTCGTCGATGGCTCGGTTTGGCGGAGCGCCGATTTTGATGCCTTCTATCGGCTGCTCGATCGAGCCACCCACGAGTCGGTTACCGAATCCTCAAACAAAGCCTCCTCCCCGGCGGTGCGGGTCGGCGTCGTGCCGCTGCTCCAGCAACCGGCGGTGTTTCGGGGCCAGCGAGTGAGAATCAGCGGCACGGTGGCGAGGGCCCAACGAATCACGGCCCGCGAGAACAACTTCGGCATCGTGGATTATTGGCAATTGTGGATCCGTCCCGGTAACGGCGTCGATCGCCCGCTGGTCGCAATCGTTCCCCGCGTCTCCGACGCTATCGCCGCGGTCGACTCCGATGCGACACTCGAAGCGGGTCCGACCGCCGAACTGGTCGGCACCTTCATCAAACGACTGGCGTATCAATCTTCAGCCGGCGCGGACCTAGCTCCCGTCATCATCGGACGACTCGAAAATGCGTCATCCGGCCAATCTTCTCGATCGGGCGTTGCGGACTTGGCTCCCGGAGATACGGAACCCGCCGGAACCAAGACGCCAGGAAGTGCCGACCGTCCGTCCGACAATGAATTGAGATGGCGACTCGCTGGAACGGTCGCGGTCGCCTGTTTGCTCGGCGTCGGATTGGCAGCCTTCATCACTTGGCGAACCACGGTGGCGACCCGCCACAGTCGGCAATTGCGAAGGATCGGGCGACCATCCAGCAATGAATTCTTGAGCGAACTCAAGCGATCCGCAACTGCGTTTGAATCGGATGAACGACGGTGAACAGTAATCACAAAAATTCGAAACAGGCCTCAAAAAGGAGACTTGTCGTTGCATTTTTGCTGATTTCAGTGACGACGATTCTGGCCTCGTCTTCTCCGGTGCATTCCCAAGACTCGCCTGGTCCGCGAGACGCGATGGACTTGCTGAGCGGGTTTGATCGTGCTCGCATCGAATCCGCCTTTCCGCCCATCGACGAACGTTCGACGGGCGAGCTCGCCAAGTTGGTGTACCGCTTGAACTCGATCGATGCTCAATCGCTCGCCTCGCGAGTTTCCGATGCGAACGACGAAAACGCAATCGACCAAGACGTGGAAGTCGGTCGTGTCATCGCGATCGACGGCACGATCGCCTCCAAACGGCGGATCGACGTTCCTTCGCGTCTAGCCGATGTGCTGGAATTCGAGCAGATCGATGCGTTGGAGATTCAAACGCTCGGCGACGTCTTGACCGTTTTGACGTCAAAATTCCCACGTGGTGCGGTAAACGGCGATCGTGTCCGTGGCGTGGGAGTCGTCATAAACAACGATAGCCCATCGTCACTCGCGATCGTGGCGGCAAAACTAGCCTGGATTCCCGGCACTTCCGATTCGACCGGTTGGCGACTGTTGGCGGCCCAAGGAGTGGACATCGGCATGATCGCAGACGTCTCCACCCGCGACCGCAAACCGTTGGTTGCCGAAGATTCGGATGCGTTCTACGCGATGTTGGCGGCTTCCCGATCGATCGCCGGGCAAGAGGACTTGCCGGATGGGAAAACCGTCGGTGCAATCAAAATGTTGACTGACGCCAAGTCGATGTCGGGCGAATGGATACGCCTGGACTTGGAAACGGTCCAGATCACTCGAATCGCCGTCACCGACGCCCTCCGGCGAGACCAGTTGAATGGCGACCATTACTTTCAAATCGACGCGGTTGCCGATCTGGGGCGAACGGTCATCAAGGTCGAGAAAGCGGACCACGATCCGAATGATGTTGCCGTTCAAAAACGACAAGAGGCGACGTTCGAAAATCGGTACCCAGTTTCCCTGGTCATGGTCGAGTTGCCACCGTTCCTCATCGAAGCGATCGGCAAGAAGGCGGGCGTGGGTGCGGTCGTGGCGGAAGTCAGTCGCCAGATCATTGTTGATGGATTTTTCTTTCGCTTGTGGAGTTACCAGACCGAGTACATGAAACAGTTCGGGGGCGAGGATCAATTCGGACCGCTGGTGATCGCCGCCCGCATCCGCGATGTGACTCCCGCGACTGCCGACCCGGTCGGAGTTTCCCTGATCGGGCAAATTGCCGCCGTCGTGATTCTAGCCGGAATGTTGTTGACATGGCTCTGGCACCGCTCGACCACATCGGGCGACCGAGTGATCTCAGAAAGACGCCGGCGACATGAATCTGCGGACATCCATTTCCCCGATTGAACAATCGCAAAGCCCTCCACTTGACCGGGCACGGAGAGCGGGCACCATATTGGGCTGTGATGCACGACTGCTGCTCGCCACTCGCCCGAACTCCCCATTTCTTTTTTCGAAGGTCACCCCGCCATGCAACGAGCAAAAATCACCATCATCGGAGCCGGAAATGTGGGTGCCACCTGTGCACATTGGTGCGCCGCAGCGGAACTCGGCGACATCGTGCTGCTGGACATTCCCCGCACCGAAGACATGCCCCGCGGCAAAGCTCTCGATTTGATGCAAGCCTCCCCGATCATGGGCTTCGACTCGAACATCGTCGGCACCACCAGCTACGAGGACTCGGCGAACAGCGACGTGATCGTGGTCACCGCCGGGATCCCACGCAAACCGGGGATGAGCCGCGACGACTTGCTGGCCACCAACGCTAAAATCGTCACCGAGGTCGCCCAGAACATCAAAGCGACCAGTCCCAATGCGGTCGTCATCGTCGTCAGCAATCCGCTCGACGCGATGGTCCAACAAATGTTCAAGGTCACCGGATTCGCCCCGTCCAAAGTTTGCGGACAAGCCGGCGTGCTCGACACCGCTCGGTACCGAACGTTCTTGGCGATGGAACTTGGCGTCAGCGTCGAGGATGTCAGCGCCTTGTTAATGGGCGGCCACGGCGACACGATGGTCCCGATCCCAAGTTGCACCAGCGTCGGTGGAATCCCCGTGACCCAACTGATTGACTCGGCACGGTTGGACGAAATCGTCGACCGAACCCGCAAAGGCGGCGCCGAAATTGTCTCGCTGCTCAAGACCGGGTCCGCCTACTACGCACCCGCCGCCGCGTGCGCCCAAATGGTCGAAGCCGTCGTCAAGGACAAAAAACGAGTGCTACCCGTCGCCGCCTACTGTGACAAGGAATACGGCGTGGGCGGCTACTACGTCGGCGTCCCCGTCGTGATGGGCAGCCAGGGAGTCGAAAAAGTCATCGAGCTTAATTTGACCGACAAAGAAACCTCCGATTTCAAAAACAGCGTCCAAGCCGTCAAAGACTTGGTCGCCACCATGGACGGCCTACTCTCCGCCTAACCTATCGGGCGAAACATGCGATGGACCACGTCGCGGCAATGCCGCGACGCGGTCATCACCGCCGTTCTGCCTGACTGTCGATGCGCGGTCGAATGCCAAGATTCGTGCTTGCCAAGCAACGCCAGAAAAATTTTCGTGCCGTCTGAACGCCCGTTTCGAACGCGACCATCGCGAATATTTTTGCCCACTTCTCGAACTCGTCCTTGAGCGGCACGTTGGCGATCAACGAACTGCAAGACAGCAGTCGGCAGGGATACTAGGCAAAAAGATTTGCGGGCAAAAAAATGCAAGCGTCCTTAGTCACGCTTTCATAGGTTTTCTTTGTCCGTGACGGCCAAGCTTCCTAACGCTGGATTCTGCTCGATCATTTTTCACTCGGTACTCCTGCGTTTGGTATTCTTTAATGGCCAATGGGCGGATACGGCTGGTGAATCCATCGTCGATCGAGCCAACTGGTAGAACAAAGCCGTGAACCAAAGTCGCGTGCCGCGCGGTTTTGTTCGGGCAAACTTTCTCGACGCGACCCAGTTACAGCCAGCGCTATCCGACTGAAAAAATGAACCCGTACCATCCCACCCGTTCTGATTGCTCCGCGATTGCATCACCAGCGTGTAGGACTTCGCGACATATTTAGAAGCTGCTTTTATCGGTCTGGGCATGCGAATGACGATCAAGAGCACCGCTGGCCCCAATGAGGGCAAAACGTTTCTCGCCATCTATGAGATCAAGAACGCCGATCCGATGCGTGTTCGTTACGATCTTTCCGGCAGAGCCTTTCCCAAAGAGTTCAAGGTACCCAACGACAACGAACTGTATCTTGTCGGATATTGTCGGCAGGTTCAGGCTCCAGATGATGCCGGATGAGAAAGGCCTGTTCGTGCTGAAAGCCCAACGTTTGAACTGTCCGACGGCTAGCCCAGCTCGTTGGGTGTCTCTTCACGTCGCGGTCGGTCCATTATCGATTCGATCCGAACCGCTTTTTTGCCTTTGAAGGCACCAACGCGAGCGTTGAATTTCGGAACGTCCTGGACTGAGAGTTCGAGGGGCGCATTGATTTCTTGTTCGGTCGTGATGATGTCACCCACCGATAATTCCAGCAAATCGCTGGTGCGTATCTTTGATCTCGCCAAGGTCACCACAATGCTGACGGGGGCATCATTCATGCTGGTTGAAATCTTGCCTCGCGTTTCTGTCGTCGGCGTGCCCTTGCCGTAACCGACCCAACCGTTTCGTGACAATCGCGAATTAAAATTTTCGATCGTATTGAAAGGGATGCACAAGTTCATCATGCCGCGGTTCTTGCCCAGCAAGACTTCGAAGCCGATCAAAATGACGACTTCGTTGGGTGGAACGATTTGAACCAATTGAGGATTGCTCTCGACTTTCTCAATCTGGAGATCGAGCTCGACAATGTTCTCCCAAGATTCGCGGAGGCGCTTGAGGAACAAATCGACGACGCGACCGATCAGTCGATTTTCGATTTCCGTCAGTGGCCGGCGGATCGTTTCGTTCGGATCGGGGTCGCCACCGAGCATGCGATCAATGATCGCATAGGAAAGCGACGGCGCGATGTCGAGGATCCAGTTCCCGTTGAGCGGCGCGGGCGTCAACACATTGAAGCAACTCGGGTTATCCAAACTGAATACGAACTCGCTGTACGTCAATTGATCGACGCTGAGCAGTTTGACTTCGATCATCGTCCGCAACATTCCCGAGACGGATGCCCCGAAGTTTCGGGCCAACGATTCGTGCAATGAGTGCATCGCCCGCATTTGATCTTTGCCGACCCGTTCGGGACGCTTAAAATCGTAGGCCGTGACACGTGCTTGTGCCGTCGCCGGTGCGGCGGACGGCGACCGTCCCGCCGGCCCGATCGGGCTGCTCTCGTTGCTGAATTTGGGCGGTTGCGGTTTCGGTGGAGCGCCGTCCACCGTTTCCATCGCCTTTAGCAGGCTTTCGACTTGATTCTGGCTGAGCGATTCGTCGGACATATCCGTGTCTTATTCTCTGATTTGTCCGTTTCCACGGACCACATACTTGTAGCTGGTTAATTCTCTCAGTCCGCAAGGACCGCGAGCATGGAATTTATCCGTTGAAATTCCGATCTCAGCGCCTAGGCCGAAAATACCGCCGTCGTTGAAACGCGTGCTCGCATTGACGACCACCGCGGCGCTATCGACGCGGCTGGTGAACGTCTCGGCCGCTTGCAAATCGCTGGTGATGATCGCATCGGTGTGATGCGAGCCGACGCGATTGATGTGCTTGATCGCTTGGTCGATCGAGTCCACCACCTTGATGCTGATTTTGGGGCCCAGATATTCCGTCGCAAAGTCTGCTTCGGTTGCCGCAATCGATTGGGGCAAGATCGAACGTGCCGTCTCGTCGCATCGCATTTCGATCGAGTGCTTTGCAAGCCGGTTGGCGATCACCGGTAAAGCGGACTTGGCGATGTCCGTGTGGATCAACAAGGACTCACATGCATTGCAGACACCCATCCGCTGGCATTTTGCGTTTTCAATAATCTTGGCCGCCATTTCGATGTCGGCGGTCGCGTCGACATACACGTGGCAGTTGCCGTCGTAGTGCTTGATCACGGGCATGGTCGCTTCGCGGGCGACTCGGCGAATCAGGCTTTCGCCGCCGCGTGGGATGGTGACATCGATCAACTCGCCCATCGACAAAAAATGTCCGACCGCGGCGCGGTCTGTTGTCGATACCAACTGAACCGCGCCGTCGGGTATTCCGCATTCTCGACCGACATCGGACAAAATATCGACAATCGCTCGGCTGCTGTGGATCGCTTCTTTACCGCCGCGCAAGATCACAGCGTTGCCGCTTTTGACACAGATCGCGGCCGCGTCCGCCGTCACGTTGGGCCGGCTTTCGTAGATAAAAAAGACGACACCGAGCGGCACGCGCCGTTTTAGAATCTGGAGACCGCCTGGACGCGTGAACCCGTCCATGACTTCGCCCACTGGATCAGGAAGCGCGGCGATCTCCCCGAGCGCCCCGGCGATGGCTTCGATTCGCGGGACGTCCAAACGCAATCGATCGAGCGCCGCGTCACTAAGACCATAGCCCGGCGCCGCTGCCAAATCCTCCGCGTTCGCCGCAACAATCTCCGCGGCCCGCTCCACCAACGCGACCGCCGACTGCGCGAGCCATCGGTTCTTGATCGCCGTGTCCAGCACCGCTAATTCATATGAGGCAGAGCGAGCGGTCTCGGCGGTTTGACGGCAATACTGGCTGAGCTCGATTTCGAGATCGGCAACGTTGGAAGTCATGCTGTGCTGGGGAAACGAGGCATTAGGCGATGAACGGAACGGACAGCTGGATCCGATTCTCGACAAAGAGTGCCCCAAGGTCAACGTCGATCGTCCGAATCCCGCCGGCGATCGCGACACTGGAGAAATTCGTGCCGCTAAGTAAATTCGCGTTCCTGGTTGAATTCGAGCCAGTGGACGAGTCCGGGCCGCTGAGTGATTCGAATCGTTTCAGAAAGTCGTGCGCTGGGGGCGTTGACGAAAAAATCCAATCTGAGACACTTTGGGCTGTTGCTACCGCACCCACGAAATCAGCGGCCGTGGCGAAACTGGCAGACTGCGCAAGGTTGAGGGCCTTGTGGGAGTTAATCCCGTGGAGGTTCGAGTCCTCTCGGCCGCATCGATGAAACCAATTGTTTACCGCGATCGCTATTCCGGCGAAGATCGCTACGAAAAAGTCTACGGCGATTCATTTCTCCGCTGGACCTATGAAACATCTGCCGGGCGGGCGGCGCTGCATTCCGCCGTCAAGCGTGCGTGGTTTTCACGTTGGTACGGTTGGCGAATGGATCTCGCGAAATCGCGTGAAAAGATTCAACCTTTCATCCGCGAGTTTGAGCTCGATCCGCAGGAGTTCTTACGGGATCCGGACCAATTCGCTAGTTTTAACGAGTTCTTTTCTCGTAAATTGAAGCCGTCGGCGCGTCCTATTGATGCCGACCCCAACTCCGTCGTTTTCCCCGCCGATGGACGACACCTCTGTGTGCCGGACTTGTCAACTTGCACCGGGCTGCTCGTCAAGGGAGAAATGTTTGATCTGGCGGCGTTAGTCGATAGCCCCGAATTGGCGGCGCGCTACGCATCGGGCAGCTTGATCGTGTCCCGTCTGTGCCCGGTCGACTACCATCGATTCCATTTTCCTTGTTCGGGAACGCCCGGCCAATCGCGATTGATCAATGGACATCTGTTCTCAGTCAACCCGATCGCACTGCGCCAGAACATCCACATCTTGGCGACCAATAAACGCTGCGTGACCGAATTGGAAACTGATAATCTAGGCACGGTGCTCGTCATGGAGATTGGTGCGACCTGCGTGGGCAGCATTTGCCAGACCTACCAACCCGATTGTCGAATTACGAAAGGCGATGAGAAAGGTTATTTTCGATTCGGTGGTTCGTCGACGATCATGATTTTCGAACCGAACCGAATCCGTTTCGATCAAGACTTGTTAGAGAGTTCGCTAGGCCGACATGAGCTTTACGCAAAAATCGGCGATCGCATGGCGACGATCATTCACTCGCGATAAACCGGATAATATCCGTCGTAGTAGGGCGCGACGGGGTACGGGCTGCCGGGGCCTGATGGATAGGGATTTAGCGGACTGGCCGTTTCAGGACGCAACAGTCCACGGTTGGAATGTCCAGGATGCCCAGGCCCATTTTCCGGTCCATCGGGGTATCCACTGTAGCCAGATCCTGGTCCGTAACTGGGTCCCACTCCAAAACCGGGATAGCCCGAACCTGGATAAGGTTGACCCGGGAAATTTTGGCCCGGGTAGACGCCGCCGAGCCCCAGGTTCAGACCCGCGTAGGGCGGTCCCCAGTTCGGATAAGGGGAGCTGTACGGGCGATTCGGGAATCGCCATTCACCGTAGGGTCGAACCGGGGCACCCCATTGTTCGACTCGATGATAGTTATCGGCGGATTGACCATACGCCAGTGAGCTGCGGGTGTGCGTGTAGCCGCTCGTTTGAAAGTTCGAAACCACTGCGGCTGTGGGTGCGGCAATGGGGGAATACTGGCTGACGCGAGCACCCGTGCTGGGATCATGGGTGTAGGTGCTCGGCATGGTCAACCAATTCGACGCCGGGGCGTACCGGGGCCCGAACGTCACCAGCGAGAGCAGGACGATGAACCGGAGAACGACGGCGGGACGAAAAACGTAACTCATGGAAACCCAACGTAGTTCGTATTTTCGTCCGAAGCGTCTCAATCACAAATCTATTTGTCCGGGATTGAGAATTCTCTCCTTGAAATCGTTACAACCGTCATGACCCCTCCTCGGTCGTCTGTCCCGCCGGCGATTTCCCGTGATGGGAGATGCCACGGACACGCGGTTCCGGAGTCGTCGTCGCCGGATTGAGTCCGAGTTCGCGACCTATTTTTTTGAAGCGAGAGTCCGATCCGGTCGCCGTTTGATTAGCGAGCTGATAAAATAGGGGTAACTTTCTGCCCCAACCACCTCTTTGATCGACCCCGCCCGTCCCATGACGACTCCTTTACCCGATCGCTCGCTCGTTCGCGGCCCCGCGGCACTTTTGTTGGCTTTCATGACGTTTGCCGTCCTCTGCGACGGTCTTGCCGCCGCAGACGTGCCGTACCAAGCTGGCCCCGATTCGTCTCCCTCGGACGAGGTCCCCCACGGCAAAGTGACTCAACATTCGTTCAACGACAGCAAAGTTTTCCCCGGCACCAATCGCCGCTACTCGATTTATGTTCCGGCCCAGTACGATGGGTCCCAGCCCGCCGCGTTGATGGTGTTCCAGGACGGCCATGCGTTCGAAGGAACGACCGGTGAGTTCCGAGTTCCCGTGGTATTCGACAATTTAATTGCCAAAGGCGACATGCCGATCACGATCGCCGTGATGGTCGATCCCGGTCACAAAGGGGAGCTGGCCGAAAGACGCGGTTGGAGTCCATCGCCGTCCAATCGTAGCGTTGAGTACGATACCCTCAGCGGCGATTACGCCGAATTCTTAATGACCGAGTTGTTGCCCAAAGTCGAGCAAGAATATCGTATCACCGAGAACCCCGAACTGCGGGCCGTCTGTGGCAACAGCAGCGGTGGGATCTGTGCATTTTCGGTCGCCTGGTATCGTCCTGATGCGTTTCGAAAAGTGCTATCGCACATCGGCAGCTTCACGAACATTCGCGGCGGCCATGACTATCAAGCCCAGATTCGAAAGACGGCGAAAAAACCGATCCGGATTCTTCTGCAGGACGGCTCAGGCGATCTCGACAACGTTCACGGTAATTGGCCGCTCGCCAACCAACAGATGGCGAAATCGCTCGAGTTCAAGAACTATGATTCTAAATTCGTGTACGGCACCGGAGCCCACAATGGGAATCACGGGGGCGCGATCTTCCCCGATTCGCTGCGTTGGCTGTGGCGAGGATGGAAGGATGAAACGTTTTAATGCCGAATTTCACCGACCTCACTTCGTCAACTGACGTGAATCAACCCACGTCCGCAGAGGAGATGGCGACATTCGCAAGCGATGTTTCGTTCACAGTTCCCTTCATCCATCGGCTGCGGGTGACGGACAACATCGCGGGCGATGACTTCGAGGTTTTGCTCGATCTGTTGCGCTGCGATGCACCGGCGCCCGTTCGAGTTCTGGTGGTGGGTGAGTCCTCGCTCGCCGATCACGTCAATCAATTGGCTGCTCATCTTCGCGACGCGGAGTCGGTGGAGTTGGTGGCGTCAGCGACGCTCGTTGAAGGTGGCGAGACGATCAAGAATGGCGAGACTGTGTTGCGGCGATTGCTGGATCATGTCAATCGCTATGGGCTCGATCGGCGCAGCTACATCGTTGCCGTTGGTGGCGGTGCGATGTTGGACGCGATCGGTTTCGCCGCCGCAATCGCGCACCGCGGCATTCGGTTGATTCGCTTGCCATCGACCGTATTGGCTCAGGCCGATTCGGGTGTGGGCGTTAAGAACGCGATCAACTATTTCGAAAAGAAGAATTGGATCGGCACTTTCGCGGTTCCCTGGGCGGTGATCAACGACACGGCCTTGCTTCGGACATTGCCCGATCGCGACTTCCATTGTGGATTCAGCGAAGCGGTGAAGGTGGCACTGTTGAAGGACCGCCACCAATTTTCTTGGCTGTGCGAGCACGCCGACGCGATTCACCGCCGCGACATGACGGTCGCAAAAGTTGCGATCCATGAGTCTTGCCTTTCCCATTTGCGTCACATCACCGAAGGTGGCGATCCGTTTGAGGTGCTCGAAGCCCGACCTCTCGACTTCGGACATTGGTCCGCACACCGACTCGAGCCGCTTACCGGTTACTCATTGCGGCATGGCGAAGCGGTCGCAATCGGCGTCGCAATTGATTGTCTTTATTCGTCAATGAAGTTCGGTTTCCCTGAGGCGGACACCGAGCGAGTCATCGAGTGCTTGTCCACAATGGGAATGCGATTGTGGCACGAATCGCTTGAGCCGATCGACCGCCTGCTGCATGGTCTCGAAGAATTCCGACAACATCTCGGCGGCCGTTTGACAATCACCATGCTCGAGAAGGTCGGAAAGCCAACCAACGTCCACGAAATCGATGAAGCCGTGATGAGGTCCGCGATCGAGCGATTGCGCGACATGAACTCGCTGGGTTCCTGCACGGAGCAATGAGTTCGAGATTTTCTTATCGCCGACTTGGAATGAAAAAATGTCGATGCGCATCAAGTGCCCCTGCGGGCAATTACTCACCACCACGCAGGCATCGGTAGCCAAGCACGTTCGTTGCCCGAATTGCCAGCAAGTGTTACGTGTCCCTGCGGCAAAACCAGCTGCGGAAGTGCTCGTTGACACTTTTTCGGCACCTGCCAGATCGTCGTCCCAGGCTGCCTCGCCATCGCGAGCTTCGGATCCGCTGCATCGAAATCCGCATCACCACGCCACTCGGCCGAAACCGAATTCGCCTCGCCCCAGCCGATGGATGCCAGGGGCGATCGTTGCGGCGACGATGATGGGAATGATCGGCGTGGGCATTATCGCTATCTGGCTGTTGTGGGCGGAGCGTGACGGAGTGGTCGATCCGATAACTTCGAACTTTGAACCGATCGCCAACATTGAAAAGGGTGAGCGCGTCAATCGGGAAAACGTTGCGGGGGAAAACGAATTCGGCGCTCGGCTACCCAACCCCGCTTCCGTCGGCCGCGACGCAAACGAAACCGCCATGTTAAGGATCGCGGATCAATTCGTTCGCCACGCTCGCGAGAATGAACGCAAAGAAGCGGTCGCGATGATCGATTCGAAACTGTTTTACAGCCGGCTGTACAGCGCAAACGGTTCTTATGAAGCGATGCTGAACGAAATCCCGGTGGCCAAATTGCTGGGCAACTTCGGTTCCTATGCGCTCGATGGTGCGGCGGTGGGCGGGCGTCGACATTGGGACGTGATCGGCGTTTCGGAGTTCGATGGCTTGCCAGGCGTGGTGCTGCGCTATTACGTCGAAACGAAACCGCCGCTCGAACCGTTGCTCGAACCCGCGTTGTTTGATCGCATGGCTTCCATGGTGTCGTATGATCAATTCACTCAAGCGGCGGGGAATTTGCTTTCAAAAGAAGGCGAGAACACGTCTCAATTCGATCGCTACTATTTGAGCGAACACATGATTCACCAAGCCTTTCCGGCGCGTGCCGGGTACATGATGATGGTGTTTGATTTCCAGACGGAAACGCCGAAACTGGTCGATTTGGTGAACGTGATGGGACAATCGCCGCTTAGCAAAAGCGGTGCTCACGTCTTCCTCGCTGATTTCCAAATGCTGGGGGTCAAAGGCTCAAAAGACCGATACGGTACCAAGCCGACGCAATTGTCAGTCTACGGAATTTCCGACGCGCCTGGCGGTGCAGCATGGACTCGCGGTGATGCGGAAGATGAGCGCCGAGCCAAACAAAAGTTGGCGGATGAAGCGGCTCGCGCCGCACAAAAGCGTCCCGTCCGACTTGCCAAACTTGCCCAAGCTTATTTCAAATCGGATCCATCACTCGACGAAGAGTTAAGCGATTTTCGTCGTGATTTCCCAAACGATCTCGGTTTTGAAATGGCAATCGTATTTGCCAAGATGGGAAGCAAGAATCCAACGTTCACCGAAGCGAAAGATGCTCGCGTCGTGACGGCCGCCAAGACTCTCTTTGAACGTTGGGATGATCCGTTCTTCCTTTACGTTCAAGCTCTGGCCGCGTCGCAGAATGGTGACCGAGTTGAATCCGATGCCCTGTTCCATCGATGCATTGCCTCTGGGTTTGCCACCACAGACCTCTTCATTCAACGACTGCAAGTGGCAGTCGACGAATCGAATGTCGAAAATATCCTGGCAACGCTGCGGCAATGGAGCGATGCCTGGGCACTGGACGACTCATCGCCGCATCAAGAAAAGCGTGACCGCGTCGCAAGTGCCTACGCCAAGCTCGAAAAATCCATGAACCCGGATCCGACAGTAGGCGAAGTTTTACGCGGCGGACGTGGCGGGCCCATGGGCGGACGCGGCGGGCCGATGGGGGGACGCGGGGGCCGAATGGGTGCGAGTAATCCACGCTTTGCAGAATCACCCATTCAACCAGAATTCGGGAATCCGCAAGAAAGCCGACCGGGCGGCGATCGCTCCGGATACGGCGGACCGAACGGAAACCGCATGGGCGGACGCAACGCAATGGGACGAGACAGCGCGATGGGCCAGCCGCCCATTCCATCCGGACGCCACGTCCCATCGCCGATGACAGGTCCGCAAGTGGTGATCAAGATCTCCAGCAACCATGAGTTTAGCGGCAACGACATCGCAAAAGGACTCGCCGGCAAGTTGGGCATCCGTGGATACCAATTTTCCCAAAGCAATCAAGCCGCCACTCTCACGCTCTCCTATTCCGGCACGCTCGATTCAATTGCCAAAGCGATCGACTTCGGCAATGTGGAATCGGCCGATGAAAAATCCAAAACGATCACCGTCGTGATTCCTTAAAAGAGAACTATCCCAGGCTGGAAGCCTATGCAACTTTAGAAAAAAAGCTCCGATCCCTTTTCAGAGACCGGAGCTTTTTCGAGTTCCGATTGCCGCTTTGGCGATCCGTTATTGTTGGCTCGGGTCGAAGCCCGTTTGAGCCAACTCTTCTTCTTCTTGGATGATGATCCGTGGTGTCACCATCAGCATCAAGCTTTGGGCGGTCCGGCTGGTCGCGGTGTTGCGGAACAGTCGGCTGACGTAGGGGATCTTGCTCAAGATCGGGGTGCCCCGTTCTTGGCGAGCTTCGGACATTCGCTTGATTCCACCCAACAGGATCGTACCTCCGTCGGGAACACTCACGGTCGTGCTGACCGACGTGAACGCGAACGTTGGCAGCTGGACCGTCGTGCCTTCCACGACGTCCGTCTCTTCTTCGGTGTCGGCCGAGTCTTTATCGTCGACCACGCCGTCGCCGTTGGTATCACCGCTTTCGGTGCGACTGTTGCGACGAGTGCTTCGACGGCCTTCATAGGTGAACGTGTTGACGTCACCGATCTGGCTAAAGAACGGAACGAGCGTCAATCGAACGAACCGCTTGTCGTCGCTGACCAATCCTTGCACATTCAACTGGGTGCCTTCGTTGAGCACAACGATGACCGGTTGTTGAGCGACGGCAAAGTCTCCCACGACGGGCGTGATGCTGGTCACGAACGGACGTTGGGAAACGTCGCTGATCGTGGCAAACTGTCCGTCGAACAGCGTCACCTTCGGAGCTTGCATGACGTTGGTCCGTGAATCGGACTGGATCGCTTGCAAGAAGAAGAAGGCTTCGATGTCACTCAAGATCGCAAATCCGAGCGTCGACGGGTTGGCAACACCGGTACCACCGAATGTCGGCACAATACCGCCCGAGCCGTTACTCAGCTTGATGTCCAGGTCGGGTGTGATTTGACTTCCGTCAAATCCTACCGTGACACTCGGACCGGCGTCGTCATCCGGCACTTGACGGGTGTTGTCATCGAAGCTGAGGTCAAAGTCGACACCGATCTGTTCGGCGAACGTATCCGCCAGCGTGATAAAACGGACTTCGATGGTGATCTGAAGGTTCTGCAAGCGTCGTAGCGATTCGAGCAAATCCGCGATTTGGTCGTGAACATCGCTTGTGGTGCTGATCACCAGGCTCAAGTTTTGTGCGTATTCACGCATCGTGCTTGGGCCGCCCAAGTTATCCCACGTGTCGGGGACGACGGTGGTTTGAATCAGTTCGATCAGGCTGTCGAAGTTTGCAAATGACGCACCGCCGGCACCTCCGCCGCGAGTCGCATTTCCCGCGCCGTAGCCACTTTGGGCACCCATCGGGCTGTATTGGCCCAACACGTCTGAACCGCTCATGTTCATCGGCGACATTTGACGAGCCATTCCGTTACCCAAGTCCGTCATCGAAACCGGCATCACTTGGACATCGGTTCGCGGATTAGACATTTGATAGGCGTTGCGAAGTGCCCCCGCCAATCCGTCGTCATAGCTTGTCGTAAAGTTCGGGATCGGGGTCACCAGATCCGTGACGCGATACGTGACGGGGTAGACGTCGCTGCGTTTGGCTTCCTTGCTGGTGATGTTCAGCACGTCATTCCCGATTACATGCGTCAATTCCATTTTATCCAAAATGATATTGAGTGCACTGTTGAGCGAGATGCTGTTGGGCAACTGCAAAGTGACGGGCGTTTCGGGCGTGACCCGGACCATCCCGAGAGCCTTTTCGTTGATGACGATCGGCACGCCGGTGACGGCCGACAAGTCTTCGAGTACTTCGCCGAGCGGTCGCTCGCGGTACTTGATATTGACCTGGGTCGACAACTTGCCCTTGATCGCGTTTTCGGTCGCACTCAAACGAGGATCACCGTCGCCCCGGCCACGAAGCCGACTTCGCGACAAGCTTGCCCAGTCTTCGGCATTGGGAAGAGTCAATGGGTTGTTGGGATCCGGCGCAATCGCGGCCCGTTCGACCGCCAGCATCGTGTCCAAGTAACCCGTTGCTTTTTCGTCGCGAATCTCTTGTCCCTGCCGAACGCGAGTTCCGACTCGGCTCCGGTTCATCATGCTGATGGCAATCGGATCATTCGGCTTGAGTTCTTGGACTTGCTTTGCCAGAACCTCCGCTTCTTCGAAGCGACTTTCCTTGACCAAGCCGTTAAACTCTTCGACCAAGTTCGAAATTTCATGGTCGATTCGAGATTCACGAGTGCTCTCTTGCTCCATTTGCATGCGAACTGAATCGTTTTGCAAATCGAGTTCGATCTTGGCACGGTTCGCCGTGATGTACTTGTTTTGCTCGGCGATGGCGCGATCGACCATGACGGCCAAAGACCGTTTAGCACTGTCGTCGATGTCCGACTCTTCGACACGGCGAAGAAGCCGTTCGAGTTGGTCGAGCACGTCGAGCGGCGCCGATGCTTTGGCTTGTTCGGTTTTGGCAAGTTCCGACGTGACTTCTCGATAGAGCCGACGTGTCTTTTCTTGACTTTCCAGCTGTGCCTTATCTATCGGCGACATGTTCGCGTTATTCGCGATCGAATCGCTCGATGATGCACCCAAACGAGTCGGTTGCAACAGCGTGAGTTTATCTTTCAGAATTTGACGTTGATTCAAATCCAGATCTGCTTCGTATTTCCAAGCCTCACGGAATTTCTGAAGCGCGGCCGACTTGTCGCCGGCTGTCAACGACTTCATGCCGTCGTCGAAAAGCTTGGTCGCGGTTGTGCTCTGGCTGGCACCTGCAGGCCCCGCCCCGAGCGGCTCGAGATTCTGAACTTGTCGAACGCCCGATGCACCGGCCTCGGCGGCGTAGAGCATCTGCGAGACCGGGTTGACTTGGTTTTGGGCCAACGCCGGTTGAACGTACGAAGGTGAATTCTCGCCGATTGGCAATTGTGCGGAAGCTTGCGACACACCCCCGCGACGCGCTGCGGATTCAGCATCGAGCACCAATTGCCACACGCGTGGCTCGCCGGCGGAGAAGTCTTTTTCAGGAACTCCCAAAGCTTCGGCTTGACGAGCGATTTTAAGTGCCGTGTTGACATCACCACGATCCAGCGCGGCTCTCCCGATCGCGACCAATCGAAGCGATTCTTGTTTCGGGTTTGCCAAAACGTTCTTCGCGGCGAAGCCCTCCATCGAAATCGCGTCGTCGACGGCCGGCATTCGGGCAACAGTTGGCGATGGTGGCAAGGTCAATAATGCCGAGTCGATGCCGATATTTTCGAGTTGGCCTCGCACGGATTGCAAGTCAGCGGAAAGCTGCGGAAACTTCGATTGCATAGCCCATGCGGATCGAAACAATTCAACCGCCAATTGAAAGTCCTGGCCTGCGATGGCTTTTCGGACCTCAGCGATTTTCTGTTGGCCAACGGCAAGCGTCATTGCTGACGGATCAGCGGCCTGTTTGGAGCCGTCGGTTGAGACGGGCATCGCAAATTGTGCCGACGCATCGACGTGGGGCAGCATGCACATAGCGGCAAGCAGAGCCAGACGGCGGTGGGTTCGGCGACGATTGATATTAGGTACGAGGCGGTTCAACGCGACACTCCTTCTTCGCGGTGAGACTTCAATAAGTGGGACAGATTCACAAGCCGAGGTGTCGCCTAGATGACTGAACCTGAGTTGTTGTCCGCTCCCGTCCGAGGTTAGCCATGAATCGATGATCCGCCCTCTAAATCGCATCACGAGACTTTTCCTGCGGCACACTTCCATGGCGTCGCAAAAAATCTCGGGCGCGTCGGCGGCTTCAAGAGCCTTGGCTGTCAGTGGGAATAGCCATATCCAAGGAATGGAGTCAAGCCGGATCTAGGTGATCCGGCAAAATTTTTGACGAGTGGTTCCGCAAAGGAACTCGATCAAACGTTGTTGAGTGTCGACTCAGAAATTTCGGCCGAAGAAAGCGAAGCCGAAGCTGTCGAAACGGGTGCGGAATTCAGTGGCGGCGGCGACGCATGATCCCGTTCCAGCCGGGCGATGATCCGATCAATCTCGGGAGTCAAATCACTCAATTGATCACTCAACTCAGCAATCTTCCGATACGCGTCGGCATTCCCGGCGAGCGCAACGACTTCTAAACGGCCGATGTGGACCGGATCGTTCTTGTTGCCAAGTCGATGATTGAATAGCGGTAGAGACACGCTCAACTGAAATGCTTTTTCCGGCAATCGAACGCTTTGCCAGTTCGCATGATAGCCTTCATGCAGCCAAGCCAAATTCAAGTCTATTTTAACCTTGGCAAGGTCGTGATGCTTGGCAAACTCGACGAGCGGTTCCCAAACCGTATCCCATTGACCGCTTCCTTGAAGCGGTATGCGGCGTTGCTGCTTCAACAGATGACAATCGGTGGCGTTCATCGTAAAAGAATGCGCGAAGTGAGCGGCGCGACCGACCAACAACCGAGCTTCGACGTTCCCGAACGAGCGTGTGTAAATGCACAACGCCAGCACGATAAGAATGCCCATGCCGGCCAGCCAAGGCATTCTCAAATAAAGCGACAAGACGGACATGATGGTGGTCACCGAACAAAGTCCCGCGACGACCAACAACATCCCTTTGCTGCCGTATTTTAACTGCAACAAATGGTGCAAATGCCCCCGGTCGGTCACGTAAATGCTTCGTCCAGTCAGGCAGCGACGCAAGATTGCGGCCGAGGAATCGAATAGCGGGATTGCTAAAATCGCGATCGGCGCGGACGCCAGAATGGCAGACTCTTTCACGTTGCACCAAATCGCCAGCACGCCGACAAACAACCCGATCATCATGCTGCCGGCATCCCCTAAATAGATGCTCGCTGGTGGACGATTAAAGTTCAGAAATCCGAGCAGCGATCCGACCAGCGCGAACGCCAACACCGCGCTGAGCGAAGCCCCAAAATAAAGTGCCGACACACCCATCCCGATGCAAATGATCGTGCCGGCCGTGGTGGCCATCCCATCGGCACCGTCGATCAGGTTGAGAGCGTTTACCGCGATCAACAACCACAACATTGTGATCGGAAACGAAAACAATCCCAACTCGATTTCGAATCCGAACAGTCCAAGCTTTTTGATCAAGGATCCGCTGCCCACCAATCCGGCGATGATCAAACACTGAAGCAATAGTTTTTGCCGTCCACGAAGCCCCCACGTGTCGTCGATCAAGCCGACAATCAACATTGCGGCCGCGGCACCGAAAAGCGTGTACCAGCGTGAATGCATGCTGCCGAGCGTGTATTCGAAGAAGGCGCGATCGACCAGAATCGTCAAACCAAATGCGATCGTCAGCGAAAGGTACACGGCGACCCCACCCCCCAATGCGATCGCTTTGGTTTGCAGCTTTCGCGTCTGGTCGGGGCGGTCGACCATTCCAATCGATCGGGCCACACCACGGGTCAACGGTACCAGCAACAACGACGAAAGGGCGGCAATGACGAGAGTGATCGCGATCAACGGTGCCATGGAAACTTTTACCGACGCGGAAACGACTTCAAGCCCACATCATAGAGTGGAACTTTTGCGACAACACCTGTGAAGTTGCGATTACCCGGCTAATTCGGGCCCCAGTACCTATTTTCACGATCATGACGACCGTTCGACACTTCGGCGTGCTCTCTGATTGTCAATATCGATACGGCCGAATTCATCCGCCTAGATCGAGTTTTCGGTTTTTTTGGTTAATCCGGATGCAGGAATGGGGCGATAGATAAGCCAGGGCGACGTGTCTGAGCGACACGACCCGCCCAATCTGCATGACTGACATACCGAATGCCGTTGTAGCCAAGGGGGGCCGACATGGCGATTCGTTCCATTGGTGCGAAAGCACATCAACAGAACAAATCTGACTGGGCTGATGAAGCCAAGTTGAACACCGTCGCGACAAAATCGCTGGGACCTGCAATGGTTGTTACCACTAAAATCACAAAGAATAGCCCGAGAGATCCAAAGGTTCGCAAGTTGCGACATTTGGTAATTGCTGGTTGTCTCGGGTTGATGGCCGTCGGTTCGACCGGATGCACGATGACCGCCGGCGTCGGCCGGTCCTTGACCCATTCCGATTGCATCGACGACTTCATGATCGGCTATCGCAACAAAGCGTTGGCCGAGAAAGCATGGCACTGTCGCAAAAAACAGTTCCACAATCAGTGCAATGGACGCGAGTTCAAAGACGGGTTCATCCAGGGCTACATCGAAGTCGCCGAAGGCGGTAACGCGTGCACGCCGGCGATCGCTCCCTCAGAATACTGGGGTTGGCGGTATCAATCGTCCAATGGCCAGGGTGCCGTCAACGCTTGGTTCCAAGGGTTCCCGCAAGGGGTCCGTGCAGCCGAGGAAGATGGTGTGGGCCATTGGCGACAAGTCCAGGTCTCTTCGTTGCCCGCGTCGCAAGCTCCGATGGGTCAACCGATGCCATATTCAACCCAAGAGACGATCGGACCGGGAGGACCCAATCCTTTCTATCCGGACGCTAATTTGATTCCGACTCCCTACCCGACGAATTCGTTGGAAGGCGACGTCATCGATACGGATCGTGACGCGACGGATGCGATCGATGCGATGGATCAAATCGATAGCGTCTACAACGCTCCCAACGATGCGTTCCCGTTCGCCGAAGTCATTAGTGACTCGAAAGTCGACGGTTCCTATCAACCGCGAACGGCGATGGTCGATCGATCCAGGGTCATCAGCGATCCCGTCGATGAGCGAGCCCAAGACATGAACTTTGACGAAGTGTTCGGATCATCGTCCGAAACGATCAAAATTAGTGACGAGAGCATAAGTCACGACAGCGCCTTGCCGTTCAGTTTCGACTGATCGCCGAGGTGCGCACCGGCGTGCCAAGCGTGCTGCGAAGAACAATGTCCAATGCGACACAAAGAATGAGTCTTTGCGTCCGAACGGCCGAGGCGTCGCCTTGGTCCCACGTGAGGCCGACGGCGATGCCACGGTTCTCAACCATTCAAAATCGAGCCCTAGCAAGAGAGTTCAGGGATGACAACGAAAATTCCAGCCGTCGAGCGGACACGGCGTTTGATCCGCTCCGCAACGACTGTCGTTGCGGCCAGCATGGTTGCCACGGCACTTACTGGGTGCTCGGCTTTGACCCAGCCGATCAACGGCGTACCCGCCAATCGACTGCCTCCGCAATTCTTTGCCGAGCCCAAGAACGACTTGGTGCCCGTCGACATTGCGTTGCTCTCGATCGAACCGCCGCGTGCCTACCAAATTTCGGGTGGCGACATCCTTGGCATTTACGTTGAAGGCGTGTTGCCATTCAATCCGCCAAACCAACCTCCCGAACCGCCGCCGGTGAACTTCCCCGATGCGGAAAGCACGCTGCCCCCGTCGATCGGTTATCCGATCGCGGTCCAGGACGACGGAACGCTATCGTTGCCGTTGATCGAGCCCCTCGATGTGGACGGCCTGACCTTGGAACAGGTTCGCGATGCAATCCGTGATAAGTACATCGACGAGGACATTTTGCGTCCCGAAAAGGCTCGTCCGATCGTTACGATCATCAAAGAACGGACCTACGACATCATCGTGGTTCGAGAAGACGGCGGGACTGGCGGCGGACTGAACACGCAAAATGTGGCGTCCCAGTTCTTGACCGGTGGTAGCGACCGCAGTGCGTCGGGTGGTTTGGTCAAGTTACCCGCTTACAAAAATGACATCCTTCACGCGTTGGTCGAAACCGGGGGTTTGCCGGGTTTGAACGCCAAGAACGAAGTGAAGGTGTTGAGAGCGAACCGTGCCGACCAACGCAAACGGGCTCAGTTCATGCAACAATGGGCCGCCCAACAACAAGCAATCCGGCTAGACCCTTGTGCATGTCCACCCAAGTTGCCCGAAGATCCCTCGATTCTGCGAATTCCGCTGCGGTTGAAGCCCGGCGTGGTTCCCAACATTAGTGAAGAAGACGTGGTGCTCCAAGATGGTGACATCGTCTACATCGAATCGCGTGAAACGGAAGTTTACTACACCGGTGGTCTGCTCAACGGGGGTCAATTCCCGCTGCCACGTGACTATGACTTGGACGTGCTCGGTGCCATCGCTGTCGCCGGTTCGAGCATCGGCGGGACGGCACAACAATTCGGACAGTCGATCGGACGTGGAGCACAAGGTGTCCCACCCACAATGCTGTACGTGCTTCGTAACGACGGGTGCGGTGGGCAAGTCGCGATCGAAGTGGACTTGAGCCAAGCGATCAATGATCCCCGCAGCCGACCTCTGGTCCAAGCGGGCGACACGCTGATCCTACAGTACAAGTGCGAAGAAGAAGCGATCAACTTCGGCCTCTCGACGTTCTTCACCTTCGGTATCGCCGAACTGTTGCGAAACTAGCGATCGGACATTTTGCCCCGCAACGACCACGCCGCGAAGCCATTCGCGGCGTGGTTTTTTTTTGGCAATGACATCCGAAAGGAAGCACCGCCATCGTCCGCGCGTTGATACGTGATCCGTCCGCCCAAAGCGGCCATGGTTTGCTTGGCCAACGCCAATCCGAGCCCCACGCCCGCCGCCGTTTCGGCCGCACGTTCCGCGGATTTTGTAAACGGCCGAAACAATGATGATCCAAAGTCGTCGGGGACGCCGTTGCCGTGATCAGTGACTTCAATGACGATTCGGGTGGGTTCGACATCGATGCCAATGTGAACCCGCCGATCCGTTGCGTGCGTGGCATACTTGGCGGCGTTATCAACCAAATTGAACAATACCTGCTCGATCGCAATCGGGTCGGTGCGCCAGTCTCCATCGGAGCTTTGAAAAAGCTCCAATGACATGTCGGCACTCAATAATCGGTGCTCCATTCGATTTCGCACTCGTGCGATCCATCGCGAAACCCGCACCGTTTCCATCGCCATCGGCGAAGAAGTTTGTTGGAGTTTGGAATATCGCAGCACATTGTCGACGAGATGCATCAACCGATCCGCTTCGTGGCGAAGCGTTTGAAAATATTCGCGACGCGCATCGGCGTCGGGCACCATGTCGCGTTGAAGCAGATCAGTGTACAAGCGAAACGTCGTCAGGGGAATTCGAAGCTCATGTGTCACCGCGGAAACGAACAATGCTCGGCGTTGGCTGATGGCGATCAAACGGCCTAGCGCCAAGGCCGCTAGCCCGACCGAGACGCCCAGGCCGCCCACGCCATGCCGAGAGCGGTCAGGGTCGGCGAAGAAATCGACGTCGCGATCGCTGGCGGGGGAACCACCAATCGTAACGGCAGCGCAGCGAGCAAGTTTTCCGGTTGCGGCAGGCCATCCCCGTCGCTGGCAATCAGCTCGACATCCGATACCAAATCCGCCACGTCCGCGATCAATGATTCGCGCAGTGCGAGCCAATCGATCCACGCCACCTTCAACTCACAACCGGTCGACTCGCAGGTGCGCAGCACAAACAGTTCTCCGGAAATCCAAATCGGAAGCACCACGCTGGGCCGGTTCGTGGGTACTTCCTTCGGCATCGCAGACGAAAACGAGAAGTTGTTCATCGTGACTTGCTGTTGCACCGCCTGCATTCGATTTTGCAACTCGATCTCATCCAAGTTGGCGATCTGTCCGATCGATGACGCCACGTCATTCTCGGGCATCCTTTCGCTCGGGAATGCCTCGCTGCGGAATCATTTGCGATGCAGCCGCCATCAACTGATCCGGGGCGATGGTGCGGTCGAGCTGTCGAAGCCACGCGGGCTGGTCGCCCATCATGCTCATTCCAGCCTCGCTCACGCCCATGGCACCAATCATCCCACCTGTTCATTTCATTTTCAACACCTTGATATTGAAATCGATGCGAGCTCTTTCCCGGAAGATCGTCGACTTTCGCGGTAATTACTTCCAGACGCCCACGAACGAAGCTGCGTTCATTTTTCGCCGAGTCAATTCCTGGCGACCGAACATCATGAATCGTTGCAATCATCGGTCCCAACCGCGAGTCGAGTCGCCATAATGCGATCCGTACGTTCTGTTGCACGTTCTCTCGTGCCGCAATCCTTTGTGACGATTTATTCAGCTTGATGGCGTGTCGCGAGAGCAGCGTCAGCCCAATCGCAGTGGTGAGCGTGGCCAATGAAAACAAAAACCACAACCATCGTGGTCGCGACAGGGCTTGAGTCGATCGCCCACCACCGAGGTTGCATCATCGTTGCAGGTGTCCGAGTAATCGTCAGAGCGCGTAGCCGCTTCCACGAACGGTCATAGATCACTCTCGACGTCACCGCGAACTCGTCGCAGTTTTTCGCGAGAAGTCGGGCAACTCAACATGTCAACCGTCCGCGTCGTTAATCCCTTTGCGTCGATTTACCAAAGTCGCCACGCAGCGATTCGTCGCGGCTGATCACTCGCCCAGGTCGACGAGCCAGATCTTCGAGCAGCGTCGATTCACGATCCGACGTCGCTTCGCGTTCGGTTTGCAACCGCGCAGTTGACGGGTCGACCAAACCACCGTCGAACCGGAACTTCGCAGGTCGACGTTCGAGGGCCTCGCATGTCGACGACGCCGCAACACGGCTTCGACCGCGCCGATCGATTCATCGAGCGCTAAACGGCTTGACCACGTAGTCCTCGCACCGTTTTAAACCGGCGACGCGGGTGCTTGCGATTCACCACGAGCGGTCAAGATGATGACCGGCAAGCTCAGACGATACGCCGATCGTCGCTACGACATTGCAAACCGTCTCCGCCAGGCAGGACCAGATCCAGTCAGCACCAGTGCGCACGGTTTTTCGGCTGACATTGCGGATTACGTCGGCGAGAACCTGGCCGATTGCCAAGTTCGCGTACCCATGCGCAGCGAGAGCGCGTTCCACGATCCCACGCGGCGAATCGCGGCATCGTCTTCAATCACCAAAATGCGATGCGGATCCATGGCCCACTTTCAATTAAGTTTCACTTCTTCATTGTGATGGCGTCGTCCATGCCCATTCCGCCCATCCCCGTCCCGACCATCCCTGTCATTTCCGACTCTTCATTGTTCATCCTCATGGAAGTCGAGCGGCCGCCATTGTCCAAAGCGACGAGGGCGTTGGAGGGTGATAACCCCAGCCATGGATCATCGAGCGGCATCAGAAAGACGTCTCTGTAAATGTGATTGGTCAACTTCGTCTGCGAAATCGGGACCGTGACGCTGGCGAACCAATCGTCGATTCGAGTTTGCAAGACGTACAGATTGAACACCGTGTCCCTGGCAATCATCTGCTGGATCGGAGCGACCGCTCTCATCACGGGTGCTTCGATGATTGATTTACTGACGGCTGTGATCATCGCAGCCTCGGCGATCGGTTGCAGGTTAACGAAAGCTTCACCTTTGACCGATTCGTGTTTGGCAAGCTCGATCCAATCAGGGTCCAGCGGATTGGCTTGGCGAACATGTTGGTCCGCGGCGATGGCGAGCGACGATTCACTACGTCGCCGTGCGGCCCGTTCTCGATGGTGTTTCGCGACGACGGCGGGATGCTGAGAGGCGTGGGTCGATTGCAACCGGTTCCACAGTGAGTCGGTATCCCGTAGCCACTCGTCAAATCGCTCGGACGAAACGAGACCGGGCATGGCCTCGATCGCATGGCCTTGCGAATCGAGCACCAAATGGACGCTGTTCCCGATCATCGGTTGGACCAATTTTCTGCCTGGCCCCAAATCGATCGTCACGATCGGGACGTCTCGCACCGATTGCCAATGCAGAACGTAGCGTTCACGCAGGTGTCGTGAAATGATGGTTTCGGGATAGAGCGTGGTGCGAAAAAATCGACTGTTTGCGCAACTCTGATCCTCGTCGAGTTTCCCCAGCAAACGCAAACTCAGAATTGGCTTGCCCCGTCGCGACGACTCGGCTCTTGCACCGTCAAGCGATGTGTACCAAAACAATCGAGACGACGTCGCCAATTTCTGTGCCGCGACTCGATCGATCAACGCTTCCAAAGCAAAAAGTCGGTTGCCATGCTCGGCTTGCGCGATCAGTCGATCCAGCCCTGGTGCACCGAGACGCCTTACGCTGGCAATCATCGCCGCGGCGGCATTCGAACGGAGGTCAAAGCTTTTTCCTTGGGCGGCCGCCAATAGGAGTGCGACTGGATCAGCCTTCGCCGATTGCTGAGATAAGTCGACCGCACTGCTGGGCCGCGAAGTCATCGGTAGAGACATGACCCACAGCGATGTGAGTGCCGTGAAGAGAATGAGACGAGTCATTGTCGATTCCTGGTTTTGTGAGAGACGCATTTCTTCAAGCCAGCGGCTTCGATCCATCCGATCCTAAGCGATCTCAGACGGCATGGGTGTAACGCCTTTGTAACGGCCAGTCGGCGACAGAATCCGGAGAATCGTTATATCTTGCAACGACCTTTCCGGATGTTCAGTTTTCCCCGATTTTGACGCTCCAAAATCGGGTCGGGTTCTTCCAGTCGTCCGGCAATTCCGACCGATACCGCTAGTAACGAGATTACTCGTCAAAGCGATCGATCGCTTTTTTCCGACCGATTGGTCGGTACGAACGACTTCGAACCCAAAAAATCCGTGACGAATCCCATGCGTTTGAATCCACTTTCATCGAGATCGACGAAGACGCTTCGGAATCCGCGATCCTCGCGAACGACCCGATCACGTCGCCGGCTCGCCCGCGTGTTGCTCGCCGGATTGATCGGATCGACGGGGCTCGCAAACTTCGGCGGTTGCCACCAGCTCGACAAGATCCCAGCCGGCCCGCACGACCAGACTGCTTCTTATCACGACAACTACGGGATGCGGATCGAGTACCCTCAAGTCGCCGAGTGTGTCACGTCGCCGACCCTGGCGGCTCAGGGCGCGACCGAACCGTACGCTCTCGAAGACCCGTCGAAGATTCCGGCGTTCGAGTTGTCGCTCGACCAAGCCATCCAGATGTCGATCGAACAGAGCCCGGTGTTGCGCTCGATCGGCGGCGCGATCATCACGTCGCCACAATCCGTGGCAACCGTTTACGACCCGGCTGTGACGGCCGCGAGCGTCAACTTGGGAACCGAGGCTGCGTTGTCCGCCTTCGATGCTCAGTACACCCAACAATTGTTTTGGAACAACGTCGACCAGCCGACCAACCGCCGACCGTTCACGATCCCCGGTACGCCGCCGCTGGTGTTCGCGGCCTTCTCGCAAAGTCAGAATGCTACTTTTTCCAACGAGCTCGCCAAGCAAACGGCAACCGGTGCCCGATTCGCTGTCCGACACAGCGTCTTGTACAACCGCGTCCAAGACCCATCCGCCGCTCAGCTTTTGTTTCCCAGCGCATTCAGTGGATTTGTGGAAGCCGAGTGGCGTCAACCGCTGTTGCAGGGCTCGGGTACGACCTTCAACCGGATCGCCGGACCGACCAACATTCCCGGCGTCTACAACGGCGTCCTGATTGCTCGGATCAATGAAGACGTCTCACTGGCAGACTTCGAAGCGGCGGTCATTCAATTGGCCTCCGATGTCGAACAAGCTTACTGGGATTTGGCGACCGCGTATCGAATTCTTGATGCCAACATCAAGGGCCGCGAAGCTGCCCAGAGTACGTTCCAGTTCCAACAAGTGCGATTGGAAGTCGGTTCGGGACGCAGCGATGAAGAGGCCCAAGCTCGGTCCCAGTTTTATCAGTTCCAAGCGCAAGTCGAATCATCGCTGGGCGGCACGACGGGGCTCTACGCCCTCGAACAACGCTTGCGATATTTGATCGGAATGACCGCATCGGACGGACGACTGATTCGCCCCACGACGAACCCCACCGACGCAAAAGTCGTCTTCGATTGGCAAAGTGCGTTGGGCCAGGCGCTCGATCGACGCGTCGAAGTCCGACGCCAACGTTACAACGTCAAACGTCGTGAATTGGAGAGCATCGCCGCGAAGCTAAACCTTCGACCGCGATTGGACTTCTTGGCCAGGTACCGGTGGCGCGGACTCGGTAATCACTTGATCGGTGACAACGACGACACCCAGTTCGACAACCTGTATCAAACGATCACCGGCGGCGATTACCAAGAAGGCCAAGCAGGGATCGAGCTCAGCTTCCCCGTCGGACTGCGATTGGCCAGCCTCGCGGTTCGAGAAGCCCGCCTGGGGCTGCAGCGTGAACGAGCGATTTTGGACGAGACCGAGCTGCGAATCAGCCACGACCTGTCCGACGCCGCGCGACAAATCTCCTTGACCTATCAATTGCTCGAAACGAACTACAATCGCTATCAAGCCGACCTGCGGCAAGTCGATGTGCTGCGACGCCGTTACCTCGGAGGCAACGAGAATATCAACTTCTTGTTGCAGGCTCAGCGGCAAGTCGTGACCAGCGAGACGGAGTTCTATCGTGCGTTGTTCGCCTACAACTTGGCGATTCGTGATATCCATCGCCAAAAAGGTTCACTGCTCGCGTACAACCAAGTCCAAATGTACGAAGGACCCTGGGCGGCTGGTGCGGCCGCCGATGCGCACACCGTCGGACGGTTCTTGGAACCGCGTCTCGATCCGTCCGCGGTCAACGTTCCGGCACCACTGACCAGTGGACCGTTTGATCCCGCCGCGATCCAAAATACCAATAACTTCATCGGAGCCGCACCCGAGGGCGAAATCCTGATGGGTGAAGCCGACCCGATGGTCGGTCCTATCACCGAACCAAGTTCGGACGTCAATGACGCCGGTTTGTTGAACACCGATCCGGTAATCGTCGAACCGTTCACCAACTAAGCACATCGCCGGAAATCATTGGGCAAAACGGTTCGCGGGCGTCCCGATAGAGGTTACACCAAAAGATTCTACAAGAGGTGTTTAGCTTTGTGCCCCACCCGTCCGCCGTGATCGATCAGGCGTTTGATAACGCGAGCGAGTGTGTTTCCCGGGAAGGATTCGCTCGCTCGCGTTTTTTCTACACCGCCCTCTTTTCATACCGAACCCGGTAAACCGGAATGTGGTGTTGGATGCTGCGTCGCTCGAAGTGCGTGCGGTAATCCAAGTCATGGGTTGCTTCGACTTCTTCCTCCGGAATCGGCACGCCAAACTCGGGTGCAATCTCAGCAATCATTTCGATCGTTTGTTCAAAGTAGTCGAGCACGTCGGTCCAGAAATGAAATCGGCCGCCGACCCGCAGTGATCTGGAAAAGTTGCGGATGCTGGTTTCATTCACCACGCGTCGTTTGCGGTGCTTCTTTTTCCACCACGGATCGGGAAAGTAGACGTGCACGGCTTCCAGCGTTTCGGTGATTATTTTCTTCTCAAACAGCGGTTCGGCATTTCCGTTGATCATGATCGCGTTGCCGACCCCCGCACGGATTAGCCGACCGGCCGAGTGGGATGCGTACTTGCCGATGATCTCGACGCCCAGGAAATTATGCTCGGGACGAGCCGAGGACTCGGTCGCGATAAATAACCCCTTCCCCGAGCCGACTTCGATTTCCAACGGTTGCTCGTTCCCGAACATCGTCTCGCTGGAGAGCAATTCGGGCAACTCGTCGACTTCTCTCAGCACCGACGACAGATCCACGGTCGATTTGGGGCTGCGGATTTGATGACGGGGCATTGGAAGGGGGGATCCATGGCGGCGGAAAGAAACGGATGGCGGACGACGAACCCACAATCGTAACTTTCCCAGGATTCCCTACAATGCTGGATCAATCCCGACCTGTCGTCCACTTCCCCCCCACCCAACCATTGGCGTAAGCCCCGATGCCCAAAGCCGAAGCCGATTTCAAAGGATTGCGAGTCGCCGCGTTGGAAAGCCGCCGAGCCGCCGACATGGCTCGCTTGATCAGACGTTGTGGAGGCGAAGATCACGTCAGTCCCTCCATGCGAGAGGTGCCGATCGAGCCCAATCGAGGCGCAATCGATTTCGCCTACCGCTTGATGACGGGCGACATCAACATCGTGATCATGACCACCGGAGTCGGATTTCGATACCTGCTCAAATCAATCGAAAAGCACATCGATCAAAAACGATTTTTGGAATCGCTGTCGGATGTCACGACGATTTGCCGTGGTCCCAAACCGGCGGCGGCATTGAAGGAGTTTGGCATCACGACCACTCATCGTGTTCCCGAACCCAACACGTGGCGTGAACTTTTGCAGACGATCGACCAACACGTACCCGTTGCCAACCAAGTCGTCGGGCTGCAGGAATACGGTGTTACCAACCCGTCGCTGATCGCGGGGCTCGAAGCACGCGGCGCCAGCGTCGAGCCGGTGCGTGTTTACGGTTGGGAATTTCCTGAGGATGTCGTGCCTCTCCAAGACAATGTGCGCGCGATTGCCGCCGGCGAGCGAGATGTCTTGCTGCTGACCAGCGCCCATCAAGTCGTCAACATGCTCCGCATGGCCGAGCAGCTCGACATGGTCGATGCACTGCGCGCTGGACTGCTTCGGACCGTGATCGCATCGATCGGTCCCACCACCACCCAAATGCTCGAGGAAAGCGACATTCACGTCGACTTCGAACCCAGCCATCCCAAGATGGGTCACCTCGTCACCGAATCCGCCACTCGTTGCGAAGCGATCGTGGCGTCGAAGCGCCATCTGTTTACAAATTCGCCCATCTACCAAAGCAAGCCCGTGGATCACCCGTCGGATAACAGCCTCTTCATGCGTGCCTGTCGCGGTGAATCGACTGAGCGAACGCCCGTCTGGCTGATGCGACAAGCCGGACGATACATGTCGGAGTATCGCGAAGTTCGAGCAAAACAATCGTTTCTCGAACTCGTGCAACCCGACTTTGTGCAGCGAGATCATGTGCACCGCGGTCGACAAGCTAAAGGTCGATGCGGCGATTATCTTCTCCGATCTGTTGCCGATCCTCGTGCCGATGGGGTTCAATCTCGAGTTCGTCGCAGGCGACGGACCGGTGATTCATAATCCCATCCGCGATGCATCGGACCTGGCGCGAGTGAAGGGTCTCGATGACGCCCAATCGTTGGACTTTGTTTATGAGACCGTCCGTCAAACGCGTGCTGATTTGCCCGAGTCGATTCCGTTGATCGGGTTTGCCGGTTCACCTTTCACGCTGGCCAGCTACGCGATCGAGGGCGGCGGGAGCCGACAATATACCAACACCAAAAAGTTGATGCACACTGACATTGGAGCATGGAACGCGTTGATGGAAAAGTTGTCGGGCGCGATCACCGCGTACTTGAACCACCAAATCGCTGCCGGTGCCCAATGCGTTCAATTGTTTGACAGTTGGGCCGGGTGCTTGTCTCCGACCGACTACGTCAAGTTTGCTTTGCCGTGGATGAAACAAATCATCGCCGGAATCTCGCCTGGCGTTCCCGTGATCAACTTTGCCACCGGAAACCCGGAATTGCTGCCACTGCTTCGCGGTGACCGACGTACCGTCGTGGGGGTCGATTGGCGGATCGGTTTGGATACCGCATGGCAACGAATTGGTCATGACCGCAGCGTCCAAGGCAACCTGGATCCGTCGGTGCTGTTGGCCGACCCCGATGTCATCCGCTCGGCGGTTGCCAACGTGCTGGATCAGGCGGGTGGCCGCCCCGGCCATATCTTCAATTTGGGGCACGGCGTCCTAAAGGAGACTCCGGTCGAACACGCGATCGCGTGCGTCGAAGCGGTTAAAGAACTTTCACGTCGCGAGCGACCGTCGACGTGAGCAAGTTACGCATCGTCTGTCCGTTTTGTCCCCTCCACTGCGACGATCTGTTGGTCGACCCAGCTGGAAAGACGAACGCCAACTGTGCAATCGCTGAATCGCGTTTTCTGCTCGCAATTGGAAAATGGTCGAAGGCACGCATCGGGGATCAACCGGCAAGTGACGAAGAAATCCAGAATCTCGAAACGAGCATCTTCGCATCCGATAAAACGATAAAAGTGGCGGCGTCATCGGCGCCGCTTTCGATTTCTCGGTGGCTGTCGGGATTGGTTCGTGACGGGGCGATCGAATTGTCAATCGATCAAACGCCCACGATGTCCGCGATGCGAGCCACGATTGCTCGCGACGGCTACATTTCCGCCACGCTAGGAGATGTCAAAAAACATGCGGATACGGTGTGGTCGATCGGCAATCCAACGACCCAAATGCCCCGGATTTGGGAGCGACTTGGTTGCGACCCCGTCTCGCGAGAATCAATCAGTGCCAACGGGCTTGCGGATTTTATTTTCGCGATGCGAGCTGACACGAGTGAGGGTCTACAAGAATCGGATCGCCATTTTAGCCGGCTTTCGTCCGCCGCTTACTTGGCGATTCTTGTCGGGCCGGATGCCTTCCTCTGCGGCGAAGAGTTGGTGACCGCGGAGTTGCTGGTGAACTGGGTCCTCGACCAGAATCGCCCCGCCCAATCAGGATCGCGTCGCGTTGTCATTTTGGCAATCGATCCGGCCGCCACCTTGCGAGGCGTGGTCGGGTGGCAAACGAATCGGACACTTTCAATCACGAATCAAGAGGTCGATTTGAGAGTCGGCGAAGCAACGCATGCGTCTCACCGTGCGCGGTTGCAAATCGGTGGCACCGATCCCGGCATCGAACTCGCGCACGCGTACCGCCCGGCATTGACGCCGGGAATCGATTTCGGTGACGCGGTCATCCGTGGCGACGGAACCGTCACGTTACCCATCGGATAACTCTCGTGGACCCACTGGCTTGGTTTGCCGGAGTTGCGACGCAAAAATCCAGTTTAAAACGCGTCGGCGGTGAGTGTGGCGGGTCCGGTTTCGAGTTGTTCCACCACGGCACAACCGCATGAATCGCTCCACACATTGACGCTGGTGCGGGCCATGTCGAGAACTCGGTCGACGGCCAGGATGATGCCTTGCATTTCGACCGGCAATCCGACCGCCTGTAGGATGATGACCATCATGACGAGCCCGGCGTGAGGAATTCCGGCCGCACCGACGCTGGCCAGCAGGGCGGTGATCGCGACGATGATCTGCTGAGTCAGCGGTAGATTTTGGCCGAAGTGAAGTTGGGCGATGAACAGCACCGCGATCGCTTCATAGAGTGCCGTGCCGTCCATGTTGATTGTCGCGCCGAGCGGCAACACAAACGAACCTGTCTTGTTGCTGATGCCGGCCCGCTTTTCGACGCTCGACATGGTCAGCGGAAGCGTGCCGTTGCTGCTGGCACTGCTGAACGCCGTCAGCAAGGCGGGTGACATCGCTTTTGCGAACGCGATCGGGCTTCGCTTTGCGACGTATTTTAAGATCAACGGCAACGTGATGCACGCGTGAATGCCCAGCGCAATCGTGACCGCCAACACGTACCAGCCAAGTGACTTGAACACTCCGGGACCTTGAGTCGCGGTCACGTAAGCGATTAGAAACATCACGCCGAGAGGTGCCAGTTTGATGATAGCCGTCGTCATCGCCATCATCACCTCGAAGCCGGCCCTGGCGGCATCTCCGATGCGTTGTCTGGTGTCGCCTCCGACCGCCAGTGTGAACAGTCCGAATGCGATCGTGAAGGCGATGATTGAAAGAAAGTTGGGCTCGACCAACGCAGCGATCGGGTTGGACGGAATCATCGCTTCGATTTGCTGGAATAGAATCTCGCCCAGCGAAGCGGCCTCTCGAGTTTCGGCCGGTTTCGCGGCGATCGCATTTCCGGCCAACCCAGGTCGAACGATGTTGACGACGACCAATCCAGTTATGATCGCCAGCATGCTGGTGGCGACGTAATAAACAATCGTCCGCCGAAACATCCTCCCGACGCCCTCGGCGGCACCAAGTCCGAGAATGCCCGAAAGCAGAGACGTAACGATCAACGGCACCGCCACCATTTGAAGCATCCGCAGAAACAGCCCGCCGATCTTCTTGAACCAACCGCCCCACTTCTTCGCGGTACTTTGGCCATGAGCGTAATACAGTTCGGTGGCAATCGGATCCGTCTTCGCCAACTCGTCGAACGTGCGAAACGTGTTGTCGTCCTGGACGAGCGGATCAACAATTCGCTTGTTCGAGTTGCCGTCGCGATCGAGATAGATGATGACCGTCTGGTCCGAGGTATCTTCGATCGTTGTCGATACGACGCCCAAGGGAAGGTTTTCTTCGAGCGTCACTCGCCGCGTCGAGGCCCCCAGATTCAGCGTGACACCGACGATGGTCCCAACGACCATGCCGATCAAAATTTGCCAATGCAAGGCGAGACGCGACATGGAATATCCTGGATGATCCCCCATAACGCTACGTCGGGGGCCGGTTTTTCTTTGGAACGAGTGCGTCGACGGTTGGAACGTGTTTTGGTAACCCGATGCGAATTACATCAGCATGCCGCTAGCCGCGAGCCTCGCATTCTCTAATTCTTGGCGGCCTCAACAATCGCTTCCGCGTTGATCTTGAAGTGCTTGTACACTTCTTCGAACGGACCGCTCGCACCGAAACCGCTCATGCCGATGAATTTGCCGTTGCTGCCGATCCAACGATCCCAACTCATGCGAATGCCCGCTTCGA
>CAWAEA010000002.1:0-68165 GCA_963781095.1 Pirellulaceae bacterium
AGGCGATTGGTTCGTGACGGCCTGTGTGATCGAACACCTGTTTCATATCGAGCAGGGTGCCCGATACAAGCGTCGAGCCGGGAATCACTTCAACCCTTACACCTACGCAGACATCCAAACGATTGCCGATCACGCCCACTACGCCGGTGGTTGGATGGACGTCCGGGATGCAAAGCCGACGGCGGTGGATCAGACGTCGCTAAGAGGCGGCGGCCACGCGCATTGTGGACTTGCGATCTACGATGGCGACGTGTTTCCGGAGCAATATCGAGGTCAGATGTTTTTTCATAATCTGCACGGCCATCGCGTCGTCACGGAGCAGCTAGAGAGGCACGGATCCGGATACATCGGTCGGCATCGCCCGGATTTCGCGCTCTCGCAGGATCACCAACAAATCGGTGTCGGCATCATGGTCGGACCGGATGGAGCACTTTACACGTCGGATTGGCACGACCCTCAAACCTGCCACAACCAAACTCCGGAAGTTTGGAACCGGACCGACGGGCGAATGTTCCGCATCCGCTACGGGGAAGTTCGTCCGATGTCGTTCAATTTGTGGAATGAAACCGACGACGAACTCATCACGCATTTGTCTGGCGACAACGGTTTCATGGCCCGGCAAGCGGCACGCATTATCGGAGAACGTTCCGCCGCGGGATCGCTCGATCAAAAAATGGTGTTAAGAAAATTGAATCAGCTGGTTGCATCGGAGGATTCCCAACGCGATCGATTGAGAGCAATTTGGTTGCTCGGTTCGCTCGATGCACTCGGAGAAGATTCGATTCTGAAATTGTTGGCGGATGATGATCCCTACGTTCGATCGTGGGGTGTGCATTTCGCTAGCCAATCGGGCGCTGCGGTTTCACCCTCGGTGCTGGAGATGTGTGCGGACTTATCTCGTCAAGACAAAAGTTCGGTCGTCCGCCGATACCTGGCGTCACTGTGCAATCGAATTCCGAACGAGCAGCGGATGTCGATCCTAAGCGGTTTGGTGATGCACGAAGTGGACCGTCATGATCCCAACATTCCGTGGTTGGTCTGGTATGCGATGGAGCCGTTAGTGGAAATGGAGTCTGGCGAGACCTTTGCCCTCGCGGCGCAAAGTCGCTGGAACGATTTGTTGCGATTTGTGATTCGGCGCGGTACGACGACGGAGAATGGACGCAACGGCTTGGCCGCTCGGCTATCGACGTCGGGTGACCGCGGCGAACAGAATTTGATTCTGGACGAATTGATGGCGTCGGCCACCAGTCGGGGCGGGGTCAAGATGCCCGAAGCATGGCCGGCGGCATCGAAGCACCTTCGTAAAGCGAACGATAAAGATTTGGATCAACGAGTGCGGCTGTTGTCGGTCCAATTTGGTGATAAGTCGGTGCTGCCCCATTTCCGCAAGGTCTTGGCGGATCGTGATCGCTCGCACTCGGACCGGACCGCCGCGTTGGTGGCACTGAAGACCATCGGCGATGACGGGTTGGCGGAACAACTTTTTGCGTTGCTGGATGATCAGTCGATTGCGACGGAATCGGTTCTGGCGCTCGGCGGATTCCCTGACCCCTCGACTCCGGCGAAGTTGCTGGCATCGTTTCCAATGCTGGACTCCACCGCACAGACTGCGGTGATGACGACGCTGGCGTCGCGTCCGGAGTACGCGGGCGAATTGGTGTCGGCCATGGAACAGGGCGTGATCCCGCCGAGTATCGTGCCCGCGTTTGTCGTGCGGCAATTGACCACCCTCGACAACTCTTTGATCAATGCCCGTTTGGAGAAAACGTGGGGTCGGATTAGACCATCGTCCGCGGATCAGCAGGCTCAGTACGAGAAGTATCGCGGCGTGTTGGCGGGGCGTGAGTTTGATCAAGCTGATCGCGGGCAGGGACGCGCATTGTACGAGGCGAATTGTGGCAAGTGTCACAAGTTGTTCGGTGATGGGGGCGACATCGGCCCGGACATCACGGGCGCCAATCGGTCGAGCGTCAACTATTGGCTCGAAAATATCTTGGAGCCCAACGCGTTGATCGGCCGTGACTATCAAACGACGCGCTTCTTGATGTCGGACGGTCGAGTGATCAGCGGCTTGGTGAAAGAATCCAATGACGATGCAGTGACAGTTCAAACGGCAAACGAGAAATTGATTCTGTCGCGGGAAGACATCGAGCAAGAGGCTTTGTCAGAAACATCGTTGATGCCCGAGGGACAACTCGAGCCGATGACCGATGAGCAAGTGCGTCAGTTGGTGAACTATTTGAGGGGATCGGTTCAAGTACCGCTTCCTCAGTGACGAAGGGTCGCCCGGGAATGCAAAGCACGTCTGGTAGAACCTTTCGGTGTAACCTCTTTCGGTGCGCGGGCGTCCCGCCCGTCGATTTGCCGAAAGCGGGCGAGATGCCCGCGAACCGTTTTGCCCAATGATTTCCGGCGATGTGCTAGGTGTTGTGATGGTCGATGAATTTCAGTTGGTGATAGACAGTTTGTGCGTGCGACATTTTGAATCCGGCCGCGGCGGCGGCGCGGATCGGGTTGCCTAAGATCGCTTCGATTTCCATTGGCCGATGCGCCATGAAGTCCAACCGCATGCTGCTGTCGTACGGCACCATGACTTTAGTCACTTCCATCGTCGTGTTGATCGCTTTTTCAGGAACCGTGACTCCACAGGCTGCCGCGGCCGCGTGGACTTCTCGGATAATGAGTTCCGCGAGTGCGAGGGAATCGGGATCGTCCATGATTTCTTTGGTTGACGCATTGAGGGCGACGGATAGACCATTGAACGGAATGTTCCACATCAGTTTCTTCCATCGCGTCTTGGGCAAATCTTCGGTCGCATGAGCATCGATGCCCGCGGAGACCATCTCGTCGACGATCCGCTGGACACGCGGGGTCACGTCGAGCGCGGAATCGCCGTACTCACCGAACACGATTCTGCCTTGGTCGACATGCCGGATGTGCCCGGGCCCCACTTTGTTGCTGCACAAGAAACAACATCCGCCCAGCACGCGATCGGCACCGACGACGGAGACCGAGTCCAACTCGCTATTGAGTCCGTTCTGCAGCACCAAAACCAATCCGCCCTTGCTTGTCGGTGGCACCAGTAGTTCGCGCAGCAAAATGATTCTGGGTCGTCTTCAAACCCAACAGCGTCACATCACAGGGGGGCATCGTATCGGCGGACGCATGGGCATGAACGTCTTTCAAATGAAAGTCGCCGAGTTTCGTGTCGACCTTCAAACCGTGCGACTTAACGTGCTCGAAATCACTGTGGAACAAAAAGTGAACTTCGAATCCCGCTCGAGCCAAAAGACCACCGTAGAGTCCACCGAGAGCACCCGCGCCGATCACGGCGTATCGTTGTTTTTTCATGCCCGCAATTATAGCACTAGACAAAAACAATTTTTTGAATTCGATTGATCGAAGCTTGAGTTTGATCGACCGTTCGGTTCGGCGGAATGCGCTGCAAGAAATCGTCGGGCAACCCGCGCGACGCAAGAAACTGTTGGGTTCGGTGAATGTCGTTGTCGCGGAATGCTTCCGCTTTCTGGTAGGACGGTGCCGGCAGAATCGGATCGAGCACGGATGCGACGATGGCTCGCCAGTCGGACAGGATCCGTGCATCCGAAACGATCGATGGTGTCCGTCCATGTTGACACACGTACGCCTCCAGAACGCTTTGTCGCCAAGATTGGGGCATCTTGGTCAACGTGGGATCCGTGATTTCGATTTCGATCAGATCGACGACCTCGCAAAATATCGCATCGATGCAGGCTTCCCAAATGGCGGCTGCCGAGAGAGGACGTCGACGCGTCAATAAGCACGCCGTGATCTCATCAAGCATCCAGATTCGTTGTTCCGGGTCCCACATGTCAAACGAATCGATCCCGTAACGCCACGGCTGGGCGTCATCGCGATACTCGGCGACCAAGTGATCGAGCATCATCCCGACGGCTCCGCGTACCAAATCCGCTTCGGCATCTTTGAGCATCCTCAAACCATCAAGTGTGGGCCACACAGGCATTCGCTCCTTCTTGGTGTACTACGTTGCCGGCAAAGACAACAAGCCGCAATGATTGCCAGTCCCGGAATCGCGGGAGCCCGCATTCGCACATTGCTCCAGTAGACCGCATGAACCATCGACAATGCCAACACCATCGACAAGATCGACCAAACAAATGCCGATTGCATGGGGATTTCGCATTTCCGCAATCGCCAGGCTCCCAAGATCACCATCGCATTGAAAACAAGACAATACGCGCCGATCACCATCGTCTTGCGTGATGACCGATCGGATGTCACGTTTGGAAATGGCTTCCACATCCGCCACAGTCTGGAAAAGCAGGAACGAACAAACATGGCTGGCTCTCGCCGAATCAGCGCGGTCGCTGCGGCTCCCGATCGGCGGTCATCGCTGACCTCCGATGCATCACTAGGAAACTGAGGTTTGCCGGCCGTCCGCCAATCCTGCTCCCAGAAGCGCTGGGTCGTCGGATCACCATCGTAGCGATGCTGATAGGCGTCAAAGAAGGTGTCTGGGTTCCAGACACGCGATCGATCCGGTCCACGGAGATGATCATAAAACATCGGATTATTCGCCAGAAGTAACGTGTATCCGCCGTGCGTCGTCGCCCATACCGGATGTCCGATCGAGATCGCATTTCGAGTCATCCAAGCTGCCATCGTGATCATCAGGGCCAGCGACACGATGATCGCCGGACGCATGGTTCGCCACGTCACTTTGCGGCCGACGATCGGTCGCGAGCCAGCCCAAACCAAACCCACCACGATCAAAATCGCCCAAACCAAAAAAGTGGGACGACAAAGATAGGCGAGTGACAATAGCACCCCGACAAGGAGACTTCGCCCGATCGAAAATCCGCGTTGACTCGCGACGGCGATCTGCCACAGTACGGCCGAGACGATCGCGACTGCTAGCGTTTCCGTCATCACAACGGTTGATTGCTGGACCAGAATGGGATCGATCGTCACCATCGCGGCGGCAACCCACCCCACCAATAACTGGCGTGTGAATGCGATGGACGAAAGAAAAACCATCGCCGCGGTCCCAGCCCCCAAAATGGTGTGCAAAATCGCGACCGGGACGATCTCGGATGTCGTCCATGCGAGCACGAAGGGGTAGAGCGGGGGGCGAAATGCGATCGGTTTCGCCAGCCCGCTAGGACTCGTCATTCCAAATACGCTCGAATGACGCAAGGTTTGGGCGATCGTGCGATAAGCATCGGGATCATCACGCAGATCGGCCAGAAAGATCGTTGAGACGGTCCCACGGACGATCAACGCTAAGATGAAGATGGCGACGAGCGACTTACAGATTGTGGGAGAAAACTGCCACCGCTCGTCACGGGTTGCCCTACTTGCCATCATAGATGTTTCTCTGCCGCCATCAATTTGATTTCCGTTTTGAGAAGAGCGACCATCATAGTGAATCGCCCACCGTCGCACCGAAACGACCAGAAACTTTCAAACGTCGTCGTCCGGTTTCGCTGGTTGCTCGCACTATTGGGGGCGATCATCGGCATTGCCGCCTTTCCGATTTCCCAACGAGTTGAATTCGATCGCAGCATCGAGGGGATGTTTGCGGACGACGATCCGACTTTGATCGCCTATCGTGAGCTGAGGCAATCGTTTGGCGGAAACGAAGTCGTGATGCTGGTGTACCAAGACGACGAGTTTGAGACGGCGGAGGGAATGACGCGAAATGAGACGTTGACCCAGCGGATCGCTTCGGTACCCGGAGTGGCCGGGGTATTATCCCCCGCGATCTTGAATCAAACGGTTGAGAGAATTCGTCCGGCATCGCTGTTTTGGAAATCGGTCGCGTTGTTTAAAGAATCGGATCCGGTCGCGCGAGGATTCTTAGATTTATTCGCCGGCTACACCCACTCCGCCGATCGAACTCGCGCCGCCGTGGTGGCGATGCTCGCAACCGACTACGACCGGGAGACCATCGAAACGCTCAAGTCGATCGCCGACGAGGTTTCCGCGTCGTCGGCGGTGCTCGCCCATGACCGAGTCGATGACGACGAAATCGAATTCGACGACATGCATTTGCAAGAAGTCGCGTTGGTGGGAGAACCCGTTTTGGTCCATGATGGTTTTGAGTTGATCGAGAGGGATGGGGCTCGATTGGCGATCATCACGGTGGGGTTGTTATCGGTCGTCGTCCTGTTGTCGCTCGGCGATCTGCGGCTGGTGGCGTTGGCGGCGGCTTCGATCGCCTGGTCGGTGGTGGTGACCAAAGCGATCATGTTTTACTTAGGCATTGATTTGTCATTGGTGGCGACGTTGTTGACGGCGATCACGACAGTGATCAGCGTGACGGCGATTCTGCATTTGGGAGTTCATTTTCGCGACTCAATCCGACGAGGCACCGACCGACACTCTGCGCTTCGCGACTCGCTGGCGCGGTTATCGGTGCCGATCTTTTGGACTTGCGCCACCGACGCGGTCGGCTTCGCCGCGCTGGCCGTTTCTCGCATCCAACCGGTGGTCCAGTTCGGCGTGATGATCGCCATCGCTTCGATCGTGGTGTTTGTCTCCCTGGCGATTTTCGCACCCACGCTGTTGATGATTCCGGCGCTTGCCAAGCCGGCGCCGCGAGGGATTCTGTATCGACTCAATCGCATCCTCCGGCGGACGGGTTTGGTCATCGCTTCTTGGTCGGTTAATCATCGCGGCGTGATGATAGCGGTAGCGCTGGGATGCATCACGTTCGTGATCATCGGCTTGGGACGAGCGGAGGTGGAGACGAGCTTTCTCAACAACTTCCGCGCCGACAGCAAAATTGTGATCGATTATGATCGCGTCGAAACCAATTTCGGCGGCGCCGGAGTTTGGGACATTGTGCTGGAAACGCCAGAAGAGCTGAGCCGCGAATTTTTCCGTTCGGTGCGGGAGCTGGAGGAAGAATTGCGAGCGATCGAAGTCGAGGGGGCTAAGTTGACCAAGGTGATCAGTTTGGCGGACGCGGACGCGGTGGCGATGAGAGTTCGGTTATTAAAATTTGTTTCGCCGACAACCCGTTTATCCGGCATGCAGGCGACGATGCCCGTTTTCTATGCGGCCTTGTTGGCGGAGGGAACCGAGACGACGCCTGGAAAATTCCGCATCATGCTGCGCAGCGAGGAACACTTGGACGCGGAACGAAAAACCGCATTGATCGAAGAGGTTCGGCGGGTCGTCCACGCCAGCGACGTCGGCATGGCCGGACGCGTGACCGGATATTACGTGATGATGTCGCGATTGGTGGGCCAGATGGTTGGCGATCAATGGCGATGTTTCGCGGCATCAGGGATGATGGTGTGGGCGCTACTGGTCCTGGCGACGCGTTCGTTTCGGTTAGCGACGTTGGCGTTGCTGCCCAATTTGCTACCCGTGTTTTTAGTGTTATCGGCGGTCGGATTGTTGGGTGGAAAGATCAACATGGGGGCCGCGATGATCGCGGCGGTCTCGATCGGATTGTCGATCGATGGCTGCGTCCATTTTTTGGCGGCATACCAACGATTGAAGCGGAGAGGACACAGCGACCGCGATAGTGCCGTGCATGCAGCCGGCAACATCGGCGCGGCGGTCGTGCTGGCGACGATCGCACTGGTTTTCGGATTCGGAGCGATGACGACGTCCGCGTTCGTGCCCACGGCAACCTTCGGGAGTTTGGTGGCTGCGACGCTGGCACTCGGAACAATCGTCAACTTGACGCTGCTGCCGAGCATGGTGAGAGGTCAGTAGTGGATCGCTGCGGCGATCATTCTTCGGTTGCACGTCCGGTCTTAGTCGGCTACTGGTTCGATTCCGAACCACAACCGACGACCGGAGCGGAAGGGGAGTTGGAGCTCGAAATTTTCGAAGCAGGCGCCGCCGGGAATGGGATCGTTGGATCCCCAATAGGTGCGTCGGGCATTGAGCGCCACCCAGGGTTCGGCATCGGGTTCGGCCCGCCAATGATGAGCGGCAGCGAGACCTTGGTATCGCCAGTGAGGAGGCACAGATTCAGCGTAGTCAGCTTTGTCAGGGTCCGCAAAATCGCTGGTGATCTTCACCAAGTAATCACCACCACTCCGCTTAAAATCTTCCGGCGGCCACATTTGCCAGGGCAGAAACCCCAGACGATCCAGTCGCTCGTCACCCCCTAGTTCAGTCAAAGGCTCGATCCGGCCTCCGGCAAGATGCAATTGTCGCAGTAGACCGTAATTGCCCATGGTTGCGGAAATAACGCAGCTATCCAACGGGGCACTGCCCGTCGCCAAATGGGTCACCAAACCGATCTCGTGCCTCTGGTCGGCGTGAAACACAATCTCGACGATTACCCGTGCCCCGTTTGCAAATGGCTCGGGATGTACAAACAGACGTAACGACTCGTCGTGTCGATCCAGAGTTCCAGTCGGCAATTGATCAGAGATCGACGTGGTCTCGAGATCGTTGGAGGCACGAAACGTTAAGCCGCGCTCACCCGGCCGATCCCGGCTCAGCTCGAGCTCGGATTGTCCGCGTCCGCTCTGTCCCGTGACTGCCGGCTCAATGGAGAGAAAATTGATCACACGCGGAAACGATTGTCCTAGGTAAGGGGCGTAGACGCGAATCAGTCCCTGAGGTCCCGGAGTAGGAGCCAAACCGATCCTCAACCCGTCGCGATGTCCCCAAACGGGTCGATCCACTTGGCGCACCGTGCCCGGGCCAAATAAAATTGTCACTGGCCGCGACCGTTCGTATCCCATGACCGGCGAATGACGTGCTCGCCAAAAACACCATGAACAAGAGTCGAGAGCAACTGATCATCTGAAAATCTTGGAAACTCATTGGTCTGATACTGCTCAAAGTGTTTTGATGGTCCGCGTCTGGTTGCCATTTGGCGTTTGCCAAACCACAAGGCGCCGTCAATTTGACTATGCCACCGATTCTCATCGTGTCGATTGGGACGGTTTTCAGCTGGGCGGCGGGTGTCGCGCGAGCCGATTTCGCGGGTTCCGGTCGGCAATTTGCGGTAACTGGCGACTTTCCAAACTCCGCGACGGTTCTTCCCGATAGGACACGGGTCTATACTAGGGTACGCCACATCGGCGGTCATCTGATGGCCATCGACAACCCTTTCGGGCGGGCGAGCTTCAAACTCGCGGATATTCACGAGACGAGGACGGAATGAGCAGATATAGCGAACTGAGTGACGATTTCTATCTCAACATGAATCTTTCGACCGAAATGGAATTGCCGCAAGGTCGAGAATCGGTACTTCACTACTTTGAACAGGTCCGACGTCGTTATCCGAAGATGCAGAATTTCTACGCTCGCGAGAAGGGCGAGTACGTGTTGGAAGAGGAGAAAGAGGCCGGCTCGTATCGTTGGACATCGGTCGAAGCCAAGCGGGTGAACAGCGGCGTGGTGAATCCGGACTCCTTCGAATCGGCGGTGGAGCAACACCGCACCGTGTTGGAATTGGTCCCCTACGATTTATCCATCAGCCCCTTGGATTGTGAATCATTGTCGGTCATGGCCGGCTTCGACTTTGCCTACTGTGGTAACCACAATGAAATTTTGGCAGAAGCGGTTGGTGTGGCGCCCGGCTTGGATCGATTCCTGCAGGTTCCGTTTGGCAAGTTGTTGTCGTACGAGCCGGCAATTCAATTCTCACTCGACGAGGATTGCAAGACCCAATGCCGAGTCAGTTTTGAGTCGAGAACGAACGCTTTTCAGGTTCGGACCGGCGAATTCGGCGAGGAGCAAATCAGCGTCTATTTGACGGTCCGTCGATACGACAGTCTGGCCGCTGATGAAACGTTCGCAAAAGAGTTTGAACGGCTGGCGGGACTGTGTCGAGATTTGGTCGACGAGTACTTGATCGCCAGCGTTTTACAACCGTTGCAGGAAGCGATTTCGCTGCGTTGATGTGACGACTCAGGTGTCGATCAAGTCTTCGGGCGACAAGATTGGCACGTCGTTCTCTTCGGTCTCTTGTTTCTCGCGCCATGCCTTGTCTTGCTTGTACGACTCGAGCTCTTCTTTAAGTTGCTCGATTTGGCTCTCCGCTTCATCTTCTTCTTCGGACGCCAATTCGACGGCTTTGCCGCTCCATTTGCGAGCTCCGTCGAAGTCACCTGATTCGGCATAGCCGGCGGCCAGGGTACTTAGAATGTGAGCCTCTTTAAAATCCGTCAATTCGGCCGATTTTGTCGCCAACTCGATCGCGCGTTTTCCATTGCGGACCGAATCATTGGGCGAGGTTGCCAATACCCAGGCCAGATTATTGTAGATTCCTGACGCTTCGACTTTGACTTGGTCGTCGGCTTCTTCGACATCCAAGTTGCCAATGGACTCGATTGCTTTTTCGTAGTCATCGATCGCACCGGCGTGGTCACCGACACTTAGCAACGCGTCACCACGAGTTCTTAAAACCGCTACGTTTTTAGGATCATCTTGGAGAATTCCGGACAGGATATCGATTGCTTTTCGTGGTCGCTCGTCGATCGAGTAGAGACTCGCAAGTCGCAGCCGTCGCAAGAGGTTGTCGGGATCTTTGTCGACCAGCAATTGAGCGTCATTGATTGCATCGACGTATCGTTTTTCGACCAACGCGATTTGCAAACGCAACTCGATGCCTTCGTCGGCGCCGGCGATCCGCGGCTCGATTTCAAGGGCGGCGGCAAAATCCGCTTTGGCCGATTTGACATCGTCACGATCAAGCGAGAGTAGTGATCGCTGTAACAGAGTCATCGGATCCTTGGGAGCCATCGCGATCGCTTTGTTCAAATCCGCCAGCGCTTCGTCGGTATTCAAATTGGCGCGATGCAGAACCGCCCGCATGCGATACATGCCTTCGCTCGGCTTGGACGCCAACATGCTGGTGATCAATTTCATCGCTTCGTCCATGCGTTCCATTTGCACCAATTTTTGCACCGCCAATCCGGCGACCGCTTGGTTGGTAGGATCTTTTTCGAGAATGCCTTCCAAGTCGACCATCGCCCCTTCGACGTCGTTCTTTTCCAGCTTCCATAGTGCGCGAGCTTGGCGGGCTTCCGTGTTGTCGCCGTCGGTCTCGATCGCCGCATTCAAGTCTTCGATTCGCTTCTCATCCGACTCCTGGGTGAGCGCCCTGAGCAACAGCGCCGCGCTTTTTTCCTTGGGGTCGTCGTCGAGCAGTTCGATGGCGCTGGAGGTGGCCTTAGTGATCTCCGACCGTTTGCCGTTGGGCAACAGGTTCAATCGAGCGATCAGCAAGTACGCTTCGACCAAGCTCGGGTCGTACTTCACGGCTTGTTTCAAAATGACAATCGTCTCTTCGCGAGCATCTTCCCGACGTCGTCCGTTGGCTTGCACAATCGTCTGGGCCAATCCCTGGGCACGTTGCAGAAGAACGGAGCCGAGCATCTGTTTCGCGAACGCTTCATTCTCTTCGTCGAGCCCTTTGGTCAGCGAAGACTCCAGCAAGGCACCGACGGATTCGAGTTCATCCGGGGTTTCGGCATCGATTCGCTTGATGATGGCTTCATCAAGTTCGGCCTGCCCGGCAGGCGTCTTCGACGATTCGCTGGCATCCGACTCGTTCGCGGTTGCGGCCGGGACTGTTTCGACATCGCCTTCTTGACCCGCCGCCGGCGGAGCGGCCGTCACTGCGGTCGATCCCAATACGAGTGCTGCGGCCACCAAGCTTCGGCAAAGCGTCACACGGCAACGGGGCTCTGGGCCGGCCGGATGATCGGTGCGGGCGCCTCGATCAAAACAGGAAAACAAAGTACACAAAATCATGGGGTTAAACTCGTCGCGTGAATGCGTGGTCGGTCATGTCTATCTCATTATGGCCCGTCGGCCACCGCGGCGCGTAGACCGGAAAGTCGGAAAACCTTGAATTGGGTGGACTATCCGAACCGTCTACTATGTCGGAGCGTAGACGAAGAGCCGAGTCCGGTTTAAACGAGGTAACCACGAGCCATATCCACCCCCAACATGATTGTCGCACGGTCGGTGGACTTCGGGCGACGATTTGCAGTCGTGCCGCGAATCAAAAATTCATCTTTTCAGAAAATTCTACGACCTTTTAGCGGCCTGGGCCCATTCGAAGATGCTTGTCGCCGAGTCGCTAACCAAAAACTTTACGCTTGACGATAACGACCTGTGCGCGGTCGATCATTTGTCGTTCCAGGTTGTCCCCGGCGAGGTGTTTGGCTTATTGGGCCCTAATGGCGCTGGGAAAACGACAACCTTGAGGATGATTTTAGGGCTGCTCGAGCCGGATGAGGGATACGCGGAAGTGGATGGGGTCCGAACGGCTGACAATCCGATCGGCGTGAAAGCACGGTTGGGGTTCGTCTCCGCGAGCGATGGCGTTTATCCCTGGTTGACGGTTCGCGAGATGTTGATGTACTTCGCCGATTTGTACGCGGTGGATCCGCATGTTGCGGCGGTTCGATGCGACGAGCTCGCCGAGTTGATGGGCATCACATCGCTATTGAGTCGGCGGGCCGGAACGCTGTCGACAGGCCAACGCCAGCGGGTCACGCTGGTACGCGGATTGATCCATGACCCGCCCGTGATGCTACTGGATGAGCCGACACGCGGTTTGGATGTCGTCGGCGTTCAAACGATTTTTGACTACATCGAACACTTGCGAGAGGTTGGGAAAGCCGTCGTTGTTTGCACGCATCGGCTCGACGAAGCCGAACGTTTGTGCGATCGGTTTGGGTTGATGCATCGAGGTCGGATGCGACACATGGGAACGATGGACGAATTGCGATCGTCGACTGGGCAAGATCACTTGGTCCACATGTTCGTCGAGCTGATGAAGGCACCATCATGAGCTCCTCCAACGTGGGAACAATGAGCCGGTTGTGGCGGCTTTGCCAAAAGGAGCTAAAAGAAACAAGCCGCGATCGGCGCACAATCGTTACTTTGTTGCTGATGCCGATTTTGGTCTACCCATTGTTGAGCATGGCGATGAATCGCTACCTGTTGACCTCGGATGCATCGGCGGACGTCAAGTATCGAATCGGTGTCGCATCCGATTTCGAAGGCAATCGATTGGACGAGATGTTGACCAGTGCCGACGCCGAACCTCCCAGCGAGGTGTTGGCATCCACTAGTGGCAATCTCGCCGAGTTTGCGTTCTTCAATACATCGGACACCGGCAACGGTGTGCCGATCAGCCCGGTGGATGCTCTCAAAAACGCCATCGTCGATATCGCTGCCGAAATCACCACGGGTGAGAATGGGCAAGAATTGGTGTCGCTTAAGTCGTTTGCGGGCGACGTCAATAGTGAGAATGCACGTCGAATCATTGTCGAGCGAATGGAGTGGATCAAATTGAGGTCTGCCGAGCGATCGGCAGCCGCGGCCGATCCCGACTTCACACCTCCGGTGCAAGTGATGGTGGACGAAGTCGGCGAGCCCAAGCAGACCCCTATTCTGGCGACGATCGTTCCATTGGTCCTGGTCCTGATGACGATCACGGGGGCTGTTTATCCGGCGATCGATTTGACGGCGGGAGAGCGTGAGCGGGGCACGATGGAAGCGTTGATGGCGTCGCCGGTACCACGTTTCTACGTCCTGTTGGCAAAGTACGTGGCGGTGGTCACGGTCGCGCTGCTGACGGCGCTTGCGAATTTGCTTGCGATGTTCACCACACTCTGGTTGGGCGGACTCTTGCCCATGCTAACCGGTGGCGAAGCGGATTTCCCTTGGCTGGCCGTGCTTCAAATCCTGGGTTTGCTGGTATTGTTCAGCGGATTCTTCTCCGCGGTCCTGTTGTCATTGACCAGCTTTGCGCGATCGTTCAAAGAGGCACAGGCGTATCTGATTCCAGTCATGTTGTTCGCGATCACACCGGGCATGTTGTCTTTGATGCCGGGCGTCGAGTTGTCAGGTCCGTTAGCGATCGCCCCGTTGATCAACATTGTGCTACTGGCGAGAGAGTTGTTGGGCGGAACGTTCCAGCCCGCCGCGGCAGCCGCAGCCGTCTTGAGTACCGTGGGCTATGCCGCAGCCGCATTGGCTATCGCCGCGAAGTTGTTCGGCAGCGACGCCGTCACGCGCACCAGCGAACAATCGATCGGGTCATTGTTCCGCCGCCCCAAGCACGCATCCGACGTCGCGACTCCCCAAGCCTCGGCGTTTGTTCTGGCGATGTTGGTGCCGATCTACTTCGTACTCTCCAACGTTTTGATGCGTTACTTGGTCGATTTCAAGTCAACGATGATGAATGGAGCGGCGGACTTGACGGATACGCAATCCGCCGAGCTGCAAATTCGTAGCATGGTGCTCAGCGCGGTCGCTTTGGTGATCGTGTTCGGATCGGTACCAGCGATCGCGGCCTGGTTGGGACGCAATCGAATCACGACCACGTTCAGACTGCAGACACCTGCATTCGCTGCTCTGATCGGCGCGATCGTGATGGGGTTGGGGGCGTGGGCGGTCGCCCACGAGGCGTTTGTGATCGCTGAAGCGTTCGGAATCGGTGGACTTAGCGAAGAACGAATCGCGCAAACGCGAAAGGTTTTAAAAGCTTGGAAATTAGTCCCGCCGTGGGTGCTGCTCGCCACTCTCGCCGCGACGCCAGCCATCATCGAAGAACTGTGTTTCCGCGGATTTCTTTTTTCGTCTTTCCGAAAAGTCTTGAAGCCTTGGCAAACGATCGGATTGACCAGCGTCTTGTTCGGGTTGTTTCACGTGTTGACCGGAAACGCATTGCTGATCGAGCGATTCATTCCATCCACTCTGTTGGGCCTTTTGCTGGGGTGGATCGCCTATCGCAGCGGCAGTGTATTGCCTGGCATGCTGATGCACTTTGTGCACAATGGGTTGCTGGAATTGGTCGGACACTATCATGAGAACCTAGCGTTCCTTGGTGCGGATTTCGACAACCAAACGCACCTACCGCCCGCGTGGATCGCGATCGCGACGTCGATCGCTGTGGTCGGAATCGTGATCGTTTGGGCCGGAACCCGGCATCACTCCGACGAGTCCAGTAGTAAACCGATGACTCAGCCCGCGTGAGCGATTGTCGGTGATCGCTCCGCCGATCATTGTTTTGGAAGCCGCATGGATCGACGGAGCGATCCACGACAATCTTGTTTGGAAGTTGCATGGATCGACGGAGCGATCCACGACAATCTTGTTTGGAAACCGCATGGATCGACGGAGCGATCCACGACAATCTTGTTTGGAAGTTGCATGGATCGACGGAGCGATCCACGACAATCTTGTTTGGAAGCCGCATGGATCGACGGAGCGATCCACGACAATGATTTTTTGGAAGTTGCCTGGATCGACGGGGCGATCCAGGCCAATTCGGATTTGCGTGATGACGAGTGAACCGATTCTGGGGATCCGTTTTCATGGATCGCACTCTCGCCGTAACCCCTTGAATCTGAATAATGGTGAAGATGGGCGGCCTCACCCAAGCTCGCAAACTCGTCAAGAATCCGACCGATGACTTTCCCTTCTAAATTTACCGGTGCCGACTCGATTTCGGATGAGGAATCGATCGCGGAACCGCCCGTCCCGGGCGAATGGGTGGCGGGTAAACGAATCGCGTTGGTGGGACGGTTTGGCGGGATGACCCAGCGTGAGGCCACCAATGTGCTGCGATCCTACGATGCGATGGTGGTCGACATCGATCACGCCCTGGTTGATTGGATCGTGGTGGGCGCGGAGGAGTCGCCACTTGCCGAGGCCGAATTGCTGAGCGAATCGATACGAGAGTCGGCGGCATCAGGCCGTTTGGAGGTTCTGCACGAGACCGATCTGTGGCATCGATTGGGTCTGGTCGACGTCGAAAAAGCGATCCGGCGTTACTACACTCCCGCCATGCTGGCCCATTTGCTTGGTGTTTCGGTGCGTGTGATTCGTCGGTGGCAGCGGCGTGGGTTGATCACCCCAGTGCAAACGCTGCATCGGCTTCCCTACTTTGATTTCCAAGAAATTGCCACGGCTCGACGGTTGGCCCAGTGGATCGCGTCCGGGGCAAGCCCCAAAGCGATCGAACAGCGATTGGTGGAGTGGGTGGAAGTGCTGCCCGATATTCAACGTCCGCTCGATCAACTGTCGATATTGATCGAAGGCAAACATGTGTTGATGCGGCAGGGCGAGGGGTTGCTTGAGCCGGGCGGACAGTTGCGATTTGATTTTGATTCACTCGAGCGCGATTCGCCCGGCGAGGATCGTTTTGGCGAATACCCGCTTGGCGATGACGACACCGATCTTCCGCCAAAGACATTGTCGATTTCTTCCGCCGTCGGACGCATTCCTGACGAATATTCGCTGCGGCATTCTTCGGGTGCCCAGACCGATGCGTTGCTGTCGGCCGCCTTCGTCGCCGAGGATGACGGCGATTATGAAACCGCGATCGACTATTGCCATGCGATCATTGCGCGTGACGGGCCACGGGCGGACATCAGTTTCCAGATCGGCGAATTGTTGTACCGAATGGGTGAGATCATTGCGGCTCGCGAACGATACTACAGCGCCATCGAGGTCGACCCCGAATTCGTCGAAGCCCGTGCTTCCCTTGGCGGTGTGTTGGCGGAGACCGAGCAATATGAATTGGCGGTCGCCGCCTATCGGGGCGCCTTGTCGTTGCATGTCGACTACGCCGACGTCCACTACAATTTGGCTCGCGTGCTCGACACGCTCCAGCGGTCCGTCGAATCGAAACATCACTGGAAACGATTTGCGGAACTTTCACCGGAGAGCCCGTGGGCGGGCGAAGCCTATCGCCGGATCGCCGAGATTGATACTCAATCGTCTTAGCGACTCACTTCGGCCATCGGATGTCGCCTTTCTTTAACCGGACGTTCCATTTTTTGATGCCCGGTGCACGACGCACCGCATTGTCTTGCTCGGCGCGAAAATACAGGGTGGTCCCGGTGATCCGGTGCAGATTTTCAAGGGCCAGGACGCGGACGGCCATGGACTCGGAGTCCAGAAAATCAACCAACACCTGGTCCTCACCTTCTTCGAGTTGCGTTTGCGAAAACCCAGTGAGCAGACGAAAAATCGCTGGCGAATTGGTGGCATCCATCTTCTTGATGGATTTTTCAAGTTGCGCCGTCGCGGCGGCACTGCGATCAACCACCGCCAAAAGTTCGAGAAAGTGTTCGGGCCAATAAGCCCGCTGCTTGACCTGGCTTAGAGTCCCTTCGCTGCCGAAGTAAACGTCGCCCTGTCCCAAGTGCAACAAAGTCTCGGCGGCCAGCGCGGCGACCTCGCTGCGTCGAAACAATGTCGCTTCCCGCAGAGCGATTTCAAGCGGTGGGTCGCCCGCAAGCAAATCCAACAAACCACCTCGAGCGCCGGCGGCCAACGAAGTGGTCGTCGACGCGGGCGGATCGATCCAAGGGGGGACCGGATCAACGGCTGAGATCGACGAATCAGCGGCGCCCTGCTTAAGCCATTGCTGTCCCGTATCCAATTGCTCGTCGCTCGTTGCCGCTCGCAAACCGACCGAGCCCTGGACGGACAAGACGGAAGCGAGTTCGGTCCGATTCTCGGCGACCATCGGGTCTTTGCCGGGTGATCGGAAATGCTTGACGCTGGCGGCGGCCACTGATCCGAGCTCGGGAAACTCGAGCGTCAGCCGTTCTTGACCAAGCATCAAATCCATCCGCGAGTCCGCCTGATTTGCTTTGATCAGCAATCGACCGCTGATCACAGCGAGCACAGAGTCACCGGGAGCGTCCGCGATCCACACCACTTCGGTTGGCCCCACGAGGGTGACCTCAAAACCCGATACAGTGGTCATGCTCGCACGAAACGTCGGCGGGCAGACGATCGGGTATCCGGGAACCACCGTCATGCCTTTTTTCAATCGAATCCACTTCGGTTCTCCCTTCGGTCCACCCTTGTTGGTCGCTAACAATGTGTTCTCGCTGGTGACCGTCGCAATCTCCGATGCAATCGGACGTTCTTCCCCCGGTGAATCCTCACTTTCCGGATTCTGAGGTGCGATGCCATTCGCCACATCGCTGGCGACGTTCGCGTCGCCGGGCTCTATTTCGACAACCACTTCATCCGAATTTTCCGTCATTTCACGGCCGTTTCCTTCCGTCATTTCACGTCCGGGATCGGGACCGGGATCGAGCGAGACTTCCGGCTTCGCTTCAAGATCGGGCTCCGGTGCGGTCAGCTCACCCACCTCAGGGCGTCCGAGATCAGGCTCCGGAACTGGGTCTGCCGGAACTGGGGTTGAAGGAACTGGGTTTGACGGAACTGGGTTTGAGGACTGGGTTTGACGGAACTGGGTTTGACGGAACTGGGTTTGACGGAGCTGGGTTTGACGGAACTGGGTTTGACGGAGGCGACTTCTCAACATCGCTTGCAACGGCATCCCGGGTGGGATCCTCTGGTGACTTGTCTTGTTGATCAAGTTCCGGCGGATTCAGTTCGGAGTCGGAGGAAGCTTGATTGCGCGGACTGTCGACGCTAGCGATCGGATCGCCCTGGTCTACCTGGGCCAATTTCGATTCCGAATGCAGTAGCGGATAAAATAGCTTCGCCATCGCAAACAACAACACGCCGGCCAGCGCGAGCGATACCAACCAGGGCACGATGCGTGATGGACGAATTCCGCCGCCGTATATTGCGGTGTCGCTGCGATCACGTTTCTTCGCACCCGCCATTGCTGGCCCACTTTTCTTGGCCATCGCCGCATCCGCGATCACCCCCGATTCACGCAACCGTGTCGGAGCATCGAAAACTCCTGAGTCGCCCGGCCCCACTGGCGTGACCAAATTGCCGGTATGCGTCAACGGCGAGTCCATCGTCGGTGAGTCAAGCAGATGGTTTACCGGAGGCGGCGGATCTTCAAGGTTGAGCGACGAAAGACGGCTGCTCGACGCGGCAATTTTCTCGATTTCACGCTCGGGAAGCTCGTAAATTCGTGTTCGAAGCTCTGGCGGAACGTCCGCCTTGTTGCCCAGCACCATTGTCAAAATTTGGTGGCATGCCGCCGCTTCGGCCAATCGGGCGTCCGATTCTAAACACGCGCGCTCGATCTCGGCGACCTGTTCGGTCGGCAAGGTGCTGTCCAAATATTCGCTGATCGCATTGGCATCTTCGTTCGGGCCCACCGCATCGGGCCTCAGCGACGGCAGCGTCGGGTTGGTTAACCCCGATCGCAGACGTTGAACCAGTTGGGTCGCGAAACCACTTTCGGCCAACTTCTGACGCAAAATCTCCGCATCCTGGGGCTCGAGCGTGTTGTCAAGGTACGCCATCAGCGTGCGGAGGGTCAGTCGCATCAGTTATCTCGCAAAGAGCGCGTGGTCGAAAGGTCGTCTTGAAAGACGTGTCGCTACCTAAATAGTGACATCGTGCGTCCCGATCCGTGCCCAAAGTTTGAAACTTTTCGTCAATCGCCAGCCGTTGACGTCCCGCCGCCCGACTTGACGGCTTGCCTGACCTCACGCGTCTCGATTTCTTTGATCAATCGGGCGATCGCTTCGGCGATTGGCATCGATCCCAGATCGCCTTCGATTCGATCTCGCAGCGCGATCTGGCCAGACTCCGCTTCCTTGGGACCGACAACGGCCATGTAATTGACCAAGTCCAATTGAGCGTTGCGGATCTTTGCTTGAACCTTGCCGCCGGTGTTGTCGACGGTGGCCTTCAAGCCCGCGTCGGACAATTGCTTTGCGACTTGGACTGCGTACTCGATCGACTTGTCGCTCAACGGCAAGACGCGGACTTGTTCCGGTGATAACCACATCGGGAACGCGCCGGCGAAGTGCTCGATCAACACCCCGACGAACCGTTCGAGAGAACCGAATGGCGCACGGTGAATCATGACCGGGCGGTGAGTCGTGTTGTCCGATCCGGCGTACTCCAATTTGAATCGCTCGGGCAAGTTGTAATCCAGTTGGACCGTTCCCAGTTGCCACGATCGTCCGATGCAGTCGCGAATCATGAAGTCAGCTTTTGGACCATAGAACGCGGCTTCGCCTGGCTCCTCGTTGAAATCCAAACCTGATTGCTGAAGCACGCCGCGTAGGGAACCCTCCGCTTTGTCCCACTGGTCTTCGGTGCCAACGTACTTGCTGCTGTCGGGGTCGCGCAACGACAATTGAACACGATAGTCATCCAAACCGACCGACTTGAGCACGAACTTGGTCAACTCAATCGTGGCGCGGAATTCTTCCTCGACTTGGTCGGCGGTGCAGAAAATGTGGGCGTCGTCCTGGGTCAGCCCACGGACCCGAAGCAGGCCGTTGAGTTCGCCCGTTTGCTCGTGACGATAGACAGTGCCAAACTCGAACAGTCTCAGCGGCAATTGGCGGTACGAACGAGGTTGAGCCTTGAACATGTAGCAGTGATGGGGACAGTTCATCGGCTTCAACAGGTACCGTTCGTTTTCGGACTGCCAATCGTGCAGCGCCCCTCGCTTGGCCTCCGAGGTCGCCGACGGTTTGTAGTGATTGAGTTTTACGCCAAAGACTTCCGCCGCCGCCATCAACTTGTCTTCATCGTCCTTCGACAAGGTTCCGGCCTCGAGCCGTTGACTCCAAGCGTCCAACATTCCGCCGACTTCTTGCCCATAGAGTGGCGGGAATTGGCTGTCGCGGTAGTACGGAAAGTGACCACTGGTCTCGTACATTTCGACACGCCCGATATGCGGGCTGTAAACCGGATCGTAACCACGCGACAGCAGCTCTTTTCGCAAAAAGTCTTCCAACGCCACGCGAACTCGCGCCTCCCTTGGGCAACCACAAACACAATCCCTGTCCGACCTCAGGACTGATCGTGAACAATCCGTGCTGCTTGCCCAGCACGCGGTGGTCGCGGCGTTTCGCTTCTTCGATCTGTTCCAGGTAGGCCGCCAATTCTTTCTTGTCGAAGAATGCCGTGCCGTACAATCGTTGCAGTGATCGCCCCGAAACGTCGCCCTTCCAGTGCGACCCGGCAACGCTCATCATCTTGATCGCTTTGATCTTTCCAGCGTCGGGGATGTGAGGTCCGCGACAAAGGTCAATGAACTCGCCCTGGCGATAGAAGCTGACCGATTCTTGATCCGACAAGCCGGTGTCAATGTGCTCGACCTTCAAATCCTGGTCCAAGTCGTCGAGCAATTTGCGAGCCTCGCCGCGCGAGAGCGAGAACCGTTCGAACGGTTCTTTATCCTTGATGATCTTTTTGATCTCGGCTTCGATCTTAGGAAAGTCTTCTTCGCTGAGCATTTCCGGGATGTCAAAGTCGTAATAGAACCCGCCGTCGGTGGTGGGACCGAACGCGAGTGACACTCCCTTGTACAGTCGCATGACCGCGCGAGCCATGACGTGGGCGGCACTGTGTCGCAGCACATCGAGCGATTCCCGATCACGGCTGGTCAGCAGCTTCAGCGACAATGGCGAGTCACTTTCGGCAAGTTCGCCGAGCGGCCGGTCGGCATCAACAATTCGGCCCGACACCTCCGCCGCAATCACGCTGCGGGCGAGTCCTTCGCTGATCCCCATCGCGATGTCCATCGGGGTGGTTTCGGCTGGGTGGCGGACCTGGGTTCCGTCGGGCAACTCAACAAGAACTTCGGCGACTTCGGCGCTCATCGTGACTCGGGGGGCAATTGGGTCGTTGGGGGTCCTGGCATACCAAAGGCCAGAACCGATTGAGCGTCCAGAATGATGCTCAACCGACCAAAGCGTCAATCCCGACTTCACGTGCCCTTGACTTTTCGACGGATTCAAACGATTGTTTTAAACAGTTGTTTGACCCATCGAATTTGGAACGACTCTTGTCCGAAACCGCTGCCCAAAACGAGCTGGACACACGCACACGTCTGTTGGATGCGTCGGGACCCGTGTTTGCCGAGCGGGGATACGATCGCGCAACGGTGCGAGAAATCTGTGCGGCCGCCGGAGTCAATATTGCGGCGGTCGGATACCATTTCGGCGACAAATTGGGGCTCTATCGTCAATTGATCCGACAAGTCCGGGAATCGCGGCTCAGACAATTCCCAACTCCGGATAATGCGGGAGAGAATCCGGCGGTCACGCTTGGGCGTATCGTACGAACGTTGATGTCACGAATTTTGGCTGCGGATCCGAGCGGATGGGAGTCGCAATTATTTATGCGAGAGATGCAGAACCCGACGCCCGTGTTCGCCGACATCGTGATCGAGTACTTCAAACCGCTGCACGATCGGTTGCTGCAAACGATTACGGCTCTAGCGGATGACGAGTCCATCCCCGACCACGTGATCCAGCAACTCGCGTTGAGCGTGGTGGGTCAATGCGTTCACTACAAAGTGGGTGCCGACGCCATCCGAATGCTGGTTCCTATCGACCAGATTGAATCTCATTTTGACGTCGACACGATCAGTCGACACATCACGGCGGTCACTTTGGCCGCGATCCGAAGCGATGACGTCATCCGTCCCCAAAGCGAAACATGTATCAACCTCCCATGAAGTCCGAGCACGTCCCTCCGACGATCGACACTCACGAGCCAAAGCCATCATCCCATGCGAATGCAGCGACGCATTCGTCTGCGCCGCGCGCGTCTCGTGCATCGTTGATGGCCGGCGGGTTGCTTTTCAATTTCATTGTTCCCATCGCATTGCTGGTCGGCGCTCGCTTTGGCGATGGCGTTGGGCACGGACGCAGCACCCGAACGACCTGAGTCCGACACGACGCGTGTCGGACGTTTGAAGGCACTGACGCCCGTTCGCGTCGAACGACTGCAATCGCTTGCTCAAACCGGTCAGCCACTCAAGTTACAGGTTGATGGAACGGTGGTCCCCTTTCGCGAAGCCCGCGTGGCCGCGGAAGTGGCTGGAAAGGTCGTCTTCAAATCGGACGAGTGCGAATCCGGATCCTACGTGAAAGAGGGCCAGTTGCTGATGCGAATTGACGCGACGGATTACGAGTTGGAGGTCGACCGGCTGACGCGAATGAAAGAACAAGACTATCAAGCGCTTCGCGAGGTCGACCAAGAGATGGCCAATGCGAAGCGATTGATCGGCGTGGCCAACCAGGATGTCGAACTGCAGAGAAAGGAAGTGGAACGGCAAAACGCTATGCCGGCGGGGTTCGCATCGCGGGCGGAAATAGACCAAGCCAGTCGGGCATTGCTGGCTTCGACTCAGCAATTGGTGACGTACGAAAACCAACTCGACTTATTGGCCCAACGCCGGATACGACTCGAAGCATCCGAGCGATTGGCCGACACGCAACTTCGCGGTGCGCAAACCAACCTCGCCCGCACCGAAATTCGCGCCCCGATCGAAGGCGTCATCGTCAGCGAGGACGCGGACCTCAACACGTTTGTCGCTCGCGGAGATACCCTGGTCGTGATCGAGGACACCTCAAAAGTCGACGTGTCGAGCAGTCTGAGGATGGATCAACTTTATTGGGTGCTCGATCAAAAAGGCAAAATCGCGGACTCCGCCTCTCGAAACTATGATTTGCCCGAGACGCCGGCGATCATCGAGTACGAGATGTCGGGCCGCGACAATGTCATTTACCGCTGGAACGGCAAACTGCTGTCTTACAACGGAATCGGATTGGACCCCGTGACGCGAACCGTTCCGGTGCGGGTGGTCGTCGACAATCCCCAGGAAATGGTTGACGAAAAAGGCGATCCGATTGCTCGGACCGGCGCGCCGGCGCTGGTTCGGGGGATGTATGTGCGAGTAAAATTGATGCTGAAACCGAAAGCCTCCTTAGTCGTGATCCCGGCCCGGGCGCTGCAACCGGGAAACCGCATTTTCCAGTTTTTGCCCGACGAATCGGTACTCGATACGACGGATGCGGAAACGCAGGGAACCCCTGAGGACGATGGTTTCAAGCCGGATCGATGGGAACCCGGTAAGGTGGTGATCCGCGGCGATGTGGTACCCATCGACACGCTGAGCATCGGCAAAGATGGCGGCTCGATGCAGGCTTTGTCGACGGATTCGAAATCGAGATCGGCGACCGAAGGTGATTCGGTTTCGGCATTTCAGGGGGCCAACCGAATGTGGGTTTGCGAGGTTCAGAGTCCGGACTTGACCGATGGCTCCTACGTGGTTGTCTCGCCCCTTGGCGGTTTTGATGAAGGCACGTTGCCGGTCCGCGCTGACCGCAACGGACTTGACGCCGATGCAAAGTCGAACACGAAAAACGCTGTCGCAATCAAGTCAACCGTATCGGAGCAAACGCGATGAAAAGAGTCCTTGCGTGGGCAATTTCAAACGCGCCCGGCATGAACGTGCTGATGTTGGCGTTGATGTTGGTCGGTGGCGTATCGCTTTGGAAGATGCGACGCGAAGTGTTTCCCGCCTTCGAGTTGGAAATCGTAATGGTCACGGTTCCCTACCCCGGTGCGACGCCGCAGGATACCGAAGAGGCGATCTGTCAAAAAATCGAGGAAGCCATTCGCTCGATCGATGGGATCAAAAAAGTCACATCGATCGCGAAAGAGGGCAGCGGGTTTGTGCTCGCTGAATTGCGGGCTGATGTCGAAGACGTTCAAAAAGTGATGGCGGAAATTGATCGCGAAGTCGATCGCATCCCCAGTTTTCCGGTCTTGGCGGAAGATCCGCTGATCCAACAGATCACGTTTCGCGAGGCGGCGATCCGCGTCGGTGTGGTCGGACCCGATGATCGATCTCGCGACGGCGAGCTAAAATTGCGAGAAGTCGCCGAACGCGTCCGCGACGAGATCCTCAGCTTGCCGGCGGTTTCGTCCGCGTCGGTGATGGGTGCCCGCCCCTACCAGATCGACGTTGAGATTCCCGAAGCCACGCTGCGCAGTTACGGGCTTTCGCTCGAGGGTGTCGCACGGACGATCCGAGCGCGCAACGTCGAATTGCCCGGCGGCAACCTAAAATCCGAAGGCCAGGAGATTCTGTTGCGGGCCAAGAACAAGGGTCGGATCGGCGAAGAGATCGGACGTTTGCCGATCATTACCCAACCCGGTGGAGTCGTCCTGAGCGTCAACGATCTGGGCACGGTCCGCGACGAATTTCAAGACATCACCTCGATCGGGGAGATCAATGGCGAACCGGCAATGGTCGTCAACGTCGAACGCACCAAGACCGAAGACTTGTTGGCGATGGTCGATGCGGTTCGCGCCTACGTTGGCAAGACGGATCTTCCCGAGGGTTACCGTTTCGAAATTTGGGGCGACACCAGCACCGAGGTCCGCGGTCGGTTGAACTTGCTGCTCCAGAACGGGGCCCAGGGACTCGTGTTGGTGTTTTTAGTGCTGACGTTGTTCTTGGAAATGCGATTGGCGTTTTGGGTCGCAATGGGAATCCCTATTTCGATCTTGGGTGCGGGATTGTTTTTGGCCTACGGCGGTCAGACGCTCAACATGTTGAGTTTGTTTTCATTTCTTGTCGCACTCGGAATCGTTGTCGACGACGCGATCGTGATTGGGGAGAACATTTACGCGCACATCCAAATGGGCAAGACGCTGAAACAAGCGGCCATCGATGGAACCTATGAAGTGATGGGAAGTGTGGCGGCGTCGGTGACGACCACTGTGATCGCTTTCTCGCCAATGTTTTTCGTTTCGGGCGTGATGGGCAAGTTCATGGCGGTGATTCCTTTTGCGGTGATCGCCATGCTGGTCATTTCGCTGTGGGAATCGGTATTCGTGTTGCCAACGCACTTGGCCCACAAGCATTCGGGGTTCTTTCGCTTGTTAGCGGTGCTGACGTACCCGCTGCGTCCGGTCGGGATCGTTTTGAACTGGCTTTCATTGCGAACCGGCTGGGGACTCGATTGGGTCGTCAACCGCATGTACTTGCCGACGCTCAAGTTCTCGCTTCGCCACCCCTTGGTTCCGATCGCGGCGGCGCTGGCGATGTTCATTTTCACGGGCGGTCTGATCCGTGGCGGCGTGGTCCCGTCGATTTTGTTCCCCAAAACGGACAACAATAATTTGCAGGCCACCATCGCGTTTCCGGATGGAACGCCGGCGGCCGAGACGGACAACGCGACTCGCCAGATGGAAGAAGCCCTGCGCCGCGTTAGCAAACGGATCGGGAAAGAGCATTCGGAACGCGTCGGATTGCCCGCCGAAGAGATTTACGACTCCGACGAAGGATCAAGCGATGGGCCGGTCCGGATGACGTACCGCGACGTCGGTACGATCACCAACACCCAAAATGCGGCGGGCGGCGGCGGCAGCGGCTCTCACGTCGGCCAAATTTTCGCGGAACTCTTTGACACCGAAATTCGTGAAGTTCGCAGCGATGACCTGATCTCGATGTGGCGGGCCGAAGCCGGCGAATTCCCCGGCTCGGAACGAATCACTTTTGGAACAATCGGAGTGGGTCCCGGTGGAAAGGCAATCGAATTCAAGTTGCTAGCACAGGGCAAAGACGTCGATCAATTGTTGGCCGCTACCGAAGAAGTCAAAGTGCGACTCGGAAAATTCGCCGGGGTGTTTGACATTGCCGATGACAACACCCCCGGGAAATGGGAGTTCCAGTTTCGGGTGAAGGACCGTGCACTGGCAACCGGCGTCACACCCACCGATCTCGGTGAGACCGTCCGTAACGTTTACTTCGGCGCCGAAGTGATGCGATTGCAACGGGGACGTCACGAAGTGAAGTTGATGGTCCGCTACCCCGAAAACGAACGCCGCAGCCTCGTTGATTTTCGCGAAATTCGAATCCAAACGCCCGACGGGAGCCAGCGTCCGATTACCGAACTTGCCGAAGTAAACTTGAGTCGCGGCTTCTCGGAAATCAACCGTGTCGACCAGCGTCGAAGCATCACGATCAGCGCCGATGTGGACGAAACCAAAGCGAACGCAAACCTGATCATCACCGAACTTCAAAAGTCGTTCATGCCCGAAATGCGAGAATCGTTTCCGGCGGTCGATGTGCGATGGGAAGGACAACGTGAACAGAGCAACGAATCCGTGGGCAGCCTGATCGTCGGATTCGGGATCGCGATCGTGGCCATGTTCGTCTTGCTGGTGCTGCAGTTCCGGAGCTATTTTCAACCGCTTCTGATCTTGGCAATCATCCCGTTCGGGATGATCGGTGCGGTGTGGGGGCACGCGATTCTAGGATTGCCATTGACCCTGTTTAGCATGTTCGGATTGGTGGCGTTGGCGGGCGTGGTGGTGAACGACTCGATCGTGTTGATCGACTTCATCAATTCGCGAGTCCGCGACGGCCTACCGATTCGCGAGGCATTGATGGAGTCCGGGCAACGACGTTTTCGTCCGATCGTGTTGACGAGTTTGACAACAATCGCTGGATTGATGCCTCTGATCATGGAAAAGTCATTTCAGGCGCAACTCTTGATCCCGATGGCGGCAAGCTTGGCGTTCGGGTTGATGTTGGCTACGGTGTTAGTCTTGATCCTGATTCCGGTCTTCTATTTGCTCTATTTGAACATGATCGAAATGTTGGGTTTCAGTCTGGTCGAGGAAGACTGACCACCCACTCCTCTGTGACGCTACGGAAAAGAAATGTTGCCCCCCGTCCCACTTGTCGACCGTTTTGGACGCGTCCACGACAGCGTCCGGATCAGTGTGACGGATCGCTGCAACATCCGTTGCTTCTATTGCATGCCCGAGACCGGGGCGATCTTTATGAACAAAGATCGCCTGCTGTCGTTCGAAGAGATCCGGCGATTGGCGATGATCTTGGTGACTCGTGCGGGCGTCCACGACATTCGCCTGACGGGCGGCGAACCTTTGGTCCGACGCGGATTGTCGACCTTGATCGAAAAACTTTCAGCGATCGACGGGTTGGAAGATCTGTCGATGACGACCAACGGGATCTTGCTTGCCGATCAAGCCAAGTCGCTCCGCGAGGCGGGTCTCCGACGGGTCAATATCTCGCTCGACACGCTCGACGCGGAGACCTTTCAAAAGATCTCTCGGCGTGACGGATTGCAACAAACGATTGCTGGAATCGATGCCGCCATCACGGCCGGATTTGAATCCGTCAAGTTGAACGCATTGGCGATCGCGGGTGTGACCGAAGGAGAGATGACTCGCTTGATCCGATTCGCAATCGATCGTGGAGTGACGATTCGGTTCATCGAGTTCATGCCGCTGGATACTGACAAATCATGGACGCATGATAAGGTTCTGACCGGCAACCGGATGTTATCCATGATGCGTGAGAACTTTCGCAATGTGGTCGAACTTCCCCGCGCCATCGCATCCCAACCGGCCGAAGAATTCCTGGTCGATGGTCATCCGATCGGAATCATCCGATCGGTCACGGCGCCGTTTTGTGGCGACTGTAACCGAATCCGCATCACGGCCGATGGGGGTGTGCGAAATTGTTTGTTCGCCGCGGGAGAAACGCCTCTACGCGATCTGATGCGATCCGGAGCGACGGACGACGAGCTGTTGGCTCAGGTGCAAGCGTCGGTTATGGACAAGGGTGCCGCTCACGGCATCGACGAAACCGGATTCAAGCCGCCCGATCGTCCGATGTACGCGATTGGCGGTTAAATTCGGACCTGGGAACCGGTCAACGTGCCCGCCTTGATCGGCATGATCGATTCGCAGAGTTGTTCAAAGGGGCAGAGCCACCGTCAAGTCGATGGTGGCATCCGCTCCTTCACCGATGATTTTCCCCAAAGCGATCACGCGGTCCGATTCGGGCAACTCGCCGCTCGCCACCGTTACAACATTGGGCCCGACCGTGATCGTCGAACCACTTGGGGCAGATCCTACTTTTCCGATGATCAAAATCCCGTCGGTTTCTCGCTTGGGATAAGTGAACCAATTGGTCGACGCGGATTCATACTTTGACAACAGCGGCGAATCTTTGACCCGCTTGAGTAGCTCGCGAGTGGTCTCGCTGTCGTCGTTCGCCAAGACACCCACTTCGGCGATCTCGCGGTAGGCAACGGCCATCGCTTTATTGCGAAGCGGATCTGAATCTTCCATTTCAAGGGCAACGTCGAGCGTCTTGTTGGCCTCTTCGAGCGCGGTCGTTAACTCCGGCGAATCGATCGGTTTCTCCACGACAACTGCTGCATCTACTGCATCTACTGCATCCACTGCATCCACTGCATCCACTGCATCTACTGCATCTGCTGCATCTACTGTATCGGCCTGTGCACTGTCTGCGGCATCGGGAAGTCCGAACGCCGGAAGTTCGAACGCAGGAAGGTCCTCTGCTGGACTTTCAAAACTTGAAGCGTCCCCAGGAATGGCTGCTTCGGGTTCGGCGGGCAGGTCAAATGTGGCGGAATCCGCGGGCGATCCTGAACCGAGATCGGGCATTCGGGCATCAGCGGGAGGATCGGCAAAAATGGGAAGTTCGGATAGTGCGTCATTGTCTGCGCTCGCGGGATCCGTCGCCGAATCGTTCGCGACCGCGGAGTCGGTTGACGGCGGATCGACGGACAAATCGAGAGACGCGGTGGTGTCAGAATTTAGCGGTTTGATTTCGTTCAACAGTTCCGAGATCGCCGTTTCCGATTCGCGGTCGCTGATGTCATCGGTGGATGGCATTTCCAGTGTTCTCGGAGCGGGCGGCAAATTCGAGTCTGCCGACGCCGAATCATTCGTTTGATCGCTCGAGAGCGTCATTGCTGCGGCCGCTCGATTGTTGAGGTTGACGGAATCGCTTGAATCGGATCCCCAAATCCCGAGGATCGAATCGCGTCCGGCCAGCGTCAACAGCCCGTCGGCAATGGGCAACGCCAGAGCGCCTCCGATCACAACGCCAACCGCAGTCTTCCACGACCCACCCTGTTTTTTGCGATTGACCACCCGGGGCGAAACTCTCATCGGCTGAGCCGCCGTGGTGGAACCCCATTGATCCACCGGCGAGGGACCACGCGTGGGTTCGAATTGATATTCGATCGCATCATCGGCTGAATCGCGACCGGAATTCTCCACCGCATCGCCGGCGAACGATGCTTCATTCAGCTCGAGATCGTTCTCGACCGCGTGCGTATCAAATTCACCACCCATCGTGTCGTGGGATTGAACGTCAAATGAATCATCAAGATCCGATTGAGGTGGGCCATGATCGCCTTGAGATGCATCGAATTCGGACACCGATTCGGTGCCCGACTCGTTTGGATCATAGGCCGATTCAAAACCCGCGACATCTCCGCCGGCCCGCGACGTTAGCGAAGTGAAGGCCGAGGAGGGCATAATCGCACGGCCGTCGGACGATGTCACCCTCAACATGGGTGGCAAACCACGAACGACTTCGGACATCTCAAACCCTTCCTGGCACCACGGGCACTCGGCCCGCGCGTCGTCGTAAAGGTTGCCTCCCGATTCGGGGTCGACGGGCAAACGAAATGGCTCGGCGCATCGCGGGCAATGAGAAACGGTCATGATGGTCCTAAATGGTTAAGTTCGTAACACCCATTGTAACTTAACCCGGACGGCATTTCCTGATCGCGACCGAGCGGTCAGACCTCTCCCGAGAGTTTTTGGTTGAGCCTCAAAAGTTCGAGCACCGCCTCAGCGGTTTCGATACCTTTGTGACCCACCTTTCCACCGGCTCGAGCCTTGGCTTGGTCGAGTGTGTCGCAGGTCAGCATCCCGAACCCAATCGGCAACCCACTTTCAATCCCCAAATCCATCAACGCCCTACTGACGGCGCGATTGATATGTTCATCGTGAGTGGTTTCGCCTTTGATCACGCATCCGAGCGCCAGCACGCCGACGACATCATCATCATCAATGACCGTCCGGGCAACGGTCGGTATCTCCCACGCTCCGGGTACGCGAACAATCGGGATCAAGTGTTCGGGGTAGCCGGCTTCGAGCAACGTCGCGACGGCGCCATCGACGAGGGCGTCACAAATTTCCGAGTTGTAGCGGCTGGCGACGATGACCACCTTTCCTTCGGGCAGATCGCCCTCGATGCCAGTGATCTCGCCGGGGCGAGCGGGGGAGGCTGGCATTTTTTCAGTCGACATCTTTTTGGCTCAGTAAGAATTCAGCATTGTTTTGGGTTTTACGCAGACCCGAGATCAAAGATTGCATCGCATCGGTGGGGGACAGATCGGCGAGTCCACGGCGCAAGCTCGATACGCGACGATACTCGTCGGGATCCATTAGCATTTCTTCGCGCCGTGTTCCGCTTTGGCTGATGTCGATCGCCGGCCAGAGTCGACGATCGACCAGGGCGCGGTCAAGGACAATCTCTAAATTTCCGGTGCCTTTGAATTCTTCAAAGATGACATCGTCCATACGGCTTCCGGTATCGACCAAGGCGGTAGCGAGAATCGTCAACGAACCGCCCTCTTCAACCTTCCGCGCCGACCCAAACAACGCTTTAGGTTTTTGCAGCGCGCCGGCATCAAGCCCTCCGGTCAGTAACTTACCGGTCGATTCACCGTCGGAGTTGTGGGCGCGGGCCAGTCGAGTGATCGAATCCAAGAAAATCACCACATCGGTGCCGGCTTCGACCATCCGCTTTGCTTTCTCGATCACCATTTGGGCAACCTGGATGTGACGCTGGGCCGGCTCGTCGAACGTGCTGCTGATGACTTCGCACTGAGGTCCGCGGATCTCGCGTTCCATGTCCGTCACTTCTTCGGGACGCTCGTCAATCAACAGGATGAACGTATAGGCATCGGGATAATTCTTTAGCACCGCCCGCGCCATCTGTTGCATCAGGATGGTCTTGCCCGCCCGTGGCGGGCTGACGATCAATCCACGTTGACCAAACCCGATCGGGGTCAACATGTCCACGACCCTCGTCGATAGCTCGGCCGCATCATGTTCCATGATGATTCGCGAATCGGGATGCAGCGGTGTCAACTCGTCAAACGGACGAACATTGCCGCGCGACATCGGATCCTGGCGGTTGATGGCCTCGATTCGAAGCAACGCAAAGTATCGCTCGTTTTCTTTGGGCGGACGGATTTGGCCGGCGACGTGCGAACCGGTCTGCAGACCGAACCGTCGGATCTGGCTTGGCGATACATAGATGTCGTCGGGACACGACAGATAATGGTACAGCGGCGATCGCAAAAATCCGAAGCCATCGGGCAGGATCTCCAGTGTCCCTTCGCCATACATCAAGCCATTCGCCTTCATGCGATGCTTGAGGATCCGAAAGATCAATTCCTGCTTTGACGTCGCTTGCTCTGCCCCGTCGGCGTCGGCACCAAACAATCCCTCCGCCCGCGACAACTCCCGTAACATTTCCATGGTCGATTTTTGCAGATCGGAAATGTTCCATTTCGGCTCGGAGCCATTGACCGCCGGGATCCCGACTCGCGTGCCCGCCTTGTTCGCTTCGCTGACAATTTCTTCCGGCAGCGAGAGGGGGTCGCGCTCGGCATCGAGCTCTCGTATCCGTTGGTCGACCTCCTTGTCAGGATGTCTTGGACGATTCTGCGATTGACGATAATCGCGATATTCACGCGGACCCGTCTTTCGATTGGGTCCGGAATTGTCCCGCGAGGGAGGCCGGCTAGGAGACATGATGGTCTTGGGAGAAGAGAATGAGCGGGGGAGGGCGGGGTGAGAAAGGAGTAGCGAGGAGTGAAGAGCGAAAAGTAGCGATTGCGTGGCGGGCAAGGATATGTCTTGCTCAGACGCAATGCGTTGTATGGTCGGCTGGTGATTGGATCAGGATCTCGAATTGGCGGTCGACACGATCGAGAAGAGATTGAAGACTTTCGTGGTTGGTCAAAACCAGCGTGCTCAGACGCCTCTTCTCGTCAATGCTCAATTGGTTCGCTTCGCGGCGTTCTAACTCGGCGGCATCCCATCCTCGGATCGCCGCCCATTGAAGTCTTCGTTCGACGGGTGCGTCAACGCACCAGACTTGATCACACGCGAGATCCCATTTTGATTCAAACAAAAGTGGCACGTCTAGAATCGTAACGGCAACCTTTTGAGTGGCTGCGTCGTGCAGTCGATTTTGGATGAGTTGACGAGTTCGCGGATGAACCAGACTCTCAAGATAGTTTAAACCCGCGCGCTTTGAATCGTCAGCCCCGAAGACGAGTGCGGCAAGTCGGGAACGGTCAATTTTACCATCATTGTCTACGATTTCGATACCGAATCGGTCGATCAGTCGTCGGCGTACCTCGTCATGTTCCAGCACACTTCGTGCGATCAGGTCGGCATTGATCCAAGTCGCACCGAGCTCCTGTAGACGCTCGGCAACGGTTGATTTTCCTCCCGCAGGACTGCCGACAATGCCAACCACGATCATGATCGTACGTCCTGAGTGAAAAGAATCAGAGAGTCGAGAACGCGTTGCGAACCCATGCCAACCAACAGGACGAAGGGCGGTTATCCGAGCATGGAACAATTTCGCAAAAATTACAAATTCATGGCATCGTGATGGTCAATTGATCTTATCGATCTGTTCCAACAACGCCCCAATCGATGGGCGATCCGACGGTGTTGATCCGACGTAGGAGAGACGAACGTTGCCGCGGCGATCAATGAGAAAGGTTGATGGGAATGCCAAATGGGCCGCGATGCCAAGCTGGTTGACGGCCGCTAAGTCTTCATCGAGCAAAACAGGGAACGGAAACACGTCCACATTCGTAGGCTTGCGACTCGCCGCCAAAAAATCGGGCAGCTGGGCTTTGGATCCCGGGTAAACCAACAAGACTTCAGTCTCGCGATTGCGAAACTTGTCATAATTGGCGATCAGCCGGGATGTCTGCGTCGTGCAAAACGGACAAATCGTGCCATTGAAACCACGTGTGAAAACCAACAGCACGTTCTGCTTTCCCTGGTACGATCGTAGCGAAACCGTCCCGCCCTCGCTGTCCACAAACGACAAACTTTCCAGCGTCCCATCATCATCACGATTGCTGGACACATGCTCGCGAAACACCACATCTTCGCTCGGATCGCTCGACATCGAGCCCTCCGTTGTCAACTCGCCGCGAGACATTGGATCTTGCGGGATCGCTGCGGTGAGCGGGACTGTTGAAACGTCGGCTGCCGGCGGATTGACGTTTGAATCGCAACCCATCGCGAACAATGATGTGATCATGGATGCGATCACCATCGGCGCCGAAACGTGGGCAAGGAATTGGCGCAGTGCAGGCAAATAGGTGATTCGCATTTCACAGTCCATTTCTTGATCATCGCGTCGTGGAATGCTCACCCAGCCGGGGCGAGCGGTTGACTTGGTCCACCAACCGATTGACGTTAGGGACGCAGGTTTTCGGGGAAATACAAGAACGCATTGCAGTTCGGGCAACGTAACAAGATTGACATTCTTAGCGTCTCGATGTGCTGGGTGGTAAGTGTTTGATAACAACCGCCGCACGAGGCATCTTCGACCGGTGCCAACCCCTCTTCACCCTTCGCATCGGTGATCCGTTTATAGTCCGACTTGACGGCCGCCGGAATTTTCTGTTCATGTTCGGCAAGCTCGTTTTCAACCCGCTCGAGGTCGGCTCGCAGGTCTTCGTCCTTGGACTGAACTTCACCGGTGCGAGTCGCGTGATCGGCTTGTTGCTTCTCCAGTTCGGTCTTCGCGGACTGGGCGGCCGCACTGAGTTCATCGATGTGCTCGAGGGCTTCAAGGATCTCGTCGCTCAGAACGAGATTGGCCTGTTTGTCGGCGGCAATTTGATCCTTCAGTGTCGAGAATTCACGATTGCTCGCCGCGGTATTTAGCTTTGCTTCGAGCCCCTTGATTTTAGATTCACGGGTGGCCAGTTGCAGTTGTTTTTCGTCGCTGGCCAACTTCGCTTTGCGAACCGCGTCGGTTGCCGCTTGGAGATCGCCGGTCGCTTTGGCCACCATCGCTTCGCCGGCTTTGATTTGCCGTGGCCCACGCTCTATCCGTGATCGAAGGTCCGTCCGTTGGCGATGAATTCGGTGCAGCGAACGGAGCAGTTCGGTGCTGATTTCGATTTTGGTTACGCGGGACATGAACAGGCCGTCAGAAGGGAATCGCGAAGAGTCGGATCATCAGCATATCGCACCGCAGCGTTTTTGGGGATAAGTGCGCCGCGTCCTCAAACTCGAATGCCCCGCAAACTCGAACAACGAGGTGAGCTCGGTCTGGGTAGCGAAACCGACGCGCCGATTCGTTACGCTATCGACGGTTGTGTTTCGCTTCTATGTTGGGAACTTCGAGTGAACGGTTGGCTGATAGCGTTGGTGATCCTGGGGATCGTCATTCTAGGTTTGTTCATTTTCGCACTCGTGTCGCCGCGTCGATTCGTGCGATTGCCGTTTCGGATCCTGTTGCCGATCTTGTATCGACGGCGCGTCGAAGGACTCGAGCACCTTCCCAAAGGAACAGGATGCGTCGTGATTTCCAACCATGTTTCTTGGATCGACGGCATCTTGATCTTGTGGATGTTGCCTCGGAACGTTCGTTTCATCGTCGATGGTGATAATTTCAACCACCCCGTTGCCGGTTATTTGGGTCGGGCCTTTGATACGATCATGATGACGTCCAACGTCAAGTCGATCGGCCGTGCGTTGAAGGCGGGTCGTCAAGCGCTTCTCGCCGGCGAGGTCGTTGGACTGTTTCCCGAAGGCACGCTCAGCCGGACCGGTCAACTGCAAGGTTTTCGGGCCGGGCTCAGCAAGGTCGTCAAAGGTACCGATGCCGTGATCGTGCCGATGTGGATGGATGGGATGTGGGGCAGCATCTTTAGCTTCTCGGGCGGTAAATTTTTCCTGAAATGGCCGAACCAGTTTCGGCGGACACTGACGCTCTACATCGGCGAACCACTGCCAGCGACGACGCCGCTGGAAATCTGTCGCTCGCGCGTTCAAGCGCTCGGGGCTCGCGCGACGATCGAGCATCGGTCCGCTTTCCCCGTGCTGGCGAAACGAATCATTCGCGTTTGCCGTCGCCGTGGCGGTGGGATGCAGGCCGCTGATTCGATGGGCACCGAAGTGACCGGACGCGAAATGCTAATTCGTACGCTGGCGCTGCGCCGAACCCTTCACCGCGAAGTCTTTTCGAAAGGGGAAGAGTACGTCGGTGTGCTCCTGCCGCCGAGCGTGGGTGGCGTGATCGTGAATTTCGCCCTGGCCATGGACCGGCGAGTCTCGGCCAATCTGAACTACACCGTCTCCAGCCAAGTCGTCAACCACTGCATCAAGGAAGTCGGCATCAAACATGTGCTGACCAGCGAACGGTTTCTGTCGAAGATCGATTTGAAGATGGACACCGAAGTCGTGCTGCTCGAAAACTTGAAAGACAAAGTCTCGAAGGCCGACAAAGCGATCGCATTTATCCAAGCGACGATGGTTCCCGCGTTTCTATTGGATCGGATCCTTGGCCTTTCGAAAATCGAAGGTGATGATCTGTTGACCGTGATCTTCACAAGCGGTTCGACCGGGATGCCCAAAGGGGTGCTGCTCAGTAATGCAAATGTCAGCCACAATGTGGACGCGGTTGAGCGAGCTGTGAAGCTGGACATGAATGACACGATCCTCGGCGTGTTGCCGTTTTTTCATTCCTTTGGTTATTCAGTCACCTTATGGGCCGCAATGACGCTCGGGCCACGTGGCGTCTACCACTTCAACCCGCTGGATTCTAAACAGGTCGGAAAGCTTTCCGAAAAGTATGGCGTCACCGTGCTGTTGGCGACGCCGACATTCTTGCGTGGGTATCTGCGCCGCGTGACACCGGAGCAATTTGCAAAGCTGGATGTCGTCGTGGTGGGTGCCGAAAAAATGCCTCAAGATTTGTTTGACGCCTTTGAAAAGAAGTTCGGGGTTCGACCCGTCGAAGGCTACGGAACCACCGAACTTAGCCCCCTCGTTTCCGTCAATATTCCTCCCTCGAGGTCCTCAGCGGTGTATCAAGCTGATCGAATCGAAGGGTCCGTCGGCCGTCCTTTGCCCGGTGTGTCCGCGCAATCGTTTCACCCGACTCGGGTGAGGAACTTTTGGCGGGCGAAGACGGGATGTTGTTGGTGACCGGCCCCAACGTGATGTGCGGCTACGTCAATCAAGCCGAATTGACCCAAACGGCGATCCGAGACGGATGGTACGTGACCGGGGACATCGCCAACGTCGACAAGGAAGGGTTCATCCACATCACGGGCCGATTGAGCCGCTTTTCAAAGATTGGTGGAGAAATGGTGCCGCATGTGCGGATCGAAGACGAACTGTCAAAACTTTTTTGCGAGGGCGAGGATGACGAACAGACGCGGGTCTGTGTGACCGCGGTCACGGACGCGAAGAAGGGCGAACGGTTGATCGTCCTGCATTTGCCGACCACGAAAGACATTGACGACATCCGCAAAGGGTTGAGCACCGCCGGGCTGCCCAATCTGTTCATTCCGTCTCGCGCGGGCTTCATCGAAATCGATGCAATCCCAATGCTGGGGACCGGTAAACTGGACCTCAAAGCTGTCAAAGAAATGGCTGCCAAAGTCGCTGGCGATGACGAGTAGTGGGCATGTGGCCCACACCGAATCTATGTGGTGCCTGGGTCCGGCCTACAGCGAGGTGCTACTCTTGAGGACGGGGACCAACAGCGCCAGAACCACTCCCAATACCAAGATCGCCATCACCAATAACATCATCGGTTCGAGCAGCCTTACGAACAGATCGAGTCGTCGGAACGTTGTTTTTTCGAGCGAGTCGGCGATATCGGGCAGCACGGTGTCAAGCGAATTGCTTTCTTCGCCGACGCTGATCATTTCCGCCACCGATTGTGGAAAGTAACCGCTGTTGCGGAGCGGCGTCGCCAAACTTTCGCCGCTCTTGATGTTCTCGGTGGCGTCGGTGATCGATTGGGTCAGCAAGCGGTTTCCGGTTGCCGATCCGGCGATCTCGAGCGATTTCAAGATCGGCACGCCGTTACCCAACAACGTCCCCAGCACGCGGCAGAATCGGGCGACGGCTAAATTCATCAGAATGTCACCAAGGACCGGGATCTTTAGTTTCACGCGATCGGCAAGCTCTTTGCCCGAATCCGTCTTCAATTTGAAGTTCAGTACCACCATTCCGATGGCCGCGAGAATCAAGAAGATCCATCCGTAGCTTTGCAGAAAGTTGCTGAACGTCAGCAACCATTCGGTCATCACCGGCATCTCGCCTTTTTTTCGCAGCCGTTCGAACAGCATGTCGAATTTGGGCACAAAGAAGACCAACAACGCGGACAGCACGACGCTGCCGACGCTGAACAAAAAGATCGGGTACGCCATCGCACTGACGGTACGACCTTTGAGATCCTCTTGCAATTCCGTAAACGCTCCGACGCGTTCGAGCGCATCTTCCAGGAAGCCACCTTCGCTGCCCGCGCGGACCATGTTGCAGCCCATGTCGCTGAACACGCCGGGGAATTTTGCCATCGCTTCGCCGAGCGGTTGACCGTCCTCGACTTTGCCTTTGATTTCCGACACCACTTCCTTCAACGTCGCGTTGGATGACTGACTCGATAACACGGTAAGCGATCGGATCATCGGCACACCGGCCCGCAGCAGCGAAGCGAGTTGGCCGTAGAACATCGCCATCGTTTGGCCGCTAACCTTTTTGCGTCGACCACCGATTCCCGGTAAAGACGAGGTGGTAGACGAATCCTTGACATTGACCGGAAATAGCGACCGATCGGCCAGCATCGCCGCCGCCTCTCGCTGGCCGGCCGCTTCCAACGTTCCGTTGACTTGTTTGCCCGTCATGTCGCGAGCGGTGTAGGCAAATGTTGGCATGGAAACGGAAAAACGGGATAGAGAGGAGTCGGATTGGGATGGGGACGATTGTTTGAGCCGTCTTTACGTTATCGGCCTGTTATCGTGGTAACCCGGCGCGTGAGCGAGGAGATAGATGGCGGCCCTCGCAGACGCATTGGGTTTGAATTCCGCAACAATTCATTCAACACACCGCTTTCATCAAAACGGTTAAATCTGTTCACCTTTGGTGATTCTTAGCACTTCATCGACGCTGGTGTCGCCGGCGACGACCTTGTCCCATGCATCCATTCGAAGGGTTCGCATGCCATTCTTGACGGCGGCGCGGCGAATGTCCCAACTGCTCCCCCGGTCTTGGGCCAATTGCCGAATCTCGTCGTTGGTGACCAACAACTCGTAAATCCCCATCCGGCCGCTGTAGCCGAACCCGCGGCATTCTCGACAACCGACGGGTCGGTAGATCGGTCGATCGCCGAGCCGATCCCAGCTGAAATCGGGTGGCGCATCGTCGCTGGTCGGCACGATCGCCTCTTTGCAATGCGTGCAGAGTCGCCGAAGCAGTCGCTGGGCCATGACGGCTTCGACGGTGCCGGCCACCAAGAAGGGTTCAACGCCCATGTCGCCCATTCGGGTAAACGCGCCGGCGGCGTCGTTGGTGTGCAGCGTGCTAAACACCAAGTGACCGGTCAGCGAGGCTTGGATCGCATTTTCAGCGGTTTCCAAGTCTCGAATTTCACCGATCAACACGACATCGGGGTCGTGCCGTAGGATGCTGCGCAATGAAGCGGAAAAGGTCAGTCCGATCTTGGGATGAACTTGAATCTGATTGATCCCGTCGAGCTGGTATTCGACAGGATCTTCGGTCGTGATGATTTTCGTCGCCGGCGATCGAATCTGTAGCAGGCTGCTGTACAGCGTCGTCGTTTTTCCCGAACCGGTCGGCCCGGTGACCAAGATGATGCCGTGCGGAAGTTCGATGATTTTGCTGAACCGCGCGAATATCTCCGCTGACATCCCTAGACCTTGCAGTTCGAACACCATCGACGATTTGTCGAGCACCCGCATGACAAGGCTTTCACCGTGGATCATTGGGATCACACTCAACCGGATGTCGACGTCGCGACCGTGAACTCGCAACTTGATGCGACCGTCCTGAGGCAACCGTTTCTCAGCGATGTTCAATCGGGCCATGATCTTCAAACGGCTGATGATGGCGGCTTGAAAGCGATTGATTTCTGGGGGCGTTGGTTGAGTGTGCAGGATGCCGTCGATGCGAAATCGAACGACCAATCCGTTGCCTTGCGACTCGATGTGCACGTCGCTGGTCCGCGATTGGATCGCTTCGAGTAAAATTTCGTTGACCAGCCGAACCACCGAGGCTTCTTGAGCCATCTCGCTCAATTCGCTGCCGTCGGACTCGATTTGTTCGAGCAGTTCGACTTCGCTCTCGTCTCCCTTGGCCGCCATCAATCCTTCGATCGTCTCGCTACCGACGCCAAGGTGTCGATTCATCAGCCGTGCAATTTCGTCACGGGCGGCCACGACGGGGATGATGTTCTTGCCCGTCACCGCGCTGGCTTCATCAAGCGGATACAGATCCAACGGGTCCGAAGTGGCGACTCGAATCGAGTCACCCTCGAATCCGATCGGAAACAACGAATTGCGGTAGATCAGTTTTTGAGGAAAGCCCTCCAGAGCGGTCAGGTCGACATCGATCTCGCGCAGGTCGACGTAATCTAAACCGACTTCTTCGGCCAGCGCGACCAAAGCGTCTCGCTCACCGACGTAGCCAAGCGCGATCGCGGACTGGACGACATTGGATGAATCGCTTTGGACACTCTGCGAGAGTTGATCGTCAGTCAACAGTCCACGACGTTTCAGGATTTCGCCAGCGCTCATGACAACGGGTGGGTTAGGGGGGAGGTTGAATGAAAAGTTGAACGATAGGCGATGGTCGAGTCGCAGAGTGAATTGCGGGTGGTCAAGCAAAGACTCACTGTCCGCCACGGCCTCCGCCACGGGTCCGTCCACCGCCGCCAGGCGCTCCGCCACCAAACGGAGAACCGCCGCCGAATGGAGAACCACCACCCGTGCGTCCACCGCCGGACCGATCACCCCGCCGCGACCGATCACCTCCGCCGCCCGACCGATCACCACCACCGCCTGACCTATCACCGCCACCGGAGTCACCACCTCTCATGGACCGAAAGAACTCGATCCGTCGTTGGATGTCGGCAGCCGATTGTGCGGCCGCATCACCGCCGGAGGAACCGGTCGATGAGCCGGAGGAATTGGAGGTCGTCGATGAGCCGGTTGACGTCGAAGTCGTTTTGGCTTGGGTTCCTAGAATCGATTCGAGGGCCAACTTGAGCACGGAGGGGTTGACCGCACCGGTCATGGTGTACGTTTGAATGGTTTCTTCTTTGGTCATTCCGCCCTCGTCCAATTGTTCGACAAGCGACCGGACCTCTTTGAAGTCTTGGGGCGTCGCGATCACGACGAGCGAGTTGCTTTTGACGTCGACGGCAATGCTAATTTTAGCGGGCGAGCTGGTGGCCTCTTGGCTGCCACCCCCACCACCGCCGCCGCCGCGTCCTCCACCGCCGCCACGCAGGGCTTGGATAAAGTCTTGCGGCGAAGGTTGACCACCGCCACCTCCTCCACCGCTTCGGCCCTTGCTTTCTTGACCCTCGATCCGATCACCAAAGACGGCCTTCACGACGTCGGCAACTTGCTGAGCGTCCTGGTAGATCACGGGAATCAGCAACGGCTTGGCGGCCGTTTCAATGTCTTCGGGACTCTCTTGGATATCAATTTTTTCTAAGATCAATTCAATCATCTGCATGTCGACGGGGCCGGCTTGCACGATCAACGCATTGAGTCGAGCATCGGGCACCATGCTGACGGATCCCGTGGCTGTCAGGATCGATTTGGCGGACGACGACGCACCGCCACCACCCCCGCCCGCCAGTCCCATCAAACCGCCGAGCATGCCGCCGCCGAGGCCTCCGACCATGGAATCGACCGTCGACGAAACCGAACTTTCGGCTCCACCGAGCACTTTTGAAACCAATTCGGCGGCTTCATCCGCCTTCGCGTATTTGAGCCAGAAGATCGTCGGCAAGTTGGATTGGCCGGCGGCGGGACTAGCGATCGATCCCATCAAGGTTTCAAAGGCGTCGAGCGCTTCGACGTCCTCCGAAGCGATCAAAATTCCTGCGGGGGTGAACTGGACCACGATGTCGCGACCACCGATGGAAAGAATTCGCGATTGGCCATCGGTGGGAGGTGCATCGTCAATTTGCGAATCCGCATCTTGGAACATCACCAGTGTTTGGTGAGCTGCGTTGGTGTGGCGGACCTCCGAACCCGCCGGAGTCCTGCGTGATGACGGTTGCTGGTCGACGCTGCGATCACCGGCGCGATCGGTCGCTTCATTCCGCGGATTGCCGTCGAAATCGTTTTGGTCAGCGCGAATGGCACGACGTTCGGGGATTCCGCCCCCCGAGCTCGCACCGGCCGATGGGGCCAACGTCCGAATTTGGTTGGATCGACCGAGCATCGGCCATAGGTTTTGGACTTGTTCCATCGCGTCCTGGGCCGCTCGACCGGTGTAGGGAAGAATTCGCACTTTGTCTCCCATGTCGCCGAACTGGCTTTCGCCTTCGAGCTCTTTCAATAAGTTTTCCACCAGTGCGATCTGGTCCGACGTGCCCCGGACCCACAGCTTTCCAGTCGCCGGGTCACCGTCGACCGTGGGACCTTCGCCGCCTTCGGCCGTGACGCCGAAAAACTTATTGATGGTCAAGAGAGCTTGAGCCGGATCGAGTCGCCGCAGATCGATGACTTTAAATTCCTGGCCGTTGCCTTCCATCTCGGCGATACTCGAGGAGATCATCGCATGCGTGTCGGGACGGGCGAACGCCACGATCGCATTGGTTTTTGGATCGATCGCGATGCGAGCATCGGGGGTACCGGCCAGCAACGTTTGCAATACATCGAACACCGTGGCGCTATCGGCATTGGCCACGCGGTGGGTGCGGAAGGAGGGAACGGCGATGGGTTGCCCATCGGTCGCGGCAGCGATTTCGAGCGGCTGATCCGCTTTCGAAACGATCGACTCCAGCAATCCCGTGCGGCCGGGCAGTCCGGTGGCATAGATGCGATCGCCCAGTGGCCCAATTGAAATCCGAATGTCGTCGGACGCATTGATGGCCGGTTCGAGTCCCAACAGGGGCCGAGCGATCTCCAAAATCTCTTCGGCGCCACGATGCTTGAGCACGATTTCGACCACATTCGTGTCAGCCGTCGACGCGTTTTTTAGCATTTCACGAATCGCGATCAGCTTGCTGGCGGTCTCCGTCACCTTCACCTGTCGGGCGGTGTCAAGCACGACGACGCGGCCCCAGGGACCGACCAACAACGCGAGCTCTTCTTTGGCGGCGGTCGGTGTCAAACTACCCAGCGGGAAGACCGAGCTGACGATGTCACTGTTTCCCCGGGATTCCAATTGTTCCGGTCGCACCTGTTCCGCAATCTCGCTGATCAGCTTGTTGGCGTTTTCCGCTTCCAGATCGATCACCTGCAGCATTCGTCCACGGCGGACCAGCAAGTAGCCTCGTTTCATCAGTGACAAGTTGAGTATGTCCATCGCCTGATCGACGCCGTAGTCTCGGGTCGGATCGGCAAACGAAAACGTGCCCATCGGGATCACGTCCAACTGCAACGACAAATCCGCTTGATTGGAGTACCACTCCAGCACCGATTTCCAATCGGCGCTCGAAAAGTTGAAGTTCAAGGCGCCGGTGGGCGGAACCGACTCCGATTCGATTCCGGCTCCGTCACGACCGCGTCTTGGGCAACGGCGTGAGCAGACTCCGAACCGATGGAGGTGAGGAACAAAGCCGCCATCAAGGTTGAGGCGACGATCGAGAGCTGTGATTTCGGTTTCATATGGTTTGGAATCAGCTTGGCAGACAAGAATCTTTCGGCTTGGTGACATCTTAGTCGCACTTTGGCCGTCCATTAAACGGGAAACCAGTCGAACACACGGGCATCCGCGAGAACGACGCCTCCCACGTCATGTAACCCTTGCGACGAGCGTGAGTATCGGGGCAAACCGACAAAACAAACACTTGGGTGACCCGCGGCCGGGTGTTAAGATGACGGCAAGCGAAGCAGAATTTTTAGGGGTCGCTTAGGCAGCTTCGCGGGATTCGACATCTTTTTGAAATAGTTGCCGGCGATCCGGATGGACATTGTTGAGAATGAAATCGATGCTGAAGAAGCAAAAAAAACTGATCCTGACGGCCGACGAGCAGGACGCGATGCGACGTGCCGGACGCGTCAACGCTCGTTTGATGGACTATGTCCGATTGCACGTCAAAGCAGGCGTTTCGACCCTCGAAATCAACGATCTGATCCATTCCTGGACGCTCGATCACGGGCATGTCCCTGCGACGCTCGGGTACCAAAACTTTCCCAAAAGTTGTTGCACCAGCATCAATGACGTCATTTGTCACGGAATTCCGGATGACTATCGACTCAGAGATGGCGACATCATCAACGTCGACATCACGACCATTGTCGATGGCTGGCACGGCGATCAAAGCGAGACGTTCTTGATCGGGGATGTTTCGGAAGAGCGCCGCGCGGTGACTCAGTGTGCGCTGGATTGTCTGTACATGGCGATCGAAGCGCTCACGCCTCGGGCGCGAGTCAGCGCCATCGGTGACGCGGTTGTTCCCGAAGCCCATCGACGAGGTTTTTCGGTGGTTCGAGAGTACGTCGGACACGGACTTGGTCGTTCCTTCCATTTGGATCCTTCGATTCCCCACTTCCCTAATCGTCAAAGTCGGACCGATCGGCTTTATCCGGGTATGTGTTTCACGGTCGAGCCGATGATCAACGCCGGCAGCCGATACACTCGCAGTGACAAGGTTGACGGGTGGACTGTCCGCACGAAGGACGGCCATGCATCAGCCCAGTTCGAACATTCGATCTTGATGACGGAAGACGGGCCTGAAATTTTGACGATGACGCAGTTCGGGCCTAGGAACGGGCACCAATTTCAGTCCGCCGCCGCGGATCGGGTCACAGAGAACGCCGGCGTTTAGTCGAGTCGCATCGGCGTGGTCAATCGTAATCAATCGCTCACCCTTTTGGGACATTGTCGATGCAACTGGTCGCCCGTGATGTCATCGTCCATCGATTCATTCCCGATGACGGGTCCGAGTCGACCGCGGTTCGAATCACTCATCGATCCGATCGAACCACCTGCATCAACGAGGAAACCCTGTCGCCGCGAGACAATCTGCGCCGCGCGATCGCTCGGCTCCTCGACGAGCTCAATCCGAATCCCGACCACATCGGGCGTTCCCAATTGTTTTTGTTCGATGACGTGACTCTCAAACTGCCCAATTCGACTCAGGACGGCCAGATACGGGAAATGAAGTGGAATTTCACGACCCGGCAATGGCAATACTTCGTCGAGTGCCGCAACGCTCATGCGTCGGGCGAATACGATTTCGCGGACCTGCAACTCTTCGAAGAAGTTTAGCTCGGTCCGTCCCTGGTCCGGTCCCGCGCCCTCCTTCTCTCTCCTCCCCTCCCCCTCTCACCCTCGCTGGAACGACATTGTGAAGTCCATCCCCACCTGCATCTTGATCTGGGTCGCCTCGATGATGAACGTCTGGGCGATTGACGCGTCCAGTGGTGATGCATCGCAAAATGCACCGACCGGCGCCACTTCGCAGACTGCGTCGGGCCCCGAAACGCTGCCGAATATCGTGCTGTTGCTCTCGGATGATCAAGCGTGGACCGATTACGGATTCATGGGTCACGATGCGATTCAAACGCCAAATTTGGATGAGTTGGCTCGTAACGGCGCCGTCTTCCGCCGCGGCTATGTTCCGACCGCACTTTGTCGTCCGTCGCTCGCGACGTTGCTTACCGGTCACTACGCGTCGACGACCGGGATCACAGGAAACGATCCGTCTCCCAAATATGCCAATCCCGATTCGCCGCTTTACAACGATCGAAGGGCACGGCTGATCTCGTTCCTAGACCGCTTCGAGACCGTTCCGAAATTGTTGGCCGAAAGGGGCTACCTTAGTTTTCAAAGTGGCAAGCTGTGGGAAGGCAGCTTTGCCGCACGCCGGCTTCACCGACGGCATGACTCGCGGGTTCCCCCATCAAGGTGGTCGTCACGGGGATGATGGACTATCGATTGGCCGCAAAGGGATTCAGCCGGTTGCCGATTTCATTGACAAAGCCGTGACGGCTGAGAAGCCATTTTTTCTTTGGTACGCACCGTTCTTGCCTCATGCTCCGCACAATCCGCCCAAGCGTCTTTTGGACAAGTATCAGGTCGATGGTCGTCCCGATTCGATCGCAAAGTATTTTGCAATGTGTGAATGGTTCGATGAGACGTGTGGTGACGTGATCAACCTGATCGATGAGAGAGGCCAACGAGAAAATACCCTGTTTGTTTACCTGACCGACAATGGATGGATCCAAGACCCCAACTCCTCCGCGTACGCATTGCGATCCAAGCAAACGCCCTACGAGGGCGGTATTCGTACGCCGATCGTTTACAATTGGTCGGGCAAAATCATTCCCGGTGATCGACCCGAGCTGGGAACGAGCTTGGACATCGTTCCGACGATGTTGGCCGCCGCCGGAGCAAAGATTCCTAAAACTTTGCCCGGCCTCGACTTGACGGCAAATTTGAAAACGGGAGACCCGATCAAGCGTGATCGCATTTTCGGCGAATCGTTTGCCCACGACATCGCCGACGTCGAGAACCCCGAAGCTTCGCTGCTGTTCCGGTGGGTGATCGATGGCAAATGGAAACTGTTGTTGACGTACGACGGTGAGGCGAACCGTTACAAGAGCACTCACCCGAGAACGGAAAAGGGTCCACAGCTTTTCGATTTGATTGCGGACCCCAGCGAGCAAACCAACTTGGCCAAGGACAATCCGGAGATCGTGGAGAAGTTGGCCGGTGCGATTAGCGACTGGTACCCCGTCAAGCAGCGTAAAACGATCACCGCCGTACGTTGAACGGTCACCGCGATCAGGTGTTCGATTGCGACTTCGATTTTGAGTCATGCTTTGGGCTTGCCCGCAGCAGCCCATACTTGACGATGCAGCGCAACGCACTGACCCCGTCTTTCCAACCTATTTTTTTTCCTTCGTCGTACCATCGATGGTGGTAACGAATGGGACGTTCGGTGAACCGCAACCCTCGCCGAGCCCATCTCGCCGTAACTTCAATCTCGATCCCGAACCGATCTTCTTGGAGATCATCGAGAATCGCGACGAAGTGTTCGCGCTTCGCCATCTTGTAACACGTCTCGACGTCACTCAGCCGGATCCCCACCGCGGCGCTCGCCAGCATCGTCAGCAGCCCGTTGACGGCTTGATGCCACCACGGCGAAAGAGATCGATCACAATGGCCGTAGCGGGTGCCGTAGGCGATGTCAGAGTCACCCAAGATGATCGGTTGCAACAGCGTGCGGAAGTCTGAGGGATCATACTCGCGATCCGCGTCTTGGATCACGATGACGTCACCGACCGCCAAAGGGATTCCGGTACGAATCGCGGCGCCCTTGCCAGCATTTCGAGCGTGATGAGATACGATCACATCACGATCACCGCCGAACCGATCGATTGCCGCGGCGGTCCCGTCGGTGCTGCCGTCGTCAATCAAAATGATTTGCATCGGAATGCCGGTGTCACGCAAGCGATGCACGACGTCGGCGATGGTCTTTTCCTCGTTGTAGACCGGCACGATGACCGACAACTCAAAGCCGCTGGGCAACCGATAGATCGAAAGCTTTCGGCACGCCGACGGACCCAGCGTGCGAAGCATCTCGTCGACGTAATCGTCGGACCACCAATGTTTGGGATCAACCGAATTGGTGTCGAGCTCTGGCATTGCGAATCGGTTCCCCAGCGTTTCATAAACAAGCATCGTTTTCGCCTGGTGGGATCGCTCTCCCACGGCTTCGTTCGACCATTTTGACATCGGATCGATCGGTCATGTTGCTCGGTCGGGAGAGAAAAAAAATTTAATCAAATGTGGTGCGGCGTTTCATTGCCTTTCGACCAAAGCGAGCGTGCGAAATAAAAAGGTTGTCAACAATTGTTGTTGACATTCGAAGTCGACGACGCCAAATTCTCCACCGATCCAAGTGCGTGAACGCGAGCCGCAAGCCGCGTCCACCACGAACTACTTTTTAGACTTTTCTTTGGAGTGTGTGCGATGCAGCGTTCGGGCAACGGACTGAGTTTGGCATCCTTTGGACAACCACTCGCGAAAGATTTTTCGCCCGCGAGAACGTCACTTCCAATTTTCTTTTCTGCGATCAATTTTTGACGCGCGTGTTGTGAACGAACCAAGGGACGCTCAAACGATTTGAGTTTCCCGCGGAGGATCGCAGAGGAAGCGATTGTCCAAAATTCGAGGGGTGGCAACAACGGATTTGCCGACAAGTTTTTCTTGTGCACACGGATGTCACCCTCTCTTTCTGCTGTTGCTCTTTGAGTTACGTCGTCGCCCCATGGCAATGGATTTGCCAAAGGTGATTGGCGTTGCAGTGATTCGCGACCGGCCTGCATGAGGCACGACCGGTCGTGTTTCTTTCTTTTGCAAAACATGGTGCCTTTGACGATGATGGATGCATGATTCCACTTCGCGACAATATTCCGAGCCGAACGACCCCGTTCGTAAACTACGCGATCATCGTGACTTGCACGCTCGCTTTTCTTGCTCAACTTGGGGAGCCGGCAGGGACGATTGCTGAGTCCTTCGGCATGGTACCGCTAAGAATTTCGGACCCGGATGCGGTCGCCGCAGTTCAACAGCAGGTTCAAGTGCGAACTCCGCTGGGAATTCGGGTGGCGACCGTTGAGCATGTGATGGCGCCGGCGGTGATCGCACCGTGGTTGACCATGGTCACTTGCATGTTTCTGCATGGCGGATGGATGCACTTCATCGGCAACATGTGGTTTCTGTACATCTTCGGCGACAACGTCGAAGATCGGTTGGGGCATTTGGGATACGCCCTTGTTTATCTGGGCACCGGTATTGCTGCGGGCGTGGCCCACTTCGCGACAGACCCGAGCAGCCCGATTCCAACGATCGGGGCCAGTGGCGCGATTGCGGGCGTGATGGGTGCGTACGCGTGGATGTATCCCCATGCCCGGGTCCAGGCGGTGTTACCGATCTTCATTTTCATCCAAATCTTTGTGTTGCCTGCGCCCGTGTTTCTAGGGATTTGGTTCCTATTCCAAACGTTCAGTGGTGTCTCGGCATCCGCGGCCGGTGACGCCAGCGGCGTGGCGTGGTGGGCACACATCGGCGGTTTTGTCGCCGGGGCGCTCGTCGCGGTGCTGGTCGGGCGGGCGCACCTCGGAAACGAACCGGTCCAAGATCGCCGCTTTTGAGAACTTGCGGTTTCCGTCCCCTCACGTTATCCGCATTTCGCTTACAATTGAGTCTGACTGAAAACACTCTCTTCCATTGGCCATGCACTTTTCGGTCGATCGGGCGGATGCCCGATTCTTATCCCCCCCCTCCCGTTCGGGACGTAACGCATGACCACGCCGCACTCACGGATGAACTTTCCTCTCATGCAGTCCACGACCCGTTTTGAACCCAATCCGACGATCACGGCTGAAGGGTCAGTCCGTCCGACCACCGATCCGAAGTTGATGGAGGCGTACGAACGACTCGGCCGTGCTGGGAAAGTGAGCTGGACCGGTCACCATCACATGCTCCGAATGCTCGGACGCGGTGGGCAAGGAGAAGTCTATTTGACCGAGTACCGCGGCACCGATGGATTCACTGTCCCGGTGGCAATGAAGGTTTTTTCTCCCGAACGATACGGCGGTGTCGCGGCTTACACCGAGGCGATGCAGCGGGTGGCGTCGATCGCCGCTCGGGTGGCGCTGATCCAACACGATAACCTGTTGGATGTCCAGAACTTTTTCGAACGGGAACGGGTTCGAATCATGATGATGGAATGGATCGATGGTTATGACCTTCGCCAATTGATGTCGCCTCGTTGCTTGCATCTGTTGCAGGGACACGTCAGCGGTCGGCGATGGCGATACATCAATGAAGTCATCTTGACCGAAGGCATCGACCAGTCGCGATTCAAGGCGGGCGTTGCCGTCGCGATTGTTCGTGAAGTCTTGGCCGCGTTGGCTGCGCTGCATCGCGAAGGCATCGTTCACGGCGATGTCAAACCATCCAACATCATGCTCAAACGCAGTGGTCACGCGAAACTCATCGACATGGGTTCGGCGATCGATTATCGCAATCCACCCCGCGATCGTGAATGCACACCGTTGTACGCCGCGCCGGAAGTGCTGGAAAATCGTGAAGCCACACCTCGGAGTGATCTCGCCAGCGTCGGGTACGTGTTGATCGAACTGCTAAGCGGCCGTCATCCGTTTGGTCAACATTCCAAGATGCGAGACCTGTTGCAGGCCAAACGCGAACTGCCGGCAAATTTATCTTCGGTGCTTCCCGAAGACGTGTTGCGCAACGAGTTACTGATGAATTTCATCGGCGGCCTGATTTCGCCGGATCCGAACCGTCGGTTCCCCAATGCCGAAGCGGCCGAGCACGTCGAAAAAGGCGCCGCGGCATTTCATCGCCAATTGATCTTGGGGGACATGGCAACGGAGTATGACAATGACATCCGTGTCTGGCTCGAAGAACTTCGACGACTTGAAACTGAAAACGACGGACTCGATCTCTAATGGATGCAAAGCATTTGGAAGTCGCCGTTGCTGCGGCACGAGCCGGCGCGGTCGAGTTGATGGCCCGCCGCAATCATCATGTCGTGCGTGAAAAAGCGCCCAAAGATTTGGTCACTGATGCCGACTTGGCCTCCCAAAAAGCGGTCCGCCAAATCCTGCTCGAGGCGTTCGAATCGTACGCGTTTGTGGGTGAGGAAGAGGGTGAGAATGATCCACCCGCCGCAGTCCGCCGTGGCGATGCCGACGCGCCGCCGTGCTGGGTCGTCGATCCGCTCGACGGGACAATCAACTACGTCCATCGCTTGCAATCCTTTGCCGTATCGATCGGTCTCTACGCCGGGGGAAAAATGCGGTTGGGAGTTATTTTGGATCCGGTCGCAGACGAGCTCTTTACCGCGATCGATGGACAGGGCGCGCGGTGCAATGGCAAAGCGATCCAGGCCAGCGGATGCAAAGAGATTAGCGACAGTCTGGTCGCATGCAGCTTCCCGGCGGGCGTCAAAGCGACCGATCCGGAGGTCGCCAGATTTCTGAAAGTGCTCGAGGAGTGTCGATCGCTCCGACGGTTGGGCAGTTGTGCACTCAACATGTGTTACGTCGCCGCCGGCCGGTTAGACGCCTATTGGGCCAACACCGTGTCATCCTGGGACGCCGCGGCCGGGCTCGTGATCGCACGCGAATCCGGCGCCGTCTGCACCGCCTCGAATGGCGGACCGATCGATGATTGGATGCCAAAGTTTTGCATCAGCGCATCGGATCCGCTGCACCAGTCGATGATTCAATTTCTGAGATAGCCGAAGAACGCCGTCATCGACCTTCAAGGTAATAACAGATCACTTCGCGGTCGTTGCGAATCAATAGGTGTCGTCCGGCCAGAGTGGGGATGTTCCACGTTTTTGTGTCGAGCCCCTCGAGCTTGCCTCGCGGTTTGTATTCGTCGGGTGAGGCATCGACAAAGACGACGTCGCCGGATTCGCTCTGGCCGATCAATATGTCCTCGACCAGTAACAACTGCCCTTGTCCCAATCGATCGTTTCGCGGTTGTCGCCAAATGCTTTCGCCGGTCGGAATGGATACCGCTTCGAGCGACCCGTTGCTGATCGCATAGGCCACGTCACCCTCGACACACGCGTGCGTGAACTTGGTCTTCAACACGGACGACGATGTCCATACGGCCAACGCATCCGTCTTATCTTTTCCCGGAACGATTTTGACCAGCGCGCTGCCGCCTCCGTAACCCTTTCCCACTAGGAATTGATCGTTATCGACCTGAACGGCCGATGCGCAATTTGCACCGCCGTTGGATTGGCCATCCCATAAAAATTCCCACAATTGGGTTCCATCATTGACCGAGTGTCCCGTGACGGTCGCCTCGTTGACCGAAACGATTTGCCGCGTGCCCCCCAGCGTCATCAGCATCGGCGACGCGTAGCTAATCTGGTCTTCCCCGGCGATCCAGCGAACGCTGCCGTCCTCCGCGTCGAATGCGATCAAGCTTCGACCGGTCATTGCACCGGAGTCGGCCATGGTCTCAGAACTGTCGGATTCACCGGAGTCGGGTCCACCCAACGGCAGCACGCATAAATCGTCCACCATCAACGGTGAACCCGCGTCCCCAAGTGATCGATGCTTCCGACGCGGCCTGGTCCCATCCCGATATTTTCAACAGGTCATGGCTCCAAATCACTTCGCCGGTTACCAAGTCGACGCACCATACTTGCCCGGTCGCTCCCTGGGCATAGACGCGCCCCGAATCGATGGCGGGGGTTGATCTTGGTCCGATGCCGCCAAGCCCATTTTCGTGTCGCGTTTCGGCTGATTGATTCCACAACAGCTCTCCGTCGCGAAGCCGATAGCAAGTCAAGCATTCTCGTTTCCCCCGTTGCTCCAAGGTCACCGCGCGATCGCCGACTACCGCGAATGAGGACCATCCGTCGCCAATGCCTTGATTCCAAAGGGTTTCCGCATCACCGGATGATTCGGGAACCGCGAACCGGCGGTTAGGGATCACCCCATTTCGTTCACTTCCCAAAAAACCAGCGGAATTTTCGCTGGCATAAGCTTTGGGCGACCGGTCAACCGTGGCGGCGTCATCGGAGGGCGCGACCCTCGCGAGTTCCAATTCTTTGCTAAACCGAGAAACGAACTGGGGTACCATCTCGCCGCTGAATCCGTCGAACCTTACCACGGAAAATACGCCGCCCAACACGACTGCGACGATGGCCGGAACGAGGTATCGTCGGCCGGACGAAGACGCCGACAAGTGCAGTTGAATCAACGCGTAAATGCCAGCCATGATCGCAACCACAAAGCTGACCATGTTGGCGACTTGATGGTCGGTTTGAGTCGCCACGACTTGAACGACGACGATCACCAGCGAGGCGGACGCGATGGCGATGACGGCGCGACGAGGTCGATTTCGCAATGGTCCGCGTGGCATCTCTTCGTTCATGACTGTCTTCGCCGTCGAGGATTGATGCCGGGTCTGCGGCGCTGTCGCTTTTTGATCCGGCCCACTTGCTGTTCAGTTCGCCCAGAAGCTGGCGGGCTTGGCGTTGACTTTAAAGGATTCGTAGAAAACTTTCTGCTCTTCGCTCTCGAGACCGCGATCGACTTGGACGCTGGGGTCGGCTCCGAAGCTCTTGGGGGCACACCCGAGGATACAGAATCGTTCGTCAACGTGATAAACTTCGACCTTCATCCGTGGCAAGAAGACGCTGCCGTCGAGCACGCCCTCAATTCCCGTGTACCCGTTTCGCTCGGTCTCGTTTCCGCCAAGGATTTCACCGCCGAGTTGTCGTTCGGCTTTCTTTCGCAACTGATCCTTATCCAAAGGAAGGCTGCCACCATTCATCGCCCCAAAGAAGTACACCGATTCGCTCTTGTCGGTGTTGACCGCTGTGCAATTGATGGCGCTGGGCAATCGGTCGAACTCTTGACCTTTAGGAACCAGTACGACGGCGCCCTCAAATCCCACCGCCTTGTATCCCTCCGGTGAAGTCTGTTGCAACTTCGCGATCGATTCGGCTTGCGAAGGTCCCGAAGATCCGCGGGCTTTCCAAACGATCACAGCGATGATTGTGCAGACGATCAGTGTGATCAACCCGATGGCCGTTCGCACCATGGCCGTTGTGCTGATGCCGCCCTTCTTTTTTTTCCCACCGGCGGTGGCTTTAGCATTTCCCCGGTCACCGCTTGTCGCGGGAGCGTCCATCTCGAGTGGGTCGCCGGGGATAGGGCCGTCGTAAACCGAACCACCACTGCCGCTTGGAAATTGGCTGACCGCAGCGGCGGCCGATGCGGTTGGGAAATTGATCCGACCGAAATCGAAATTCTCGTCATCGGGATCAGCGTCCTCGTTGCTCGGCCGGGCGGGCGGGCGGGACTTCGCCGCGCCGGTGGGACTGGCCGCCGGTTTTGACGCCGATGGATTCACCGCTACCACCGCCGAGCACTTGGGACACTTGATCCGGCCGCTCGCGGGCGCTTGGGCTAATTTCAATGCGGCCCCGCACTTGGGGCATTTTACGGTCAACATCGAAAATGAACGTCCGATTTCAGTAGATGATAAGGTTTCGTCGTACGGTCCGGTTACGAACCTTCAAACGGCCACACGCTATGGCGATGGTCGTCACAGGTCCCCAGCTTAGCCGAACTCGGCGGACTCGTCTTTGAGAGAACATCGCTTTGTGCTCCCTCACCATTGACACAGTGGCTCGAGTGCGGGTTCATCAAGCTCACCATCAAACGCGACGAACCGGAATCGTGAAACGTAGGGAACGCCTGGCTCCAACTTGAATTCGCCGAGCACCATCGGCGCAAAGCAAAAGTAGGGCATCGATGCGTGGATCCGAACGGGCTGGGGGCTCCGAAAGTTCTCTCGGTGGCTAATCGCGGCGATGCCGCATGCGTTCCCGCGGACGGTTCCCGTCATGGCGGCCCATCGGGGACGAGTGTGATCGGCGGCGATCCGGTCCGATGTTTCGTTCGTGCGCATGGTTACCTTGTCGGCCGCCCACTCACTGCTGCCGCGAATGCACATGCCACCGTAGTGATATTCGGCGATCGTGATCGGATGATCCAGCATGCACAGTTGCGTCGAAGTCAAATCGATCACGTTCATCGTCGGGTGGGGAACACGATCGAGCTGCCATGTTTCCCGGATCGCCGTGCTCTCCGGCGTCGTCGTCTGATTCACATGTTTCAACTCGACGACAATTCGGTCTGGGGTGGCTTCGATCGTCTCGACATGCTCGATCCGCCCGAGCCGTTTGCCGCTGTTCCAAAAATCAACGGGTACACCCTCGATCTGGCTGCTCGTCCAGGCGAACATCAACGCATGTTGGTGAATGTGATCAAGCGGCATCCCGTCGGTCACAATGTTCCCGGCGGGCGTGACCATCGGATGGACGAAACCGCTTCGACCCATATAGGGTTGTGCGGGATCCGGTGAGGGCACAAAACCGGCTTGATAGGTCGCGATCAATCGATCGCCGTCCTTCAACGACGGCTGTTCCGATGCATTTGAAACGTCGCCCACCTCGCGATCGATAGACTGCGCCGACACCGGCTGGTTCGTTCCGGTGAGCAGCGAAAATGCGGTCAAGATAAACGCGGCGACTGCAGTGATGGATTGGAACATAAAACGCTTGGCGGATAGGGGGCGGGGTGAGACGACAATGACGAGCAGAGAACGGCGGCGTGTATGATCGCTAACCAATTGCCTTGACCGATCGTGTATAACCGACGACGGTGGGCAAAAGCACCGGATGCCCCCCACGTTAAGACGCTTTCGAGCGAAAAATAACGGACCGGCGTTTCCCGCTCAATCATCTTTGCTCCATTTCTTTCCAAACGGTTCTCATCGCTTCCTCATGAAAATTCAATCTGCGAGAATTTTGGCCGGTTTTCCTGAGAAGAACGCGTCGCTTGCACGACGCCTCGGCGTCCCACTCGGGGACCCTGCGGCGTGGATCGAGCTCGATTCCCGGCGAATCGGTCTGGTGAGAGATTTGGAGATGGATCGAGTTCGTCAAGTCGGTCATGTCGACGAAGTAACCTGTCCCGCCGAACATCAACCTCCGGCGGGTTTGAGTGCCGATCGCGAGACGGCCACCGCGGAAGCCGCCGCGCAGATCTTACGGACGGCGAAAGTCGAACGCGTGGTTGCCGATCGATCCCTCCCGTTCATCTTTGCTTGGCACCTGCAACAATGGGAAATCGAGGTTGATTACGATCCTGACCTTGGCGTGCTGGATCGACGCGTCAAAAGTCGTGGAGAAATCGAATCGTTGGCCCGAGCCCAAGGATTGACCGAAGAGGTGATGAAGTGGATTTGCCAATTGATCGCCCATTGTGACGTGGGTGACGAAGGCGTCTTGATCCATGACGGTCAACCGATGACCAGCGACCTCGTTCGTTCGATGGTCGCCATCGAATTTCTCAAGCGCGGTTGCAGCATGAGCCATGGCGCCATCATCGCCACGGCACCCCTGGTTGCCGATTGCCATCACAGCGGTTCCGGAGTGCTCCGTACCGAAATTCCCATCATCGTCGATCTCTTCCCGAGAGACGACAGCACCCGGTACTGGGGTGATTGCACGCGAACCGTTGTCCACGGAAAGGTATCCGATCAAACCCGCGCGATGCACGCAGCCGTCGTCGAAGCAAAGGCGGCATCAACGGCGGCGCTGAGAGCCGGCAACACCGCCGATGCGGTGCACAAAGCCGGCGAAAACGTGCTAAAGCAACACGGCTACAAAGTCTCGCGAGGCAAGCTGACCGATGGTCCCAGCATCCAACACGGAACCGGACACGGCATCGGATTAGATCTGCACGAACCGATCCTACTCGATCACCAAGGCGGAACTTTGCTCGAGAACGAAGTGTTCACGATCGAGCCGGGACTCTACGGACGTCATTGCGGCGGGGTGCGAATCGAAGACATGTTGGTCGTGACCAACGATGAACCACGCAACCTCAACTCGTTATCCGATTCATTGACATGGGACTAACGAGTTGACCGATTTGCGGGGGCCGTAGGACTCACAGCTACTCGAACCCGGCGCGAGTCCGGCAAGATCTTGCCGACCTGCAACAAATGACTGAGGGGATTCAGGATTTGCGGTTATCCCGCCCGACCAAAGTTCTGGGTCTACCATCCTCTCCCGAAGCCGCCGATTCCCATCGAGAATCCGCTGCGACCGATTCCGTAGCCGGGGTATCCACCGACTCCAAATCCGCCGACTCCGAATCCACCGGCACCATAGCCGCCCGTCCCATATCCACGGTATCCCGAACCGTAACCACGGTAGCCTGAACCATAACCATAGCCATAAGGGGATCCACCGACGCCGATGGAGAGAGCGGATTGACGCAGCGATGACCGCCCATAGTCATATCCGCCACCATATCCGCTGTAACCACCATATCCGCTGTAATACGAGCTCGACGGCACGTTGTAGCTTCGCACGGGGGCTGAGTAGGCGTACCCACTGCTGTAAACTGCTTGGCCGCACGAATTGCCGCCTCGATGTCGGCCGTGGAACGCGCTCGCATCACTGGCGGTGAAGGAGATCGCGGCCAAACAAATGGAACCCATCAGAAAATTCTTGAACACTGCATTCGCCTTCAACAGGGACTCGAAAATTTGAACGGGCAATGAAGAAGCTTGCGATCCGATACCGGAAGCGGCTCATCTTCGATGCAAACTTATCGTTTGGGCATTGAAGGGGCCGTTCGGGTAAACAGGATCAAGCACTCGTCTTCCGCCCGAGACTTCGGATTCCTCGTTGCAACTCGTGTGCCGGCTATGCCACGCCTGGGAAATAGCCTGATCAAACCGTCGCGCGTTCCGGAGCCGATCGGGGAATCCCCATGGAAATTTGCTCCGGTTTGCAGGTCGCTTCCAAGACGGTGAACAGCGACAACGGATTCGGTTTGTACCGAAGATCCAGACGCATTGGCAGCTCTCGGACCATGGCTTCCAATTCGATGTCCGTCCGCCATCCCAATCGCTTGGTAATGTTGCCTGCCGAATCGACGACGCGTGCGATCAACCGATTGTCGCTTCGGAAGTGATTGATCATCAAGATCCGTCCACCCGGTTTGCAGACGCGGACAATCTCGGCCATCATCCGAAGCGGTTGGGACACGACGCTAATCGTGTGAAAAGAGGTCACGACATCGAAAGTCGAATCTTCAAACATCAGCTCTTCGGCGTTCATTGGCATCACTTCGACGTGATTCCAGCGATGATCTTGGATCAACTGTTCGGCTTCGGCGAGCATCGCTTGAGATAGGTCGACCCCCATCAACGAGATGTCGGTGGGATAGCTTTCGAGCGACATGCCTGTTCCGACGCCGACTTCTAGCACGCGTGCCCCGGCGGGGATATCGAGTGCTCCGATCGCCGCGGAGATACGCCGTTTTGCAACCGCCGGCCAAACCGCTTGGTACGCCGGCACAAAATGGCTGTAGAACGGGCTGCTATGAGGATGATGAATCTTCTTGAGGTCGGTCGAAACTCGGTGCATCAATCAATTACCTTCAACGACATCGAGAGATCGGAACGCCAAAAAAGATCGCAAGCGGACGAATGGTTTGCCGAGACGCGCTACGTCACAGGGGTCCGACCGTCTAACTTGCTGAAGCTTATTATCGGGTTGCAAACTCCGGCGCCCATGGCGCATAAACCAGCGCCTCATCATTTCGCGGGGGTATTACATGGCCGATACAATTGAGCGGGGGTCACGAATCGTGGCTAACCGGATGGATCGATTTCGCTCGTCCGCGATACTTTGCCCACAACGTTCTCAGCGGCGAGCCGAATGCGTAGTAACAGAACGCGATCGGGAGAGCCAACCAGTGCAACACGAGACGCCAATGACCACGAACAGACCTTGGCCGATTTGGTTGGGTGCTCTTCGGCCTCGCAACAATTGCTGAAACACGTGGGGATACTGGAACCGCGAGACCATCAGATACGCCAGAATTAGCGCCAGTCCAGGAAGCAGATAGTGCGAGGCGACCAAGGTTCGCTCGGTCCAACGAACGATGTGCTCGTTGTAGAACACCGGATCGGCATATCCGGCCAATTCGGGCATGGCGATGGCAAAGGCGGCCAACGTTCCCGCCGCGGCCGGACTCGGCAATCCCTCGAATCCGTCGTGCGCATCGTCTTCGCCGGTTTCGACATTGAACCGGGCCAGCCGGATCAGCACGCAAAGTGCGAACAAGGTGCCAATGGCCCAGGTCACCTTTTGAGGCAAGTACACTCCTTCGTTGTACCGCCAAACCAGGACCGCCGGCGCGGTTCCAAACGTGATGGCATCACAGAGGCTGTCGAGTTCGCCGCCGAATCGACTCTCTTGACCCGTCATGCGGGCCGCAGAACCATCAAGGGCATCAAAAAGCATTCCGCCAAAAATCAAGATTCCCGCCACCAACAGCTGCTTTTCATTACTCCAAACCAGCGATTCGCTGGTCGCAACGGCGATCGCCGCCAACCCGCAAACGCCATTTCCGAGCGTGAGCACGGTCGGCAGCACCGCCAGGGTCAGCCGGCGACGCCGTTTGCGTTTGCTGGACCGCGTCCCGTCGCTGGTCAGCGAAATCGGCGATGGCTCCTCGTCATCGGAGTCCACAGAATTCGGGTGCGGATGGAGGCCGCGTTTCATTTCGCTCATCAGTTCTGCATCGCGTGCGAGTTTGTCCATCCGATCGGCCCCCAGCATAGTCTTCGGTTCACGATCGTGCGTGGTCATCGCGGACAAGCCTATCCGGTATAAAGAGAGACTGTCGAGACGCCGGTCCGTCGATGGACGGGGCGGATCGCAAAAAAACCTTGGAAAGATTTTGGATGTTTACGCCTCGCTACTTAACTCCTTTTGATTCACGACGCGCCCTGCATCGCTTCACCGACGTCTTGGTGATCGGTGGCGGACTGGCCGGGCTGCGAGCCGCCAACGCCGTGGAATCGCACCAATCGGTGTTGGTCGTCACCAAAGACAAACTTCGCGAATCCAACAGCAACTATGCCCAGGGAGGGATCGCGGGCGTGCTGGATCCCGATGACTGTTTCGAGTCTCACGTCTCCGACACGCTCGCCGCCGGAGGGAATCTTTGTGACCCCGAAATCGTTGACATGGTGATCCGGGAAGGGCCGCGACGGATCGCCGAACTGGTCCGTTGGGGAACCCAATTCGATCAATCCGATGGCGAGCTGATGCTCGGCCGCGAGGGCGGTCACAGTCGCGAGCGAATCGTCCACGCCCACGGTGACGCGACCGGCGCCGAAGTGATGCGGGCGGTCATTGAACGGACGAGAAAAGCAACCAACATCGACATTTGGGAGAACGCGTTCACCGCCGACCTGTTGACGTTCGATGGAAAGTGCCGCGGCGCACTGATCTACAACGAAGGCCTTCAACGGATCATGGTCTGGGCGAAAGAAACTATCCTTTGCACCGGAGGTGCCGGACAGGTCTATCGCGAGTCGACCAATCCACCCGTCGCGACCGGCGATGGAACTTCCCTCGCTTACCGCGCCGGCGTCGAACTGCGTGATATGGAATTTATCCAGTTCCATCCCACGGTGCTCTACATCGCCGGATCTTCACGATCGCTGATCACCGAAGCCGTCCGTGGCGAGGGTGCCCATTTGATCGATGCTAATGGGGTGCGATTTATGCCCCAATACGATGATCGAGCGGAATTGGCGCCGCGCGACGTGGTCAGCCAGTCGATCATCCGGCAAATGGACAAGACCAAACATGCCAGTGTTTACTTGGATCTTTCCCACTTGAATCCCGAACACGTGAAGTTGCGGTTTCCGGGAATCGCAGTCGCCTGTAAAAAATTCGGTTTGGACATCACCAGCGATCGAATTCCGGTTCGCCCGGGCGCTCACTACGTCGTCGGCGGTTTGACCGTTGACCGTCAGGGGCGGACCAGTTTGCCCGGATTGTGGGCGGCCGGCGAGGTCACCAGCAGCGGGCTGCACGGCGCCAATCGACTGGCCAGCAACAGTTTGTTGGAGGGATTGGTTTATGGCGCCCACGCGGGCGAAGCGGCCTCGCGAGCCGCCGGAGAACAGTCGAGCAAATTGGAAGCCTTTCCGATTTCGCACCCGGTTCATGAGACGACGGAATCGTTCGACTTTGCCGATGTTCGTGTTTCGCTGAAAAGCTTGATGGGGCGTTTGGCGGGAGTCGAACGATCGGCCGACGGGCTGCGTGAAGCCGGTGACTCGATCCGTTCCTTCGCCGCCTACGTGATGACGCACCAATTCGCCAGCGTTGAGGGTTGGGAGTTACAGAATTTGCTGCAGACCGCGTCCTGCATCGTCGACTCGGCGCTGGCCCGAGCCGAATCCCGTGGCGTCCATTTTCGAAGCGACTTTCCCAAGTCCGATGATGATCGGTGGCGGTGTCACTTGACCATGCAAGTTGATGTCGGCGGAGGGCACCCTCAACGCAGCGAGCAATTGAAACCGGCGGCCCGAGTCGAAGCCACATTCAAGGTTGATCATTGATGGGACATTCTCTCCCGTGCCAACCATTTCGGGCAACTGTTTGAATAGGAACTTTCGGAAGAAAAGGAGTTGACAGCATGCTCGAAAAAGCCATTCAGACGGTGGACACGGTCCAAGATCCGGGCGAACGCAAACTCGTCATCCATTCCAAACTGTCGGGTCCGATTCGTGGGTTATCGTTCCTCGAAAAGTCGTTGCTGTTCGCCGAACTTTCGATGATCGCTTACAACGATGAAGACGAAACGCGACGTGCCTGCGAGATCATCGGATTGCCCGAAGTCAGTTTCTATGATCGCGACGGGTCGCAAGCTTACCGATTCCGCAACGATCATGACTGTGTCATCGCGTGTCGCGGGACCGAACCGAATGATTGGAATGACGTCCGCCGACGCCAATGCCGCTGCCGTCTTGGCTGAAACGGCGGGCAAGGTTCACCGCGGATTCAAACAGGAGGTCGATGATTTGTGGCCGATGCTCGAACCTCGCTGATCAAAAACGATCAACCCCTTTGGTTTTGTGGCCACAGCCTCGGTGGTGCGATGGCCACGATTTGTGCCGGACGTTGTTTTTTGTCCCACATCGACAGCAATCCCGATCAACTTTTTACTTATGGCAGTCCACGCGTCGGAGATCGGCGATACATCAATTTTGTTAATCTGGAACACTACCGGTACGTCAACAACAATGACATCGTGACCCGCGTGCCGCCGATCATGATGGGTTACCGTCACTGCGGTCGTGAGGTCTACTTGAACCGCAACGGCAAGATTCGAAAGCTGAGTTCGTTGGCAAGACGTCGTGACCGTTGGCACGGATTTTTGCGAGGCTTAAAGTCTTGGAAGATCGACCACTTTGGTGACCATTCGATCCACCGATACATCGATTCGATTTTGCGAGCCGTTAACGATGAGAAGCAGGAGATCGCGGAGGGGAAAACCGCTAAGACCGCGGACGCCTACGCCGACGAAATCGCGAGCCGCGAGAATCAGCCCGATTGACTTGCAAATTTTCCCTCACGATCCTTATCCGCCCACGATCCTATCTTCCAAGAGTTTCTAAGGATGACCCAATCCCGTCCGGATGAGCACCCCCGTCGGTACGAGATCAGCGACGGTTACGTCAAAGTCGACTCGGTTCGCTTGAAGTTGGCCCATCCCTACACGGCGCCCGGTCAATGGATCGGTCAGCATGAGGTGCTGATGCAGTTGCTCGCGTGTTGGATCACGGTCGACGACGCGGATCTTCCATTGACGCCACGGTCGGTCGGTTCACCGGGGTCGGCAAGACTCAGCTAGCAATCGCGGCGGCCCAAGCTCGACGGCCGGCCGTTGTACATCTATCAGGTGCTCTTCCGACACGCGGCCCGAAGATCTGTTGATCACGCCGGGTTTCGTCCAGGGCGGTGAAATCGCGTACCACGTTCGCCGCTGGTCTCCGCAATGGTGACGGGCGGGATTTGTTTGCTCGACGAGGGCAATCGGATCAACGAAAAGTCTGGGGGCCTGTGGCACCGCTGTTCGATGGAGGACGTCTGGTCAAATCGATTGTAGCGGGGATGACGATTGAGTAGGGTTCAAGGATTTTCGCGCTGCCGAAACGATGAACCACGACGAATCGACCTTCGAAATTCCTGACGACATCCTCAGCCGCTTGCAGCCCACGCTGGGCGTCGGATTTCGGAACGAGCAATATGAGATGGCGATCCTTCAATATCACTTGCCATTTGCCGAGGCGGAGATGTTGGCGATGACGGTCGAGTTTCTGCGACATTTCCACCAGTTGAAATTGGACTTTTCCCTTCGCGACGGGATCAATCTGTTGCGATTCGCGCTCAAGCGGATGATCCAGGACCCCAAACATCCGATCAGCCGCGATGATGCTTGGCAGGAGGCATTGGAGAAATGTTTGGGTGAGGACGCCGTTGATCTCGAGCAATTGGCCCAGCGACGTCGGCGGACGTTGGGCGGCGACGCCGTCCCGCTGGGCTTGGCCGACCTGTTCTTCGATGCGGACGATCCGATGCACCCGGATCGTGAAGACGACGAGGACGATGATGACGATTTTTGAGTCGGCGGACCGCCGGAGAGTCAGATTCTCAGCACGCGAGGTGGACTGTTCTCGGTTTCGGAGCAGTTGACGTGCAAGAATTGCCGGTGAGACGACCTCATTTGCCAGCAAACTTGCAAATCCTGGATCACTTGCCGCCCCTCGCTGGGAACTTTTGCCCCATTAAATCGTCCAAGTGCCACGCGACAATCGGCGAAAGCCGAGGCGACGGCGCCAAGGGTTTGAGCTAGGTTTGGCTAGCGATCTGCATCGTTTAGCCGCATTGCCGCTACGATCGGCCGATTTATCGGCAAATTCGGAAAGCTCTTTGAAGGATCATGAAGGCAATGTTTGCGGGTTTTTGGTGTGCAACTATACTCGGCGACTGGGTTTCGGCTCGGGCGCCGCGGTTACGCTTGCACCGAGATCTGCTCGTCGAACAACGTCCTCGTCACCGTCATGCGATTGTTTGCGGAAGCAGACGACCCCGTCGCGGCCGACAACTTAATTAACACTACCACCATCGCGGTCGTTCAATGACCGGGCAATTTGCTCGAATCCAGGAACGACATCCCATTGAAGGTTCGGTCTATGACCTCGCGAAAGCGACTCAATACTTCGGCATCTCCCACCGACGTCTCGCCTCGAGCTGGTTTGTCTTCGTCCTCAAACGGCGGAGGTCCGGGTGCGAAGTCGTCGCGATCCGGTAAACCGCGTGCGACCCGCAAAAAGCGTCGTCAACACATTCTTGAAACGTTGGAGGCTCGGCAATTGCTCGCCGGACCCCAATTGATCGGAATCCAGCCCAACCAGGGCGACTTGATCGTCGCGGGTTCGGTCCGCGATACCGCTCCCAACGTGTTGACGTTCCGATTCGACCAGAACCAAACGATCGATACCAATACGTTCGAAGGAATTCGCGTTACCCGCGCCGGCATCGACGGTTTGCTCGGCACCGCCGACGACGTCCGTATCACGCCCGGATTGGTGACCCTCGGCGACAACGCACCCAACGAAGTGGTCGTGCGGTTTGCCGATGCGTTGCCGGATGATAAGTACAAGGCGGAAGTATTCGGGTTTGATGATCCGGGCCTCGGCATCACGGCTCTTCGCAACGTCGGTGGTGAAATTTTCAGAGCGGGCAATGCGGGCCAACGCGTCAATGTCACCAATTTCGAATTGCGTTTGGGATCGCTGATCGAATCGGTCGTGCCGCAACCGGTCGTCCGATTGGCGGACGGATCATTGGTTCAAAATCGTAACGAAGTCGTCGTCTACTTCAACGAAGACCCGTTGTTCGTTGAAGACACCGGCGCCGTGGGCACGGTCCAGGTCGGTGCCCAACGGATCGATGTGACCGCGAACTTGACCGATCGCTCATTCGACAATACCGAAATTCGTTTTGTCCCCAGCAGCTCCGCGAGCGGTGCGACGGCGACGTACAACAAAACCGGCCGAACATTGACGGTTGTTTATCGAACCGGGTCAACGTTCACCACGGTCGCGACCGCAATCAATAACTTGACCGAGTTTGGTGCCACGATCTCGGCCGGAAATCCCAACGCCGTCTTCAACGTCAATAAGATTGCTTTACCTTTTGTTTGTTTAGTGTTTGGTTTAATTGGTTCAGCTTTAGGTTTACGCCCCCAAAACACCAATAAAGCGACAGGATTTGGTATCTGTGTCTTCTTGATTTTCTCTTATTATCTATTATCTTTTATGAGTGAGTCAATGGGAATATGGGGTATCGTTACGCCTTTGATGGCGGCTTGGCTTCCTAATATTTTAGGTTTACTAGCAGGTAGCTGGATGTTAGTTCAATCAGCAAAGTAATAATTAGTGAGCGTGCCTACAGTGAAAAGATAACAGAGAATAGATAATGAAATATTCTCAATTGATAATTCGGTGAATCTTAATACTTAATACCTAATCCCGATTAACTCTCGACTCTCAACTATTAACTATTAACTAGAATTATGTGTCGTTTACGATCAAAGGTGATCAATTCTTGTTTTTGCAATTCACCTAAAAGACGGGTAACTGTAACTCTGGTGGTTGCGATCGAATCAGCTAAGTTTTGATGCGTAAATCTAATCCGAATCCGAACAGAAGAATCGATCTTTTCTCCTAAATATTTGGCTAACAACTTAAGTAATGCAATTAATCTATCTTCAATTTTAGTTAAACTAACGATCGTTAATAACTCTTCAGTTTGGCGAAAACGGATAACTAACTGAGCTAACATTCGTTGGACTAAATCAGAATTTTGCTCAGTTTCAGTTAGATAATATTGTTGTAAATAAACATCGGATAAAGTTTTCACTTGAATATTTTCTACACCACTAAGCCAACTACCAAAAAAGTGATTTGTTTGCCCCCAACCAAGGATTGTTTCTTGCCCATCGGGATTACTTTGAAAAAATTGGACAACACCATGATTTAGTTGCCAAATACTTGTACTTTGAAGAGGAATTATCTTTCCTTTTTCATAAAAATATACTTTTTTTTCAGTTGATGCTAATCCGGTGGGAAAATTATTACGTAGTTTGGTTGTTGAATTCATCATATTTTAGTGATTGAGAATACATTAATCTGGTTATCAAGATAACTTATTAAAGTTAAAATTAAGTAATCTGAAGCTTAAAATAAGTTAATTAAAAGATATTTACCCAAAGTTTAGCGTGAATTACAATTTAGAGCGAATAAAAATTGCTATGTACCTAAGCGATACTCCAAGTATTTAATGAATTAAAATAGAAATCGTCAACAGTCATCTATTTCATGCCAAACTTTCACTAAAAAGTCGATCGTTAAGAGTTTCCCATTGTCAATTGTTGACTAACCATGAATCAACTTACTTCACAATCGAATACTATACCAAAATTAGATCTTGCCCCTCAATTAAAACGCCCTTTGTCTATTTGGAATCCTTTTGGATTATCTTTTGATTTTATACTGGATTTTTTTCTTTCCTCAAGCATAAAGTGGTACGAAGATGAATACTGTGGTAGAAATTGGCAAAAACAAAGTACTGTCAATAACGAACAATGGCAAAAATTAAGACAACACTCTCAACTGTTAAAATTTTTGTTTCAAGGAATATTATTAAATATCACTACTCCTTATTTTGTTTGTTTAATCTTAGATAATTATTTAAATATCAAGATTGATTGGTCTGGAGTCGCTTTTGGTATAGGAATTGGTTTGATTCTTATTATTTTTCTAGTAGTTTTAAAAACTTGGCGACGAAGTGTTTCAGAGCTTAATACAACTTACAACACAAAGTATAGCACTGAGCATAATATTCGGTATATTATACGGAGTAGATGGTCTAGACTCTATTAACTTAGCTTATGGTATCGCATTTGGTGTAGTATCGAGCGTGCAAGAAGCGACATTGAGAAATAAATTAGGAAACTCTATAGGTTCAAACTTATTTTTTTTAATAATAGTATTAGTTGCAGGAAGTTTACCAAATAGTTTTCCAATAGCCATACTAAATGTTTTGTTATTTGTTATCTGGGCTTTACGTTGGGAAAATTGGCTAGCAGGATTTTTAAGTCGTTATTTTTTGCCTCAAAATATCATACCTGTAAAAATAACAGTATTACCTATTTTGGGTTTAAATCAATTATTACAAAATTGGTTAAGACAGGATTGGCAAACACCGAATATACAACCTCAATCAATTGTTACGTTACAGTATGCAGTTTATCCCAGTTATTAATGCTACTAATGCAGTTTTAGCGACAACTACCGAAGAAAAAATTATCGAACGAATATTCCAACTTAGTAACCAGATAGATGACTTTGAGTTAATTCGCTACTGTTGTACTCCTCTAAATTTGTTTAATACGAAGCCTCGTCTAGATACTCCTGCTCGTGCAGTCTCCGCCGGTTTTTGGTATTTACATCAAAAACAACCAGACAAAGCATTAAAAGCTTTTGAAAAGGTACGTCATCTTAATCATGGCAATCGAATGTATGCTTTAGCCGATATTTTAAATCAATTTTCCCACGCCAAAGATATCGATTCAATAATCAAACTAGAAAAACCAAACTTACCATCACCGCCTTATTTACATCTCACAACTAGAAACAATGAATCGATTATTCACAGTGGTAGAAAACCTCAAAGCAATCGAAAAAGAAAGTAATCAGTTAAATAATTCTTCTAATCTTAATTTAGCAAAGAGTGAATTAGAAGAAATAATTAGTCTCAATCAAGACGAATCCCATCAGCAACGAATAGCAAACGCTCAAAGAGATTTAATCGTTAAAATTGCACAAACTTGGCTCAAAGCTTTACCAACTAAGACACAAGAGGTAGCTACAATAATTAATAGTTAATATTTTTTTCTGATGCCTCATACTTTAGGAATAAAAAGTTTAATCATAAACGATCGCCTTTATTATTTCATTCTAAATTACATAAAAACTACAAAAGTAAAGTGCGGAATGTGGGTTATAAAAATCAGGTCTGCTGACAATGGGTAGTAGAGTGAAGCATTATTAAGTAATTGCTTATATACCAATGTTTTCAAAGCTTAATCATTCCCGACAATTTGCGTCGATCATTGCGTTGCCTGCCACTACGCGATCGCACTAGTTTCAATTCAAATACTAATATCTTTGGTATAGCGAGGATGTTCGGCTACACAAAGATGTTAACAAATCGACAGTGCGGTATCAGGAACTAAACTTTGACCCTACCTATAATAAATACTATTACCAACTAGCTAATTAGCTAATCACTATGAACTCTTCTACACAGTGGCAGTTTTATATCGATCGCGGTGGTACGTTTACCGATGTGGTTGCCAAAACCTCCGATAATAAAATTATAGTCCACAAACTACTCTCAGAAAACCCCAACAGTATCGGAGTGCCCCGCTCCAGGGAATCAGAGATCTCATGGGGATTCTTAAAAACGAACCCATCCCTACCGAACAAATCGAAGTGGTGAAGATGGGGACTACAGTGGCGACTAACGCCCTATTAGAAAGAAAAGGCGATCGCGTCGTACTGCTAATTACTAAAGGGTTTAAAGATGCTTTACGTATCGGCTATCAAAACCGCCCTGATATCTTTGCCCACAAAATCGTTCTTCCCAGTATGCTGTATGAAACTGTTATCGAGATCGATGAGCGTTACGATGCGCACGGTAATGAACTAAAGCCTGTAGAAGAACTTCAGGTCAGACAGGACTTACAGGCTATCTTCGATACGGGAATAAAATCTTGTGCCATAGTCTTAATGCACGGCTATCGCTATATTCAACACGAACTACAGGTAGCCGAGATAGC
>CAWAEA010000003.1:0-216765 GCA_963781095.1 Pirellulaceae bacterium
GATCACCCGAAGGAGGAAATGACGGTCGGCCATCGCCTCGACCCGTGGATGGCAACCGTCACGGGGAAGCTCAAGTCCGGACTGCGACCTTCAAAAAGTACCCTCCCAAGAACATTGGCCTGTAACGCACGTGTACGCTGCCCCGCAGCAAAACTCTGAACCTCCCCGGACGCATCCGACTTCATAACCATCGTCTGTTTTCTAGGTAGGCCGCAGCCGTTCCACGATCACGTTGTCTTCGCCGTTGAGCTTCAGTGTGAACGAACCGTCAAGGGCCGCGACCGATCCGAAACCGTGTTCAACGTGCCGGCGGGCATCCTGCGGATTATGAACCGGGACCTAGCCGCCGCAGAGATCGAGAAGACCGACGCGGACGGGTGCGTCATTCACATTCATGCGTTACGTCATTCCTTCGGGACGCACCTATCGCGGGCCGGCGTGGCACCCAGGGTTGCCCAAGCTGCGATGCGACATAGCGACATCGCGTTGACCATGAACACCTACACCGATGCCCGGCTGCTCGACACGGCCGAAGCGGTGGAGGCATTACAGATTGCCCGCGATGACACCTTACGAACGGTTGCACCAAATCTGGTGCAACCAAGTCAAATTCGGTCCATTCCTGACCATCCGGCGGGCGAAGCGGGAACGGGCCAAGACACGAAAAAACCCCGCAAAACACTTGGTTTTGTGGGGTTTAATGATGTCGGGGCGACAAGACACGGTTGGAACTTTTTTGCTCCGCTCTTTCGGATCTGCAAACATCCGATCCCGTGGCCTTTGCGGGGCTAAAATCGCTGGTCGGACAAGATCGTAAACAGCTGAAGTGATTCGCTTATCGTCTTTCAAAGCAAGGCGGAAAGCAGTTCTCAGAACAGCTTTCTTAGGCGTCTTGCTAAACCAAGTTTGATTAGCGGCTCCTTCGCCGGCACGATCACGCAAGGACGCTTTCGAAGGCTTCTTTGCTGGTCGCTTTTTTCTGTTTCTGGCTGCCCGTCGCGGCCTTCGGGTGGCTTTGCCAATCGTTTTTCATGGAGACTGAAAACCGATGACTACCTCACCTATTCCAAGCGAAGATCCGAAGGAGCAAGCCGAGACCGAATGCCGCCTTGAGCCGACTGAACAACAGACCGAGCAGGAAACACCCGACGACATGACCAAGCAAGAGCAGTACCGCCGGGAATACTTTCGCCAGCTTCGGTTGAGGTCGTGCCCAGGATGCGGCGAAACGGAGCGGTTTTAGCAACAGTTCCTCTGTCGCACACAGTCCGGAGCCAAAAACTTATGGTGATACTGTCTCACCATTCCGACAAGTCCAACACGACCTTGCCTCGAATTCCGCCCGCCTCGATCAGTCGATGAGCTTCCTCGGCCTGGCTGATTGGAAATACGGCATGGATGATAGGGCGAATGGATTGCCGCTCCACCATTCCTCTTATTCTTTCCAGCCGGTTGCCGTTGAGCGTTGTGAACATCAAATGAATTGTTAGATTCCGCTCGTAAGCCGGAAGCAACGACAACTGGTAAGGCGTGTCCACGATGCTCACTATCCGCCCGCCTGGGCGAAGGACCGATGCTTCGAGCGAGCGTTTCTCCCCCGACTGTGTCCAACACGACATCGACCTTTTCGGCTGAATCAAGTGCAGCTCGCACGAAGTCACAAGTGCGATAGTCGATCACATGATCCGCACCTAGTGATGACGAATTCGACGTTCCCGCCTCCGCAAGTGGCCAGCACTACCGCCCCCGCAGCCTTCGCCAGTTGGACTGCCAGCGACCCAACCCCACCCGCAGCGGCGTGAACCAGCACGGACTCGCCGGGCTCAAGGGCGGCACGCTCAAACAGCGCCTCCCAGGCTGTCCCGCCTGCCAAAGGCAAGGCCGCAGATTCGGGTGGGATATACCGACGGGCTTCCTGTGTGCTCAACGACGTTTTCCTCGATTACATGCACTGGGCACTGCCGGGAGCGAGAGCGGCGGTGCGTAGTAAACCTCATCTCCCGGTCGGAATGAATCGATCTCTTCGCCAACTGCAGACACCACCCCCGACACGTCCGACCCGATTACCGCTGGAAGCGGGATTGCCTTGTAATCGCCCCGCCGCTTCTGGATATCGAGGGGATTGACGGACGTCGCCATCACTCGTACCAGCAACTAGTCGGCCCGGGGCCGGAGGATCCGGGACAGCAACGACTTGTAGCACTTCCGGCCCACCGAACGACTCGAACATTACGGCTTTCATACATCGCCCTTTCAATCGTGTTTGTACCAACTATCTCCGAAACGTTGGAGCTCTTCCCATGCAGTTGTCCATCGAACACAGACACCAGAAGGAGTTCGACATGGTACGGGGCCTCGAATACCCAGAAATAGAAAGCCGAGCAGTTACAAGGTTCCGATTCCGCTGCGAACTTTCACCAATGCATATTCGGCATATCGACCTGGTCTAAACTCCACAACCGCAACCGGTTTCCCACACGCGACCGTCGGCTGCCATGATTGGCGTGTGTTCATGGATCGGTGGGACGGCTTGGGAGTTGTCATAACCGCCGAACCGGGCGACTGGTGACCAATCTGGGCTGACGGGCGGTAGGGATGGCGAGAGATTGGCGTACTCACCCGCTCCATATACGACGCGTCCTCCGACTATTGTTAGAACGCTCTCCAGTCCCCGAATCGCATCTTCTTCAACCGCAAAATAGTCGTCGCTCAAGACCGCCAGATCTGCGAACCGTCCCGGTTCCAATGTTCCCTTCTTCCCATCCTCATGGCTGAACCAGGCACTACCGTGTGTATAGAGCCGCAAGGCCTCTTCTCGGGTCAAACGGTCGGCCTCATCATGCAGCACGGTTCCACCGACGGTCTTGGAAGTGACCATCCACCATAGGCAGGTCCAGGGATGGTAGCTGGCCACGCGCGTGCCATCGGTACCAGCTCCCACGGGCAAACCCATTTGCACAACATCCGCCTGAGAGGAGGTCGTCTCTTTGCTGACGTGCATCTCATAGCGGCGAATGTAATACTCGCCTTGATAGGCCATGCGGTGTTGTGTGGCGACGCCTCCCCCAGCGCCCGAATTCGATCGAGGTTTCTCTCGGAGACGGTTTCGGCATGATCGATGAACCAGAGAAGCTTGTCGATCGGATTATCGCGATGGACGCGTTCGAAAATGTCTAGGAATCGGCCAATCGACTCGTCATAGGTCGCATGGATTCTCCACGGCCAGCGGGCTCCAGCGAGTTTGCTCACGACAGATTCCAGTTCGTGTTCCATGATCGGACGCAGGTCTGGTCGCGGTTGCAGGAAGTTCTCGAAGTCAGCGGGGCGCTCTTGAGACGAGATTCTCCCCAGCGCCGTTGACATGGAGCAAGTCGCTGCCATCGCCCGGTTTTGTCATTCCGAGCCAGCGTGTGTAGTCGTCCAACTCTTCGCCCGGCTTCTGTGCGAACAGACTGTAGGCAATCCGTACCGTGAGGTCACCATCCTCATCGAGCTTCTTCACCACGGCATAATCCTCGGGATAGTTCTGCCCGCCTCCGCCCGCATCGGACACACTCGTCACGCCAAAGCGATTCAGTTCTCGCATGTAGTGCCGTGTCGAGTTGAGCTGATCTTCCATCGCTAATTTCGGGGCGTTGGCAATCGTCGAGTAAAGAATGAGGTGCTTGGCTCGGCAATCAACATGCCGGTTGGGTTTCCTTTTGAGTCTGAGTGGTGTATTAGTCCTCCGGCTGGATTGGGTGTGTTGCGATCAAAGCCGAGCACAACGGTACCGCCGCCTTGTTTAGCAGAGCCGAGTCATAGAGGTGTAGGAGAAAGACCGGCGTGTGAGGGGCCGCTTTGTTGATTTCGTCCAGCGTAGGCATCCGTCCTTCTTTGAACTGAAACTCGTTCCAGCTGCCGATTACGCGGACCCACTGTGGTGGAGGTGTGTTGTCCGCCTGTTGCTTTAGCTGTTCCAGGGCCTGTGAAAGACTCGGCACGCCATCCCAGCGAAGTTCTAGATTGAAAAAGAGACCCGCTCAAATCACATGCAAATGTGAATCATTCAGGCCTGGAATCACCCGACGATTGTTGAGATCGATCTTTTCAGTTGAAGTGTCGGCGAGGGCCAAGACCTTATCGTTGGTGCCAATCATCAACACATTCCCGTTTTCGATTGCAATCGCTTCGACTTCAGGTTTGTTCGCAGCCTGTGTTGTGATTCGTCCGTTATGTAAAATAAGCTGTGGAGCCATGGTTCTATCTTTCTTGAGTTGGTTTACTTCGTGTGAGACGCCTGAAGCCATCCGGAGAAGTGCTTGCTGAGTAGTGGCATTACAGCCCAGGTGAGTGTGACGACCACAAAGACGTTGACGATGGCCACAATCAATAATTGGGGAAGGCCACCCAGGAATTGCGGCAAAACAGACGACCAGATCAATACCGTTGGAAGAACGCCAAGCCAAGTAACGATTGCCATCTTCCAACGAGGAGGCGTGTGTTTTAATTCACGAAAAAAAGCCTCCAATCCATGCAGTCGTCGAACTGCCGAATCTCCGACCACGAGCGGCTCGACTCGCTTCTGCCACTGACGAAAGATCTCCGAGTGGTAAACTATGGCTTGCATCTTCGCTGTCGAACGATCGAAGCATGCCGTATTCGCACCCATTGGTTCCCGGAACCGGTTCGATCAGGTGTACGCCAGTCGGCGCCGGCTTGTGCAGAGACTCGCGGGCAAACTCTCGCAAAGCCTGCTCGAATTCATCTTCACAACCCGGCTTGACTTGCCGCGTCACGGCAACGTGAATACTGTCCATTGAAGCCTCGACATTGCATGGCATACGGAGCACTTCATTTATGAATGCTCCGTATTACCGGTTGTTTCTCGCAGCCGTTATTTCAAAACCTTACGAGCTGGAGGAGCTTTGTGAATCATCGTGTAGGCATACTCGATACCGACGCCGTATCCGCCACCATGCTCTCGAAAGATATCCATCAACGCGTTGTAGTGCGTCTTGTCGGCCCAGTCGCGTTGGAATTCGAGCACGGTAGCGACCGTTGTCATTCGCACTGCACCGGCCTGAACCATCCGAGAAAGAGCGGACTCGTGGGCAGCCGGCGATGTACCGGCACAAGCGTCGTCCACAACGTAGATGTTGTACCCTTCGGCCAGCATGTTAAGTGTCGGCCAAGTGATACAGACTTCGGTCCAGAGTCCGGATAGGATGATATTCTTCTTGCCGGTCGCCTCGATGGCATCGCGAAACGCCTGCGTGTCCCAAGAGTTCATGCCCGTTCGTTCGATTGGCGTGTGGTCCGAGAAGACGTCCAGTAGTTGCGGCCAGGTTGGCCCGCTGAACGACTCAGTTTCGACGGTCGTAATGATCGTCGGAACGTCAAATTCCTTGGCTCCCTTGGCGAGCATCAGAACGTTATTGACGAGCAGTTGCCGGTCGATGCCACTAGCGACGCCAAACGACATTTGAGGTTGTAGGTCGATAAACGCGAGGCGCATCGTCTTTTGTAAGTAAGCCACGGTCGGTGTTTGGAAGGATGTTTGACATCAAAGCGTTCCGATATGTTCTGTTTGGAAGTTCGAAGGGTCGGTGTATTCGTGACGTAAACCAAGCATATGAATGGTGCAAGTCATCAGCGGACGAACAACGTGCTGAATGCCCTTAAATCTGCGCAGGTTGAGATCTACTCTCGCGCTCGGGGTGTGTTCGTTAGACCAAACTAGTGGTATTGCAACTAAACAGCGATTGGCTTCTTTCTCCGCGAGTTTTTGGCGGACACTCTCGAGGTTGAACCAAGCAACTGCATTTCCCAAGCGAAAGCGACCCCGCTCGCACCCGCGTGTTCCAACATGATTTCAACCATGCCGGGGAGCGTAGGCTCACGTGCCCAGTCTCGCTGCCATTCGGAGATAACGGCCAGCCAAGTGATTGGCACCGCGCCGGCTTGAACCATGCGGCGAACAGCCATTTCGTGGGCTTCACGCGAGACACCGCCGGAAGCGTCCGTGACGAAGTAGACCTCATAGCCTTCCCCCAGTGCCTGGATGACCGGCATCGCGAGGCAAATTTCGGTCCATAATGCCGCGACGATCAGCTTCTTACGCCCCGTCTTTTTAATGACATTGACGACCCGATCGTCTTGCCAAGTATTGATGAAGCTCCGATTGATGGGCTTCTGTTCTGGGAACACCTCTTGCAGCCCTTTGATCAACAAGCCTCCGCGTTCCTCCAGAACCGTTGTGAGTACTGTCGGCACTCCGAAGACTTTTGCCCCTTTAGCCAGTCCTACGACGTTGTTAACAACCATCGTGGGCTCGTGACTGTGAAGATTTGCAAACTGGAAGGGTTGGTGGTCAATTAACAAAAGCACGCTTTCCTCGGGCGTGAGTAGCGCTTTTAGTCCGGTTTTGTTCATGATGGCCATCCTTCGAGAGAGAGTGAGTTCTTCGAGGTCGCTCGACCCCGTCTACCGGTATTGAGCGTGGCGGGTGGACAGGGTCGTGTTGGAGCGTAGGCCCATTGCTTTATTCCCGACAACGCGAAGCTTACAATTTTCGGTATGGGCACGGAAAACACTACGATCGTGGTTCAAGAGTACTTGTGGGAACTCGATGGAGATTCACCATCGGAGCCGGTCGTGTGCTTTGCTTGAGCGGTCGGCTGCTCGGTTGCACCTGCTGTGCACAACCATGCTGGTTCGCCGGTATCCACGCCTCATGCGTCATCCCATCAATCTTCAGTCCGAGGAGATGCTCAGCGCGATTGTGGAGCGGCTGCTCAAAGCGATGCGGAGCGTGCACCCGGAGACCCCTCGGCAAGTCCTTGTGCTTGCGAACCGCCACATGCGTTGGGAGCTTAATGACCTGGCCCGACGCTTAGATCGACAGACACAATCGCTGGAACTTCACGAGGATGCTGCCCCCTCCCCTGAAACGTCTGGATCCGTTCTCGGATCTGCTGCAATCAGGATGATTGAAGCAATCGAGAATCTTCCGGAAGCGGAACGTGAAGTGTTCGAATTGATCCGAATCCAGGGCATCACGCAAAGTGAAGCTGCCCAATTGCTCCAAGTGTCGGCCAAAACCGTCCAACGTCGATTGAACCGATGCCTATTGATCTTGAGCGAGCAGCTCGGCGATCTCCGTCCGCCAGATCAGGAACAGAGGTGAACTCGTGAGTGATGAATCGCAGCATCCTATTGTGTCTTCTGACGGATCGACGTCTCCTGAGGAAGCACGGATTCAACTGCTGCTTGAAGAAATTCTTGAAACGGACATGCACCCCGAGCAGGTCAGCGGTGGGGATTTGGAACTTGAGCGAGTGCTCCACACGCGGCTGAATCGCGTGCGTGAGGTCAGTGCCCAGATGGAGGCGATGTTTCCGACAAACACCGAACGCGGAAACTCGACTAGGCGTTTGCTAATCGAAAGTCTCCACAACGACGATCGGGTACCTGAGATCGCCGGGTACGATGTTTTGGATGTCATTGGTGCGGGGGGCATGGGGGTTGTGTACCGTGCTCGACACCTCAAGCTCAACCGGTTGGTCGCGATCAAGATGGTACTGCTCGGAGCGTACGCTTCACGGAAAGAAATGGAGTGCTTGCTGCAAGAGGCTTAGAGTGTCGCTTCTTTGCGTCACCCGAACATCGTGCAGGTGTACGACGTCGCAGAGCACGATGGCTTTCCTTACTACGCGATGGAACTTCTCGAAGGTGGCGATCTTGCAAAGACTCTCCAGGGGAAACCACGAGCCGCAAGAGACGCGGCGGAGCTGGTCCGCGTGCTAGCAGGTGCAGTCCACGCTGTGCATCTTGCCGGATAGTTCATCGCGACCTCAAGCCCGGGAACATCCTCCTCACCGCTGACGGGACGCCAAAGATCGGAAGACTTCAGCCTTTCCAGACGAGTGGAATATGAACCGATAACTTTAACGAACTCACGACTGGCTGGTACTCCCAGTTACATGGCGCCGGAGCAAGCCGCTGGCGCCCCCGATGCAGCCCAACCGGCCGTCGATATCTACTCCTTGGGGGCTATTCTGTACGAATTGCTCACCGGCCGACCGCCGTTCAAGGCGGAAAGCTCGACGGAGACCCGCCGACAGGTTATCTCGGAAGAGCCCGTTCCCCCTTCCCGGCTGAATTCCCGCGTGCCGCGAGATCTACAAACCATCTGTCTCAAGTGTCTGCAGAAGGATCCGGACAGGAAGGGTACTCGACCGCGGCCAAGCTTGCCGAAGATATCGAACGATTCTCGAGCGGGATGCCAATTGTGGCGAGGCCGGTCGTAGCCACGGAGAGGGCGGTCAAGTGGTGCCGTCGCCGTCCTTCCACAGCCTTCGCAATCGCAGTCACGTGTGCCGCGCTGATCGCGGCTATGACCGGTGGCATCTGGCTGCACCAGGTGCAGGAAGATCGCCGAGCGGATGCGTCCGTTCGGCGTGACAGTGCCGAGCCTGCATCGAAGCCGTGCTGCCGTCGGTCTTGGAACTCGTGAAGAATAATCGCTGGGTCGAGGCGAGGGGGATGCTTGGAACTGCGGCAGTGCATCTTGCAGAAGCAAATTCGTCTGATCACACGGCTCGTCTCGCCGCGATGGAAGAGGCTCTTGAAGTTGCCCAAGAGCTGGAGCGTATCTACCAGGGTTTTCTCGCGGTTGACATTGCTGGAAATTACACTTACTCGCCCGCTCGCGAAGCCTATTCGCGTATTCTTCGTCGAATTGGGCTGGGAGACGACGTGGCGATCGAAGTCGCCGCGAAACGAGCCAGGGAGTCCTTAATCCGTAGGGAGCTGCTAGTAGCCTTGGATCTCGCCGCTTGCGCCGAAAACGTTGACGGAGATCTGGCAGAGCGAGACCGACTTCTGGCGATCGGTCGCGCCACGTCACCAGACCCTTGGCAAGATCGCTTTCGCGATCCTGACGTCTGGCAAGATATCGTGGAAATTAGAAAGCTTTATGAAGACGCTGAAGCTCGCCGAGCATTCGCTCTCACGTCATCATGTCTTCTTGATCAGTCACAGACTAAGTAAGGACAAAACGACGCAAGGCAATGAATCCATCATCGCGGGCCTTTTTAAGGCCCAGTTGGATAATCCATCTGATCCCTGGATCAACTACACGCTAGCCGAGGCCCTTAGGCATGATGGTGATTACGTGCGTGCACTTCAGTTCTATCGGACGACGACTGTTTTGCAGCCACAGAACGTCGTCGCCTGGTATGCGCTGGGTTGGGCGTTGAAGAATACCGGCGATCCGGCGGGCTTAGTGGCACCTCTTGAGAAGGCGATTGCCCTCCGACCGGATTATCCGTTGGCATTGCAGTTGCTGCTCGACGCCCTGGCAACAGGCGAACGATGGGAAGAAGCACTTGTGTGTGCAAGAGTTCACGATTGCGCATCCAGAGATCGAGTTGCCCGCCGAAACGAAGCGTCAGGTCGAGATTTACAGGGCGTATAGTGCTAAGCGGGCAGCTTCGAAGTGCGAGTGGAGGGTCGCGGAGAAGGCATATGCCCAAGCTCTGGACAAAGGATACGTGAACGGTGCTCATGTATGGTTTGAACTCGCTGCGGTCAGAGTGCTGGGCAGGTGACGCGGCGGGGTATCGCAAGGCATGCGCTTCGATGCTCGAGCATTGCGAGAGTGCTGGACTGCGGAAATTCCTCGTCTCGCGAGCATGCACACTGGCGGAAGTGTCAGATCAGGAACTGATGCAATCGACACGCATTGCGATGCCGGAATTGGATCAGAACGCTGATCGTTATTGGTCGCTCACCCAGCGAGGTGCCTTACTTTGTCGCGAGGGCAAGCACCGAGAGGCGCTTCCGATATTGGAACAAGCTGTCGAATCTTCTACCCAGCCAGAGCATAGCATCGTCACCTGGGTGTGGCTTTCGCGGGTGCAGCTTGGTCTAGGAGATCATGACGCTGCGAAGCAGTGGCTTGGGAAGGCAACCGCCTATCTTGATCAAAGTGCGACCAAGCCAGAGGCAATTCATTTGCACAACTGGCTCGAGGCACAGATCCTTTGCCGGGAAATTGAGGCCACCCTCCAAGACAAGGCCCTGTTTAATGAACCGAGTGCTGGAGCACCCTTGTAAGGATAATCCTTAGGGTCGCGAGATCACGCGTTTCATCAAACCCGGACCAGTTTCTGGATCAGGCACTTAGCGGCTTCGGTCGAGGAGGCAGGGTTCTGGCCGGTAATCAGAATACCATCTTCGACGACATACGGACCCCAATCCGGTCCACTCGGATCGTCGCCACCTTTGGCCTTCAATTCGTTTTCAATTAGAAACGACACAATATTAGTAAGCCCAACGCCGCCTTCTTCGGAATTGGTAAGACCGGTCACTTTTTTTGCCTTCGACCAGAAGGCGGCCGTCCTTGTTTTTAAAATTCCGCAACGCAGGGCCGAAGAGGGGGAGTCACCAATTCCGACGATGAATGCTACATCGGCCCTGCCTTCCGAAACGCTGTCCGATTCATTGCTCGTCGAAACGCCAGCTACGGATGGGGCTGCAACGGCAATCAACAAGGGACGATCCGTCGCCGTACGAGCGAGGCACGCAAAAGGATTTGAATTCGCAAGCCTCGAATATCTCGGCTTTTCGATTGACGTAGATCGCGAAGTGTCTTCTCAAAGCCCGAACCGGGATTGGCCATGGCTTATAAAGCACCGCGTCAGCCGCTGCAGCACTGGCGTTTACGAAGAAACGCACGGCTTTGGACAGCGGTACGCATTATCTCGGTCGGGGCGACAAGACACGGTTAGAACTTTTTTGCTCCGCTCTTTCTGACCTGCAAACGTCCGATCCCGTGTGTTTTGCAGGGCTTAAGTCCCTGATTGGACAAAACCGTAAACAGCTGAAGTGATTCGCTTCTCGCCTTCCAAAGCAAGGTGGAAAGCGGTTCACCAAACAGCTTTCTTAAAGCCCTTGCCGACCGAAGTTTGATTAGCGGCTCCTTCGCTGGCACGATCACGCAAAGACGCTTTCCAAGGCTTCTTTGCTGGTCGCCCTTTTGTGTTTCTGGCCGCCCGTACGCAAAGGCGTTTCGGCGTGGCCTTGCCAAGCGTTTCAGATGGAGACCAAATCCCATGACTGCTTCACTTACTCCAAGCGAAGACCCGAAGGAACAAACCGAAACTGACGGCCAACTCGATGCAAGCGAGCAACAGGGAGAGCAAAAAACGCTTGATGATCCGATCAAGCAAGAACAGTATCGTCAGGAATACCTCCGTCAGCTTCGGCTCCGGTCGTGTCCCGGCTGCGGTGAGACCGACCTAGTCTAATTTGTCGGCGAAGCGAATCAGAATACGAGTCAGCGACGGTCCGCGGTGACACGGGAACCATATTGCGATCGGCCAGCCGGAACCGTCTGCCATGGATTTCCTTCCGTCGTGCCGAACAAAGTTACGAAGTTGCTGAAAGTACGGCGTCAACGTCTTGGCGAGGCGGTGCGCCAAACATGCGGCGGTATTCACGGCTGAATTGGGACGGGCTCTCGTATCCAACACGAAAGCCGGCTTCGGCTGCATCGAGCTTTTCTCCGAGCATCAAGCTGCGAGCTTCCTGGAGCCTTATGCGCTTCTGATACTGCAATGGCGTCATAGCAGTCACGCCCTTGAAATGCAGGTGAAACGAGGAGACGCTCAGTCCAACTTGCTCCGCAAGGGACTCAATTCTCAATGGGTCGGCGAAGTGGTCCTTTAGCCAACGAATTGCTTGCGCAATGCGGTAAGCGGGAGCTCCTGCCAGCGAGATTTGGCGAAGGCGCATTCCCTGCGGACCGGTCAATACTCGGTGAGTGATTTCGCGTAACACGAGCGGCCCAAGGGGGCCGATGTCCTGCGGCGCGTCAAGCAGAGCGACGAGTCGGCTCACGGCATCGAGCAGTTGCGGTTGGACCGGCGTTACGGCCAACCCTCGCTCCGATGGACCGGTTGTCGAAACAGTCGAACCGTCAGCGAGCAAATCCCCAACGACTCTTGGATCCAACGAGATTTGCAAGCCGAAATAGGGCTTACTGGAAGATGCCTCAATCACTCGCGCATCGACCGGAAGGTCGACCGATACCAGCAGGAACTGTCCCTCGTCCATTCGGTATGCTTCATCGGCCAGCACGACTTCTTTGCCACCCTGGGCAACGAAGCACAAACACGGGTCGTAAATCAGAGCCGTCGTCTCCGTCGCCGCCGAGAACGACGACAATTTAAGCTCCGGAATCGCACTGCTGACCGACTTGTTCGCAGTCGAATGCCGCCGAACCGCAGACACCAGCGTTTTCAATTGTTGGCTGTTCATTTTTGCTCCTTCCGAAATTGCCGCCTTGCGTCTGGCAAGGGCCGCCGAATTTGTCGTCGTTGTACATCTTTATTGTACCGAGGGCCGTCGAGTGGTACGACCATCCGTTCAACTGCTCGCGGAGGATCAGGCAATCACTGGGCAGGATTGTGTTACTGGTGGGGAGATTTATCGAATAGCATTCAACGTCTCAGTGCGAGTTTGGCAGGAGGATGCTAACGAGCCAAATGAGATCAAGTCCTGCTTGGAATCATTTTCGTCGAGTGGCACATGGACGCTTGCCTGTTTGTCGAGATCGCACTCCAAAGCCGCGGAGGATCAGGCAATGAGCCAAGAGGATCGTTCTATCCCCTGATGTGAAGGGACGAATACGATGAAGTACTGACACAACTCAACGTAAAGGACGAAGCCAGATGGTAAATCGAAACTCAAAAATTCAACGCAGCAGTTTGGCAAGCTGCCAAACGCAAAGCGTGTCGCCAGCCTCTCAGAGCCGACTCAATCGTCGACAGTTTACTGGGATTGCAGGTGCTGCTGCGTTTTCACTGTCGACCATTGGTGAAATCAGAGCAAACCCAGAGTCTACGAAATCAAAGGAGCAAATAATGAAAATCACTAGAAATGGGACTCAAGCCTCTAAGACCGGTCCACAGACTGGTTCACCGGTCAAACGCGAATCGACCCGTTGTTCGATGCCCATCAACCGGCACGAACTTCCGGTGCGAGCGTCACTTTCGAACCTGCCGCCCGCACGGCGTGGCATACGCATCCACTCGGCCAGACTTTGATCGTGGTGTCGGGCCTCGGCCGTGTGCAGGTCTGGGGAGGTCCGGTCGAGGAGATTCGTCCAGGCGACGTGGTGTGGTTCCCGCCAGGAGTGAAACACTGGCATGGCGCGTCGCCGGCAACCGCGATGTCGCACATCGCGATCATGGAATCCCTCGACGGCAAAGTTGTCGATTGGATGGAGCATGTCACCGAAGAGCAGTATGGAGCGTAGTCGCGTTCTGATTGTCAACTAAGTGAGTATCAACAATACGAAAGGAAGAACGTCATGATGAGTGAGAATATCAAAGGGAAAGTCGTCGTCATTACTGGAGCCAGTAGCGGTCTCGGTGAAGCAACCGCACGGTTGCTTTCCGCTGAGGGAGCAACGGTGGTGCTGGCCGCCAGACGGGCCGATCGCATCAAGGGACTGGCGGACGAACTTGAGGCACGGGGCGGAAAAACGTTGGCTGTGGTTACAGATGTCACCGACCGCCAGCAAATGAAGGCACTCATTGACAAGGCGGTAGAAACCTACGGCCGAATCGACGTGCTCATCAACAATGCCGGGGTGATGCCACTTTCGCCTCTCGAGCGGTTGAAGGTCGACGAATGGGATCAGATGATTGACGTCAACGTCAAAGGCGTTTTGTATGGCATTGCCGCCGCGCTTCCCTACATGAAGGAGCAGAAGTCCGGTCACATCATCAATGTCTCGTCTGTCGCGGGCCATAAGCTCTTCGGAGGCTCTGCCGTTTATTCCGCGACCAAGTTCGCAGTGCGGGCTTTGTCGGAAGGGTTGCGGCAGGAGATGACGCCCTACAACGTCCGCACCACGATCATCTCGCCGGGCGCGGTCAAAACGGAACTGCTGGAACACATCAGCGAGCAGCGACGTTCAGAAAACGACTCAGGACCATGTAGCCCAGATCGGAGTGCCCGCCGCAACCTTCGCCCGCATGGTGGCCTTCGCCATTAACGAGCCTGAAGAGGTCGGCGTCAACGAGATCCTGTTCAGGCCAACGGCCCAGGAAATCTGATCGCACCAGATCAACAAACCGGACGACGTCGATGTCAACGAAATCCTGTTCCGGCCCGCTGCGCAGCCGATTTAGCGGCTTACGCGATGCAGGCACACCCCATTCAAATCATTACTCACAGGAGAACACAAATAGGAAATCTAACTTGATCCGGATCGCGCCCCACAAATTAGTAGTGCTGGCGATGCTCGGCGCGATGCTGTCCCTGACTGACGCCGTATTCGCAGACAGATGATTCCGATTCGGCGAGCAACAGAACCCAAGTCACCAGCGATGCCGCGGAGGGCGTAGTGAAAATCACAATTGGTTCGAAGACATTCAAAGCCACACTCGAAAACAATGCGTCCGTGGCCAAACTCAATTCGCTGCTGCCGCTGACGCTTGATATGAGCGATCTGAATGGCAACGAGAAATACTATCACTTCCCGACACGCCTGCCGACGAACGAAGTCGATCCCGGCACCCTTCAGAACGGCGACATCATGCTGTACGGAGACAACAGTCTCGTTCTATTCTACAAGACATTCAAAACAACCTACCAATACACTCGGCTTGGGCGAATCGACAACCCTTCTGATCTTGCCGAAGCGGTCGGTCAAGGCGACGTCACTGTTACATTCGAGCTGCAATGACAACCGGTACTTCCAAAGCCACAACATACAGGAGAAGAAACGATGAACAATCCACTCGACTACAACGGTAAAGTCGCTCTCGTGACCGGAGCCGCATCCGGCATGGGGTTGGCAACGGCACAGGCGTTCGCCGACGCAGGGGCTGCGGTCGTGTTGGCCGATTTCCGCGAGGACATCGTCAAGATGGAGGCGGAAAAGCTGATCGCCGCTGGCAACAAAGCTGTCGCCATTAGGTGCGATGTGAGTGATGACGCCCAGATAAAAGCGATGGTGGATCAAATTGTTGCTGAGTTCGGTCGGCTTGATGCCGCTTTCAACAATGCCGGTGTGATGGCCAAGTCAGCGCCAATTGCCGAAAGCTCGCGCGATGATTGGGATCGTGTCATCGGGATCAACTTGCGGGGAGTGTGGAATTGCATGCAGCACGAACTGCGGCAGATGGAGACGCAGGGGAGTGGGGCGATCGTCAACAATGCGTCAGTTGGTGCGTTGACGGGAAACCCGGGTATCGCCTCTTACATCGCGTCGAAGCATGGTGTGGTCGGGCTGACCCGGACTGCGGCCCTCGAATACGTCAAGAAGGGAATTCGTGTGAACGCGGTCAATCCTGGCCTGATTGACACACAAATTGCTCGCGATGTGGTGAGTGGAGATGAGCAAGCCTACGCAAACATCGCGGACAATGTTCCCATTGGCCGAGCTGGCCGTCCTGACGAAATCGCTTCGGCAGTGCTTTGGCTATGCAGTCCCGGCGCAAGCTACGTTGTTGGCCAGGCGTTGACGGTCGATGGCGGGATGACGGTAGCGTAGACAGTTATGCATTCCAACGGAGAGGCAACCTGGGGGCCGGCGAAGGCGCGGCGGAGCACCTTCGTCATGACGGCCTCCACGGGAGCTTCGAAGTCGACGACGATCCGGCGCAGAGTTGGCGGCGATCGAAGTGCCCAAAGACGATCTCCTCGTCGCGTCGTTGGATCCGTCCCTAGGTGGCCGGGTCAACGTATACTCTGCGGCGAAACTTGGCCAAAATCGGCATTGATCGGTATGCAGGAACTCTCCGTATTTGCTGGCTACGCCTCAATTAGCCGGCATCTCGCGTATGGGCCTCGGCCAACTCGAGATTTTCAACGCTAAAGCCCTCTTGCCGCACCATCAGCGAGAGAGAATCCGCAAGAATGTCAAAGCCAATCAACCGTTGTCGCTGCTACATTGCGTAACCGGTTGACGCAACCTTGAACATCATCAATCAAATCATCGGCCATCAGCCTTCATGCATTCCAGAGAGACAGGTTTCAACATGGACTCACTCCCATCCGGCCGCCACATAGGGATGGTTGCTTTGTTCGCCCTCGCAATGCTCTCAGTGACCCACGATACCTGCGCGGAGGATCAGAGCGGTGCCCGAGGTACGGTGACCATCAACACCGAATTTCCCGGCGGTAACGTCGAGGTCTTGGGCAACGAGGCGGGCGTGGTGAAGATGGCTCCTGATTTACGCGGCGATAAGGCCTGGTTTTACTGGTACTTCGAAGCCGTCGCGAACGAGGCCGGTCGGGTCAAATTTATCTTCCCTGAAAAGGTGGCTGGTTTCACCAACGGCGGCATCGGATTTCAAGGACCGGCAATCAGCACCGACTCAGGCAAGAGCTGGGAGTGGATGGGAGTTGACCGCGTGGAAAACAATTCGTTTTCTTATGAGTTTGGCAAGCCGAACGAACGTGTTCGCTTTGCGGTAACCATTCCGTACGTCGAAGCAGATCTTGACGCCTTTCTCACTCGGCATGCCTCCAATCCAAATCTGAAACGGAGTGTCCTGACAAAGAGTGAAGAGGGACGAAATGTCGAGCTGATTCAGATCGGCACTCCCGGCCCCCAAACGAAGCCAATGCTGGTCACCTGCCGGCATCACGCTGCCGAAACCATGGCGAGCTACGTGCTAGAAGGATTTCTAGCGGAAGCGATGGCAGACAGCGAATTTGGTCGTAAGTTTCGCCAAGCCTATGTTTTGTACGCCGTTCCGCTCGTCGACACCGATGGCGTGGAAGAAGGGGATCAAGGAAAAAACCGTAACCCCCACGATCACAATCGCGACTACGGCGAGAACAGCATCTATCCGGAAATTCGAGCGATCAAAAAGCTGGATGAAGAGCAAGACTTTCGCTTCGCACTCGACTTTCATTGTCCCACGCTGGTCATGAACGACCACCAAGTCATGTACTTTGTCGGGGCAAAAGATCACCCCAAGCACAATTTCGAGAACGTGTCGGAGTTGGCCGGGTGGATCAAAAGAGGGCTTCCTGAAACGGCTCCGGTTGGCCCCTTGGTCTGGTTGCAACCAGCCGAGACGCCCAAGCCCATGAACTCACACTACTTTGGGTTCAAGGAATCAACCGTGATGGCGGCGACCTTGGAGTTCCCTTTCGCTCCGGCAGGCAAGGACACCGATCCACCGAGTTGTCGCGAATATGGACGGATCATCCTGCGGTCATGGGTCAATACGCATTTCGTCTCTGACTTCGAGCCACCCGCCGATTCAACGTCGTCCGCGGCCGCAAAACCGGCTTGGACGCCGCCGCTGAAGCGACCAAATTCAATCGAGCCCCCAACCCAGTCCGTGAGTCCTGAGATCACCATCACGGTTCATCCGAAGCCAACCGCGGACCTAGCGAAATTCGATCAACAGTATGTGATCGAACTGGAACGCTTTAACATCAGCGACCGTGGGACACGTCCAGATCATACATCCAAGGGATTGAACGCTGCGCTGCAGCACGCAAAATCAGTCGGCGCCAATCATATTGTCTTTCCGATGGGGACCTATCTGATCAGCGAGAACGAACCTTTGGTGCTCGATCATCAAGATACGGTGATTGACCTCAACGGTTCCACGCTGCAGATCAATCCGAACGGATTACAGAGATGTGGAGTCGTCGAGATTGTGGATGGGGCGAAAAACCTTCGGCTTACCAACGGCACGTTGCGTGGCGACAAAGACGTTCACGACTACGAGTTAGAAAAGGGTGTTCACGGATGGGGTCACGGTCTGATTGTGCATGGTGGAAGCAACCTCGAAATTGATCACATCACCGCAACCAACTTCACCGGCGATGGCGTCAACTCACGGTACACGGGCGCACGCAATCGCAAAGAATTGCTCGCGAATATCATGCACTCGATTTACCCCCGTGATCTGGAATCGGGCGGATTCTCAGACGAAGGCCACAAGATTACGAGTCACGATAAAATTCGAACGGCTTCCCATTTAGATATCAAGAAGGCGGGCGGTGAATTTGAATTTGGCTACTCGACGGGCTATTTGGGCTACCCGTTTATTCAATGTCGAGAGTACCAGGCTTATTTCTTTGATGATGCGAAAACATTTCTCACGATGCAGACGTGTTTGCAGTTTCGGAAAGTCACCATCCCTCGGGAGGCCCGGTACGTACATCTTGAGTTCGATCAGCCGGCAGTCCCCGATGAGCCACTGCATGCCGGTGCAGGAAAGGGAAGTTTTGCGGGACGACTCTCTAATTTCAAAGGTCCCGTCGACGTACACTTTCACCACAACCGGTTGATTGAAAATCGGCGACTAGGGATGGGGTACTGCGGGGGAAGGAAGTGGCTCATTGAAGAGAATCTGTTCGCACGAAACGGAGGAGTCGCCCCTGCCTACGGAATCGACTTGGAGGACGGCTGGGAGTTCATGCAGGATGTGGTCATTCGAAACAACCGTTTCGAGGGCAATGTTGCTGGTGACCTCGCGATTTGTGCGGGTAGCGAATTGCTAGTGGAAGGAAATGAATTTGCCAGTAACGTCGTTGTGCACGCTCGGCCGCACAACTACACGTTTCGCAAGAACCACTTCACCGGTGGTCTCATTGGCTACAAGACGCGAACAGGCGTGGCCAAGATTCATGACAACAAGTATGAAAATTGCACCCTATCGATCCGCTTCGATACTGCCGCGATTGCTGATGGCTTGAGTCGTCGTCCCGGCGAAGTTTTGCCGACTGATCCTCTGACGCTGCAAAATGCGGAACTACGGAATGTGGAAGTTCGTGGTACCTATTTTGATTTTAGAAATTCATCATTGAAGAACGTTCGACTTCGCGCTGGCGACACGACACGCCTGGTAAGCTTGATGAACTGCTCGGTGGATGAGAGTTCGGTTTACTTTGAGGCGGATGGACCACAAGTCATTACAAACATGGACGCTACGCATGAAGCATTGGAAATCGAGGGGCCAGGATTGAGTCGCCGCAGCCCTCCAGAATCGCCAAAGCTTCTGCAGTAAATCTCGAACTGGACAGCGCCAAGTACGGTTGTTCGGCACTGGGTCCAGACCATGCCCGGCAAGAGCTGGTGCGCCATCCTGCGGATGCATGATCCGCTGGCGCCATTGAGCTACAATGCCGTGCGGCCTGGAGAGAGAGATCGAACCGTTGAGGTAGTCCGATAAACTTGAACCACAATCATTAGCATCAAAGATCATGAAACCAAGAACCATCACCACCGTCCTCGCGTTCGCCGCATTCGCCCTTCCCTCCCTCGCGCCGGCCGACGATATCACCCCCGCCGAGGCCCGCGCCATCGCGAAGGAAGCCTACATCTACGGTTACCCGCTGGTGGATAACTACCGTATCCAATACGCCTACTACGTGGACAAGGACAATCCCGAGTTCATGGCGCCCTGGAATCATTTAAAGAACATCCACAAGGTCTATACGCCGGCTGATACCGCAGTGCAGTCAGCCAATTCGGACACGCCCTATTCCTGGATGGGCCTGGATCTGCGTGCCGAGCCGATCGTGATTTCCTTGCCGGCGATCGACAAGAATCGCTACTACGATGTCCAGATGTGGGATGCCTACACGTACATCATCGGCTACGCGGGTTCGAGAACCACTGGCAACGATGCTGGCAACATCATGGTGGCCGGGCCGGGCTGGAAGGGCGTGACGCCCAAGGGCATCAAGAAGGTGTACGTCTCCGATACGGACTTCGGCGTTCTCGCGATTCGCACGCAGTTGTTTGATCCTGGCGATATGGACAACGTCGTGAAGATCCAGGACCAGTACAAGGCGCAGCCGTTGTCCGAATTCCTGGGCACAACACCACCTCCCGCTGCGCCGGTCGTGAATTTCATCAAGCCACCGACCAAGGAAGAACAAAAGACCTCTCTGGAGTTCTTCAACATCATGAACTTCGTGCTGAGCTACAGCCCGACGGTGCCGAGCGAAGTGGCCCTCCGGGAACGCTTCGCCAAGATTGGCATCGAGGGTGGCAAAACCTTCGACCCCGCCAAGTTGTCGCCTGCAATCAAGACCGCCATTGAGCAGGGTCGCGCCGATGCCCTGAAAGCTTATGCCGCTGGCATGCAAGAATTCGCCGAAGGGAAGATTACCGCCGGTGATCTCTTTGGAAGCCGCGAATATTTAAAGGACAACTACTTGTACCGATGGCTCGGAACACTAGGCATCTACGGCAACGCCAAAGAGGAAGCCATGTATCCGGCCTATCGCGTTGACAGCGAAGGTCGCGCGCTCACCGGCGCCAATCGCTACACCCTGCATTTCGCTGACGGCGAGTACCCGCCGGTCAAGGCCTTCTGGTCGGTGACGATGTACGAGCTGCCGCAGAGTCTGCTGGTGGCCAATCCGATCAACCGCTACCTCATCAACTCACCGATGTTGCCGAACATGAAGAAAGATGCCGATGGCGGACTCACGATCTACCTCCAGAACGAATCGCCTGGTGAGGATAAGGAATCGAATTGGCTGCCATCGCCCAAGGGACCGTTCGCCGCTTACATGCGTCTCTACTGGCCTGCCGAAGCCGCCCTCGATGGCTCGTGGACGGCTCCGAAAATGGAACTTGTTCAATAATCAGTCGTCGCCACTTACCCCGCGCGGGCCGGATCACTCGATCCGGCCCGCGCATTGAGCACCGAAATTCAACTTGCTACCGAACGACCAAAATTAGAATCCCTACCATGAATATGAAGACCAGAACAGCGATAGCCGCCGCTCTCGCCCTGACATGCGGTTCCGCCCTGGCGCAGAACACGCCGGGATACAATGAAAAGATCCCAGCCGAGATCATGACGCCCGACAAGGTCGAGACCAGCATTGGAACGCTCAACTTCGCGGATGGGATCCCCGATGCCGAGACCACGCAGAAGCTCTACGACAACCTCGACACGCTCCGCGCCGTCGAGACCTTCCTCAACTTTATTCCAGCCACTTCCCTCGAAGGGCTTCGCCGGGGCCAGATCTCGCGAGGTGCCACCGAGTGCAACCAGATCCTCATTTTTGAGGACTTGTTGGATTCCAGTCCGCTGTTCCTCACCGGCAACACCGAGACCGTCTATTGCATCGGCTTGCTCGATCTGGAGAAGGACGGGCCGACCGTAGTCGAAATCCCGCCCGGTTGCGGCCCGGGCACCTGTGATGATGCCTTCTTCCGCTTCGTCATCGACATGGGAATGCCTGGTCCCGATCGGGGCGAAGGAGGCAAGTATCTCATCGTGCCTCCCGGCTATGAGGGTGAAGTGCCCAAGGACAAAAAGGATGGAGGCGATTACTACTTCGCGCATTCGCGGAGTTATGTGAACTGGGTGCCTCTTCGTGGGTTCCTTGTCGACGGCAAACCCGACGCCGCGGTGAAGATGTTCAAGGACGGGGTGAAAATCTATCCTCTGAGCAAGGACGACAATCCTCCGGCGATGGAATTCATCAACTGCTCGAAGGAGGTTTTCAACACGGTTCACGCCAACAACTACGAGTTCTACGAAGAACTGAACCACGTCATCCAACGGGAGCCCATCGACTTCATTGACCCGGAACTTCGCGGGCTCGCCGCCTCCATCGGCATCGTCAAAGGTAAGGAATTCGCCCCCGACGGGCAGATGAAAAAGATCCTGACCGACGCGGTGGCCATTGCCAACGGCACCGCCCGCGCGATCGCCTTCCGCAACCGCGATCCCCGCGCGAAAATCTACGAAGACGGCCAATGGACGAGCGGCTTCATTGGCGACGACTATCGTTGGCTCGATGGCAGCGGTCTTGCAGGACGCGATCTCGATGCCCGCACCTACTTCTTCTACCTCGCCACGGTGAACACACCAGCGATGGCGATGAAGATGGTCGGCAAGGGCTCGCAGTACGCGCTCGCGTTTGTCGACAAGGAAGGGGAACCGTTTGACGGCTCGAAGAACTACAAGCTGCACATTCCGGCGAACGCCCCGGCCAAGAATTTTTGGTCGATCGTCGTCTACGATCCTCAGACACGCTCGGAACTCCAGACCAGCCAGCCCTTCCCCAGCAAGAACAACACGAGTGATCAAGTCGTCGCAAACGCCGATGGCTCGGTCGATCTCTACTTCGGCCCCAAGGCTCCCGAGGGCAAGGAAGCCAACTGGATCGCCACCGAGCCCAGCAAGGGCTGGTTCACCGTCCTCCGACTCTACGGCCCGCTCGAACCATGGTTCGACAAGACCTGGCGACCCGGAGACGTCGAACTCGTGAAATAGTCCGATCCTTCACAATCCACCGCTTGAAACGGTGGAATAATGGCCTCCCAAAAAGTACTCCGGTTTCATCGACCCGCTGGTCATTCACCTAAGAACTTCCGTCACCAGCACGGACACTCGCCGTCGATCCCGCGCGGCAGACCCATAAATGCAGAAGGCTGAAGAATCGTTCTGACCGCTTTGAATGCCAATGGGTCTCGGTGAGCGTAGTGCCGGTAAGTGACTCCGCTTACTGGATGACCGAGGATTTCGATGGAGAACTCGTGCATACGTTCGTCACGAAAAAATGCGGAATTGAGATGCTAACTGACGCACTCTTCGCCAACATCAAGACGGCAGCAGCCAAAATCGAGGGTGGAGTCGCTCTTCTTTCTTTTTGGATGGAAGACTTGCGGGTTGAGCGAATAATAGATGAACTTGCCTTCCCTTCGTGTCGTTACGATCCCCGCGTGAAACAGCACTCGGAGGTGGTGGGAAACCGTACCAACCTCGTGCTCCAGCAACTCGGAGATGTCAGACACGCTGAGAGGCCCCAATTGCAGTGCGCGGATTACCTTCAATCGCAACGGGTCTGCCACCGCCTTCAAATAGACGGCGCAAAGTTCATCCTGTTGTTGGTTGCTATCAGCCGAATTCGCCACATTAACTTCCACGCGATTAGAACCCGAAGAATTATTCCGTAGCTTACCAACCGCACCCGTGTTCGGATACCTGACTCGCCAGTCGCAGTCGCAAGGCACGATGCAACCTGCCGTGATTTGTTGGTCGAACCGGCCGGTGGAAAGGTGTCAACAACTGCCGCCAGTGCATAACGGGTCCTCATCAAGGAAAAGCGACAACTTCGCCTCCGTTCCGAGTCGAAAGTGCAATCCATACGGCCTCGTCAATCGAATCGCTGATGAATGTCACGGAGCCGTCAACTCGCAGCGCATTGACTCCTCCCGGATGATGACTTCTCGCTGTCTTCCACCCGAAGGGTGTGTAGATCCTCTGGAACCCGCCACCCAAAAAAGGACTCATGCAATCGGGTGTTTGAGAATTTGGGGGATAGTAATGATTGTAGAGCCCATTGCGATACTCACCATTTGCCCATGAAAAACCGCGTGGATCGGTGTAGTTCCAAGTCGGTGCGTTCGTGCACGCTTGATCGGTCAATGGTGCGGAAAAGCTAAAGCGATAGGCGTATTGTGGGTCACGATATTGCGCCCAGAAACTCCCAATAGACTCTCTGAAACAGCCAGAGTGTTCGATGATCCGTCGAGGATATCCTTGAAACCGGTTTTGGAGTTCACAAAAAATACGCCGTCGGTGTCGAGGGGAGTTCCCCCACCCATTCCTGTTCCTGTGCACATGGCATAGTTGGTCGGAGCGAAGTTTTGGTGCAATTCGCGATAACTATCACTCGGACAAAGAAACGTCGGCACTACCGTTCGGACGCCATCACTGTTCTCCGGGGTGACACCAAAGCTTGACGTGTACAAAGGCTTGTCAAGGTGCAATCGCGTGTAAACGTTAGACTGCTCAAGATAAGGTGTCAGCATGGCGAGCGCGGACCACCGATAAAATGTCCAGGGGGTTGTTGGTGCGTCAGGATATTCCTTGGCGACGCTACCGGCGGGAAAACGTCGCAGCACCGCATGGTGATTGTGGATTGCGATCCCAATCTGTTTCTCGTTGTTGCTGCATGATATCCGTCTGGCTGCTTCGCGAGCGGCCTGAACTGCTGGAAGCAGGAGGCCAATGAGAATGGCAATGATACCAATCACGACCAATAATTCGACGACGGTGAAAGCAGCGCGACGGATCGGTGGGCCTTTGAACATGAAAGCTCTTGATGTGCGAGCTACTCGCCATGACTTAGCTCCAACTGGCCGCCGCGTTACCCCGAGGCTCGTTGGCCACAGATGACCGGTTTGCGTCAACGACTTCGTCGCTTACGGCGATACGCGATTGCCGACAAGGCCCCGAATGCCAGCAACGCGAAAGAACCCGGCTCTGGGACTGCAGTTACGATTGCCACGCTGCTGAAAGCATTTGAGCCAACTGCAAAGGTGTCAAGCAAATTGCCGTTCACATCGTATTTGAATAACCCGCCTCGCTCGCCACCAGGATCGCTCGGGTTCGACTGACCTAGAACGGCGATTATCAAGTTTCCGTCGGCATCAAAAACCACGCCACCCGGACTGGTTCCCGTCGAACTTCCCTCTCCGGTGCTATTGATCATGCCGGCGCCAATGTCAATTGTGCCAAGAATATTTCCGTCTTGGTCATAACGGAACACGCTGTCCGAAAACCCGAGTCCGTGACCGATGAAAGTGTTACCCAGCGAGTCCGTTGCAATCTGCGCCGAGGCTGCGGGATTGTTGGAATATAAAGATACGTTGGCGCCGTCGCTTTCGTAGACGCCAGCGCCAGCAGTTGCGATCAATGCATTTCCGTTGTTCAAAAAGCCTATCCCTGCGGTAGGGCCAGCCGGTGTCGTTATCGATCCCAGTTGATTTGTCAACGTCGAGTCGTAGATCCTTACGCTGCTCGACGTAAAATCGCTGATATAAACATCTCCGTTGGCAGCAACCGACAAGCCACCAGGACCGATTCCGAGCGAGCTAAATCCCATGAGCGAACCCGTCAGCGCGTTGAATCGATAAACGCCGCCATGGTTCAATGCGCTCGCGTAAAGCGTGTTGTTCGATTGACTGTACGCAAGACCAGACAATCCCGGATTGCCACCAATCGCGGCAAAAGTGGTTTCAGCTTTTGTCGCTTCATCGAAAGACTGGATACGCCCCGTAAAAAACTCGCTGACGACAATTGCCGCCTGAATGGGCTTGCTGCATGCAACCGTCAGAAGGCTAGCTGTCAAAAGCAGCAGGATCGTTCTTTTTATCATGATGTCTTTCTTGTGATGTGGGAATGCACTTCGCACCTTCAATAAGAGATTCTGACGAACGTTAGAGGGTTAGTCAAGAGGCGAGCACACGCTGATTTGGCGGTTCACACCATGCCAGGCGAGACGATGATAAAGCCGTTAATGTTATTGCACACCAAGAAGGCGATGACTGGTCTATCGTGTCGATCTTCAAAATGAATGACCAGCAAAGTAAATTCCCGATTCCCGCGAAGGTCAAATTCGCGAGCGACACAACCGTTCTCATCTTGGATAACCTTCGCGCCGGATGCGGTGAGGCTAATTGGTCGGCGCACGTCATAGGCATAGTAAGCCAAGGGACTCAGATCGCCCGATATCGGAAAATAGGAAGCCGCGAGCAGATTTGGTTGGCACGGATTGATCCCTTCGACCGTATAAACCGGGCGCTGCTTCGCGCGGCCGGAAGCGTGCCACCACTTGAATCCTGCTCGAACCACCAGACCGGAGATTGTCGGGAGTATGCTGCGCGGTTACCATTCGATAATCTAACGTTCGTTCGAACGTAATTAAGAAGTGCGCCAGTGTCTCTCAGCTCAATCGAATCGAGGAAGCGAAGGCCATGTCTCCGAGCAACGAATCAGGTTCCGCCGCCGCGATTACCGATGCCGATGCCGAGACTTTCCATCGGGATGGCTTCGCAATCTTTCGCCGCGTTTTTTCATCTGAAGAGATTCTGCAACTTGAGCGAGAGGCGGCGAGTCTGCTTGAGCGATCCGAGCTGATCGATACACAGAATATTCGATGCCGCTGGCAAGACCACGCCTCAAGTGGGGAGTGCATCTTCGATTGCTTTGATCCCGTGATCGATATTGGCCCAGTATGCGGATACTTTGCCGCACACCACGGACTCCTTTCGATTCTGGAGCAAGTTTACGGGCAGCCGGCATGCCTCTTCAAAGACAAGTTGATCTTCAAGCGTCCTGGTGCAACGGGATATGGCTTACATCAGGACTATATCGGCTGGGAAAGTTTTCCCGAGTCATTTTTGACGGTCGTCATTCCGATTGACGAGACGACTGCCGAGAACGGTGCCACCGAGGTCTTTCCAGGGATTCACCGGAAAGGCTACTTGTCACCCCGTGACGGCGAGTATCACCACCTTGATGAAGATCAAGTCGATCTGTCCACGGGTGTCAGGCTCGAAATGTCTCCCGGAGATGTGGCGGTTTTCAGTGGATTCACGCCTCACCGGTCGGCGATCAATCGCAGCGGTCAACCGAGAAGGCAGCTCTACCTCAGCTACAACGCGCAGGCGGACGGTGGAGACCAACGCAGTGCTCACTACGCAGAATTTCATCAGTGGCTGATTAAGAAGTACGCAGAATACGGAAAAACCGGTGTCTGGTTCCGATAATCAACAGGGTGACAGCAGCGAGCGATTTGGCCTCTACGGGTGGTCGATGATTGTCGTTGCTGCGGTGCTGATGTGCGCAACATTGCCTGGTCGAACACACGGACTCGGCTTGATCACCAAACGGTTGATCGAGGACGTCGAGATCAGCAAAATGGATTTCGCGCAGATGAATCTCTGGGCTACGTTGGTTGGAGCCCTGTTCTGCTTGCCATGCGGATGGCTGATCGACCGGTACGGATTGCGGCGCCTCGCGGTTTGCGTTGTCATGGGCCTTGGCATTGCCGTACTGATGCTTGCTGCATCTCGTTCGATGCTTCAAGTTTCTTTTTGGGTCGCGGTAACGCGAGGGCTTGGGCAGAGCATGCTGTCGGTCGTCAGCATTACGCTGATCGGTAAATCGGTGTCCAACAGCTTGCCGATTGCAATGGGCATCTATTCGGTGCTGCTCAGTTGCATGATGGCGGCTGCCACGGGGGTCCTCGGGAACCAGATCATCCAGGTTGGCTGGCGAGAAGCTTGGGGCACTCAGGGTCTCATTTTGCTTGTCCTGGCGATTCCATGCTCGCTAATGATCGGCCGTCGGACTGGGACGCGGGATGACTCTCCGATAGCACCAGACAAACAGCAACGAACGGATGCGACACTGGCCCAGGCCATCAGGACGCCATGCTTTTGGGTCTTCGCGTGCAGCATATCCTTCTTCGGACTGATTAGTTCCGGGCTATCGCTGTTCAGTCAGTTCGTGATTGCCGAGCGGGGTTTTGGCGAGTCAATCTATCACAACACCCTGGTCATCGGCTTGCTCTCTGGGCTTGTCGCGAACCTCGCCACTGGCGCATCAGCACGATTCATTTCGATGAGAATCCTGTTGACCATCGCACTGCTTGGCCTGGCAGTATCCTTGGGCGTGTTCCCGTGGGTGGATCAACTCTGGCAAGTCTATGCCTACGCGGTTGGGATGGGGCTGGCCGGGGGAATGCTGACGGTGCTCTTCTTTACCGTCTGGAAACATGCCTACGGAAAGACGCACCTGGGAGCTATCCAAGGTGCCGCTCAGATGGTCACAGTGTTTGCCTCAGCGATTGGCCCCCTGCTGGTTTCCGCTTCCGAAACAGCGACCGGCTCCTACGCGAGCGTTTTTCTGACTGCGTCTGCGATTTCCGCGGCCAGTGCCGTTGTGGCCAGTTTCATCAACGTGCCCGATGCCTCCCGAGGCGATTGGGATCCCGCGACTATCAAATTACCTGAAAACGAAACCCCTGACCTATGCCCGGCCAATCCATGAAAGCAACCACCACGGTGCACGCGACCGCCGAACCTATTTCCGAACATCATACGAATCGCAGCTTTCACCTTTCGCTCAACGTGGGTGACCTCGATCAATCGATCGCGTTTTTCTCTACTTTCTTTGGGTGCCCGCCGGCGAAGCACCGCTTGGACTACGCCAAATTCGAGATTGCCGATCCACCACTTGTCCTGTCATTAGAACCACAGCGTGTTTCATCCGCAGGAGTACTCAACCACGTCGGAATCCGAATGCCTTCGGTGGATTCGCTAGTCGAAATGCAAAAGAGACTTGAGGGCAGTGGAATGCCGACACAACGCATGGATGGTGTGGAGTGCTGTTATGCGAGGCAAACCAAGTTCTGGGTTCATGATCCGGATGGTGTGCTCTGGGAGGTTTACACGCTCGATGCGGATATTGAACCTCATGGCTTTCCGGGCGGGAAAGATCAAGCAAGCGTAATGTTAGCGACTAGCGACGACGGTCGGAGTGAGCCTTCGCCGGTTTCACAGATCCCTCCCGCCGCAGTCTGGTCACATCGTCTTGGCCAGCAAGTCCCAGCACGGCTATTCTTAAACGACGCTTCCGTCGACGAAATTCATTTGCAAGGAACGTTCAACGCAACAACGACGAAACCTCAACGTTTACGGTTGTTAAAGCAGTGCTGCGCAGCGCTCAAGGACACGGGTTTTGTTGTGCTGCATCAGCTCACCAGCGATCAGCAGATTGACAGCAATCAATTGGGGCTTCCCGGAGCAGCAGCTGCCGTGCAGCAGGTTTTGCCGATTGATGATCTGACGGCTGAATTAACAGGCGCGGGATTTGGGGAGATCGCCTTTACCAAATACGGCCAGCGACCCTGCTTTGTGCGTGAGGGCGTCGAAATGCGAGAAACGATGTTGATCGCACGAAAGCAATCTGGGAATTCCGAAATCGACACGCAGGACAAGCCACAGCGACGCGTCCTGTTCAGAGGTCCGGCGGATGCGGTGACGCACCACTCATTCATTTTGCGCCGAGGGAAAACGACGGAAGTCTCCGCGAACGTTGCCGAGGAACTGCACGCGATTCTTGGCGACCAACTTGTTGTCTTTGGAAGTCATTAACTCCTGTGCTCGAATTTCTCCTTGTCCGAGTTTCCATCTGGCTGGCCTGCGTCGCCTGGTTTGCGGGTTCAATCTGTCGTTTATTGCCAGCCAGCAACGCACGACAATGCCAGGGTACAAAACGGAATCAGAAAGCGTCGGCAGCGTTCTACGCATGGACCTGGATGATCGGTGCTTGCCTATTGTCAGTTCACATCGCGGCGAGCTATGGATTCGTGTACCACTGGAGTCATCGAGCAGCGATCGAGGCTACTGCCAACGATTCATTTCAGACGACCGGCGTACGCGCAGGCTGGGGAGTGTATGTCAACTTTTTCTTTGTGGTGATCTGGCTGTGCTACAGCTTAGAAATGTTGACCCATGGAGTCCGCCATCGGACAGTCGACAAATTCATCTACTTTTTTACGGCCGCTATTCTCGCAAGTGCAACCATTTTGTTCGAAACCGCAACCATTCGGTATCTCTCGGCGATGGGCTTTCTCACATTGATCGGTTTGCATGTCCTTGTGGTGAAGGCCTCAACGTGAGCAAATCGCGCTGCGTTCGGTTTGATCCTTCTCGTTCACGCTCGAAACGTCCTCTGGTAAGCGGAATAACACGATGACCGGCGAGAACGAAGGCCATCAGCATCAACATGATCGAAACGAAGATTGCCCATGGTGCACGGACGATCCAAAGCGTCACGAAGTACCGAAAACGAAAGTCGAAAATGGCGAGGAACGCGGCGTCCACTATTGCCGGCACGATCATCTTTTTCCGTGAGTAATGACGCGCCGGTGGGCGGCTGTTCGATTTCGGGGAGCGTCGTCGATTGGTGGCGGCTGAACCATCGCGGCTAATTGCCACCGTGCCCAGGGGCAATCGCTCGGCAGTTTTACGCCCTGTATTTTTGCGGCGTTGCTCACGATGTTCCTTCCATCAATGGTCAACGCGTTTGATCCCGGGTACGTTCTCTCCTTCTTCTGATTGATGATGGTGTTGCAACTTGTCCGGGTGAAAATCATCCTGCGATCTCAAACAAGCCGCAACGCTGACAACTAAATGAAATCGCAGTTTTGCAACATCCACAACTTGGAAATGACTCATGAAGCCTCCGTATCTCTGCACAGTGTCGGTGTTGTGTGTACTCGCATGCCTGGGATCGCTAAGGGCCGAGGACCTTTTAGTAGCCGATTTCGAGGCAGGAACGTATGAGGGTTGGACCATCACCGGCGAAGCATTCGGTGACGAACCGGCTAGCGGAACACTGACAAATCAAGAGGCGGTCTCCGGATTTCGAGGCAGTCGATTGGTGAATACCTTTCAAGGGGGTGATGCGTCGGTTGGAACTGCAACGAGCGCCGAAATCACGATCCAGCGTTCTTACATCGCGTTTTTGATTGGGGGCGGTCCACATAACGAGACGGTCGGCATCGAATTGCTGGTGGATGGGAAACGCCTGCGGGCCGCAACTGGACCGGAATCGGAAGAACTCGAGTGGTCATTCTGGGACGTGACCGAGTTGTCAGGCAAGCAGGCCCGACTCAGGATATTCGACAAGGCGACTGGCGAATGGGGGCACATCGCCGTTGATCACATCATCCAGACAGAACTGCCGCCCGAGCGATTTGACCTCCAATACAAGCTTGCCGAATACCGGCAATCCGCTGCTTATCTGAATGAACCGCTTCGTCCGCAGACGCATTTCACTCCCGAAATTAACTGGATGAATGACCCCAACGGACTGGTGTTTCATAACGGTGAGTATCACTTGTTTTATCAGTACAACCCCGCGGGCAATTCGTGGGGTCACATGAGTTGGGGGCATGCTGTCAGCCGAGATCTGATCCATTGGGAACACTTGCCGCTGGCGATCCCAGAAGTCGATGGCGTAATGGCGTTCAGCGGTTGCTGCGTTGTCGATCACAAGAACACATCGGGATTCGGCGATGGCAAAAACCCGCCAATGGTTGCTGTTTACACCGGCCATGGTCACGGCAAACAGGTTCAGAATTTGGCGTACAGTATCGACGATGGCCGGACTTGGATCCGCTACGCCGAGAACCCGGTCCTGGACATTAACAATCCTGACTTTCGTGACCCCAAAGTCTTCTGGCACGTACCCAGCAATCGCTGGGTCATGGTCGTTTCACTGGCTGCCGAAAAGATTCTGGTGTTCTATGCGTCGAGCGATTTAAAAAACTGGGAAGAACTCAGCCGCTTTGGGCCCGCCGGTACGACGGGGAAATCGAATTGGGAATGTCCCGACATGTTTGAACTGCCTGTCGAAAATGAGCCGGAAAAAAAGTTGTGGGTTCTGGAAGTCGACATGGGTGACGGTAGCATCGCCGGTGGCAGCGGAGGTGAGTACTTTGTCGGTCACTTTGATGGCACGACATTCACCGCCGATCAGGAGGCTCGTTGGGTCGACTTTGGCCGAGATTTCTATGCTCCGGTCAGTTGGTCAAACATTCCGGAATCGGATGGACGACGAATCTGGATTGGCTGGATGAACAACTGGGAAACTTGCCTGGTGCCGACATCACCGTGGCGCAGTTGCATGTCGATCCCTCGTACGTTGAGCTTGCGTAAGGTGCCGGCGGTCGACGGCCAAGGTGACTCCATTTACACACTGGTGCAGCGACCGGTGAAAGAACTTCACTCACTCCACGCGAACAAGCTGACTCTCAACACCGATACGGCAACCTGGCCTCCTGTTGCCGTCACGAAACCGGGCGACCTGAGCGACATGAACTTTGTTCTTGAGACAACCTTGCAACCCGCGGCGGCGCGATCGTGCGGCTTTCGTATTCGAACCGGCGAGGATGAGTTTACGGAGATTGGCTATGACCGAGAGCCGGGCGTCGTCTACGTGGATCGAAGGAAATCTGGAATCGTCGACTTTCACAAAGCATTCGCGGGACGCCACGAGGCACCCGTCCGTCTGACCGACGGTAAAATCACACTGCAAATCATTGTCGACCGTTCGTCGATCGAAGTCTTCGCAGGCGATGGCGAAGCGGTCATCAGCGACCGGATTTTCCCAACATCGAATCAGCCGATGATCGAGGTCTTTGCCGGCGACGAATCCGCAAGAGTCACAGACACCACCTTGCAGCAACTCAAATCGATTTGGCGCAAATGACGTCTATTCGCAGATATTCAAGCGCAACTCAAGTTAGAACGTTCCAGCTTGAATGTCGGTGAGTCTCCAAAATAGCTTCTCTTTCTGAAAGCACGAGTGCGAAGCCAGCCTTAACGGCCTCTGCAATCCGACGCGCGGTGGTTGCATCGACCGAGTCGGATTTGATGCCGCCCAAAACCGCATCGGCATCCACAACTCCGCGCCGAATCGAAGGCATTCTCAGACGCTCCGGTTTCAATGACCGGTAGCTAGAACTGACAATCCGAAGTCGGCCACCGGAGCATCTGGCCGACAGTCCGAGAACTGTTCTAAATGCATGCACTTGTCGATGAAACCGGAGCACTGAAAATGGCGAATTGTGCAAGTGGAATTAGAACGGCATTTGTAGTTGGGGTTGGCTATTCCGACGAACTCTGGATGCTGGGCAAGTGGAGTCTCCAGTGGCTCAAACGTCAAAAAACAGAGGAATTCAGATCGAAAGCGAGCCCCGGTTTTTAGTGGGCTGGCCTGATTTCTGTGCACGCCGCGTGGCGGTCCAATCTCTGCGACATGTCCTTAAGGACTTCAGACTCCAACGCCCTACAGGTTTGACCGCGATCGTCTCCTTCGGAGAATTCCAGAGCTGAGCCGTTGGATCATAAGCTGTCGCATGATGGCTGCTAGCGGCGAACATCTCACCACGCCCGGCGGAAATTCCGTCTGAACGACTTTGTTTTTCACTCCGACTAAGCACATTACCCCGTGATTTCGAGAACAGAGGTTTGTGGCACAACTGTTGCAAAAGGTCCGGAAGAATTCAATGAATACAACACTCCAGTTTCAGGATGCCTCAGGTTGCGCGAATCGAAATTAGAAATGAGGAATGGTTTCACGCTCGTTGAACTTTTAGTCGTCATTGCAATAATTGGCGTTCTGGTGGGACTGTTGTTACCGGCCGTTCAAGCTGCTCGGGAAGCGGCGAGGCGACTGCAGTGCAGCAACCACCTGAAGCAAATCGGGTTGGCCACGATGAACTACGAGTCAACCTTTCAGGTAATGCCCCCGCGACGCAACATGAATTCGGGATCTCGCCGTGGTTGGGGACCGACAATTTTGCCGTACATAGAACAAACTGCTCTGCAAGGAGAGTACCGATTCGACAAAGACTTCTATGCACCTGAAAACGAAAAGAACATCTCCATCGCTCTGCCGCTGTTTCTGTGCCCGTCCGGTACGGGACAACGCAACGTTACCGTGATCCAAAGCGGTGTAACTTCGGAAGGCAAAGCGGGTGACTACTTCGGGCCAAACAGTTTCAGTTCGAATCTCTACGGCACCGCATCTCTGAGCGGCAACAACAAGATCACAGCGATGGATGACTTGCCGCGATTTCGAAAGCTGGCCGATATCACCGACGGATTGTCCAACACGATGCTGATCACTGAACAGGCAGGGAGAGCCGACTTCTACATTCGCGGACGCATGCAACCGAACAACTCGGGGCTTAGCCAAGCAGCCAGTTGGGGTTCGTGGCCCTCGTATCAAGTCTTCCAAGTGCAAATTGCTGGTGCTGACGGTATCACCAAAGACGGACCCGGCGGTTCATGCACAATCAATTGCAATAACAGTCAAGGAATCTACAGCTTTCATCCCGGCGGTGCTTACGCCGTTTTTGTTGACGGCTCGGTCCATTTTTTCAATGAGTCACTCGATGCCGAAGTCTTGATCTCGCTGGTCACGATTAACGGGCACGAAGTCATCAGTCAGGAGTTCTAAACAATGGATCTCACATTTCGTCCGATCGATGTTCTCACAATCGCTTGCGGATCACTTTTGTCGCTTGCTCTCTTGATCCCATGCGTCCAGGCGGCGAGAGAAGATGCTCGACGCACTCAATGCCAGCAAAACCTCGCCGAGCTTGGATTAGCGTTTCAGAAATACGAGTCAGCCCATGGTGGATTCCCTCCTCGGCGAACTGGCTTCAATAACGGTAGGCCCTACGGCGGTTGGGGCGGGTCAATATTACCGCATCTCGATGCCGATACGCAACAGATTGAGTATGACGTTCGTTACGATTTTTTTGATCCAAAGAATCGGTCAACATCGGAAATGCATATCCCCGTCTTCAAGTGTCCTGATAGTCCTACGAATCGATTCGTAGAGATTCAATCGCAGGCAACAACAAAATCGCTGAACGAAGATAAGGATACGGTCTTCAAGTGTTTCGCCGCCGCAACGGACTTCATCTCGTCCAATGGTGTGCTTATGACTCGCCAGGGATACGCGATCAATGCATTGCCGGGCGAACAGCGTATTGGTAATGAACGCCAACCGATGACAGACAACGAAGACTTACCGCTGTCCAAAATCACGGATGGCTTATCGAATACTTTGCTGTTGATTGAACAGGCAGGCCGCCCAGATCTGTGGCGAAATCGTGAGAAAAAGGAAGGCAGCGGTCAGTTCGGACTCAGCCCCAACGCTCGCGGCGCGTGGTCTGGATGGGGATCAATCGCTTTCGGTGCTGCCAACGTCGACACAGGCGAGTTACCTGGTCGTGGCGATGCGACGGACTGTAGCGTGAACTGCAACAACTGGTTTGGTATCTACGGTTTTCACGACGGCGGCGCGAATGTCTTGTTCTGCGATGGGAGTATTCACTTCATGGGCACAGGCCTTGATCCATTGACGTTTGCCTATCTCACCATTCGAGATGATGGACATCTGGTTGCCCGAGGTGACTACTAATGAGTAACTTTAAGAAGACTCGGATGCTCAACTCGAAACCTGTTGTCTCCATCCTATTTTCAGTACTGACTTTCATCCAAGCAATCTGCTTCGCGGAAGAAAGTCATTCGCAATCACCCTCCCCTGAACAACTTGCAAAACGAATTGATCAGCGTCTGCTTACAAGCAACGGTGACACACCACTTCGATTTGCGGATGACGCCACGTTTCTTCGCCGAGTTACGCTCGATTTATCGGGCCGGATTCCAACGATATCTGAAGTTCGTGAGTTCCTGGAGGACTCCTCGCAAACGAAATATCGCAAAGTCGTCGATCGTTTGATGAACTCTGGTGTTCACGTTCAAAATGAGGCAACCCTGTGGCGGCGTGCTTGGATACCGCAGGCCGATACGAGAGAGTACGTCGAAGTCGCTGATGACTTTGAAATGTGGTTAGCGCAAAAACTTCAACAAGGGATTCGCTACGATCAGCTGGTGCGAGAAGTGATCACTTGGAAAGACGAAACCGCATCCAACGAGATCGACCCCAACGGTTTTTATGTTGCTAACGAGTCGAAGCCAGAAAACTTAGCAGCCAGCGCAACGCGAGCGTTCTTGGGAATCAATTTGGATTGTGCCCAATGCCATGACCATCCCTTTTCTCGCTGGACGCGCGAGCAGTTTTGGCAGACGGCAGCTTTCTTTGCCGAGCCCAAACAACAAGCCGATGGATCGACAATGCTCGTGAAAGTGAAGATTCCCGACAGCAAGCTTGAGTTTGCACCGAAGTTACTCAGCGAAACCAATGTGGAATGGCCCGAACATACGGACTCGGTTGCACTTAAAACTGTTTTGGCCGATTGGATTTTGACAGAAGATCAAAAATACTTAGCACGTAATGCCGTCAATCGTATATGGTCCCACTACTTCGGCGCGGCCCTGATCGAGCCAATGGATGATCTCAGCTCGGATGCATCTCAGTCCGGTTCCCGGGCCGAACTGCTAAATGAACTCGCCAATCTGTTCGTCGCCAGTGGCTATGATATGCAGTTTATCACCGCCGGAATCGTCCTTTCGGATGCCTATCGTCTTTCGTCCAAACAAGAGGGTGTTACGGACGAGTCTACCGATTCCAATGAATTGGTGATGCATGCCGCGCGGGTTCGTGGTTTGTCGGGCGACCAACTCTACAACAGCCTACGGACCTCTGCTGGACTGGTATCAACGAGTTCGGGGGCAAACGGTGATCGTCGTTCAGATCCACGACAAACGTTCATGTTGGACTTTCACGTCGAGCGAGTCGGCGAGGCTGAGCGTTCGATTTCGCAAGCATTGACCTTAATGAATGGCTCGTTCACCAACGCTTTAGCTACCAAGTCCAACAATCAAATGCTGGCCGCCGTGTTGGTGTCTCCGTTTATGAGCTTTGACGACCAGATCGATACGATCTTTATTGCCACACTAGGTCGTCACGCGGATGAGGCTGAACTCAATGCGGTGCGCCGCTACGCGAACTCGCAAGGCAATGACGATCGCGAACGATGTCTGGGCGATTTGTATTGGTCGCTTATCAATGGCCCAGAGTTCAACACCAATCACTGAGCAGACCGTAGACGATTCAACCTTTTATCAACGAATTAAAGAATGCTTCAATCCAATTGTTCTCGCCGTGCAGCCCTTCACGCAATGTCGGTTAGCTTCTCCGGGTTATTGACCAGCAGTTGGATGCCCGCGATCGCCGCCGCTGCAACCTTGTCGGGTGAATCGAAACCCAAGTCGGTGATTCTGTTGTGGCTCAACGGTGGCCCCGCTACGATCGACTTGTGGGACTTGAAACCGAAACACGAGAACGGCGGACCGTTTCGTGAGATTGCAACCAATGTTGCCGGGACACGAATCAGCGAGCATCTTCCCAAGTTGGCTTCGATCGCATCGGACTTTTCGATTGTCCGTTCCATGTCCACGCGAGAAGGAGATCACTCGCGAGCTCGAATCGTTTCAGCGACCGGATACACTCCTCAAGGAGCAATCAAGTTTCCGGCGTTGGGTTCACTCGTGGCTCGTGAATACGCCAACCCGACCGTTGACATACCCTCCTGCGTCCACATCGGCGGACGTCCCGCGGTAACAGGCGGCGGATTCCTCGGGCCAAAGTTCGCACCGTTTGTCGTCGGGAGTGAATCACAAAGATTCGATGTCAACCCTTCGACGGCGAATCTGCAAGTCAATGACCTCTCGCCACCAGCGGAGATCTCCCGGCAACAACAAGCCGACCGACTGAAGCTTCTGTCGGAACTGCGAGAATTCTCAGCGATTGGTCACGGCAAGGCAGTGATCGACTCACTTGACTCCGCCACCGACCGCGCCTTGCGATTGATGCGTCCAGAGGCTGCTGCGGCATTCGACTTGAGCGAAGAAGACGCAACGCTGCGTGAAGCCTACGGCGCAGGGACGTTTGGCCAAGGATGCATGATGGCTCGTCGGCTTGTCGAGCGTGGTGTCGCCTGCGTCGAAGTATCGCTCAATGGATGGGATACGCACTCGAACAACTTTGAAACCGTCAAAGGGTTGTCACAGCAACTCGACTTAGGTTTCGCGACGCTAATTACGGATTTGAAACAACGTGGGATGCTTGACGACACTTTGGTAGTGTGCCAGGGAGAATTCGGTCGCACACCGAAAATAAACGGACAGGCCGGCCGTGACCATTGGCCGTCGTCCTGGGCCGTGGCGTTGGCCGGCGCCGGCATCCAGGGGGGTAGAGTCGTCGGCAGCACAAGCAAAGATGGAGTCGAAGTCGAGTCCGACGCGACAACGACCAGTGATTTGATGGCCACGTTGTTTCAAAGCATTGGACTCGATCCGCGAAAGCAAAACATGTCAAACGTTAGCCGCCCGATTCGACTGGCTGATCCTGAGGGAAATCCGATCGAGGGACTACTATGAGATTCCTGGTTCTAGCGTGTTTGATCCATGCCAATGTGGCTATTTGTTTCGCGCAAAGCGGCGTTGTCGCGAATGAACTGACCGCATCGATCACGTTGGACAATTCCAACCAGCCTCAAGTCGTTGACGTTCGGGTCACAATCGACGGAAAGTCCTTTGATGAATACTGGTGCGCTGTTTTCGACGAACTATTTGCATTTGCCGACGTCAATCAGAATGGAACCATCACTGATAACGAAGTCCATTTAATGCCTTCGGCGCGGGCGATGAGACAGGTGATGGGAAGTGGTTTTACGCCACCGATCGCAAGCCTGAAATCCATTTCGGAAATTGTCGATGACAACGCGAAGTCCTGCAATCGCGACGACGTTGTTCGGTACTATCGAAAAAATGGAGTGGGCCATCTTCAATCCGGAAGCGGGATGCTCCCCCACTCAGATGCGCTCGCGGACGCTCTCATCAATGCTTTAGACGACGATGAAAGCGGTACTTTGAGTCGACACGAACTTTCGATTGCAGAGTCCTCACTTCAGAAGCTCGATACAAACGATGATGAGTTGATTTCTGCAACGGAATTTCTTCCCAACCAAACCTATCCAGGATGTGCCGCAACGACTCCGATCGATGTTTCCGCGAACGCCCTAAAAAATGGTGACGAGAATAAATCGCATTGCGTTTGGAACGTCATCGTGGCTGAAACGATTCACGACGAAACGACGACGGGCTCAGAGTTGGCTCGTCCGACTTGGGAGGCTTGGAGCGTGACCGGTGAATTGGCGGGGTCATTCGATGAATTTACCCGCCGAATCAATGAAGCCGAAGTGAATTCGCCCAAAGGTGAATCCATGATGATCGAAGTTCGAGACAAGGAACGCGGTGAGCGTAACGACGATTTCGCTTGGCTTGTGCCAATGGTGGATCGGGACTTCAGCGGAAGCGTTTCGCCGGACGAGATCTCGAGATGGTTATCGCTCCAACGCAAAATCGTGGACGGACAACTTCTAATCAGCGTCCTTTCCGGTGGCGGATTGTTTGAGCTGCTCGATCAGAACCACGATGCTGGTTTATCAGCTCGCGAATTGCGTAACGCTTGGGGCGTTTTAGAATCCAGTTCATGCACTAACGGAATCCATTTTGAACGCGAAAAACTTCTTCACCGCAATCTTTTGATCGCCAGTCGAGGCTATCCCACGAAAATTCGCAAAGCGAATCCATACAAAATCGAATGGTTTCGATTGATGGATCGTAATAGCGATGGAGACGTTTCCCGGCGGGAATTCACAGAGAGTACTGAGCACTTTGTAAAATTGGACCAAGACCACGATGGCCTGATTTCTTCGACCGAAGCAAGTCGGTTTCAACAAAAAGAGCCTATCCGAAAACCGGTTGATCTTGATTGAAAGATGAGCCCTCCTGGAAAATGAGAGTTACCACACTTTCAATCACCAAAGAGGGCTCACCATGGACGGTCAGCAGAGTTTCGATCAATACCGAATGTTAAACGAACTATGGGAACGACTCGAACCATTGCTCCCTCAATACGAACGCCGCGTCAAGGGCGGACGGCAGTGCGGTCGAGTTGTTTTGACTTGGAAGATTCTCTTTGACACGACGGTGAATTGATTATTTGTTTCAATGTTTACCTGTTTTGACGAAGCGGTTTTGGCGACGTCTGGTCTTCGGCTTGAAAGTGAGGGTCTCCGGGGTGGATGCGGATTTCTATTGCGTATCACACACCTTTTTTGCCGCTGCGTCAGCCTGCTCCGGCGGCCGACGCCGGTGCTCAGACCGTCCGATAACTGGGCACTCTGTTGAACACGCGAAAGCGGGCGCAGAATGATTGCCCGCATTTTTCGTAAACACGGGTCTTCGAGTTGACGCGTTCACTTCGCGGATTCATGGTCAGATCCGCCGCTGGCGTTCCGCTCAACCGAGTGGTTCATCCTTTATGAGACGCGAGATCGAAGGCGAACTCAAATACTTGCTGATCGCAGGCAACAAGACCGGTGAGACTCAAGCGGTCCAAACTACCAGAACGATTGTCACCCGAACGCCAGGCCCGCGTTGAAGACGGCGTGCGTCAGATGAAAGCTGAAATGGTGCTTGCGGACTTGCAGTGCGATCAAGGAGCGACTTCTCTCTTTCCCTCTCTCTAACTCTCTCCCCCGAAAATCGCTGCGCGGCGGGGGAAGAGAGGACGTTAAACGCGTCCAAACTACCGAACAAAGCAACCAGCCGACCGCCAAACTCAACTATCTCGGCGAGGAGGCCACGATCCGTGGCAGTCAGGAAGATAGGCCGGCGCCGGGAGCGACCTATCCGTTGACCAACCTTATGATTTGGTCGACGGATAGTCTCAGCGAGCGGGCGGCCATTGCGAAATTGGTGTGACCGCTCACCTCGGGCTGGATCGCTTCGTACAACTCGGTCGCTTTGCGCAGGCGACCGAGTTTTTTCTTGGCCATCTTCAAGTAGACCTTGGGATCGACGACTTCCGCCACCGGCCCGACCGCCAAGATGAAGTCGTAGAGATTTCGCACGACTTCACGAAGGTCTTCGTCATCCTCCGCCTCGTCGGCGTGCTTGAGGAAAGTTCTCACCATCCAAACGTGGGCGACTTGATCGTCGATTGCTCGCACACGATCCATCGGATCAACTTCGTTCATCAAACGTGCTCTTCGACCGCCGTCGGCCTCACGCTCGGGTCGACCGGGGTTCCATCCGCATCCGCTCCGTGTGCGGTGACGGCTGCGGCATCCGACTTCGGTTTCGCAGGTGCGTGGCCGTGCGGCGTGTTCATCGCCGTCATCGTGACGCCCACCACCGTCGTGACCAAACCGACCCACAACAGGGGGCTGATCGTGACGCCACCGTGCAAACGCAGCAGTCCGATGATCGCACTGACCGAGACCGCGCCGCCGAACACGATCGGCATCACCAAGGCCGCATTGCCCTTGCTGGTCATCATGGCCGAAGTCAAAAACAGGGCCCCGATCGCACCGAACGTGCCGGCCAGGAAGCCCCATTTCATCGTCGGGTAATGAATGCCCGAGAAGTCAAACGTGTCGCCCTTGACGCTCATCATGACCGCGCCACCGATCACGGCGATGACCAGATAGGCGACACCGACGAACAGGTACGGTTTGTAGGGCGACCACAATTTGGCTCCGTCCACCATCGGAGCATTCGCGTTGCCGATCAACGGTCCGTAGCAGCCCCAGAAAAATGCCGTCAACAACGCAAAACTGATTGGAATCCACATTTTGTTCATGTAACTCTCGAAAGGAGGGCGGGTGGTGAGCAACGGAAAAGCGACCTAGACGTTGAACAGAAAGTGACAAATGTCGCCGTCTTTCATGACGTAAGTCTTGCCTTCGACTCTCAGTTTACCGGCTTGTCGAATTTCTTTTTCGGTTTTGTAAGTTTCCAGATCATCGAGCGAGTAGACCTCACAGCGAATGAAGCCACGTTCGAAATCGCTGTGGATGACACCGGCGGCCTGGGGGGCGGTCGCGCCTTTGGGAATCGGCCAAGCTCGAACTTCTTTCTCGCCGGCTGTGAAATAGCTCTCTAAACCGAGCGTTTTGTAGGCGCCGCGAGCGATCGTGTGCAACGCGGGCTCTTCCAATCCGACCTCGGACAGCATTTCATCGCGGTCGGCTTCGTCCAATTCCGCCAACTCGGATTCGAGCTTCGCACACACGCACACGACATCGGCACCGACCTTCGCGGCCTGGTCGCGAACTTTTTGGACCAGCGGATCTTTGCCCTCCAAATCATTCTCGCTGACGTTGGCGACGTACAACACGGGCTTCGCGCTCATCAAACCGTAGCTGGAGATCGCGATCTTCTCGGCCTCGGGCAACTCCAGCGTTCGGAGCGGCTGATCGGTTGCCAAATGATCGTTGCATTTCTTGATCGCATCGACGCGCAGTTTGGCTTCTTTGTCGCCGCCCCGCGCCATTTTTTCGGCTTTCGGCGATGCGTTTTCGAGCGTCTGGATGTCGGCCAACATCAATTCGGTTTCGATCGTTTCCATGTCGGCCAATGGGTCGACGGTTCCGGCGACGTGGATCACATCGGGATCGGAAAAACAGCGAACGACTTGGACGATCGCATCGACTTGGCGAATGTGGCTAAGAAACTTGTTGCCCAGCCCCTCGCCGACGCTGGCGCCTTTGACGATGCCCGCAATGTCGACCAACTTTAACGTCGCCGGAATCGTCTTCTTGGGGACGATGTACTGGGTAATTCGCGTCAGTCGGCTATCCGGGACACTGACGATCCCCTCGTTGGGTTCAATGGTACAGAACGGATAGTTTTCGCTCTGGGCCGCCTTGGAAGCGGTCAGTGCGTTGAATAAAGTGCTTTTGCCGACGTTGGGCAAGCCGACGATTCCAGCTTCCATGAGGCTTTTCGGAGAGGGGTTTCTAATTGGGAATTTGGGTTTCCCGATAGGTTACCAGTCGGAGCGGAACGATCGAAGGAGGGGACGTCGGGGGCGGGCGTATTCAACCCCATCGATTGACTTTTTCGTTGACCAGCGGGCGCTTCCCACTGACCCGTGGTCGCCGATCGATACATCGCTTCTTCCACCGCCAACGATTTCAAATAGTTCGCGCCGTCGGTCTCAAATGGTGCGTCACCGATCAATCCGTCGACAAAGTGCTGCTGACACGCCAGCACACAATCCCCGGCGAATCCCTTGGTGGGGGGTGAATAGGGATGGTCGCGTTTGGCTTTTCCCAACATTTGGATCGTCAAGCGTCCGTCGTCGGCGAGCTCGATGGTGCCGCGGTCCCCTTCCACCCTCAATTCGCCGAATGTGTAACGGGGATCCTCGGCGGAAGATTCGTTGAAACGATTGGCGTCGTACAGTCCGATGCCCGACTTCTCGAACTCGAACACCGCGATCGCGCTGTCTTCGCCCGCGATCACCGGGTTGAGTTTCTGAGTCACGCACCAGACCCGTCGAACTTCACCACCGAGATAACGGAACGTGTCGATCGCATGAATCCCCGATTCGTGGATCAGAAATTTTTCCATGGTTTGAAAATGCGGTTGGCGGGCCAAGTAGGCGTCGTGGCCGTGTCCGTCACCTGGCCGGATGCGATGAGAGATCGAATGCAGTCGATTGCCGATCGTGCCCGCGTCGAGCATCCTTTTGATCTCGCGATACCAAGGTTGAAATCTCGCGTTGTCGTGTACCATCAAACGCACCCGAGCACGCGTGGCCACATCGACGATCGCCTTGGCTTCGTTCAACGTCGACGCGAATGGTTTCTGGCAGATCACTGAGATACCGCGGGATGCGACCTCCTTGATCATCGCCAAATGGTTTTCCGAGCTGGTGATGATGTCGACGAAATCCACCTCGCACTGTTCCAACATCTCACCCGCATCGGTAAAGACATGGGGGATCTGATACTGGGCCGACACGCTGTTGACGCGTCCCACGTCCGTATCACAACAGGCGACGACGTCGACGTTTTCGATCCGTGACCATGCATCGAAATGGTAGTGGCTGAAGTAGCCGGCACCGATCACCGCAGCTCGAAGTTTCGTCATCGCGTCGTTTCCCAGGGTGAAGCGGTATGGTCGTGAGCGCTCGAGTAGACATCCGTTGGTCGAGTCAGTCGATGGTAGCATCGGGCATACGGTCATCACGACGCCGCTTCTCGGGCCACAGCGCGAGCACATTGGCGGCCAAAATCAACATTCCGCCCACGATCAAGGGCGAACTGAACGTCTCGTTCACGTACGGTACCGCACACCACGCGGCCAACAGTCCCGGCAAGAACATTGCCCAGGTCGACGCAAAAAACGGTTCGCTGGTGTAGATCACTGCGGCTTGCACCGCTGACAAATAGGGCTGGAATTTGTTCATCCACGCGAACGCCAATAACGATGGGAACAACCCCAGCACCGCGATCAATCCGATGAATTGTGGCTGGATCACCAAAGCGGTCCAAGACCGATCGATCGGAATCTCAGGCACATTGTTTTTTAGAATCGCAAACGTGACTGCGCCCAAAACCGTCGCCGTAGCGAACATGCTCGGCGTGAATGCGATCGATTCGTAGCGTTTGCCCAACGCGTCAACCAGCAGGATGTGAGCGCTGAAGAAGCAGGCTCCGACGATCGTCAATGAGTCGCCCCATGTCCATCGCTGGAAGACGTCATCCGCGATTTCCAACGAACCATTTTTGAGCGATGCCATCTCCGTCAGCACCGCCACTCCCGCCAGCGCGACCGCGACTCCCGCCATCACGGTCGTGCGTGGCAATCGACGCCGAATCACGGTCGAGAACAGGGGTGTGAAGACCACTGCAAGGCTGGTGAGAAACCCGCTGCGAGATGCCGAGATCGTCCCCAGTCCGATGACTTGGACCAGCATCCCGAAAAAGAAAAAACAACCCATCGCCATACCGCACAGCAAATGGGGCAATCCAACTCGCCGCATCACCCCACGAAAGAACACCACAAACATGGTCAACGCGAACCCGAAGCGGATCGAAATCATCCCCGCGGCCGACGATGCCCTCAACCATCCCGATGCCGTCACGTCGGTGACGCCGAAATGATGATCGACCTGAAAATTCAAGCCTTTCATCATCGGAAACGTGACGCCCCAGATCGCATTGACCAAGATCAACATCACGATCGCATGATTTCGCTGGGCGGCGGTGCGTTGGAAGCTGGCGGATTCGGGTGACAAAGTCGTGGCCGTGTTGGGTCGCAGGAAAATCGGGCGCGAGCCCAAAAGGATGCCGCTTGTTCTACCGAGTCTTTGGAGTTTGCACGACCGACTCGACCGGCGTAGAAAACGGCTTGAATCGCGGCCCAGTCGTTCGAACACGCCCAACGTCTCGTTGAAGTCGAGTTGCGTCGAGTGGACTCGATCCGCCGGCACCAAGACGACGGATCCGATCCAAGTGTCCGCGCGCCAGGAAAGTAAACGACCACCATACCGCCCGGTAGACGGTCTGCCTCCATCGCGATGCGAAGTCCTTCGGGACACTCCACCAAGATCGGCATCAATGTTGGACCGTCGGAATCGTGTTTCAGGTTGCCCGCCAATAAGTCTTTGTAGATCGCATATTTCGGGAACACCGTGATCAATTGCTTCTCGATCGTCGAAGAAAATTTCTTTCCAATGGCGCGACGGGCCACCACTCCGGCCAAAAAGCAGCCAACGACAATGATCGCGACGGACGCGGAAAACAAAAAGGCGATGCCCATCGCCGAATCGATCGGCAACCATGACGGTAGTGATTCGCCCAGCGGACCCGCCACCGCCGCGACGATTCCATAAACCTGGCCCAGCAATCCGGCGATCACCGCCAGAGGCAATAAGAAGAAAAGCCCGCCGATCGCGGTCGCCCTCAGAAAGCCGACCGATTCATCAATCTTCGCTCTCATGGAAACCGCTTCGCGTTGCCTCAGTGATTGAACTCCGCGGCCCATCCGCACCCCTCGTTGGGCGGAATTGTAAAACCGGGCCGGAGTCACGGAAACCCGCGACCATGCCGTCGGCGCATAAAAAAACGCCCGGAACCTGTCCGGGCGTTTGAAGTTGATCACAGCAACTCGCTCAAGCGGTACTACTGGTTGTTCTGCTTGTTCTTCGAATCATCTTCGAGCTTCATCGCCAATGACTTCGCCGCATCGAGGTGCGACTTCATCATCGTAACGCCCTGTCCGGCGATTTCTTTCAATTCTGTCGGACCGACCGACTGGATCGCTTCCAAGTTCGCGATCATCATTTGATGGGCGATCACTTGCTGTCCAAGGAATGCCATCTGAAAGTCTTGACCCTCGGCTTTTTCAAGCATGGCTTTCACGCTTTGCTCGGCGTTCTTGCACGCTTTGTCCGTCAATTGGGTCAATTGCTGCGGCACGAACGGGCCGGTTTGTTGAGACGATGTCACCTTTTGGGACACCTTCTCGACATCTTGACGAAATTTCTCGTGGTCCGAAATGATCGTGGAAGCCAGATTCTTCAATTCTTGGTTCTCGGTCCGATCACGGGCGATGGTTGCCAATTCGACTTCCGCTTGATTGGCCGACTTGAGCTGTTCGATCAAAACGGTGTTAAGCGGCGTGCCGGCTTGAGCGTAGTTGGCAACGCCGGGCTGTCCGTTCACAGCGTTTCCCTGAATGGGTTGGCCGTTCTGGATCTGACCTTGGACGGGTTGCCCGTTCTGGAATTGACCCGAACCGGTTGGCCATTTTGCAGCTGACGCCGCATGGGTTGACCATTTTGCAATTGTTCTTGAACGTGATCGGTCGTCCGAATTGGTCCACGGCTTGAGCGTTGTTGATCGGTCGTCCGAATTGGTCCACGGCTTGAACGTTCGTTGATCGGTCGTCCGAATTGGTCCACGGTTTGGACTTGTCCGTTCGGATTTCTACCGAGCGACTTGATCCACCGCGCCGGCGGCTTGTCGCAAGCCGTCGGACGCTCTTTGGCCCGCTTGTCCGGCGCGATTGATCGCTTCGCCGACTCTACCGAGCGAGTTATCCCCGGTCACTGGGTTACCGGCGGCATCTTGGGAGTAGCCGTTGACAGCCGTCAGAGCGGTCGCGGTGCCCGCGATGGTGAGCGATAGGATGAGGTGTTTGATGTTGTTCCGCATGACGAAACTCCTTTTAGCGATATGAGATTTGTATTCTTCTTTCGAATAGCTGATGGCCTTCGAAAGCTTGTTAGAGGTCGTTGCAAACTCCATGCCGTAAGAACCGGCGTACTTGTTGAAGCGATGGTTTCTAGATCGACAAGCTGCGGACGACTATGATGAGCGACCCACTTGATTCATCAGTTCCCCAGCCTCCCTTTACCTGAGTGAGATTCGAATGCCTCGCCACTTTTTTACTTCGTCCAGCTTGTTGATTTCGGCTCTCGCTTTCGCCGGTTCGGTTCGTGCCGAGGAGTATCTCAACGGCATCACGTGGGACCCCGTTCCGGTCGTGGCTCCCGGTTCGACCGACGACGCCGCACCGGCCGACGCGGTGGTGCTATTCGACGGCACTGACTTTTCACACTGGAAAAACGCCGATACTTGGACGATCGAAGATGGTGTCGCGATCGTCGGTAAGAATCAAATCACCAGCAAGGAAGAGTTTGGTGATTGCCAAGTTCACGTCGAGTGGTCCGCTCCGCTGCCGGCCAAGGGAACCGGCCAGGGCCGTGGCAACAGCGGCATCTTTTTGATGGGGCGATACGAGTTACAGGTATTGGATTCCTACGACAACGAAACTTATTTCGACGGGCAAGCGGGGGCGATCTACAAGCAGACACCGCCCGCCGTGAATGTGACGCGTCCACCGGGACAGTGGAACAGTTACGACATCGCTTGGACCGCACCGCGTTTTGAAGAAGATGGGACCCTCAAGTCACCCGCGGTGATCACCGTCTTCCAAAACGGAGTGCTCATCCTGAATAATTTTCAGGTAAAGGGTGACACTCCCTTCAATCGCGCGCCCCAGTACAACGCTCACGGACCCAAAGGGCCGATCTCCATCCAAGACCACAGCAATCCTGTCCGCTTCCGAAATATCTGGGTGCGAGAATTCAATGCGGCCCAGGGTGAACAGACGCAAGAACCGTACACTCGATAGTCGCCGACATCGACCATCACTCGCCAAATGCGTCCAGGTCCAAACGGTACAGAACCTGGTTGTAATCGTGACGAGCGGTGGGTGTGGGGTTTCCCGAGAACGTGTGGGTGTAAGTGCCTTCGAACAACAAAATGCTGGATCCGGCGGGCGTGAATTCGGGATGCAGCTTGGGGTTGTAAAAGGTGTACTTGTCATGCGTGACCACGTGAACGGCGTCGCCCCAGGGCCCCGTCGGCGAATCGGATTCGGCATACCAGATCTCACCCAAGAACGACGACTTCCCGCCACGCTGGGTGAATACGGTCACCCATTTCTCTCGATACGCGTTCCAGGCAATCGACCCGCGATGAGGCTCGATCTCGATGGTCGAGCCTTTGACCGGAACGCGAGTTTGCGAGGCGAGGTGCTCCCACGAATCGGGGTTCGATAAGTCCTGTAGAGTCGGCCGGCACTTGATCGTCGGAAAGGGATCACCGAATAGCAGCCATTCTTGCCCATCGCCATCCTGCCAACGGACGCAGTGCCCGTTGGGCATCGGCGGTGGTAACTTCGAATCTTCCGTTTGCGTCCAAAGGACGCGATGACGATCGAAACGGTCTTCCTCGTCGTTCAAGATGCAAAAGCCGGTCTCATAAGTCTCCAACGGCGGACGAATCTTTGCATACGTCGCAACGAGTCGTTCGGCTCCTTTTTGGTCCACGACGCTTGCAAGACCACTCAACCATGTCGGACCGGGACCGGGCATCTCAGCGGTGTTGCGGGGGATCGAGTTTTCATCGACGTGGTAGTCGTATCTCAGGCGGATCGGTGGCTCAAACGAGTCCAGGGGTTGGACCGGAGTCACCGCTCCAATGGACTGGAAACGACCTAGCGGATAGTTCGCCAGATTCGTGTCGCCCCAGGCCCAATGCATCTTTCCGCCATGGACCGCGTTTTGAACGGAGTCGCATCCCATGATGTGTTGCTCGGACCAATCCAAATCATCCCCAAGCTTTTGGCTCTCCGCGAATAGCCCGGCGCCGGTGATTCGACCGAGACGTTTTGCGGGCAGCGTCCGCTTGACGCTCACCGTCAAAGTTTCCCCGGGGGTCGGTGTTAACTGGACGCCGCGATACCCGAAACCATCGGCCGGGACTTCATAGCCGTGACCTTTGACGTGAAACCATGACTCGACTCCCATCAACTCGGGCAAGTCCATCGCGATGACACCAGCGTTGTCGGAGACCCGCGAGACGTTGTGCGTCGTCGTCAGCTCGACCAACGGGACCGGCCAACCGTTGGCCTGATCAACGACCAAGATCCGACACGGCTCGACGGCCCAGGAACTCGCGCAGCCGAACAGACAAACGGACAAAACAAATGGAACGACGGCCGCTCGTCTAAATTCTTTCACGGAAATCACCTCACGCGGTTAAACATCAGTCATACGGAAGAAGCAGGGATGATAACTCGCCGCGTCAGCGAGGGATTGTCGCCGTGGTGATTGCGACGGCGTTCAAGGCAAGCTTGTGCATCGCTCAAGACGGCATCTTGGGAAAATGATTGATCACCCGGGCGGACATCTTAGCCGGGACTTGCGGACCACTTTCGGATCACGCTTCGGTTAGAATTGCTGTTCTGATCATCCCACAACCGCACCGATTCGGAACGTCATGAAAATAGCTTTCTTACCTCTCCTGATGCTCGCGATCGCTTGCACAAAACTGGCAGCCGCAGATTCGCCCAATATCGTATTCTTGTTCGCCGACGATCAAACGACCAGCACGGTGGGATGCTACGGCAACGAAGTGATCCAGACCCCGAACATTGACGCACTCGCCGCGCGGGGCACACGGTTCGAGAACGCCTTCGTCTCGCAATCCATTTGCTGGGTCAGCCGCACGACGATTTTGACCGGCCTGACCGGACGCAGTTACGGTACTTCTTCGAACCCGGAACTGGCACGCCCCGACGCCGTCGAAACGTTGTACACCGACCTGCTCAAGGACCAAGGATACCGAGTCGGATACTTTGGAAAGTGGCACGCTAAGATGCCAGCCGGATTTCATACCGAAGAACACTTCGACGAAATGGAGATCATCGGCCGAAACCCTTATTACAAGCGACAGGCTGATGGGACGCTTCGTCACGAAACGGACGTGGTGGTGGATCGCGGCATCGACTTCGTGAAGAGCCAACCCAAGAATCAACCATTTGCTTTGAATCTGTGGTTCAACGCGTGTCACGCCGAAGACAGTGATCGACGCCCGGGAATCGGGCATTTCCCGTGGCCACGCGAGCTCGACGGGATGTACGACGACATCACGATTCGCGCCGCCACGCCTGGGCGATCCAGCGATCTTCAACGCGCTGCCCGACTTCTTAAAAACGACGATCAATCGCGAACGTTATTTTTGGCGTTGGAACACGGACGAGAAGTACCAAACAAACATGCGGGCCTACTATCGCATGGTCACCGGCATCGACCGCGCGATCGGTCGATTGACCGCGGCGCTTGACCAGGCGGGATTAGCCGAGAACACGATCATCGTTTACACCGCCGACAATGGTTACTACATGGCAAATCGCGGGTTGGCCGGAAAGTGGTCTCACTACGAAGAATCGCTACGGGTGCCCTTGATCATTGCCGACCCTCGGACACCGAGCGACCAACGGGGCAAGACATCCGAAGCGATCGCATTGAATCTCGATCTTCCCTCGACATTTTTGGATTGGGCTGGCGCCGACGTTCCCGCACGATATCAAGGTCGAAGCTTGCGGCCGATCGTTGAAAGCGAAAAGCCGGCGGACTGGCGGACCGAATCGTTTCACGAACACTTTGCGGTACGCGATCGAATTCCCGCGTTCGAAGGATTGCGAAGCGCAAACTTCAAATACGTTCGTTACATCGACAACGACAACTACGAGTTTCTTCACGACTTGGTGAACGATCCTGACGAATTGGTCAACTTGGCCTTCGACCCGGCACACCAGGAAACGTTGGCGGCCTTTCGGACGCGGACCACAAAGGTGGTCGAGGAACTTGGCGGCCCCCTCGATCCCCTCGAACAGAAATTCAGTCCTTCGACGACACCGCATCCCAGTGCCTCCGCCAACGTCGGCGCGAAGCAGGACGCCGACGGTTTCGTTAAAATTTTCGACGGCAAAACGCTCCGAGGTTGGTCCACGATGACCGACTCGCCGGACGCCAATCATTGGTCGGTCCGAGACGGATGTTTGACGGGCACGACGGACGGATCCCTCAAACGCAATCACTTCATCACTTGGGAAGATTCGACGGTCCAAAACTTCGACTTGCGAGTCAAAGTGAAGGTCTCCTCGGGTGGGAACAGCGGTCTGCAGTACCGCGGCACGTCGCGTCCCGATGTGGGGTTGGACGTGGTCTCGGGTTACCAGTGCGACGTCGTGGCGGATAATCCGAATTACAACGGAATGCTTTACGAAGAACGCGGCCGTCGTATCCTGTCACACACCGGCGAGCGAGTGATCATCGACACCGGGGGTGCGAGCTGGATTGTGGGCACGTTCTCGGTCAAAGAGTTTGCCGCCGATCAGTGGCACGATTTTCGGGTCCTCGTGCAAGGCAACCATCATCAACATTGGATCGACTCTCACCCGACTGCCGACCTGATTGACCTGGACGAAAACGGACGGTCTCTTGAAGGCGTCCTCGCGGTCCAAGTCCATGTCGGACCGGCCATGACGATCCAGTACAAGGACTTCAAGATCAAGCACTTGGCGGATGACCTGCCATTGATCAGTGCCGATGAAGCCAAGATTCCCGCGACCGCAGGGTGTCCGTCCGCAAGCAAAACTCCCGAGTGATTGGAAGCCACCCGTTTACGGAGACAAGTGATACACTGCTCACGGAAACGATGGGGCCCTCTCACTTTCTAAAACTGTCACTTTCTAAAATCTTGTTCGCGAGAAGCATGCGATGGGTAGAGGATTCGAAGTTCGTAAAGTCTCGATGGCTAAGACGGCCGCACAGAAATCGAAGCTGTATTCTAAGTATGGAAAACAATTGTACGTGATGGCCAAGAACTCGGGCGCCGATCCCGATGGCAACCCGTCCCTGCGGACGCTGATCGAGAAGGCAAAACGAGAGCAAGTTCCCGCGCACGTCATCGAAAAGGCGCTCGAAAAAGCTGGCGGCGTCGGTGGCGAAGACTACGTCGCGGCTCGCTACGAAGGGTTCGGGCCGGGTGGTTGCAGTGTCATCATCGACTGCTTGACCGATAACAACAATCGCACCATCACCGACGTCCGAAATTGCTTCACCAAAACGGGGTCGAAGATGGGTGCACCCGGCTCCGTGGCTCATTCATTCGACCACTTCGCGATTCTTAGCGTCAAAGGTGAGGACGAAGAATCGCTTCTCGAAGCCATGTTGGACGCCGAAGTGAATGTGTCAGAAATCGAGTGCGAAAACGGGAGTCTGACGTTATTCGCCCCCGCCAATGAATATCACAAAGCCAAACAGGCGTTGATGGTCATGATGCCTGACGCGCACTTGGAAATTGACGAAATCACGTTCGTTCCCCAAACCAGTGCGGATGTCCCCGCCGATGAAGTGGCAATGTTTGAGAAATTCATCAACATGCTGAACGAATGCGATGACGTTCAAGACGTCTACCATAATGCGATTCTGCCGTCATGATCGCGGAAGACGAGTCGACCGATTCTTGATGGCCAGGACGCCATCCCCGTTGACGATTCGATGATTTGCGTCGGTTCCACTCGATCGCATCATCCGAATCGCGGCGCCGGATCGCTCCGATCTCGCGCTCGGGCGGACTGGCTCCCCCGAGCATCACCGCCGTCTCAACTTGATAAACGCGGTAACCGGCGGCGTCGCTCGGCCTCAGGCCCGCGAACGCAAAATAGCCAAGCGTTTCCGATGCCGATGACACGGTGGTGATTTGGTCCACCGCCTCGCCCCGATCATTGGTTCCCACCAGTCGCACGGTCACACCTGGCTTCATCCGATCACACGCCGGTTCGGTGGCATTGCCATTGTGTTGTAAAGAATCATTGATCACGAATCCGGAAACCACGTGGCGGATGGTGTTCCCGAACCGGTAAAAATTGGCTGGATTCATTCGGATACGCGGAGGCAAAGGACCTTCGCCGCCGCCAGATTCGTTCTTCAAATTGGACACGGATCGGTGATCCGACTTCGGCGGATTTGTCCGCCGCATATCGATCCTCAGCGGCGCGTTCTCGCGATGGTTGACCAGCAGGATCGCATCAAGATCACGGTGCCGGGCCAAGATCTCGATGATCTGCTGAGCGTCATCCCGGTCACCCTCGAGAAATACAATTTCCAAGGTCCGAGACGCGCTTGCGGTTTGTACGACCGAGTCGATTGCAAGTTGATTGTGCGACCCAGCGGCGGTGACGACCAGCAACTCGCGAGTGGGTGAATCGCTGTGGTTAGAAATGAACATCATGTTGAATCTCCAAAGCATCATGCTTCGTTAGAATTTGCGAGCAAAGAGGGCAACGAAACGTAGCTCGCTGAGTTCAAGATGGCAAACTTTGACCATCAAAGAAACCGTGCATTGTGCGAAAGGATGTCCGATTACAACGTCTGCAACGGACGTCGTACTGGTTGCCCTCCTTCGTCACGATCTCACGAGGCGGGGCGTGGTCGTTTTCGGCGTAGTTGTCCATTGACCAATGCGACGGCGAGAGCCGCGGGGACCTCGCCTTCGGCGCGGACGAACAGAGATCGGTTTTCGGTGACCTTGGCCTTCATTTGCTGTTCGAGCGCGACGGCTTCGGCACGTCGACCTTCGGCGAGAGCTCGGGCGATTCGGGTATCCGCCGCGGCTTGGTCGGTCTGCAATCGGGCGCCGATGTTTTCTCCCACATCGATGTCGTAGATATCGATCGAAACGATCGCGAACGCGGTATTGGCATCCAGCCCGTTTGACATGGCACCTTTGGAAATTTGGGACGGATGTTCGAGCACGTCCATGTGGGTTTCGGCGGACCCGATCGCCGTGATGATGCCCTGGCCGACCCGCGCGATGATCGTCTCTTCGGTCGCTCCGCCGATCAATTGATCCAAGTTGGTGCGGACGGTCACGCGAGCACCAACCCGAAGCTCCACACCGTTTCGTGCCACCGCGCTGAGGGTCGCCGCATTGCCTTGCCGATCACTCGGGCAATGGATCACTCGCGGCGAGACACTGGTTTGTACAGCCTTCAACACATCGCGTCCGGCCAAGTCGATCGCTGCTGCGCGATCAAAATCCAGGTCGATGTTGGCCCGATGTGCCGCGATTTGGGCCTGCACGACATTCATCACGTCACCGCCGGCCAAGTGGTGCGCCTGCAAACGCTCGGTGCTCATCCCAGTTCGACGATCGATCGAAAGCCCGGCTTGGCGAGCCATCACCTTGGCGGTCACGATCAACCGCTGGTCGATTCCCAAAAAGGTCATCGCGATCAAGCTCTTCATGCGGACATCGGCACCCGACATGTAAGCCTGGAACCAATACGATCCCCACTTCGCAAAGATGCCCAGCACAAACAAGAGCCCGACCAAGCCGACGATCGAGAGCACCACCGTCCAACGAGACGTGAATGGGAATCCTGCGGCCGCAATCATGTCCATCACGGGTCGAACCTTTGTGGTGAGCGGACGGGGAGGTGAGGAGGAAAAGATCCGCCAGCGATAGCATAGACGTTTTCACCGGCCCGCCTATCTGCGCGTTCCACAATTCGCCACCACCAATTCGCCACCCGCGACGTTTCCAGTCGTCGAACCATGCGAACGGGACACACCAAAGTCGGAATGAGTCCCATCGTTGCTAGTAACCGGCTACGAGCTGCATGAAAGCATCGAGCATCCGACCTTGTTTCTCGCCCATTCGGGTCGCTTTGCAAACCACTTGCTGGCCATTTCAGGCTGCTCGTCGTACGGATGTCTGAGCAAGTCGTAAAGTTCCTCGATCGTGCCACTTTCCCCAAGGGTTGCGTCATCAATTGCCAATTGAGCCATGTAGTTCCGCAAAACGTACTTCGGATTGACTCGGTTCATCTGGCGAAGCCGATCGGAATCACTGGCGTGACTTTTCCGCAATCGTTCGACATAGGATCCGAACCATTCTCGCCACGCTTGAAGCACTCCATCCTCAAGCGACGTTGGATCGTAGAATGCATCACGCACTGGTGCCAGGAATGCATCTCCCTCGGGTGCAATGTCCTGTGTCTTGTCCACATTCGCGAGCGAGCGGTAAAAGATCGTCATGTCCGTCTCGCACAACTGCAACGCATCATCGAGTTGTGAGAGCAACGTCTCATCGGATGGCACGACTGAATCGAGCCCGATCTTTTGGGCTTGGATTTGGGTCCACTTTTGGTTGAAGTTTTCGGCAAACGATTGAAGTGACGATTCCAGTGGCTCGGCATTGCCCACGAGTGGAAAGAGCGCGTTGGCGAGTTGGGCCAAGTTCCACATCGCAACCGACGGTTGATTCCCATATCGATACCGTCGGTGGGATCGATCCGTGGTATTGGGTGTCCAATCCGGTTGATAGGGTTCCAACCATCCGTAGGGACCATAATCAATCGTGTCACCGTGGATCGACATGTTATCGGTGTTCATGACGCCGTGCACAAATCCGACACGCTGCCAATGCAACACCATTTCCAATGTGGATTCACAAACGCGTCGGAACATTTGGGCGTAGCGAACGCCATCATTTCCACCATTTGCCGAGGGGAATTCGGCTTCGACCTCGGGAAAGTGATGTCGGATGGTGTAATCGGCCAACCGTTTTAGGTTTGCCTTATCGTCTTGGGCCGCGAAGATTTCGAAACTACCGAATCGGATGAAGCTTTTTGCGACTCGGCACACGACGGCACCGGGTTCGAGTTGCGGGTTGCCGCTGTACATGACATCGCGAACGACTTGGTCGCCCGTGGTCAACACGCATAGGGATCGTGTCGTCGGCACACCGAGGTGGTACATCGCTTCGCTGCACAAGTGTTCGCGGATCGACGAGCGTAGCACCGCCAGACCGTCGGCTGTTCGCGAATACGGAGTCTCGCCGGCGCCTTTGAGTTGCAACGTCCAATGACTCCCGCGATGCTCGACCTCCGCCAAGTTGATCGCCCGTCCGTCACCCAATTGGCCCGCCCAATTCCCGAACTGGTGCCCGCCGTAGCACATCGAATAAGGGTTCATTCCCGGCAAGATCGCCGCGCCGCTGAACAGATCCCGAAACGTGTCGCTGGTCAGATCCCCCACCTCGAGACCGATCATTTCGGCAACATCGGGCGCCACGTGCAGCACCCGAGGCCGCGTGGGAACCCGTGGCGATACGAACGAAAACGCGGCACCGGTGACCTGTCGACGCGAAGAATCCCGAACGGGATCGGCCGGCAATTCGCGGGTGAAACGGTCGTCAATCTTCAGTCGCATCCAATCGCCTCGGTAGTGTTTGAATTCGGATCTCATCACCGATCCAAGTTGCCGAGACGCCAGCCAAGCTCGCAACTTCGTCAATCAGTTCGCCGATGGTTTTGTCTTTCGCCTCAATAGTGATGATCTTCTGGCAAGCTTCAACGGCATCGGGTTCGATACGGCATTTGCGATTTGCAGCCTGACAGAGTTGGCGGATCACACCGCCCGCCGACGTCGTGGACCTCAATGAAAATCGTGGCTGGTTCGCGTCGGCGTTTTGGCCGGGCATTGCGACATCGCCGGCGCCAGCCCGCTTCACTCCACCGCCCGGAATTGCGAGCATCGCGTGGGTGGCCATTCGATGGCAAACCGCGTTGCCACGCACCTCGAGCGATCCGTCGATGACTCGTACTTTAGCGGAGGGGTCCGCTGCCGAAACCGCTTTACGGATCGTGGACAAATCGGGCGATTGGTAAAAACGCACAAATGCCGTGGAGTCTTCGTCATTGCGGTCGCCGCCAGTGAGCCGTTCGGATGAATCTTGAAGCGGATCGAATTGGTGCCGAATCAACGCGGTGGCCACCGCGCGATCGATTTGTCGCCAATGCGTTTCCGGCCATAGATCATGGGGTAACGATGCCGGTGCGTCCTCCGATCCGGCGGCGATCACCATCGCTTCGGTCGGCGTGACCAGACTGGGCCACTCGATATCGACCAATTCGACCGGCGGGCCTCCGCCGACTGGCACCGGCTCCTGCATCAAGTCCGCGGCGACGCGGTCGACCCACTGGAGTGGGCCCACGATCACCACGCCTGCCACAAACTGGATTTCACATTCGGCGGAACGGGCCAGTGTTTCGATCGCCGCAAACGTCGTCGGTCCCAGCGAGCCTGAGGAGACGATGGCGGAAGGGTCAACGTGTCGACATAGCCAGAAGTTTACGTTTGCGGCTTTGGCCAACCGGGTCATCGCCTCACGCCGCGTCGTGCCGTCAAGGATCGCAGTCATCGGAGCGGCCAAGCGGGCGGCGCCGCCTTCCCGGATCGACAACCCGTCCCGCTTCGACAAAACATCGTCCGCTGCGGACACCGTCGACAAACTGACGAGCGACGCCAATGCGACAACACACCATTTTCCGACAAAATTATCACCGCCGAGGATCGAATCTGACGCACGGGCAATTTGGCTTGCCAACATTAGATAACCTGGGTGTTTTGCGGAAGTTGCGAGCGAGACTTTACCTTTGTCAATGAACGATCGACGCCCCCTCATAGGATGGCCGAAACCTCGATAAAATCAATTGGCCAGCACGTTTTCGAGCGATTTGCGAAATGAGAATGCCGTCCGATCGTACACGGTGCTGGCACTCGTCGCCAACGAAGCGGATTCGAGTTGCCGCTGGATCGACCCCGAAACTACGCCGCTCCAGATGCCCGTAACGCGGTTTAATGTGCAAGTTCCGACTCGAAGCGATCGCAGTTTTGGTGGGACGAGCCTCGATCTTTGTCGCCGAGGGCTGGTGGCGGCTTGCCCGCCAGCGGCGTGCGACTACTATGCCCACCGGCGGCTTCACTGCGTGAATCGCCTTTAAAACGTTCCATTTAGACATATTATCACCGGTAACCTCACCACCGGCATCGGACGCGACCACGAACATCAAACCGACGCGAAAATCGACGACGGAGAGACAGTGACTACACCTTTGCTTCGGACCACTCATTTAGCATCCGCGTACCGCCGCTTTTTAAGCTCGGCGGACTCACCCCGATTTGCATCGGAGGTGGATCAACATTATTGCGGGTCGACATTGACATCACTGCTGAGTCGTGGCGACGTGGAGTTGCGGCGAGCGGCGGCCTTGTCCTTGGGGATGCTCGGCGACCACACATCGATCGAGGCACTCGGTCGGGCGATAGGCGATTCCGATCGCGGGGTCCGATTAGCGGCCGACGATTCGTTCCGAGCTTTGTTGGTGCGAGACGCGGCGCCGCTGCATCATCAGCAATTGTTGAAAGTGATGCACTTGAACGACGGTGGCGAGTACGCCGGCGCGTTGGCTCCGACGATGATCTTGGTGGACCAGGCACCGCGTTACGCGGAGGCTCATCACCAGCTGGCGATTTGTTGGCACGGGCTCGAGAATTTCCCCCAGGCCGAAGCAGCGTACAAGGCTGCCCTCTGGCACTGTCGCTATCACTACCCCGCATGGCAGGGGCTGGCCCGGTGCCGCGTCATGTTGGGCGACGCCGCGTCAGCGATCAGGGCGCTGAGGCGATGCTTGGAAATCTGTCCCGATTTGGAGAACGCTCGAGTCCAGATTCGGATCATCGAGCGAAAGTTACGCCAAGCAAACGATTCCTGATCCATCTCCAAAGTAGTGGATCGCTCCGCCGATCCATTCCCTTACGGATTCGATTCCCGAATCGCGGTTTCCATGACTTTCATTGCCGAGTCAACGTATCGATCATACGTGTCTTCGAAGTGCAGCATGGCGGCCTTGTCGGCGAAGAAGAACATCCGTCGATGCGTCGGGTCTTGCAGTGCCCATTCGCGTTTGCCTTGCACGATCACTCGTTCTTCGAAGAACCGAACGACGTCGATTTCGTTCAGGACAGGTGTGTAGGGGATCGGCTCGTCCAAAAATTTCTGCATCTTTTCTTTGTTGGCGAACAGATACAGTTTGCCCAGGTGCAGGACACCGAATTCGGGGCTGCCTTCGACCCACTTGGCATCGTCCACGACGGTGACGGCACAGTATCCGTCCATGGCCAATTCGGGTTGCGAGGAAATCTGGCCGGCGACGGTCGTTTCGACGCTGGTCGGCGTGGAGATGTTCGCGGAGACGCGCTGGACGTCTGCGGAGCTTGGATTCGTCGGTTTGGATTCTGGGGCACTGGTTTCCTGAGCGCTGGATCGCGAGCTGGCCAGTTTATTTTGAGCGATTGCAGCGGTTCCCTCGGGCAGATCCCAATTTCCGCTGCCGCCTTGGGCGGCGGCGGCAACGGGTTCGGCAGTGGCCTTTGGATCGACGGGAGTTTCAACGGCGGGGCCTGGAACCGATGTCGGTTCGGGAGCTGGGTCTTGAGCGGTATTGGTACCGGTGGAAGCCAACATCGTCGAGCCCTCCGGCAGGGCACTCTTGGCCGGCAAATTCGACAGGGTGCTGGCCAGCATCGCGATGTAGCGAGTCGGTTCTTGGGGGCTGACCCCGTGCGCGATGGTCTTGCCTTCGGTCGTGACGATCACATCGGTGGGAAAGCTAGAAACTTTGAACATTTCCGCGAGCTTCGGGCTTTGTCCGGCGTGGACTTTGACGGCCACGAAGTTTGTGGCCAAGGCTTCGTTGACGCCAGAATCCTGGAACGCGCCGGCCTCCAACTTGTCACACCAGCCGCAATTGTCGGTGAAGAAGTGCAACAGCAACAGCTTGCCTTCGGCTTGGGCCTTAGCGTGAGCGGTGCGGAGATTATTTTGCCAAGCGATTTCAGCGTTGGCGGGACTGGCGACCAAAAGCGTGATCGCTAGCGTGGTCATCAGGGTGAGGGCTAACGCTTTCATGAAATCTAATTCCTAATCGGCCGGTGGCATCGTGACTCGTGGCTGGGGAGGCGAAAACACTTTCCGCGCTTAGGTCTGATCGACTACCGCCCCGGTATCACTTAAACCGATTCTGAGGAAAGTGCAGATTAGGACGACTTTGACGCCAGAACGACAAACCAAGCGTTTCGCGTCGTCGCCGCACTTGACACCATCCGAGAGGCAGGTATATTTCAGAAAAGTTTTGAAGGAGTTTTGGCTTCTCTCAAATCATTGCGACAAAGACGTCGTGACTGAGAATTGCTGAAATCCTCTCCCTGGACGATCTGATACCGTCCTTCTCAAACGCGATCACGCTTGAATCAACGTCAGTTGATGCGTCCGCACGATCTCACTGGCTAATCATTGCCCGCCAAGACACTTGGTACGAGATTGGAAATGAGAAAGGATCCCCAAAGTCAGATCAATGTTTTGGAGCTGAATGACGGACTCGTCTCCGGCCTCCAAGAGTGTTCCCGATGTCGACTCGACCAGTCACTCCGATGAAAATGTACCGCGATTTTCATTTCCGGAGTCCCACTCCTTCTTTCCCTCTGGCGCGGTACTTCTTCAATCTCGCTGATCTCATTGTTGGCACGTGGTATCGATTCACACCCTGGGGTGTTCATCGGTGCTCGTTGACCGGCGACTTCGACCAGTCTTCTGGATGACAAATGGCAAAGAAACGCACCAATCGCAATCGGAATGGCTCCGGCAATCAAGGCACTGGAAATCCCGGAGGCGGCGGCGGTAACGGCAACTATGGTGGCGGCGGTAACGCCAACGGCAAACCTCGCGTTCGACGGCGACGCCGCGGCGGAGGAGGTGGCGGAGGCGGAGGAGGAAATGCCAACGGTGGCGGTGGAGGAGGTGGAGCCGATCGCGAACCCGAGATCAGCAACGACGCGCCGCTGGTCGAGGGCGAAGGGATTCTGGAGCTTCATCCCAACGGATATGGGTTCTTGCGAACCACCGAAAACAATTATTCTCGCGAGCGCAGTGACCCGTTCGTCCCCGGCACCATGATTGAGAAGTTTGGGCTTCGCCAAGGTGTCCAAATCAAGGCGATGGTCCAAGAAGCGAGACGCCAACAAGGTCCACGCGTCCGTGAGATCATGGATGTCGATGGGATCAAGCCTGAGGATTATCCGGAGGTCCCCAACTTCGATAATCTGACCGCAATCAATCCGGAGAAATGGCTTCGTCTGGAAACCGGCCAGCGTCCGGTCACCAACCGAGTGATCGACTTGCTCGCTCCGATGGGAATGGGTCAACGAGCATTGATCGTTGCGCCACCCCGCAGCGGCAAGACCATCATGCTGCAGGACATTGCCAGCGGGATTGCGGCGAATCATCCGGGCGTCAAGTTGATGGTGCTGTTGATCGACGAGCGACCCGAGGAGGTTACCGACATGAAACGTAACATCGTCGGCGGCGAGGTGATTGCCAGCTCGTTGGATATGGACGTCGAGAGCCACGTCCGATTGAGTCAATTGGTGATCGATCGCGCCAAACGCTTGGCCGAATCAGGCCAAGACGTGTTTTTGATGCTCGATTCGATCACTCGCCTGGCGCGGGCGTTCAACAAATGGGTCGGCCGCGGCGGACGAGGAGGCGCGACGATGTCGGGCGGCTTGGACATCAAGGCGATGGACATTCCCAAGAAATTGTTTGCCACCGCGCGAGCATTTCAAGAAGGCGGCTCGTTGTCGATCGTCGGCACCTGCTTGGTGGACACGAACAGCCGCATGGACGAGGCGATTTTCCAGGAGTTCAAGGGCACCGGCAACATGGAACTGGTGCTCGATCGCAAGCTCGCCGACCGACGCGTGTGGCCGTCAATCGACATCTCACAAAGCGGAACACGGCGTGAAGAATTGTTGCATGACGAAGAAACCTACGAAGCAGTCACGATGCTCAGGCGAACCTTGAGTTCGATGCATCCCTGCGACGCGATGGAACAATTGACCAAGCAACTCGGTCGTTTCGTCAGCAACGAAGAATTCATCAAGCTGATCAGCGGCGCCAAAACATCGCTGTAAGATCACTCAGCCCGCCGGCCCGTCTTGGCTTTGAGCACGTCGCCGAAAGCGGGCGGGACACCCGCGAACCGTTGTTCTGTTGCGGTGCGCGGGCGAGACGCCCGCCGATTTGCTGAAAGCGGGCGGGACACCCGCGGACCGTTGTTCTCTTTCGGTGCGCGGGCGTCTCGCCCGCCGATTTGCCGAAAGCGGGCGGGACGCCCGCGAACCGTTGTTCTGTTGCGGTGCGCGGGCGTCTCGCCCGCCGATTTGCCGAAAGCGGGCGGGACACCCGCGACCCGTTGTTCTCTTGCGGTGCGCGGGCGTCTCGCTCGCCGATTTGCTGAAAGCGGGCGGGACGCCCGCGGACCGTTTTTCTTCATGATTTCGGGCGATGTGCTTTAGCACCCTACGGATAACCCGGCATCGACCTGCGACTCCGCTCGCAGGGTGCTAATCTCGAAACCGCTTTTACTCTATTCCCCAGCGATTTTACGCAGATAATCGCCGTAGTCGTTTCGATAGCTATCGGCGAGCGAGTGCAGTTGCTTTCCGTCGATGAACTTTTGCGTGTAGGCAATTTCCTCCAAGCAAGCAATTTTCAAGCCTTGCCGTTTTTCGACGGCGGCGACAAAGTTGCAGGCGTCAAGCAGGCTGTCCTTGGTTCCGGTGTCGAGCCATGCGAAACCCCTTGAGAACAGTTCGACACGCAGGTCGCCACGGTTCATGTAGCCGCGATTGACGTCGGTGATTTCCAGTTCACCTCGCGGTGAAGGCTTGAGGTTCGCGGCAATTTCAAGGACGTCGTTGTCGTAGAAATAAAGCCCAGGAACGGCATAGTTTGATTTCGGTTTTTTGGGCTTCTCTTCGATCGAGATCACCTTACCTTCTTGATCGAATTCCACGACGCCATAAGCGGTCGGATCGGTCACTCGGTATCCGAACACCGTCGCACCGCTTGATTGTTCATTGGCGCTGGCCAATACCTTTCGAAACCCTTGGCCATAGAAAATGTTGTCGCCCAGGACCAATGCCACGTCATCACCGCCGACGAAGTCGGCGCCAATGATGAAGGCTTGCGCCAGCCCCTCAGGCTTAGGTTGCTCGGCGTACGTGAACGTCATCCCGAGTTCCGAACCGTCGCCCAGCAGTCGCTCAAACATGGGCAGGTCATACGGCGTGGAAATGATCAACACTTCGCGAATCCCCGCCAACATCAGCGTCGATAGGGGGTAATAGATCATCGGTTTGTCGTAGACCGGAATCAATTGCTTGCTGATGCCACGCGTGATCGGGTGCAACCGGGTACCTGACCCCCCGGCCAAGATGATGCCCTTGCGAGAGGAACGCGTGGCGCCGGAGCTTGAGGAGGTGTTTTTCAAGGTTCTAGTGGGGTTAGAGGTTGACGCAGGGGCTTAGGATCGACCAGAGCCATTTTGCTTGCTCGTCGACTGGCCGATCCGTTCGAGTTGGTAGTCGCCCGATAAGATATCCAGCCACCAGTCTTGGTTTTCGAGGTACCAGGCGACTGTTTTTCGAAATCCACTTTCGAAATTTTCGCGGGGCTCCCAGCCCAGTTCCGATTTGATCTTGCTGGCGTCGATCGCGTAACGCAGATCGTGTCCGGGACGATCGGTGACATGGGTGATCATCGATTCGTGGGGGCGCCCATCGGGTCGTGGCTGAAATTCGTCCAGCAGCCCGCACAGTCTTTTGACCAGATCGATATTCGTTTTTTCGTTGTTGCCGCCGATGTTGTAGGTTTCACCCACGCTTCCCTTGGTGACGACTTCGAGCAGCGCACGGCAATGGTCTTCCACGTACAACCAATCGCGAACATTCTCACCACGGCCGTAAACCGGTATGGGTTCGCCACGGAGACACTTGAGGATCACCACGGGGATCAGCTTTTCGGGAAACTGGTGGGGCCCATAATTATTGCTGCAATTCGTCACCAACACGGGCAAACCGTAGGTATCGTACCAGGCGCGGGCCAAATGATCCGACGACGCTTTGCTTGCCGAATACGGCGAATGGGGATCGTAAGGGGTTTTTTCGGTAAACAGGCCTTCGGCGCCCAACGATCCATACACTTCATCAGTCGAGACATGCAAAAACCGAAAAGCATCCGCCTTTCCTGAATCGAGCGACTTCCAGTGGGCGAGACTGGCCTGCAACAAATTGTAGGTGCCGATGACATTGGTTTGAATGAATTGTCCAGGACCATCAATGCTGCGGTCGACATGGCTTTCGGCCGCCAGGTGCATCACCGCATCGGGTGCAAATTCTCGGACGGCCGATTCGGTCGCCGCCCCATCGGTGATGTCAAGCTGTGCAAACTGGTACGAGGCATGTTCCAGAAACATCCGCCAAGGATCTCAGATTGCCGGCGTAGGTCAACGCGTCCACGTTCAGAACTTGGTGCCCCTCGCGAAGTGCTAGGCGAACCAGGTTGGAGCCGATGAAGCCGGCACCGCCGGTGATCAGAATTCGAAGTGACGAGGGCATGAGAAGCCGGGGAGAGAGGTGCAAAGTTGTTTAGACACGCGGGTAACGCCCCTCGCGTCGTCTCGGTCTGCGGCACGAAGACCACGCGGGTTGACGAGCGGGTGAGGCGGGTCGTGACGCTTGGCTGACCGCGTCCGAAATTGCATTCGCCACGGTCCGCACGTCCGCGTGATTTGCCCCGCCGGAAATCATGATCAATCATCACTGAATTGGCAAGGATTCACGTCGCTCCTTGGCCAATGTACGGGAAAGCGATCCGGTTCGGAATTGAATCGATTGCGTTGAGTTTGCGGGTGACGGTTGTGAAGGTTACACCTGATCGACTGAATCTGCCGATTAAATGAAGGGAACCGTTTTCTGTCATCGAGGGTGACGCAGGTTGACTCGTGATGGCGGAGGAGTGAAGTGGCAGACAACAAATCACTCCCAATTCGACCGGAGGAAATGTTGGGAGATAAATTCTTCGCAGTGGGCTTTCTCGCGAGCATTGTTGGTTGGCTATCTCTGCTGGGAACCGTCTCTGCACAGGACGGACCGATCACACTGTTTGATTTGCAAACCCGGATCGACGCTCAACAAGCTGAAATCCAGACGCTTCAACGACGCATCGACGTTGCCGAAGCTCCGTTGGGGATGTTGCCGGATTCGAGTGACGACGGGTGCACTCCGGGCATGATCGAGCAGTTCACCTTGATCGCTGAGAAACCGTTTGACGCCAACTGTGACGACTCAGAAAAATCAGCGGCGTTTCACTCGCTCAAGTACTACGTCGATTATGAAAACGGTTTTGTTGTCCGGCCGTTCGATCAAGAAAAGCATCCGTTCGATCTCAAATTCAACGGTTGGACTCAGTTTCGGCACCACGGTTTCGTCAGCCGAACCGATTCTTGGACCGACAACGCTGGAGTGACTCGGCCCAAAGATGATCGCAATGCCTTTGACATCGAGGCGCACGATTAACGATCAGCGGTCATTTTGCTGACCCAAGCTTGTCGTACTTCGTTCAAGTGGATGGCGACACCGATGACGGGCATGCGCTCGACTTCTTCGATTACTATTGGGCCTGGCAGGCAACCGACAGCTTCCAAATTCAAATGGGAAAACGAAAGGTGACCGCCAGCCGACAATGGCTGCTCGGGGCGAGAAACACCCGGTTTGCGGATCGACCGATGGCGAACGATTTCTTCCGTCCCGACCGAACCGTAGGAATTTTTGGGGTCGGTACGTTTGCTCAGCACGGTCATTACGAAGTGATGGTGGGCAATGGCTATCGCACGGCGAACCTGCCTAATGCCTCGACCGACAATCGCTTCACGTTCGCGGCCACCAGCTACGTCGATCCGGCCGGCGATTTCGGGTCGCAACTCGTCGACTTTGACAACACCGACAACGCTCTCTGGCGAATCGGTCACTCCGCCGTGTACTCACCGCAAACGAGTCCGGGATCCGGTGTTCGGATTGAGGAAACCGATTTCATCCGATTGTCCGACGGCACCCGCCTGAACCAAATCGGGGCGATCTCTCCGGGCGTCACCGTTTCGGCATTTGATGTTTGGCTCTACGGCGTCGACTTGGCGTGGAAGCGTCGTGGTTGGAGTCTGAACAGCGAAGTGTTCCTGCGTTGGATTGACAATCTTCGTGGTGACGGGGCGCTTACCAACGACGAAATTTTTCAACATGGATTTTATGTCGAAGGTGGCAAGTTTCTCTTTGCCAAACAGTTGGACTTGAACGCTCGATATTCGCGAGTCGATGGGGAATACGGCGCGGCGAACGAATACGCATTCGGAATGAATTACTATCCACTGGCCAAACCGAGCGTGAAGGTGACCTTTGACGTCACACGGCTCGACGGCAGCCCGCTGCAGAACACGACCAGCGACATTCTGGTAGGTGATGACGGAATACTGTTCCGCACCCAGTTTCAAGCGGAATTCTAAAGCCAGTTTTACGCCGGGCGTCTATTTCTCACTCAGCGGATTGTCGCGGAATTTCACGTGACACGCTTTACAGTTGTCGCTGATTCGTTGCAGGTGCGCGTTGGCCGTTTCGGGAGAAGATGCGTGGTCACGTTGCTTGAATCGATCAGAGAGCAGCAGCGACGATGATTCGGACTCCTTTAACATTCGCCGAAAATCGGCAGGCTGCGACTTAGCGTCATTTGTTCGCAGCATCTCGGCGAAATGCTCGGCGAGCAACAACGATTCATGCGCGGATCGAGATCAGGATGGTCTATCGGGGATCGCCAATTCGATTTGGCAATCTGCCGCACGTTGTTGAACGTGTGTTCCAGATCGACCATCGCTTCGGCGAGCGGTGGGATCGCTTCGACGCTATGGAAGGTCACGAGCGACGAATCAAGTTGCTCTGTCGACATCGGACGCGCGTCGCGAGCGGATTGATACAGGCCGCGATAGTTGGGGTCGGTACCCGCCATTTCCAAAATGCCCACGGCTGATTCGCGAGGCAACATGCCCGCGGTCACGCACGCGACCGTCGCCGCGGTGGGGCTGCGATGCTTGCCGTGGTGACAGTGGATATAGATCGGGCCGGGCAAGTCGCGCACCGCTTGGGCAAGCTCCCGCGCTCGGGTCGCGGGAACTCCGTCGTAACCGTGCGGCAGATGCACGTAACGTAAACCGTACTTTGCGGCGAGCTGCACGTCGGGCTTCATGCCGTCGACGCTGATGACCGTTTTGACGCCACGATTCGCCAATTCCTGGAACGCTGCGCCGTCCTCGGGCAATCCGCCTGAGATAACTTTCGGATGAACGAGAACCGCGTTGGGAAGGTGCTGGCTTTCGATTCGTTGCGGAGTTTGAGCGCAAGCGAAGGTTTGAAGGAGCAGCAACGCGCTTGCGAAGATCAGACGCATCATGGGTCGGGTTCTTTCGGTGCTACAAGGGAATTCGCTGGCGCGATCGGAAATCACATTGTACCCGCGTTATCCCCGCGTTGGCTCGGGCTTGATTCACCCACGTCTGGCACCGGACGTGGGTCAGCGATTGAAATGAACCACGAGCGTCATTCGTTCAGCGACCTCCGGTACGTACCGGGTGACAGGCCGACTTCTCTCTTAAAGGCTGCACCCAGATACTCCGCATGCTCGAAGCCTACTCGCTCAGCGATCTGGTGCATCGACAGCTTTGTCTCTCGCAACAATTCTTTGACGCGATTCATTCGAACTCGCTGAATTTCCTCGTGCGGCGTTCGGCCAACCCACTTATTAAATCGATGCTCAAAGGCACGACGCGAAAGGTCAATGTGCTGCAGAATATCGTTCACTCTGATGTTCGTGGTCGCATTTTGTCGTATGTACTGGAGTGCCTTGGCGACATCTTCGTCGTCGATCGCGACCGAATCGGTCGACTCACGAACTTGGATTCCCAGAGGCTGGGTGATCAGCGGTGAGTCGGTTGCGACAACCTCGCCCGACATCATGCGGTCGAGCAAATTTGCCGCTTCATATCCCGTTCGTTTCGTGTCCGGGATAATGCTTGAAAGCTTTGGCTCTGACAATTCGCAAATCAAGCGATCATTGTCGACGCCGATGACGGCAACCTCGGTCGGCACGGCGATGTTCAGTTGGCGGCACGCATCAAGCACCTCCTGTGCCTTGAAGTCGTAACAGCCCATGATCGCGACTGGACGCGGAAGCGCCGCAATCCAATCCTTGATGCGCCGCTTCTCGACGACGGCGTTATAGCTTTCGTCGTAGCGCGCCACGGATTGGTGTTCAAAGTACAAGCAACCCGCGGACTCGGTGAAGTGGCGAAAATGAATGCAACGCTTGAACGACCACTGGAAGCCCGCGTCCCCACAATAGGCGAGGTTTCGAAACCCTCGCTGAGTGAAGTGTTCAACGGCGAGCCGTGAAATTGCCTTGTCCTCGGTGTCAGCCCATGGAACGCCTTTGAGTTGCCGAGCCGCGCTGAGGTCCACAATTGGAACACCATATCGCTTCAATTGTCGACCGATTGCGTCCGTCTCGATTCTCGCAATCACTCCATCACCGCCCCACCCGTCAAGCCAACTTGGCGGTGCCGCACCGCGTTCCTGTTCATTGAGGTAAACCGACCAATTCCCATGTTCTTGGGTATAAGCGATCACACCCTCCAGCAAGCCACGGCTGTAGCCGTTGGAGGTTTCGATGAGCAATGCGACCGATCGACGAGGCATGTTTCTTTCGGTTGACCTAACGCATTAGTGATGCAGCGGTGCGCGGGACGATCACATCTTGATCTCGAAGCCTTCGCGACTTTCTCGCGAGAGAAACGCGTTGGCTTGTTCGTCGCCGACGATTTCGCGTTTGGCGGGATCCCAATTCAGTTCGCGTCCCAGCCGAATCGCGATGTTGGCCAGGTGACAGGTCTCCAGCATCCGGTTGTGAGACCAAACGTCAGAGATCGGTTGTTTTCGCGAGTCGCATCGCGTCGATGAAGTTGGCAGTGTGGTTTTCGCTGACCGGGCCGCCGTAAACCGCTTCGACCGCACCTTCGGGCAACGGATTGGATTCCAATTCCTCGACCGGCTTTCCAGCCAACTTGCCGCGATTGACAAAGAAGCGACCCTTGGTTCCCTCGAACAAAATGCCGTTGTCTCCCTCGCTGGTGATGATCATCGGAATGTCACCGGGCATGTTGACGTGGATCTCAAACTTGGTCGGCGAATTGTATTGATCGCTGACGGTCGGATAGCCATCCTTGTACTCCACCGGCAACGAATAGCTTACCGGCGTGATCTTGTTCGGACCGGTATCGCTCGCACCCAACGCCCACGTCGCAATGTCAACGTGGTGAGCGCCCCAATCGTTCATTTGACCGCCGGAATATTCGTACCAGTTGCGCCACGCGTAGTGACAATTGGTGTACAGCGGAACACCGCCGCCGTAGCCTTCTCGCATCTCCGGCAAGGCACGGTAAGGCACCTTCGGCTGCTGGGCCGAGCCATTTGTCCCAATCCAGTCCTTCGGGAACATCAATGGCCGGAATGACCGGCGAATTGGAAGCACCGTTGATCCCACAGGTGACCTTGCGTGATTTCGCCGATCCGACCGTCCCGGATCAACGCGATCGCTGTGAGGAACCGCTGATCGGATTCGGTACGCTGCATCGTTCCGACCTGGAAGACGCGTCCGGTTTGCTCGACAATCTTTTCGATCAGCTTGCCCTCGTCGATCGTCAACGTGAGCGGCTTTTCGCAGTACACGTCCTTGCCGGCCAACATCGCTTCGACGGAGATCTTCGTGTGCCAATGATCCGGCGTTGCAATCATGACCGCGTCGATGTCTTCGCGATCGAGCACCTCGCGGTAGTCGCTGTACCCGTCAGCCTTCTTGCCAGTCTTCTTCTCGAGCTTTTCAATGTTCGCGCCCAACACATTCGCGTCGACATCGGCGAAGGCGGCGAAGTCCGCGAACTTGGTCGATTTGTCGGTAATCGTCCACCCCTGGTTTCGCAACCCGATCGTGGCGAAGACAGGTCGCTTATTGGGTGAATCTTGAGCACGGGTGACGGCGGACGTACCCATGAAAAATCCGGCCGCGGTCGCGGCGCCCGTGGTCTGGATGAAGTCACGTCGGTTGAATTTGCGTTTTGAAATCATTTTGAATCCTGTCGGGGAAATGGGGAAACGCGTTTGAGAGAAAAAATTTGAGGGATGGGGCAGAGCCGCATTTGCGTCGCGGATCCCACGCAAACGTCCGAACGTATAATTCCTCAAGTGCCAAGTAGTGTAGTCGACGCGAGTTCGAGCTCGTAGTCCCGCGGTCCTAAAAATCTAGTTTGATTGTGGCCGTGAGCGCCGTTTCTTCGGCTGAGAGCCGCAGTCTCCTGATTCCAACGACCGTCAAGGCTCCGCCCCAAATCGCCCAAGGTCACGGAAAAATTTTTTGCGGTTCGCCTCCTTCGTTGCGCCACGTTAAGGGTCAAGCTTGGCACTTTCGGTCGCACATTTCTAGCCGTTGATTTCGACGGCTTGACGTGGATTGCGGTGGCGAAGTGGCTCGGCGAAGCGAAATCGTGCATGGGTTGCGAAACCTTTGGCGGTGTTTGGGGTTGATGCACGCACGCTTCGTTGAGGGTGTTTGGGCTCGGCGAAGCCCACGTAAAATATCTCCGCGTGTTTGCGTGATTCCTCATGGAAAGGCGGTTCGGATTGATGTTAGAATGAGCGATTCAAGTTTGACATTTTGGGACTCCCCCCAGGATTTCTCAGCTCAAGAGCCTCCTCCTAAAGCGTCTCGCTCGGCACTCATGTTCTTGGTCACCACGCCACGTGAGTCCGGCAGCGGGACGGTAGTTGCACTGGATAAATTACAAATGACTTCTCTGCTTAGACGCTTTGTAGCCGCCGGACTTCTGTTCGCGAGTCTACTGACCTCTTTTTCGGTGGCAGCCGAAGATTCAAAAGTCAGAGTGCTGATGCTTGGCGACTCTGGTTTTCACAAGCCATCGGAGTTTTACCGCCATGTGGCCGAGTCGCTCGTGAACACTCGATTGAGCTTCGGTACACCGAAGACCTGGGAGATATCAACCCAGAAAATTTGGCGAAGTACGACGGTCTGATGATCTTCGCGAACGTCGAACGAATCACGCCGGAGGCCGAGTCGGCGTTGCTTGATTTTGTCGACCAGGGCGGCGGGCTGATTCCCGTTCACTGTGCGTCGTTCTGCTTCTTGAACTCCGATAAGTACATCGATCTGGTTGGTGGCCAATTCAAGAGCCACGGCTTCACTCGCTTTGAAACGAAGATTGTCGCACCTGATCATGAGATCATGGCGGGTCTGAAGCCTGTTCAGTCGATGGACGAGAGCTATCGACACAGCACGACTGAATCCCGGACAAAACGGTGCTGGAGACCCGCAGCAGTGAATCGGGTCCGGTCAGCAATCCCGAATGGCGAACCCTACACTTGGGTTCGAACCAGCGGAAAAGGGCGAGTGTTCTACACCGCTTGGGGGCACGACCATCGCACGTGGTCCAACGTCGACTTCCAACGACTCTTGGCTCGCGGCACGCTCTGGGCCTGCGGGCAGACGCTGACCGCCGCAGTTGTCTGGCTGACGATTCCAGCGGCAACCGAAAGCCAAGGCAGTCACTGCCGCCAATCGCCCCTTCTCGCACCCGAGATGGACCCTCCATCGGTGGATGATCAAGAACGTTTTCGAGCAACCGATGTCGGTGCAAAGATTCCCAACTACACGCCGGGCGCCGCAGTGGGGAACGCAAGCCGAGCCGCTCTCGACTGATGCAAGATCCGCTTGCCGGCGGAAGAGTCGATCAATGCGTACTCGACGCCACAGGGATTTGAATCTGTCGCTGTGGGCGAAAGAGTCGAGCGAAAATTGGCCCAACCACGATATCGCAAACGCCGAGGAATCTGCCGGTTTGACAAGGCAAACCGATCGCGATGAATTGGGACGAGAACGGTCGTCTTGTGGGTCTGCGAAACGGTGGATTATCCGAACGAGTTGCAAGAGAAGCCGGCCGTCGGACGCGACCGAATCAAGATCTGCGAAGACACCGACAACGATGGCCAAGCGGACAAGTTCACGGTCTTTGCTGAGAATCTCAGCATCCCGTCGACGCTGGTCTGCTACCGCGGCGGAGTGATCGTTCAGGACGGGCAAACGACCGTCTACCTGAAAGACATCGACGGCGACGGAAGGCCGATTTTCGCCAGTCGCTGATCACCGGTTGGGCGATGGGCGATACGCACGGCGGCGTCAGCAATTTCCAGTATGGTCCCGACAATTGGATTTGGGGAATGCAGGGCTACAACAACTCCGCAGCCTGTCATCAACGGCGAACCGCAACAGAGATTCCGCCAAGGATTTTGGCGATTCAAAGTGCGAGCCGGTGCTTCCGACGAGACCGCTCCCGCGTATGCGATCGATGCTACCACAGTCCGGCTGCCGTCGAAATGACGACCAACGAGTTCGACGACCATACGATTCGCGTCGATGCACTCGAATTCATCCGTGGTACCAACAACAACACTTGGGGACTCGGTTTCAGCGAAGAAGGCTATGTCTTCGGTTCAACCGCCAACGGTTGCCCCAGTGTTCACATGCCGATCCCCAATCGATATTACGACCAAGTCGCCGGTTGGTCGCCGGAAACGTTGCGGACCAATTTCGGAGACGTTCCGATTCAACCCGATCGACGACGAAATTCGCCAGGTTGATTACCACGGCGGCTACACCGCCGCTTGCGGATCAGCGATCTACACCGCACGAAACTATCCGCAAACGTGGTGGAACCGTATTCAAATGGTCTGCGGGCCGACGGGGCACTCTTGGCGGTTCATTCGTTCTGGAAAAAGACGGTGCAGGTTATCGCAGCCGCAACGCGTTCAACACCGTCGCCAGCATCGACGATTGGTCCGCTCCGATCATGTCGGAGGTCGGTCCCGACGGCAATGTTTGGGTGCTCGATTGGTACAACTACATCGTGCAACACAACCCAACGCCCAACGGATTCCAGACCGGCAAGGGTGCTGCGTACGAAAGTGACCTGCGAGACAAACGGTTTGGACGAGTTTATCGATTGCTTGTATCGAGAAGAGAGTCTGCACCTTCGCATGCGATGCAGCTTAGCCGACGCGTCCAATGTCGACCTGGTCCAAGCACTCACGAGCGATAACTTTTTTCTGGCGTCGCACCGCCCAGCGTTTGCTCGTCGAGCGTTCAGCGACCGATCAACCAACACTCGATCGTTTGATCGCGTTGGCGGATAATCAACAGATCGACGATATTGGCTTGAACACGGCTGCGATGCATGCGATTTGGACGTTGTCAGGTTTGGCCGATGGCGGAAATCAAGAGGCCAAAGCGGCCTTGGCAATTGCCTGTGAGAAAGGCTTCAAGCACCCATCGAGCCCCGTCCGAAATGCGGCTGTGGACAACTGCCCAGCGACCAAGTCGGCGCGGCGATCGATGCCGGTTTGTTGCGGGACGTTGACCCTCGCGTGCAACTCTCCACTTTGTTGCGAATCGCTGACGGATCCGGTTCCGTGTCCGGTCCCACGTTGGCCTCATTGGTCTCGGATGAGAAGTCGATCGCTTCCGACGGCATTCTCATGGATGCATGGACTTCGGCCGCGGCGACGGAACCTGTTGATACTCTGGTTGCTTTGATCAAAGCCAATTCCCAATCCAAAGATCGGGATCTGGCAACACGAGTCGCGGTATTGGCAGAACACATTGCTCGCTCGCAACCCACCGAAGCGGTGGTCGCGTCGCTATTGGAAGTTGATCCGGCTTCACCGCTAACGATTTCGCTTTGGGATGGTCTCGCGAAAGGTTGGCCGAAAGACTTGACGCTCACGCTGTCTGAATCGGATCAAGCCACGTTCCGAGATCGTTTTCTTAGTGCGGACACCAATGTCGAAAGCAAAGCGGCGGTGTTAGCCGTTGCCGACAAGTGGTCGATCAAGAATCTTGATCAAGCGGTTTCCTCGATTCAAGATCAACTCTTTGCCACGGCACTCGATACCGACGCGGAATCGGATCAGCGTCTGACCGCTTGGGATCAAGCAATCAAGCTTGCACCCACGAGCGGTCGCATCTTGGAAGCCATCAACTCGATGCTCACACCGCAGCTCGCACCCGCGACCGGCGGCAAGGCGATCGAATCGCTCGGGTCGGCTCGAGTACCCGGTATGGCCGAGGAACTGATTGCGATGCGAGGTCAGCTTGGTCCAAAGATGGCCGGCGACATTCTGACGTTGTTGTTGGCTCGAGCCGATACGACGACCGAGTTGCTTCAAGCGATTGCCGATGGAAAAATTCAGTTCAATGAACTTCAACTCGATCAACGACAAGCCCTGTTGAATCATCCGACTCGCCAGATTGCGGCCCGTGCAAAAGAGTTGATGGAAATGAAGGGCGCGGCGGTGGCCTCCAATCGCCAGGCTCTGGTCAATCAGTGGATGCCGGTTACCGAAATGAAGGGCGACCTGCAAAACGGGATCGCGGTGTACACCAAGCATTGCTCGCTTTGCCACAAACACGGCGAGTTGGGTGTTTCGATCGGTCCAAACTTGACCGGGATGGCAGTGCATCCCAAAGAAGAAATTTTGGTCAATGTTCTCGATCCCAATCGCAGCGTGGAAAACAATTTCCGCACATACCAGATTCTCACCGTCGACGGTGCCGTGCTCACAGGAATGTTGGCCGGCGAGTCCGCAAATTCATTGCGACTGATCGACACGCAGGGCAAGGAGAATCAAGTCCTGCGGGAAGACATCGAGCAAATGAATGCGTCGTCCAATTCACTCATGCCAGAAGGATTTGAAGCTCAGATCACAAAGCAAGAGATGTCCGACCTGCTAGCATTTCTGGCGAATCGTGGACGCTACACGCCGTTGTCATTGCAGGCTGCGGCGACGGTCAGCGGACCAAAGGGATTGCCGGGCTTCCGTGGCAACTCAGGCGACAAATTTGAGCTGAAGTCTTACGGGAACGTCGTGGTCGATGGAATTCCCTTTGAGTTGCAGGACCCCGAAGAAGGACGAGTCGCCAACATCGTCGCTTTGCAAAGCTCGCGCGGTCGGGCACCAAGTACTTTGCCAAGCTCCGTGTCGGTTCCTTGTTCCGGAAACGTGGCGGCGATTCACATGCTTGGTGGAGTCGCCGCATACGGCTATCCGATGAATCGCGACGAATCGAGCACTCTGATTGTGCAATGCCTCTACGAGGACGGTACGACCGTGGATCATCCATTGATCAACGGCAAGCACGTCGCCGACTATCGAGAAAAAATCGATGTACCCGAATCGAAATTTGCAATCGATGCCGACGGCAAGCAGGTTCGGTATTTGAAGATTGCGATCGACGCGAGCAAGCCGCTCAAGAGCATCAACTTGGTGAAGGGCGACAATCGTTCGACCCCTCTCGTGTTTGCCGTCACGGTCGAGTCAGCCGATGGTGAAAAGCCCGGAAGCTGGAAAGCCTGATGCTGAAAAATCGGACGCCACGGTTGCGATGCAAGAGAAGTCGCCGGCTGCCGCGGCCCAGGCCCCCCCTCGTCGTCGTGGCGGCGGATTTGGTGGTCCGATCGAGCTTGGGCCCGATGACGTTGCCGCTTACGACGCGCCTCCGGAAGGTTTTAAATCCGAGCGTGATGTGCCGCACGGCAAACTCGAGATGATCGAGTACGAGTCCAAAACCGTTGGCACGACTGCGCAAGATGCAGGTCTACACGCCACCCGGCTATTCGACCGATCGCAAGTACCCGGTCCTCTATCTGTTGCACGGAATTGGCGGCGACGAGACCGAATGGCAACGTTTTTCATCGCCGAATTTGATTCTCGACAATCTGATTGCCGATGGCAAAGCCGTCCCCATGATTGTCGTCATGCCCAACGGTCGGGCACAGAAGAACGACCGCGCCGAAGGCAACGTGATGGCGAGTGCGCCGGCGTTCGCTGTCTTTGAACGGGATCTGCTTGACGACGTCATCCCGGCGATCGAGTCGAAGTACTCGGTCGATACCGATCGCGAAAAACGCGCGATCGCAGGTCTTTCGATGGGCGGCGGACAATCGTTCAATTTCGGACTTGGCAACCTGGATACTTTCGCTTGGGTGGGTCCATTCTCGGCAGCACCCAATACGAAGCCGGCGGAAGAATTGGTGCCCAACGTTGAAGAGGCCAAGGCGAAACTCAAGCTGCTATGGATCTCCTGTGGCAACAAAGATGGGTTGATTCGGATCAGCCAGAACGTCCATCAGTTCTTGAAGACGAACGGAATCGACCATGTTTGGCATGTCGACGGACATGGTCACGATCCCCAGCATTGGAGCAGCAGCTTGTACTGGTTCGCACAAAGCTTGTTCCAAGACAAATCCGCCAAGGACGCATCGACAGACAATCTCAATGCTGGTCCGGTAGATGACTGGCAACCAGCCGTGACCAATCAAGAAGGAAGCCAGTATCCCCAAGTCAACTCCGAAGGTCGGGTCAAGTTTCGTATCGTTGCACCGGAGGCAAAGAGCGTTTCGTGCAGTTTTCGCGAAAGCAGCGAATTTGTGAAAGACGACAAGGGCGTTTGGACCGGATACACGCGTAAGTTGGATGAAGGATTCCACTACTACACGATCACTATCGACGGCGCCGAAGTTCCGGATCCCAACAGCAAGTACTATTTCGGAGCCATGCGATGGGGCAGCGCCGTTGAGATTCCGGCCAAGGACAAGGATTTTTATGCTGTTAAAGATGTTCCGCACGGACAACTTCGCGAAGTCCTTTTCTATTCGGAAAGTACCGAAACTTCTCGCCGCGCTTTTGTCTACACCCCGCCGGGATACGACAGCGATCAAGACAAACGTTATCCAGTTCTCTATCTCCAACATGGTTGGGGCGAAAACGAATACGGTTGGAGTGTTCAAGGCCACGCCGGTTTGATTCTCGACAACCTGATTTCCGAAGGAAAGGCTAAACCGTTTATCGTCGTGATGACCTATGGCATGACGAACGATGTGCGACCCGGAGGCATCGGCGGATTTGATATCAGCAAATTCGAAACGGTGCTTGTGAACGAGCTGATCCCCTACGTCGACTCCAACTTCCGCACGTTGACCGATCAGCCGAACCGCGCCATGGCGGGGCTGTCGATGGGCGGCATGGAAACCAAAATGATCACGTTGCGGAACCTTGATAAGTTTTCCCACATCGGCCTGTTTAGCGGCGGCTCGATCTCCCTGGACGACATGAAGAACACCGAAGGATTCGAGGAAAAGGTCAAGCTAGTGTTTGTCAGCTATGGAAGCAAAGAAGTCGGCGAAGGAAGGCAACGCCGCGGCGGTGATCCGGAAGCTACTGCCATGGCACTCAAGGACGCCGGTGTGAACAGTCACTACTACGTCTCGCCTGATACCGCTCACGAATGGCTGACTTGGCGTCGCAGTTTGTACGAGATTGCTCCGCTGTTGTTTGCTTCGGCCGATGACGTGAGCGGCATCTTGAAACCGAATGCAGTCGCGACGGCTTCCCAAGCTACGGAGACAACTCCTGACGTGCCCAAGGCGGAGCCTCGGCCGACCACGCCAATGGTCGAAGTTCAAATCGATGCGATCATAAAAGATGCATTCGAGGACGCGTTCCGTGTCGGTACCGCGGGCGATTTCCCGGCTCGTTACACGGACCAGGAACTGGCACTTGCATCGGAGCATTTCAATGCTGTCACGCCCGAAAACTGCATGAAGCCCGAGCGAGTGCACCCCGAAGAAAATGCATGGCGATTCGAGCTTCCCGATGCGCTTGTCGGGTGGGCGAGTGACAACGAGATGAGCGTCCACGGACATACGCTCGTGTGGCACGCACAGACCGGCGACTGGTTCTTTCGTGATGGCGATCGTGAGGTGGTGACTCAGCGGATGAAAGACCACATCGACAAGCTGGTGGGCCGTTACAAAGGGAAAATTCAAAGTTGGGATGTCGTCAACGAAGCGATCAATGATGGCGGTAACGAAGAAACCGGTCTTACCGAGAATCTCCGCAACTCCCAATGGATGCAAACGCTCGGCCCGGAGTATCTGACGCTGGCGTTCAAGTTTGCCCACGCGGCTGACCCGGACGCCATTCTGTATTACAACGACTACAACATCGAATCGGGTCCGAAGCATGAAAGTTCAATGGTCCTGTTGAAACGTTTGCTCAAAGAGGGAGCACCGATTCACGCAGTCGGAATCCAAGGCCATTGGCACACGGGTCGCGTCCCGTATGACGACATAGATAAGGCAATTTCGGATTACGCCTCCTTGGGGCTCAAGGTTAGCATCACCGAACTCGACGTCACGATTCGCGGCGCCTCGGGTGGTCAATTCGGTGGCGGTTTCGGACGGCGTCGTTCTCGCAACATTGAAGCACCTTCGGCCGAAGATCTGGAGGCTCAAGCCGAATCGTATTCAAAGCTTTTCGCCATCTTCAAAAAGCACGAAGAACAAATTGAACGCGTCACCTTCTGGGGTCTAAGCGACCGACGGACCTGGCGTTTCGGACAACACCCACTGATCTTTGACGCCGACAACAATCTCAAGCCTGCTTACGCCGCAATCGTGAGCGATCCAAAACGCGACTGATCACGATTGTGCCTCGACGAATCGTCTTTCTAACTGGGCGACGCATTGGTTGCTGTGGTATGTTGCACGGCCTTCTGGATCAGGATGACTTGGTCGATCGGTTTGGACATGTAGTCGGTGCAACCGCTGGAAAGACAACGTTCGCGGTCACCGTCCATTGCATCCGCCGTCAAAGCGATGATCGGCGTTTGAATTCCTAAAGCCCGAATTTGGGAGGTCGCCTCCAATCCATCCATTTTGGGCATCTGGATGTCCATCACGATCAATTCGAATGGCTTGCCCTCCGCTATGGCTGCTTTGACGGATGATACGCCCTCCGCACCATTCTCCGCCGTCGCTACGGTGGCACCCGCTTTTTCCAAAAAATGCTGACTGATGTGACGGACATCACGGCGGTCATCGACGACCAACACGCGGCAGCTCAACTTCATAGGTGTTCGCACAACTCTTTCCGATCCAAGATCATCGTGGACCAGCTCGGGTGTGGTGAGTGTTTTGTGTTCGTCCACTTCGATAGGAACGCGGACGCGAAAAGTCGAACCCTTTCCCAGTTCACTCTCGACGGAAATCGTTCCGCCCAACATCGAAACCAAGCGTTGACTGATTGCCAGTCCCAGACCGCTGCCGCCGTAATTCCGCGTGACCGAGGCATCGGCTTGACTGAACGGTTGAAACAGACGCGATTGTTGCTCCGCCGACATTCCGATCCCCGTATCGATCACAGCGAACTCCAAAGTGTGTCCGCTGGATGAACGATCTCCCGCGATCAATGTGACTGCTAACTCCACGCTCCCGTTCTCGGTAAACTTGATTGCATTGCCGAGTAGGTTGATCAAAACTTGGCGCAATCGAGTGGGGTCGGTGTCAAATGAACTGGGCACGGGAGATGTAAATCGGACCGTCAAATCGTTCTGACGTTCAGCAGCGCGGACTTGCATGAGGGACTCAATATCGCCGATCAGAGATGCGAGGTTACAGGTCTCCAACGTGACATCCAACTTGCCGGCTTCGATTCGCGATAGATCGAGGATGTCGTTGATCAGTTCAAGCAAATAGTCGCCGTTGCGTTTGATAACCGAAACACAATTACGGTTGTCCGGATCCTTCAAATGGCCCATCAAGACATCGGCGTAGCCCATGATTGCTGCCATGGGTGTGCGAATCTCGTGGCTCATGTTCGCCAAGAATTCACTCTTGGCTTGACTCGCCGCGAGTGCCTGTTGCTCACGGTCCTGCAGTCGCTCAAGCATCTGATGACGCTCGGTCGTATTGACAAAAAACACCGAAATGCCGCCCTCAGCGGGATAAACACGGCACTCGTACCAAGCACCCAACGGATCAAAATGGGCCTCGAACTTTGAGGCTTTGCCGATTCGCATCGTCTCGCTGAAGTACTTGTCGAAATCAGTTCCTCTAAACCCAGGAAACACGTCAAAGACCGGATGGTTCAACATCGCATCGACGGTCGAACTCAAGATTGCCGCGGCAGTCTGATTGACGTAACGATACGTCCAATCCTGATCGATAAACACGAAACCATCGGTGATGCTCTCGAGCAAATTATTGATACGTTCGTTCGCGGAATGGAGGGCCAGTTCGTCGCGTTTACGCTGCGTGATTTCTTGCACGATCGCACTGACACAGTCGATACCTTTGCCGTGATGACTCACCGGATGATAGCTTGCCAGCCACGTTCGTTCTTCGTCGCTGGCCGGCGTCTTGCCGACAATCTCGACGTCTAAAACGGATTCGCCAGTGGTGAAAACCCTTTCGTAAATGCGCCGCAACTGGTTGTCCATTTCTTCAAATCCGGTAAAAACGTCGCCGACGCTTTTGCCAAGATGATCTTCGCGCGGAATGCCATTGATTCGGGCCATTTCGTTATTGATGCGGACAAACCGCCATTCGCGATCAATCAGCGACATTCCCACGGGCGAGGTTTCGTAGAGTTGCTCTAACTCTTCGCGTTGACGATCATTCTCGGTTCGAGCAATCAACAGCGCCGTTTCAGCTTGGCGTTGGTCTTCTACGTCGGTCACTGTCCCGACCCATTCGAGCACCTCGCCGTCATCCGTCCAGACTGGAATGCCTTCTGAGACGACTTGGTGATACCGCTGCGATTCGTTGTTCCACAGCCTCGCCTTGGCGATGTACTGACTCTTCTTCGCGACGGCATTCGTCCAGCTTTCCATCAGTGCTTCGCGATCGCCTTGATGAAACGCTTCGATCCATCCAAAGCCTCGGTACTCGTCCCAAGATTGCCCCGTGTAACGCTGGTACGATTGCTGCGGCGTGCTGATTTGCCCGGTGGCATCGGTCGACCAAACAATGCTGTGCGTGCTGGAGATAATCGCCGTTAACCGGGCATTGGTTGCGTGCAATTCTTGTTCGGCTTCTAGTCGCTGCACGACTTCCTGCTCCAATCGTTGATTTGTCGCCGTCAACGAGGGCAAAGTAATAGCGGTCGGCAACAGTCGAACGATCGCCAAAACTGTTGTCCACGAGATCACCGCGGTGACCAACTTGGACAATCCTGAGATGCGGTAAATCGGATGCCAGAAGATGACCGCGTCGATCAGGTGCGTTGTGCCGCACGCCAAAATGAATGCCGCAAAAAGCAGGACCAATCTCGGCAATTTGGTGCCCGGTTGCCGTCGGGCGACAAAGACGAGCGAGATCGGAATCGCGAAATAGGCTGCCCAAATTGCGATATCGCTCGCGATGTGCAGCCAGCCAAGAAATTCAGACCAATTGCCGCAGTGCCAGCGGGCGGGAAAGTCAGACGTGTCCAATAGCTTGGAAAAAAAATCACTCATTGTCCGAAATTCTCGCGGCGTGATTCGAGCGTTTGTTCGACGACAATTCTAAGTCCACCCGCCGCTTTTAGCAGTGACCCGTCATGAGAGTGATTAAGCACGTCTTGGACAATCTTTCGGTGTAACCTCGTTCGGTTTGCGGGCGTCACGCCCGCCGATTTACCGGAAGCGGGCGGGACGCCCGCGAACCGTTTTGCCCAATGATTTCCGGCGATGTGCTTAGCGCAGCGTTTCGGCCCGCGGCGTCCAGTCGCTGATGGAAGGCTTCGCGGCCAGTCGCAATTCGCTCTCACATCGCATGTCGCTGTCCTCCCCACGCAGTCGAACGTGAACGATCACGTCGTCGCCGTCGGGCGATTCACTTTGCCATTGAATCGGAACATGCAATCCGGATATCGGACGGTCTCGCACAAAAGCTCGAATTTGGCTTTTGTTGAAGTCCCATCGGCCGATCATAGCGTCTTCCTTCGGTCGCGAAGGATCGAGCACAACAATGGACAATTCGGCTTCGATATTAAAACCATCGATATCAACTGGTCGTCCGGTCGCATCCACCGCGTTGACCACGATGACGGCACCGTCCAACTCGCCATCGGTGTGATGGGCGGTCGATAGGGTGGGATGGATTTGCAATTGATCGGGCACGCCCTGAGCGGCTTGCAGCGCTTCGGGTAGTATGATTTGCCCCGGCGGGACCTCTTCGCGACCGTCCCGTGGTGGTGGCAACACTTCCCCCGGTTCGATCGGAGGAATGATCGTATCGTTCGTGCCTGGCGGAACCGGGCCACCCGGCGCAGGCAACAAATGAGGACCCTCGTCGTCATTGAGCACGTCGTCATTGAGCACGTCGTCATCGAGCGCGTCTTCCTCGGGAATGCGGGCCTCGGGTTTGGGGGCTGGAAGGGTCTGCGGCGATTGCTTGGGGGCCGCGTCCTCCATTGGCACGCCGTCATCGAACATCGGCATTTCGTACTCGTCCGCATCCAAGCCCTCACCCAAGTCGAATGATGGCGAATCGGCCTCTGAATCGGGGACCGGCGCAGGTGCCGGACGGGACGATCGATTCAGCGTCGATGGATGATCGTGAGGCCGGATCGTTGACGGCGTCGGAATCTGGGCGGCCGCGATTTCACGCTGATACCGTTCGAGTTGGTCGCGGAGGACGCGGTTTTCGTAGTCGGCTTGATAGAGTTGATCCTCCAACACTCGCGATTCGGACATCATCCGTTGGGCATAAAGATCGCGGTGAGCACGATTACTGCACCCGATCGGCCCCACCGCCAAAACGGCAAACGCGAGCCGCCACGCAAACCCGCCGGCTTGCGTGAAAAAGGGGTATCGGCGGGAATTCGCTGTACTCACCGGCGCGATCGTTCGACTTGTCAGAATTCGAGAAACAAAACTCAAGTCTCTCGATTAACAAGCCGGAGCCGCCCGGGTCAACGCCGTTTCAATAATGCTCCGACAACGGCGGCCCAGAAGATGGGGACACTTTTTTCTGCCGCACTACCCAGAAACGTTGGCAGCCGTCAGCAAATCTTGGAATCGCTCGAACAAATAGTGGCTGTCGTGTGGTCCGGCGGCCGCTTCCGGATGGTATTGCACGCTAAAGGCCGGATATTTTTTATGACGCAGACCGGCAACCGTGTCATCATTCAAATTCAGATGAGTGATTTCGAGATCCTCGGGAATCGAATCCGCGTCGACTGCGAACCCATGATTCTGGGTTGTGATTTCGACTTTCATCGTCGTCAAATCTTGAACGGGTTGATTTGCTCCTCGGTGCCCGAATTTCAACTTGAACGTTTTGGCTCCGCATGCCAACGCCAGCAATTGGTGGCCCAGACAGATTCCAAAAATCGGGGTCTTTCCCAACAACTCGGCAATGGTCTTGATCGCGTAATCCAGCGGTTCGGGGTCGCCCGGCCCGTTGGACAAAAACACCCCGTCGGGATTCAACTTCATGATCTCAGCCGCCGAAGTGTTGCCGGGGACGATCGTGACTCGGTAGCCGCGAGACGCAAAGTGCCGCGGAATGTTCCACTTCATCCCGAAATCCATGCACACGATGTGAGCACCGCCGCCGGAGCCCACCGCATCGCCGATCTCGGTCGCCGTCCAGTCATCAAGTTTCTCGTCCCACGTCGAAATCTTCTTGCACATGACTTCGGCAACGATGTCTCGGCCGACCAGACCGGGGGCCGCTTTCGCCTTCGCGACGAGCGACTTGTCGTCGGCATCCGTCGTCGACAAGATGCCCCGCATCGCGCCGGCATTGCGGATGTGCTTGACGAGGGCCCGCGTGTCGATGCCCGAAACACCCATCACATTGTGCAGTTTCAAATAGGCGTCGAGGTCGCCGTCCGATCGATAGTTGCTGGGAATTCGGCTCAATTCCCGTACCAAAAATCCCGACAGCGAAGGAACGTTGTGTTCCACATCAATCTTATTGACGCCGTAATTCCCGATTTCGGGATACGTCATCGTGATGATTTGGCCACGATAACTGGGGTCCGTCAAGATTTCTTGATACCCGGTCATCGACGTGTTGAAGACGACTTCGCCGGTCACTTCGCCGACCGCGCCAAAGGATTCACCCGAAAACACGGTTCCGTCTTCGAGCACGAGTTTTGCGAGGGGCATGAGAGTCCGCGGGGGCTGCTGAGTGGGATTTCAATTTCAGCATCCAGTTTAATGGCGGGTGCCAATTTTGATAAGTGGCGACGCCTGCCCATCCGGATCTCGTGACGTCTAGCGCGTGTACACGTCGGGGTAAGTGAACTCCGGTTCCCGATGCGGGCATAGATAAGCAAACGTTTCGCTAATCGCTTCGCCGTCGAGATCCAATCGCGCTTCGACGCCGATCGGTGCTTCTTCGGTGGGTTGGAGCACCAACGTCAACAACCAATCTCCCGTCTTGGTTTTCTGGATCATCTTGCCCACGAGTTTGCCGCGAACGGTGGTGATCACAGTCTCGATTTGCTCATCGACACCGAGTTTACTGATCTCGGCGCCGGTGAAACGGATCGTCAATTCGATCGTTTCTTGATTTCGGCGAAGCTCCAGCGCGGTGGCCAGCGCCACATCCGACTCGTCGCCATAATCTCCACGAAAAAAGTCGACATCGTATTCCAACCGCAGAGGCGTGTCGGTGGTCGGCGGTTGATCGGGGATCCAGTATGCACCGATGTTGTCAATGCCTTCGTGAGCACCCGGCAATTCCAACAGCTCAATTTTTCCGGCGCCCCAATTCTTGCTCGGCGTCACAAACACGCTGGGCCGTTGATCGTATTTCGCGTTGTAATCACCGTAGTGGAAGAATGAAGTGTTTCGCTGCATCAAACCGAAGCCGAGCAGTTCGTCGGTCTCAAACGAACTGAGCGACGGGTAGGGTGAACGCGAAAGCGCTCGCCACGTCCAATCGCTGTCTTTCTTGCTGCCGGTTCGGATCAACAAACCGTCCGAATCGTGACACGCTGGGCGTTCGTCCTTGGGCGGGCCCGACAAACCGTCCCCCCATATCCACATGCTCGTCAACGGCGCGATCGCTAGTTTTTCGGGCACGCGACGGAAATGCAACGACGCTTTCACGGAGACTCGTGTTTGGTCGCGGTCCGGCTTCAACTCGAATTGATAAGCACCCGAGACCGACGGACTGTCGAGCAACGCCAAGATGGTGACCGATCGGGCACCGGGCTGGGATCGCTTCACCCAAAACGAACGATAGAACGGAAACTCTTCGGCACCGCTCGTGCCGACATCAATCGCCAATCCGCGAGCCGACGCGCCGTACAACGAGTTTTCGCTTCGAGCGCGGAAGTAGCTGGACCCCAAAAACGTCAAAATTTCTTGTTCCGCTCCGCTGGGGAACCGTCCCGCGATCTTGATGCCGGCGTGCCCCGCGCCGGAAATCGAACTCACATCGAACTGCGGCAAGTCGTATTTGAAATCGTCGGTCGAGAATGGAATCATTCGATTCTCATACTCCTCGGCCGCGAACAGCCAAACCCGGTCCCGTTGGACAAACCCCTGATGAAACGTCTCGATCCAGAACGGCGAGACTCCGCCCCACCACGTCGCCTTGTCATGTGAGAAGGCCATCTTGACGTAATCCGCATACCCCATCGCTGCCAACGCCGCGGGAATCGGTCGACGAGGGATGAACGGTGCGGCCGCGGTGTCGCGTGCCAACGTATCCAATTCGGCGAACGTTCGAACCTGCGCATACCTCGCGACCTGAGCCAACTCCGACGTGGAGCTCGTCTCGGCAAACACAAAGGAACTCGATGCGACGACCCACATCGCGAGCAGGAGCGAACGACGCGTGGTCTCGATCAAAGTAATTGACATCGGCGTGATCATGGGTCGGCTAATTCTGTGATTCCAAGTGCAATGCTTTGAGTGTCTTCAAGTCGCCCAGTAACGCGGAGCGAACCTCAAGCGGAATTTTGCTGGGGCCGCCCTCGGCGAACGCCGCCTCGATCGCCTTGGATTGGTTGACTGGCAGTTCGAAGTCCGAACCTGTCGACATTTGGATGTGGGCGTGCAGGGAATGAAACTTTGGATCTCGGATCACCGTTTCAAACAAAGACGGTCGCTCGATCAACGCATCGGTTGCCCGCGACCGGCCGCGACATTGCGATCGGTCAAGATCTTTGGCGGATCAATTTCTTCGGGAATCATCAGCATTCCCAGACGTTTCAGGCGGCGTCCCGCTCGACCGCTGCCCATCATGACGGCGATCGGAATCGAGAACATCAATCCGACCAGCATGGGCGAGAACCAAATCAACAGACTCGGGGCCCACCACAGCGTCAGAATCGCAGAAAACCAACCGATCAAACAGAAGATCCCGAACTGACGTGTCGCCTCAACCCAACTCACACCGGTCTCATCACGCTGTTGTGCCGACCATTTCACGTTCGTTCCCAGCAGCGTTAAAATCACAAAGCGTGAGTGAAACAGGGCCATGATCGGCGACAACAAGATCGAACAAATGACCTCAGCCAATCCGCCGGTCCAAACTCGAGCCACACCACCGAAACGAGATCGCAAACGAGTATCCACGGAAATCGCAATCAATGCCAAAAATTTTGGCAACAGCAACATCGCCATCGAAATCGCAAACAGTTCAAGTGCATCGATCATCGGCGGACCGAACGTTGAGACGGATCCCGAACGAGACGAGCTGCCTTGCATCCGATCGATGACTGTCCCCACGATGCACAGCATTGTGAAGACCAACCATAACGGTGATGCCACGTACGCCATCACACCCGATGAAAAATGGAAGCGTGAAAGCGGACGGAACCCTTCGCTAATCACCAAGCGTGCGTGCTGCAGGTTTCCCTGACACCACCGTTGATCACGGACCGCGTAGTCGGCCAGCGTCGGCGGGCACTCTTCATAGCTGCCTTCCAAATCGGTCGCCAATTCCACTCTCCATCCCGCCTTCAACATCAACGCGGCTTCGACAAAGTCGTGACTCAAAATTTCGCCACCCAACGGTGCCTCGCCCGGCAGGATCGGCAGATCACAGTGCTCCAGAAACGGTTCGACGCGGATGATGGCGTTGTGGCCCCAATAGTTCCCCTCGCTGCCCGCCCAAGCGGCGAATCCTTCGACGAACACCCGGCCATAGGCAGCCGATGCGAACTGTTGCACCCGAGCAAACAAGGAGTCACGACCGATCGGTGTCGGCGGAATTTGTAGAATTCCGAGTTGTTTATCTCTATCCATTCGGCGAACCAATTCGATCATCGATGCACCCTCCACCAAACTGTCCGCATCGAGCACGATCATGTATTGATAGTGGCTTCCCCAGCGCGAACAAAAGTCAGCGATGTTTCCCGCTTTGCGAGAACGGTTCTTGGGACGGTGGCGGTAGAATATTCGCGACGTCTTCATGGAATCGCTCAATCGCGCCCACGCCTGCTCCTCGTGCAACCAAATCTCGTGATCGGTTGTATCGCTCAGCACGTAAAAATCGAACGTGGTCGTATCACCCGCGTCGGCCAGTGAGCGCAGCATCGACTCGATACCCGCATACACCCGGTCCGGTGACTCGTTGTAAACGGGCATCAGGACGGCGGTCCTCGAGAGCGGCGGATCGTCCCCGTGCGGAACCTCTGCAACGTCGCCCTGCGACTACGTCACCTCGCCACGTCACCCGGTTGGCCGTCAAACTCCACCGACGTCGCACCGACGACTCGGCCGCGCATCGAGCACGACCCAACCGACAAATGCCAGTCCAAATGAGAAAGTGATCCAACCGAACAGCACCGCGAAAAACGCGATACTCGCGACTTCGATCCAGTTCAAGCCGGCGCCGCCCGCCACAATCGCCCCGTAGCACCACGTCGCGATCGCAGTGACCAATAGGGTCCACAGGATCACGACCCCGCGGATCAATGTGCTTCGCTTCACGATCGCGTTGACTTTCCACCAAGCGTGTAGATCAGCCGCATGGGAGCCGCTTTCCTCATCGGCCTCAATCGCTCTTCGGGGACCACCACCCGCTGGACACGCAATTGATCTATGCCCCACTGGATGGTCGATTCTAGAACAGATCTTTCAAGAGATAGACTGGCTTGCCCGTTGTCGACGGCGTCAAAACGCAATACTGCGTCCTCAACCATCTGGCGAGCGACCGTGATCGCCTCGGGTTGGTTCAAACCACCCCTTAACAGATAGGAAACCGACACCTTGATCGCTTTTAGATAAGACGGATGTTCTGACACTCGGTCAGTTGACGCACCCTCCATTCCGGGCTGCTGTTCGATATGGCTGAGCACCGCAATCTGAAGCGTTTGGTCGCTGGACTGCTGATTGGGAGTGGTCATGGGAAACGTCTTTCGAACTCAGAGAAAAGAAGACTAGTGACGAGACTATTGCATGTTTCGTCATTTCTGTTGCTTCCCTGGATCAACAATATTCGTGCCAAACCGCACTGGTTTTCGGAGTACATGCAGTTTCCACCCGATTTGTCCCTTACCCCCCTTTTACCGTTGTCGGGCACGTCGAGGGGCCAATGGCCGAGAGTCGAACATTGGCGTTGCTTTCCGGTGGGCTTGGCGGGTATTAAAACGCTAATGCGGCTATAATATCCATTGGATGCGAGAGCATTTCCCATCCATTTCGAACCATTTGGTCGTGCATCGCGGTCCGAAAATAATCCAGAAACCAGTTCGCTGCTCAAAAGGAGACCAAGTCCGCCTTCCCGCCATGCACCCCCCCGAGAACGCCCGCACGCCGCCCCCGCCAGTCGAATAGCTTTCCGTCGGTCACCTCAACGGTCATTCGACGTTACCTCCCTCCCCGACAAAAACGATCGCGCAAATGAAGCGTTCCAATTCCGCAATGACGCGGCGCAGCTTTGTTAAAGCTGGAATGTCTCTACCATGGATAGCCAACAGCGGATTTCTTGGCTCGTCAATGGCGGATTCTGTGGCACGCTTCTATCCTGACTCGAATTCTCTTGGCCCCGACGCACGCGATGACGGGGACTCCGGCGATGCCCCCGACGCACCCTTTCTCGACGATCTGCAACGTCGGTCCTACCGATTCTTTATCGAGGCGGCTGATCCCTACACCGGATTCATTTCTGACCGAGCAGCGACGGATGGCTCAGGTGCATCGGATCATGCCAGCAGTGCGGCCTGTGGTTTTGGCTTGACCGCCCATTCGATCGCAGCCAAAAAGGGATTGGTTCCCCGCGACGAGGCAGCGGCCCGGACGCGCAGCTCCTAAGCTCGCTCGTGCATTTGGCAGAGCATCGCAATGGCTTCGTTTACCACTTCTTTGGCGCTCGCGACGGCCGCCGACGCATGGACAGCGAAACTTCATCGATCGATACCGCCTTGATGATCGCCGGCGCGATGTGCGCTCGAACGACGTTTGCCGAGAATTCAGACATCACTGAGCTCGCCGACCAACTTTACGCGCGCGTCGATTGGCAGTGGATGCTCGGTGAGAATGATTGCTTGCACATGGGATGGAAGCCTGAAACGGGAATGTTGCCCTATCAATGGGACACGTTTAGCGAGCTCACCATTTTGTTGTTGATCGCCATTGGTGCACCGAAGCGACCGATCCCATCACGATGTTGGGACGCCTGGCGCCGTGGCCCGGTCCTGAATTTTGAGGGCGAAAGTTACCTCAGCTATCCACCCCTGTTCGTCCACCAATACCCAGCCGCGTTCTTTGATTTCCGAAATGTCCGATCACCGAGCGGACGAGACTACTGGAAAAACTCGGTCGTTGCCCATCGCGCACAAATCGGATTCATGACAGAACTCGGTCGTCGTGACCCGGGCCATTTTGGTCACTACAGCGAGGATCTCTGGGGACTCACCAGCAGCGATAGTGCCAGCGGATACCGCGATTGGGGCGGGCCGTTCCAAGACAACCGATATGAGCCCGACCGAGGCATCGATGGAACGATCGTCCCGAGCGCGGCGGGCGGTGGCTTGGCGATTGTGCCGGAGCAATCGCTTCGAACGCTCCGACATCAACGCAATCATTTCGGTGAGCGGGTGTATGGCCGATACGGCTTCGTCAACGCCTACAACCCGATCACGGGTTGGGTCGATCCCGACGTGATCGGAATCGACACCGGAATCACACTGGCGATGGCAAACAATTTAGACACGGGTGGCGTCTGGCAATCCTTCATGACGCACCCGGCGGCCCAGCGAGGATTGACCCTGGCCGGCTTCCGACCCGTCGAACCAGGGATGAGTTGATACCCGTCTAGCTCGTGCTCGTCGAAACGCACAGCACGACGCGACCATGCATGGCGACGGACGTCGCCAGGAGTTACAAGTACTCTCGCTTTTTGACCAAGCCGGGCATGGGGACGCTGTACATTCCTTCGGAGTTTGGCATGATCGGTGCTTCGCCGCCGAGGGTCAATTCGCCGATATTGGGCGCAAATTCGTGATCATGCTTCATGAACTTCGCGAGCGTGATTTCTTGACCCGTGTGAGCGGCCATTCGACCCATTGAGGTGACCGCGCTGGCCATCACTCCCCGCTCCACCTCGTTGTAAGGTAGGTCTTGGCGGATCGCATCGATCAAGTCAACCCACTCCAAAAAGTAAGGATCCGGTTCGGGTTGAGGGAACGCCCAAGTCATCTTGTCTTTGGACATCGCTTGATCGGAAAACAATCGGCTCTTCGCCGGTGTGTGTGAGGCGGTTGAGATAATCCCGGTGCCCTTCGTCCCGTGCGCATAGCTGGCGAACTCCTGACTGCACCCGGGTACCGTACGACCATCGACGAACAACTTTGCACCATCGGCAAACGTGTATTCGATCGCATAATTGTCAAAGTTTTGATCGACGCAGTTGTCACGATAGTGTCGCCCACCGATCGCGATGGCTTTCTCTGGCCACGCGTTTTTCATCCAGCAGGATTCGTCGATGTTGTGGATCAAAAAGTCGCTGACCGCACCACCGCTCAACCATAGAAACCCGTGGAAGTTCCGGATTTGATGTTCGAGATCGGTGACGGACCCATCATTGGGCTCCACCGCCGCCGATGCGGTCTTACCCGCCATTCGATATGCAGCAACATGTGAATGTCACCAATCTCACCACTCTGGATTCGATCAAACATTTCCATCCGGCCGCGACAATGACGGCACATCAAACCAACGCCCACCTTCAAGTTCTTTTCAATGGCCTTCTTGTTGATCTCGAGCATTCGGACCGAAGTCGGTGCATCGACCGTGACGGGCTTCTCCATGAATACATTGAGCCCCTTTTCAATCGCGTAGTTGTAGTGGACCCAGCGAAAACCGGGTGGCGTCGCCAAAATCACCACATCACCGGGACGCAGTTCGTCCATCGCTTTTTGATATGCATCAAACCCCACAAACTTTCGCTCGTCCGGAACGTCGACCTTGGTTCCGATCTCGGCGTGACCCGCCAGCGCCGCGTGGCTGTTGTCAATATTGTTCTGAAAGACGTCCGCCAACGCGACCAATTGAATCGGTCCATTGTCCACCGACAAAGCGTTCAGAGCGGCGCCGGTGCCGCGACCGCCGCATCCGACCAACGCGATTTTGATCGTCGAATCCTCGCCCGCATGCACCGCGGGGGCGGCCGCCGAAATCAGTGTGGTTGCCGCAGCCACACGGCCGGAGGTTTTTAGGAATTCACGTCGAGAGTTCATATGCGTCATCGGTGGGACTTGTAAAAAGGGGAGGTGGTAGAGAGGGGTCAAAGGAGGATCGGAAACCGCATGGAATCGTTCCTCGGTGAACCAATCGTCGATTAGGACTGTTTCAATCCTGATCGATCTGTGCCGGTTCGCACTTGTTCCATTTAAGTGCACGCTCGTCAGGGGATGGTTCGAAATACGGTCGCACAACTCGGAATCCGACTCCTAACGCATCCGTATGATACCAGATGCTACGCGGCAACTGGGGATCTTGGTCTTTCCATTCTTCGCTTGAACCTTCACGGGCGGCGCTGCGCAACATGTCGGCATCGTCGTCCCACCCGCCACCGCGAACGATTCGCGGATACAGAGTTTTAGGAACGTTCAACGGATCAATCGACTTGGGGTGCGAGACAAAGAACGTCGGATCGTACTGATCCAAAACCCACTCGGCCACGTTCCCGTGCATGTCATACAAACCCCAAGGGTTGGGCTCCTTCTCGCCGACCTCGTGATAAGCATCGTCGCTGTTGCCTTCGTACCAAGCATAGTCGTCCATCTTCTCTGGGTCGTCGCCGAACGAGTAGGCAGTTGTCGTTCCAGCCCGCGCCGCGAACTCCCACTCGGCCTCCGTCGGCAAGCGATAGTAGTGACCGGTCTTTGCGGACAACCATTCGCAAAATGTCCTCGCCGCGTGCTGGGTCATGCAGATGGCCGGGTAGTCACCCTTCCCCATGCCAAAGCTCATGTCGGTGTAGGGTTCAGTCGGTTTTGAAATGCCATCCACCAGAATATCGCGTTCGCTCGGATCGACAGACATCATCTTGCGCCGGAGCTGATCGAGTTGCTCACTCCAGCAATCGTATTGGTCCCATGTGACTTCGTACTTGCCGATCCAAAATGGTGAAACCGTGACCTCAGCCTGGGGGCCTTCGTCGTCTTTGCGTTCCGCCTCCGTTAGGGGTGACCCCATCAAATACGTACCACCTCGAATGGGAACCATCTCGAGCTTTAAATCGGTGTGCTCGATGACGTCGGCATAAGGCTGCATGACCAATGGCTTCTCGGAAGACTCACCGGCCGTCGACGACGGCAAGGCGGGAGGATCCGCCGACGCGGTCGTCGTTTCGACGTTCATCATGATCATGGCCGCGATGGTGAAGACGACCATCGTGAAAGCAAAGATGACTTTGTTTTGGACTATTCTTTTCATTGATTTCTATTCTTAGGTGCTTAGGCTCATTCATTCTAACTTCGCGTGATCACGCCAACAGCGATTGGATTGGATCACCATTGCCACCAATTTTAAACGGTCGCCCGTTGGGCGCGAACCGATCTTCGGCCAGCGGCAATCCGGCCGCGGCGGCGATGGTGCGATTGAAATCCGACGGGGACACTTGGTCCTTGGTAACGCTAAATCCGACTTTGTCCGATTCGCCATAGACTTGGCCGCCCTTGATTCCGGCACCGATCAAAAGCGAACTGAAGGCACCGGGATGGTGGTCGCGTCCGGCATTGACATTGAGCTTGGGCGTGCGTCCAAACTCGGTCGTCAAAACGATCAAGGTCTCATCGAGCAGACCGCTGCGGTTGAGGTCTGCGCATCAGGGTGCTCAACGCGGTGTCCAACTGTTCGGCTTTCGTCGCGAGTGCCGGATACAATTCCTGATGCATGTCCCACCCACCATGGCTGACCTCGATGAATCGCGCACCGCTCTCGACCAAACGCCTCGCCAGCAAACAAGCTTGGCCGAGTTGGTTGTTTCCATAGGCTTCCCGGACGCGATCGGACTCCAACCGGATATCGAAGACTTTCAAGTGCTCGCTTCCCATCAAACGCCGCGCTTCAACATAGAGTTGGTTGTACGCGTCGACGCTTGAATGGTGACGGGCATTTTGAAATTCGCTGTCGAACTTCGTCGCCAGTGCTAAACGGCGGCCGAACAGTTCGTTTGGCAGATACTTCGGCAACGTCGTGTTTTGAAGGCCCGCGTTGGGATTCGGGATGGGCACCGGTGAATGAACGGCTTCCAAGAAACCGGCTCCCGGGTGTCGGTCGCCGTCACCGATCAAATAGTTGCCCGGCAAGTCCTTGTTCATGCGTCCTTGCTCGGACACCATCCACGCCCCCATCGCCGGATGTTGGATGGAGTTGATTTGCTTGTACGCGGTTCGCATCAAGTACTTCCCATCTTCATGGGCACCGGTCTCGGTGCTGAGCGATCGAACGACCGCGATCGCGCCGGCCAAGTACGCGAGCTTTGGAAATCGATCTCCGAACATCACGCCTGGGAGCCTGGTTTGGATCAATTTCGTTTCACCGGCCTCCTCCACTCCGACCTTGGGATCGAACGTGTCCAAATGCGACATCCCGCCGTCCATGAACAAGTAGATGACGTGCTTGGCTTTCCCGGGTTTGGAGGGTTCGGCCGCGCCGAGGACTTCGGATTCACCGAACAGCCCAGTCGCGAAAGCGGATCCGGCAAACGAAACTCCCAACGTTTGCCTTGCCACGCGTTGCATAAAATCGCGTCTTTGCAAAGCACTGAATTCCATGCCGCGGATCGGATCAGACATCGGAAATCGCTCGGGTTGAAAAGGATCTACTGGATGAACAAAAATTCGCGGGTATTCAAGAGTGCCCAGATGATGTTTCCGTAGCTGATCCCGTCTTGCCGACTACGTGACAACTCAATGGCCGCCGTCCTCCGATCATTGTCACTGGGGTGCCTGGCCAGAACACTCAAGAAGATTGCATCGACGCGATCGCGTTTGCTCTCGATGGCAAGCACCTTGTCGACGATCGAAGAGCCTTGCTCCAGCATGACGTGAGTGATCGGGCCATTGAACATCGCCAAGATTTGAGGCACCGTCGCATCGGTTTGCGCAGTTGATGGTTTCGCGGTCGCCTTGCCCGAATTGGCGAAGGAAGTGATCGGCGGAGACGGGCGACGGCAGCTCGCTGGCCCGCGCCAACACGTTGCCCTGGTAGGCGTGCTTGTTGAGCGAACGAATGTAGTGACTCGGAAAGTAGGTTTCCGCAAACTGTTCGCTCTGTTTCTTCAGCGATTGGACGTCAACCGTTTCAAAATCCACATCCAAGATCGGAGCCATCTGCTGGGCCGTGGGACGTTGGAAAGGCCAAGGATTGGTGACGGCCAGTGTTAGGATCGAATCCCAAACTTGTTCGGCCGACATCCGCCGAACGGTCGGACCCGGAAAGTCGTACGGCGTCACGCTGGCGATTTCGTGTTCCGAAGCCTCACGTTGATACGTGTTGCTGTACAAAATCATTCGCATGAATTCTTTCAAATCGAAGTCATTTCGCAATACCTCTTGGCCAGGTATTCCAACAATGGTTCGTTGGAACAAGGATTCTCGTCGCGGAAATCGTCAATCGGATTGACCAATCCGACACCCATGAATCTTTTCCACAAACGGTTGGCGATCGTTCTCGAGAATTGAGGATTGTCGGCGCTGGTCAACCACGCGGCGAACTGTTCTCGCGGGCTCGAGTTGGCAGCCGATGACGGAATCTTTCCCCACAAAACCTCCGGTTCAATCACTTGCTTTGGCTTGGCGTCACGGTAGGCGTAATCGTGCGGCAGTCGCATCTTGGCGGGCTGCTCCGAAACGACGTACGTGTTGGCACGCGCAAGTTGCTGGAAATGCGCCCGACACGCGGCCTTTGTCAAAATGACTTTTCGCCTTCGTGATCAAATCGTTTGCAGGATTCGTTGTTTCAAAACCCGGATCGCCGCGCCGAATTTTGGTTCGCGTGCCGACGGTGAACGCCGCCAATTGGTAAAACTGGTATTGGGACCATTGGTCGAAGGGGTGGTCATGACATTCGGCGCAACCGATTTGGGTCCCAAGAAACACGCGGACAGTATTGTCGATGTACGGCAGCGGCATTCCCTCATCACGCAGTTGATAACCGACCGCCGGGTTATCCCAGACCTTGCCGTCGGCCGTCAGCATCTCGTAGACCCAAGCGTTGTACCTCTGATTGGTTCGAATCGAGTCTTTGATGTAGGCCAAATAGGGATCGGCAATATTGTTGGCTTGAGGACGATCGACCAATCGCAGCGCGTCCGCCCAAAAATTGTAAAAGTTGCTGACGTAATCCGGGCTGTTCAAGAGCTCGTCGATCAGTGCCGCCCGCTTTTCGGAATCAACCGAGTCCAGAAACGCGGTAGCCTCCTCCAGCGTCGGGATACGACCGGCAACGTCCAGGTACACGCGGCGCAAAAAGACTTCGTCGCTGGCAATCGGATTGGGCGTCGCCTTATTGTGTTTCAGTTGGTTTTCGACCAGGCGATCGAGCTGGTCGGCTGAGGAGGCCACATCGCCCCGCCGCGAAGCGATCACCGCGGCGACCTCCATCGAAAAAGGAGTTTTGTCCCGGACGCTCGCCGGCAGATTGATCTTAGGGGACGAACCCTTTTTGCCGGGTTGGGCGGATGTCGAAGACAGATCCAAACACAGAATGCTGATCAATGCGATCAATGTTCGAAGGGGAAACCCGGTGCATGGGCAAAGCGGATCACGTGAGTCACGTGAGTCACGTGGCATGAAACGCCGTCTTTTGAATGGTTGATCTAAAATCAAGGGACGTCCTCGGCGGGTCACGTCTGGAATGGTTAGCAATGCGAACAACAATCCGCCCTAATGCACATTCTCACGCCCCAGTCCTGCATCTATGATAACCGGTTCCCCGCTGGGCGTTGCCAAGAAACCGCTTCCCCATCGAACGAATGACAGAAGTGCTGGTGCCGTGACGAGCCGTTTGAGACAATGCACGTTCGCACCACCCTCCCCATCTCGAGAGAATCCGCTGTGATGTTCAATCGGTCGAAATTTTCATGCCTTTCCCATCTCTTTGTCACGTCGCTAACGATCGTGTTGGGTTCCGCCGCCACCACGGCAATGGCGCAATCATCCGCCACGCGTTCGCCATCGGCGGACGAGCAGGCGACCTCAACCATGCGGATCGAAGAAGCATCCGATCACAGCGGGTGGTCGATTTACGACGGTGACGAGCTTGTGGCGGGATACCGATTCGACAGCAATGGAAAGCCGATCGTCTATCCGGTCATCGGACCGGGCGGCCAAGAGATGACGCGGCGATACCCGATGGACGACGCGTTGCCGAGTGAAAAAGAAGACCATCCGCACCATCGGTCGCTGTGGATGACGCACGGCGAAGTCAACGGGTTTGATTTTTGGGCTGACGAAAAAAACGAAGGCGATACGTTGCATCGCGAGGGCACCGCATCGGTCAATGACCAAGGGGCGGCCGTGATCGAGACCCAAAACGATTGGATCGCGCCGGATGGCAAACGCGTTTTGTCCGACACTCGACGGATCGCCTTTTATACTTCCGGCGGCCGACGGTTGATCGACTTCGACATCGTATTGAAGGCGAGCGACGGTGACGTGAACTTTGGCGATACCAAAGAAGGATCGTTTGGAATGAGAGTGCCCGGAACGATGAAGGTTGATGCCAAATTGGGCGGAGTGATCACCACATCAAAAGGCGATTCGGACCAGGCCGCTTGGGGCAAGCGAGCGGCGTGGGTCGACTATTCGGGGCCAGTGGCGGCGAGCAAATCTGCCGACAAATCTGAGGCAACCCAGACGGTCGGGATCACGATCCACAATCATCCGTCCAGCTTTGGTTTTCCGTGCGCATGGCACGTTCGCACTTACGGATTGTTTGCCGCCAATCCGTTCGGTGTGCACGACTTCGTCGGCGGTGAGAAGACGAAGGGAGTTGAGCTGAAATCGGGCGAAGAGTTGCGCCTCGGATATCGAATCGTGCTGCACGATGGCGGGCTGGATAAAGTTGCCGCCGATCAAGACCAAGCGAAATTCGCCAGCGAGAAACGACCGTTGTAACGTTTACCCGCGTCGGATTTCGGAGCCTTTGAATCGGACGGCGATGCGATAAACCTTACGTTGTTGGTAATGAATTTCGCCGGTTTGCAAATCGAATCGCGTCGGGGTGCTGTGCCGGGTGACATCGACGGTGGCGTGAAACCCTCGTTCGGAAAACACGTCGATCAGCATCGCCAGCGACCCCTCATCTTCCCAGATGGAAGCTTCCGAATTGATGTTCGTGCGCCCAGAGATCGCGTGCCTCAGGATGATTGGCATCATCTTGGTCTCGATCTGGTCGACGACGCGGTGGAACAGATCGGCTTGTTCGGCTTCATACTTGTCCAACCGCGTCACCAGATCACGTCGCGCGTGACTGACAATCTCGCTGGCGAGCGGAATTTGCCGGAGCGTGTGAAACGTTCGCGGGTCGAGTTCCAGCGAGCTTTGGTATTCCAATTCTCGCAGGATGTTTTCTTGGACCACATCAAGCGGCGCTTGCGCGTTGATGAAGTGATAGTGGAAAATTTGTTTGAGAGAAACGAGCGCATCGTAGGTGCGTTCTTTAAAAACACGGTATCGATTCCGCGCCAATTGTTCGCTGAAGTCGGTCGGTCGTTCTTCGACCTTTGCACCCGGCCCATCGGTTTGTTCCGCCGCGACGTTGTGGGCGATCGTTTGGCGACCGCGTTTCATCTGTCGGGCGACGCTCTCGGCTTCGTCGATGAACAACAAAATGATGTGGAAAATTGGTTGTTTGAAATGAGCGACGTCGGGAGCATCGGCAAATTCGCGGCGCAGCCCGACCATTTCGTCGAACAGCATTTTTAGGCACTCGACCTGGACTTTGGTGCGGGGGAACCCGTCCAAAATCGCGCCGCTCTGGTATTTCGGAGCGAGCAACTCGCGGAACACGATTCGCACGGCCTCACGGTCACCGACCATCCCGCCCTGGGCTTTGATCTGTCGCGCTTCGGGGCTGTTGAGAAGCTCACTGACAACGATCGGATTCGTTGAGATGTCGCGGACTTTGCGAATGAAGTCGGTGTTGGTGCCTTTGCCGGCGCCGGGCGCTCCGCCCAACAGGATCAATTCTTTCGGGAACCGCATGTTGGCGCGGCCCCGCTCATCTTCCATCTCTTTCCAAACCGAGGCAAAAATCAGCTGGGCGTCTTTGACTTCCAAGTCCGCCGGTGCGGATCCCTTATCGGGTGTGGGCAGAGAATTGGGCACGTGGATTCCGTCGCAAAGGAGAACAAGGCAATCGCCAGTAGCTTAGCCTCGGCGTGCAACATCCAACAGGGTTTGACACTCACGCTACGCAAACGTGATTGCGGACATCCGCCAGCCGGTCGCCACGAATTTTGACGGTCCAGCCCAGATGATTCAGTTGCCGAACGGGTCAGACATCGGTTCGCTAGTGCCGAAAGGATCCGCCATTGCGTCACCGCTGCCGAACGGATCTTTTCCTGCTCCCGCACCGAAGGGATCCGTTCCGGCACCGAAGGGGTCGGACGAACCGGCGCCGAAGGGATTGGATTCTTCCATCGACTCTTTCGCTTCCTCCACGACTTCTTCCGCGACGGGCTTGTTATCGGGCGTGACAATGAACGTCGGTAATCCCTGGCCGATCGGTCTCATGCACTGCACCACACCTCGATCGCCGACCAAATACAGACGATTCGTCAAAGTGTTAGGCAGCAATCGGTTCGGACGGACCTCGGGGAAGGTGGCCGAGATCTTACCGGTCTTCAAATCGATCACCGCCAATGATCCACCCATGGTTTGAATGAACAACTGGTCTCCAAATCCACCCAACATCTCGGCCACGTTCGTGACCGGCTGCGGCCAGACCAGATTGCCGTTTTCGGTATTCAACGCGAACAACCGGCCATACGTTGAAATCATCATGACCTTGTCGCCAATCACAACGGGTTGGTCGTAGAACGGTTCACCGAAGGGAACGACCCACATCACCTCGCCGGTGCGGGTGGCCCGCATGCCGTAGACTTGACCCGTGTCCGAACCAAAGAAAAATCGATCGCCTGATACAGCCGCAATTCGGCCAACAACCAAACCATTCGTATTCAACCGAAACAACGTCGACGGCTTACCCATCAACTCCATCACATAAACGAATCCACGATCGGTGGACCACGCCGTCCGAGACGAAGTCGGCGACTTGACCGGCGGCGTCATCGCTTGACCGGCAACCATTTCACGGAAGGGATCGATGGTGGGATCGGTTAAGGGATACCCCTCGAGTCCCCCACCGACGGTCATGACCAACGCGAAGTCACCCGCATTGACCGCGCCGAACTGAGGTGCGTTCCGGGTGCGGCCTTGGTACTGGATCTCTCCTGTGGCCGCATCGAGCTGGATCAAATTGGCACCGTTGACGATCGAGACAAAATTCTCGCTGACGCCGATTTCGCCGAAATGCAACCCGAGCTGACCGATCTGGACCAACCAGATCGACCTTCCCGTCTCCGCGTCACGCGCGTCTAACGTTCCGTCGTCGGCGAGTGAGTATAAGACGACGCGGCGCACCGATGTCGTTCGCATCGTCGCCTCAATCCCACGCCGTTTCATGCGCCGAATCTCGTTAGACGCCAATCGCTCGGCTTCTTTCTGATCAATGGAGGATCCCGTCTCACTGTTGGCTCCGACGGCGATTCGCATCAAGACCTTTGCGTTGTCTTGGGCGGGCGCGGGTGCCGCGTCCTGGGGTCTCGCAGGTGCCGCATCCTGGGATTGGGGAGTTGCCGCGTCCTGGGGATTCGAACCGTCGGGATTTGGCTTGACTGGATTTGGGTTAGCGGGTGCCGCCGATGCACCGGTCACGATTTCAACGTAGACGTTCGGATTCTCTTCGTGAACGAATAACTTCTGATCAACCAATGACGACACACCGACGCGAGTCGGGATCGAACGTTGCCATGCTTCCTCGAGCCCCAACCGGGCGGCCACATTGCTGGACATCAACGTTTGATCCGCAACGGCCACGCCCGAAATGACGACCGCGACGAGAAGAGGGGTGGCCAGAGCGAAAAGGCGATGCATGGCGGTTCGCGTCGGAATCGAGAAGCACGGGAAAAGGGTCCGGTACAAGTTTAACCAACCTTCACGCCGCCTGCGAACGAAACCGTCCCAGATTCATCGATCTCGATCACGATCGTAATGATTGTCGCGAACGGTCCAGTTGCCCGAGGTGAGGGAACATTTCAAAAATGAATTTGTTAACGTTACGAATTCAAACAACTTCCTGTCCCCATTTTAACCTGGACGACTGATGTCTCACTTGCTCATGATCGTCGGCGACTTCGTCGAGGACTACGAGGCAATGGTGCCTTACCAAATCTTGTTGTGTGCGGAGCACGGTGTGGATACCGTTTGCCCCGATAAGCGATCCGGGGAGTACGTGACCACGGCGATCCACGATTTCGAGGGTCACCAAACGTACAGCGAAAAGCCGGGACACCGGTTCGCCATCACGAAGGACTTCGATGGCATTGACCTCGACTCGTACGACGGTTTGGTGCTTCCGGGCGGCCGGGCACCAGAGTACCTGCGATTGGATGAGCGAGTTTTGTCGATCGTGCGGCACTTTTCGGAAGCCAAGAAACCGATCGCCGCGATTTGCCACGGACCGCAAATCCTGGTCGCCGCCGGCGTGTTGAAGGACCGGTCGTGCACGCTTACCCCGCGGTGGCTCCCGAAATCAAGGCCGCCGGTGGCACCTACGTGGCACCCGCCCCGACGATGGATTCGGCGCACGTCGACGGGAATCTGGTCACTGCACCCGCCTGGCCCGCCCACCCCGCATGGATGCGTGAGTTCATGAAACTGCTGTAAACGACTCGATTCTTTCCACGGCCGGACTCCTCGTGCCGTTTTCTTATGCCACGATTGTCACAGGCGATGTTATCCTATGATCCAGCCGTTATTGGGTCATTGGGTCGCTGAGTCTGCTTTTAGAAGTCTGCTTTCAATCGCCCCCCCTCGACGTCCCTCCTCTGCTTTCTCCGTTCTGAACAGGAAACCTGCACCATGGCTCAAGCGATGCAAGACTTCACCGATCTGTTGCTTAAAGCCGGCGTCATCAGCTTGGATCAATTGACCGAAGCCGAAGGCGTCGCCAAGACCACCCACGCCGACGTCGGTGACGTGCTGGTCCAAATGGAATATTGCACGCCCGAAGAAGTCGCCAAGGCGATGGCAAAACATCACAAAATTCCCTACGTCGACTTGCGCAGCACTGCGATTAGCGATGAAGTGATCGAATTGGTGCCCGAATCGGTCGCCCGCGAAAACAATGTGCTTCCGTTCAGCGAAGTCGACGGCGCCCTTCGGATTCTGATCGCCGACCCCTTCGACCTCGAGACCATCGAGAAGCTGCGATTCATCCTGAACCGCAAGATCGAGACCGCGCTGGCACCCAAATCCGCCATTCTGGGGGCCATCAACAAGTATTACGGCCAGGTCGAAGGCGAGTCGGCCGACAGCATGCTGCAGGAATTCACGGACACGGCGATCGACTTTACCGAAACCGATTCGGGTGGCGACGGCGGAATGAGTGAAGAGGTCGACGATAATTCGGCTCCCGTCATCCGGTTGGTCAACCTGATGATCGCCGAAGCTGTCCAATTGCGAGCGTCCGACATCCACGTCGAGCCGTTCGAAGATCGAGTTCGGATTCGATATCGAATCGACGGCCAGTGCGTCGAGCGGGAAAACGCACCCCGCCGGATGCTGTCCGCCATCGTGGCCCGCATCAAAATTCTGGCCAAGATCGACATCTCCGAGAAGCGCAGACCCACCGACGGTCGAATCAAGATCACCGTCGGCGATAAGCAACTCGACCTGCGGGTGTCCATCATCCCCACCAATCACGGGTCCTCCGTCGTGATGCGGCTGCTCGACAAGGACAACATCAAAGTCGGCGTCCGGCAACTCGGTTTGTCCGAACGAGATTACCGGAATTTCAATTCGTTAATTCGTCGCCCCAACGGAATCATTTTGGTGACAGGCCCAACCGGGTCCGGCAAGACGACGACACTGTACGCCGCACTGAACGCGCTGAACCGTCCCGATCGCAAGGTGATCACGGCCGAGGACCCGGTGGAGTACTACTTGCCGGGGATCAACCAGGTGGAAGTGAAGCACGGAATCGGGCTGGACTTTGCCCTGATCATTCGCGCGATGCTCCGCCAAGCTCCCAACATTATCCTGGTGGGTGAAATGCGGGACCACGAGACCGCATCGATGGGAATCCAGGCCTCACTGACTGGACACCTGGTATTCAGTACGCTGCACACGAACGATGCGCCCAGTTCTGTGTCACGAATGGTGGACATAGGAGTACCATCCTACATGGTGGCGAGTTCGGTGATCGCGATCCTCGCCCAGCGGCTGGTGCGGACCATCTGCCCCCGCTGCAAGGTGCCATTCAAGCCGTCCGCTGCGGTGCTCGAGGAGACGGGCATTCCCCCCGAGATGATCAAGCAGGCGACGTTCATGCGGGGCAAGGGTTGCGCGTACTGCGGGCGGACCGGATACCGAGGTCGGATCGGCATTTACGAGCTGATGATGATCAACGGTCGCATCCGCGAATTGATGTTCAAGAACGCGAACACCAAGGAGCTCCGTGTCGAAGCCATAAAGAACGGCATGTCCACGCTTTACGCCGACGGGATGCTGAAGGCGACACGCGGCATCACCAGCTTCGAAGAGGTCTACCGGGTGGCCAAGAAGACGGAGCAGGAGCACCTCGCGTTCGGCCACATCGTCAAAGACCTGGACTCCCTCTAAGGAGCCGCGGCACCGGTCGGCCTGGAGCACCCGCGTGGCCCTGCGACACCGCTCGCAGGGTGTTCCCACCCGCTCGCCGATTTGCCACGGCCGCCCACCCCGAGGGCGGAGTCGCGGGGCCACGAGGGTTACTCGGGAAACGGGTTTCTCGCCGAACGGTTGTTTGGCGTCGCAGGACAAATTCTGCGGCCTTCTGGTCGGATAAAGGCAGTTTTTCTGGCCTCCGCCAGTTTCATAGCAATAATAGCAATGTCGAGCGGGGGCCAAGACGGCCCAACCGGTCCTCGATTCTTATCCCAATTGCGAATCATCGGAGACGAATTCCATGGCAACCGTGCTGATCGATAAATTGTTGCAGGCTGCGATCAAGCAGGGAGTCAGCGACATTCACATCGTGGTCGGCCAACCGCCAGTATTCCGGCTGCACGGCCGAATGCGGAAACTGGAGACCAAGGTTCTCGAAGGGGAGGACGCGGTCCAGTTGATGAAGTCGATCACCCCCGAACGATGCCAACGCGAGCTCCAGGAAGCCGGTTCGACCGACTTCGGGTTCGCGTTCGGCGACCTGGCCCGATTCCGCGTCTCCGTCTTCAAACAGCGTGGCTTCATCTCGATGGTGCTGCGCCAGATCCCCAATGACAAGCTGACCCCCGAACAGTTGGGCATCCCTGATGCGGTTCTCAAAATGATCCACCGGCCTCGGGGGTTATTTTTGGTCACGGGGCCGACCGGATCGGGGAAGTCGACGACGTTAGCATCCCTGATCAACCTGCTCAACGAAACGATTGACCACCACATCATCACGATCGAAGACCCGATCGAGTTTTACCACGACCACAAAGAGTCGACGATCAACCAGCGCGAGGTCGGCGTCGACGTGCCGAGTTTCAGCGAGGCGATCCGCCGAGCGTTGCGCCAAGACCCTGACGTCATTCTGGTCGGCGAGCTTCGTGACCTCGAGACGATCGAAGCCGCCATCAGTGCGGCGGAAACGGGTCACGTGGTGTTCGGGACGCTGCACACCAACAGCGCCCAGGGCACGGTCAACCGGATCATCGATGCTTTCCCCGGAAACCTCCAGGATCAGATTCGAACCCAGTTGGCGTCGACGCTGATCGGCGTCGTCGCGCAAACATTGATTCCGAGGATCGGCGGCGGCCGGGTGGCGGCTTACGAAGTCTTGGTGGTGACGTCAGGCGTCTCGAACTTGATCCGCGAAAACAAAACGTTCCGCATCAACAGTGCCATGCAAACCGGTGCCAAATTCGGCATGCAGTTGATGGACGACACGCTGTTCGATTTGTGGAAAAAAGACACGATCACGGTCGAAGATGCGCTGGGCAAAGCCCACCGCCCCGACGACCTGGCCAAACGAATCGTCAGCAGCCGTCGTGGCGAAGGCGACGAACCCATCCCCGTCCCAGAAGAGAAGTAGGAAAGAGGAATAGGGAACAGATTTCAGGTAACAGGCCTCAGCAAGAACAACCACCTGTCACCGAGATCGTCGTTGATCGCTCCGCCGATCACCGTGATTTGTTACCTCCTTCCTGTCACCTACTACCAGTCACTCACTCCCCTACTCCCCGACTCCCTCATGGCCACACGACGCATCGGACAGATCTTGGTTGACCTCGGTTTTTTAACCGATGAGCAGCTTGTGATCATCTTGGAAGAGCAAGAGCAACAGCCCAGTACCTTGCTGGGCAAGATCGCCGAGGACATGACGCTGATCACCGACGAGCAGCTGATTCAAGCGCTCGCCGAACAGATGTCGATGCAGACGGTGTCGTTGGAGGATGCGAAGTTCGACGAAGGAGTTCTGGACAAGATTTCCGAGACGATGGCCCAACTGTATCGCATCGTGCCGTTGGCGTTTGATGAGAAATCCAACACATTGACCGTCGCCACCTGCGACCCTCAAAACTTGTCGATTCAAGACGAATTGCGAACGTTCTTGGGTTACGAGATCAACATGGTCATCGCGACCGAGCGTGACGTGTTGCAAACGATCACGCGGCACTACGACAGCGAATCGGAGAGCGTCGAGAAGTTGGTCCAGTCGCTGGCCGATGACGAAGAACTCAAGACGATGATCTCGGCTCTCGAGAAAGAGAAGTTCAACATCACCGACGCGGAGGCGCTCGCCGATTCGCGCCCGTCCGCAAACTGCTCAACATGGTGTTGTTGTTGGCGATCAAGGATCACGCGTCGGACATTCACTTCGAGCCCTTCGAAGATGAATTCCGCATCCGGATCAAGGCGGAGGGTGTGCTGTATGAAATGGTTCCGCCACCGCGTCACTTGGCCTTCGCGATCACGACACGGATCAAGGTCATGGCCGACTTGGACATCGCCGAGCGGCGGATGCCACAAGACGGTCGGATCGAGTTGATGGTGGGAGGTCACCCGGTCGACCTGAGAGTATCCGTGTTGCCGACGATCTTCGGCGAGTCAGTCGTCATGCGGGTGCTGGACCGTTCGGTGGTCAACCTGTCGCTTGAGAACGTCGGGATGGACGAGGACATGATGAGTCGCTTCCGAGCGGCCATCGACCGTCCCAACGGCATCGTATTGGTAACGGGGCCGACGGGATCCGGAAAAACGACGACGCTTTACTCATCGCTCTACGAGCTCAACGACATCGCGGACAAGTTGATCACCACGGAAGACCCGGTCGAATACGACATCGACGGCATCATCCAAATTCCGATCGACGCCGACGTGGGTGTGACCTTCGCCAGTTGTTTGCGCGATTCTGCGTCAAGATCCGGACACGATTCTGGTCGGTGAGATTCGCGATTTGGAAACCGCCGAAATCGCGATTCAAGCGGCACTGACGGGTCACTTGGTGTTCAGCACCCTGCACACCAACAGCGCCGCGGCGACCGTGACGCGATTGAAGGACATGGGCATCCAACCGTTCATGATTTGCGCCACCGTGGAAGCCATTTTGGCCCAGCGACTGGTCCGCCGAATTTGCACGAAGTGCCGCGAAGAGGCCAAGGTCAGCAGCGCGATGATGTTCGACTTGGGCGTCGACAAGGCGACCCTTGCGGGCAGGAAGTTCTTCAAGGGCAAGGGCTGCGACGCGTGCAATAACACGGGATACAAAGGCCGCATCGCGTTATTCGAGTTGATGTTACTCAACGACACGATCCGGGAAATGGTACTCGCCAACGCATCGACTGATGAACTCAGAGTTGAAGCCGAGAAGGCCGGCATGGTCTCGCTAAGAGACTTCGGCATGGCCGTCGCCGCCGACGGCATCACCACCCTCGACGAAGTCATCCGAGAAACCGTGGAAGACTAGAGGAGTAGGTGACAGGGAATAGGTATTAGCGATTAGGTATTAGGTATTAGCGATTAGGTATTAGCGATTAGGTATTTACGCGATTTAATAAGCGAATTTGCGATGAGAGATTTCCGAGAACTGAAAGTTTGGGCGAAGGCACATGCATTTGTGCTCAGCGCTTATGTCATCTCTCGAAAGTTTCCCGCGGATGAACGGTTTGCACTGACCACGCAATTTCGTCGTTCGGCGGCTTCCGTGCCGACCAATTTGGCCGAAGGATGCGGGCGACGGACCGACCGAGACCTTGCGCACTTTTGTGATATCGCGATGGGATCGGCCAGCGAATCTGAATACCAACTCCTGCTTGCTCGCGACCTTGGCTACATCGAACACGAAGTCCATCGCCGATTGGAAGATCAGCTCCTTGAAGTGAAGCGAATGCTAAACCGTTTCACCGCGGTTGTCGCGCAAGAATCATAGACTAGCGAGGCTCTCGACCATCGTTCCGACGATGGTCGTCCACACAATTCCGTATATCCGACGCCTAAAACCCAACACCTAATCTCCAACCCCTATCCCTCCCATGCCTGTTTATCAATTCGAAGCGATGGACGCGACCGGACAAGAGATCCGGGATGAGATCGATGCCGCCAATGAAGAAGAGGCGCAAACCACGATACGCCAGATGGGGTACTTCGTTACGAAGATCTCCGTCAAGAAGCAGGCCGCCAGCCAGAAGAAGGGCGGCAAGGCTGGCCGAAAACGTGGTTTCTCGATCGGTGGTGCGAAAACCAAGCACATCTGTGCGTTCACGCGACAGTTATCGATTCTGCAGGATGCCGGTCTGCCGATTCTGCGCAGCTTGAAGATCCTGGAGAATAACTCGAAGCCGGGCAAGCTTAAGAATGCGTTGATGGACACGTGCGAAGAGATCGAAGGCGGATCGACCCTGTCCGAAGCGATGTCGAAATCGCCCAAGGTGTTCAGCCGGTTGTACGTCAACATGATCAAGGCCGGTGAAGCCGGCGGTGCCTTGGAAACCATTCTGCAACGTCTGGCCGACTTCCTCGAACGTGCCGAATCGCTCAAACGAAAGGTCAAAGGTGCATTGATCTACCCCGTCATCGTCGTGATGGTGGCCGCATCGATCTTGACGTTCATCATGCTATTCATTGTGCCGACGTTCGAAACGATGTTCGAAGAGTTTGGATTGACCTTGCCCGCGCCGACGTTGTTGTTGATTGCAATGAGCAATTACATCGCCGGTTATTGGTTCCTGTTGATCGCCATGCCAGTCTGTTTGTTGATCTTGGTCAAGTTGATGCGGAAGTTCCGTCACGGGCGGATGGGCTTTGACATGTTCATCATCAAAGTGCCGATTTTCGGAAGCTTGATCGAAAAGAATATTCTGGCTCGGACCACGCGGACGCTTGGCACGTTGGTCGCATCCGGTGTCCCGATCCTCGAAGCCATCAACATCACAAAGGAAACGTCGGGCAACGGCATGTTCGAACGACTGTTCCAAAAAACCAATGAAGCGATTCGCGAAGGCGAAGTGATCAGCAAGCCGCTGCGAGAACATAGCGTGATGGGTCTGCACCCGATGTCGCTGGTGTTTTGGGCCCTGTTCGGTGCGTTCCCCGGATGCGTGCTGTTGTCGGTCGCGTTAACCGCCAAAGGTACCAAGCTCGACGACGGCACGATGGTCCAAATGCTGACGATGCTCGGCGTGCAAGCCACCGTCGGTGGCGGCGTCTTGGCTGCCCTGTTCGGTGCCACCAAAGCAAAGTCGAGAGTCGTGGACGACTTGGTCGTCAACATGGTCGATGTCGGCGAAGAAACTGGCGAACTCGACACCATGCTCTACAAAGTCGCCGACACGTATGACGAAGAGGTTCGAGTGATGACCGACGGTCTCACCGCATTGATGGAACCCCTCATGATTGTGTTCCTGGGCGTCGCGGTAGGTTTCATCGTCATCAGCCTCTTCATGCCGCTCGTCGAACTGATCTCCGGATTAACGTAAGAAAAAGGTTTTAGGCGTTAGGGTTTAGGTCTTAGGCAATCTCCTAATGACCAGGCCCTCTCGTCATGAAGCCAATTCCTCTGTCAAACATTCCTCTGTCAACCATTCCTCTGTCAACCATTCCTCTGTCAAACATTCCTAACCCAGCATGTTGTTCATAACACCTAACACCTAACACCTAACACCTAACACCTAACAAGATTTGCGTCGAGATCATCAGCCCGTCCAATACGACCAATGAGATTCAAAACAAGTTCCGTCTGTACTTCGATGCCGGCGCCGAAGAATGTTGGACATGTGATAGGGAAGGCCGCATGACTTACCACGAAAAAACGACACCAGACCGATGCGATTCAAAATCAACCCTTTGCCCCGACTTCCCCGACACGATCAGCGAAGAATAAGCAGTTCATCGTCACTGTAATTTGAAACCTACTCCCTGATACCCACTCCGACCCCTACTTCCCGTCATGAACACAACTCCGATGCAAAAACGAGCCGGCTTCACGCTCGTCGAAATTCTCACCGTGATCGTGATCATCGGGATTCTCGCCGGGATCGCCATTCCGGCGATCAACCGTGCATTGATCACGGCGAAGGAAGCCGCGATCCGGACGGAGGTCGACGTGGTGGGTCAGGCTCTTGAAGCGTACAGGCTCGAATACAATGCCTATCCGCCTGACTTCAGCGACTGGGCAAAAGTCGAGAAGCATTACCGCAAGGCTTTCCCGAACATTGACGACAGCGAGTTGAAGTTATTGGCCCAGTACACCTTTTTGGACAATTCGTACAATCGAGTATCGCTGGATGCGACCGGGGCCGGCAGAAACCCTGATCCAAGAGCCCTGCCGGCATATCGATACTATCGCCAATGCATGGACCCGGCCGAAGCGTTGGTATTTTGCCTGGGTGGTTACAGCAGCAATGCGAAGCGACCCTTCACCGGCGAGGGCGGTCCGCTTTCATTGATTTCTTCCCCCGGTGGGAGCGTCACTGCGGATTACGGTTTGTATCAATACAACAGCGCACGTGAGAATGGCTACTTTGACATCGCCGAGGGTTTGACCGTGTCCGTTTTCAACGCCGGTGGGGGTGGCCCCAATCCGGCGCTGGCTGGTTCACCGTACACGTTCTCGGATGACGAATTTGCCGCGACGACGACTGGGTCAAACCTTCAAGACATGTATTCAACTCGTGCTCCCAGTGGTGCCTTTGCTTCGATTCGATTTCTGGCCGATCCATTTCCGGTCTACAGCTCCAATGGCGATTCGGGTCCCCTGGTTTACTTCAACTCCGATAATTACAGCGACACGTTTTCACCGCCGACTATCGCGGGTGGATGGATGACGGGGGCGGGAGCTGGATTGTTCCACACGTTGAACATTTACATGCACCCGGCAAATGATCTGGAACGCGGCGTGGCCCGTCCTTATCTGACTGACAATTTGGATACCAACGCGGGCGGATATTTGTGGGCCGAACCCAACAAGTATCAAATCATTTCGGCCGGACTCGACGGCAGCTACGGCGGTACCGTTGCCGCGGGTACCGCAACCGCTGCCGCACCGGCGGCAGCGGGCGTTGTGACCCGCTTTCCCAGCGGTGCGTTTGCAGATTTTTCTGGTGCAGATAGTCGTACTCCCACACCCAACAAGTACGAAGACCCCGAAGCGATCTACGGTGCTGAGAAACCTCAGCTCGACAACATCACCAACTTCTCGACTCGTACTCTCGAATCGGATCTCCAGTGATTCATACTAGCACCACACGACCGAGCTTACGGCAACCGCGCCTCGCGTTCACGTTGGTCGAGTTGTTGGTGTCGATCGTTATCTTGGGCATCATCAGCGGGATGGTTTCCCAAGCATTGATCGGTGCCAATCGTCAAGCGAAAGAAACGCGAGCCCAAGCGTTCATCAATCAATTGAATTTGACGATGTTGCAGCTTTACGAGAGTGAGGCGACCCGCAGCGTCGGTTTTCCGGCGCAAGCTTGGTCTCCCGAATCGGCCAGTCAAACGCAATTGATTTGGCGGCGTGACTGGTTGCGAGCGGTATTGCCAATGTCCAAAGCGGACATTGATGTCGGTTCCGGGCGTCCGGCGGGTGGCGGTAATCCGGCGGCGCCAACGCTGTATCAGGTCCCATTCCTGAGCGAGGTCGGCGGCCAGCTTTTGAATTCGGCGCGTCAAGATCAGCTCGTCGGCGATTTACCGCAGCCGCGTCGTGCGGATGATCAATTCGATTGACGGCTCGACCCCTGATTGGCCGACGGCTTATGCCAAATGGACTGCCGAAAACGAATCAGCCGAATGTCTGTATTTGATCTTCGCCACGAACACGATCAACGGTGACCCGTTGCTCGGCCAGCTCCGGACTCGAGACATCGCCGACACGGACAACGACGGAATGCTAGAAATCGTCGATCCTTGGAATGTCCCGGTTGTTTGGATGCGAAACCCGGTTGGATTTTATTTGAAGAACAAGTGGTCAGCCAACGATGCGTTGGCGAAGAACCAACCGACGGTGGGCGAACTAAAGTCGATCATCAACGAGCTGGGTGAAGACCCGCTTGACATCTTGCGGTCTGATCCTCGGACGTTGCTGGTCGAAGACGGCAACGACGGAGACTTGATTGATCCGACCACGAATACAGCGAGCATCGAGATTGACAAGGCAACCTTCTTTGCACGACCGATGATTGTATCGGCTGGTTTGGACGGCGGGTTTGACTTGGTGATCACTCCGTCGGTCGCTGCTCGGGCCACTCAGTCGAACCAGCGGATTGCGAGTCTCGCATCCCCTCAGCGTCGGCTTCGAAACGGCTCATTGAGCCCACATCCAGGCGGTTACGGCAGCAACGTGTTTTTTCCGGATCCGTTTTACAGCTTGGCGATTCTCGGCGACGGTCCTCGTCCCCTGAACGATCGACCTGGCGCAGTGGTCGACGTCAACGGCAACGGGGTTGATGAATCAGCGGACAATATTTACCCGAGCTTGGGACTGTGATGATGAACAATCAAAACATCGGACGGCTCTCACGCTCGTCGTTTTCGACGACATGGTCGAAAGCGGTAAGTCGAGCTGCTCTGACACTGGTGGAGTTGATGGTCGCGTTGGCCGTCATCTCGATCTTGGCGGGGATCGCGTTGCCGACCGTGAAGAACACGATCCAGGGCCAGAAACTGAGTCGCGCTGCGTCGTTGTTGCAGTCGGCAATCGAAGAGGGACGGGCCCGCGCGATTGCTGGCGGTGGTGGCGGCGGAATCATCATCGATCGGTCGGGAGGTGAGAATATTGCCACCCGAAGCGATTCGACTCAGGTTCGCTTCGCGACTGTTTCGCCGCCTTATCGAGGGGACACGCCAGGCGCAACAGTTAAAATTGGTGTCAACGCCGGTGCATTGGTGCGCAACGACATCATCACCGTTTGGTTTGATCCGACCAGCATCCAAGCTCGCCGCGCTGCCGATGATCGACTCGCCGAAAAAGCTGATCCGTCATTGGCGGTTCGCGTCAAACCGATCAACCCTGGCGACTTCATCCAAGTCGATGACGGCGGTTTGCTGATGAGGGTGGCTGATACCATGGGTTATGGAACTCCTGCCCTGCGAAACACTGCGGGAATGACCAATGCGCAAATTAGCGACGCAGATGTGGTGAATTGGATTTGGTTCCAAGTGGAGCGTCTGGAACCGCAAACGAATTTAAGAAGATTTGTAGGTCAAGACGTTTCGTTCCAGGTCACTCGCAGCCCACGTCCGGCAATCGCGCTGCCGATCGAGTTGCCTCGCGGCACGGCAATCGATCTGACATCGTCGGGGATCGGACGCTATGGCAACCAATTTTCACCGATGTTCATTGATGGAAATTATATCGACCCCAGCTTGCCACCATTCGTGGGCACCCCACGCGACTATCAGTCGATTTATGTCTTGTTCGGAAAGCGTGGCGAGATCACACGGGTGCTCGGCGGGGTGCTGGTCGGCTCTGCGATTCAGTTGACTGACATTCCCGTGACGGGCGACGTGTACTTTTTGGTGGGCGAGGGTGGTGAGATCAAGCCGGCCGATCCTTTGGAGGATGCGGATTCGAATCCGTTGGCTGATGCGAAGAAAGATGGTCGGACTCCGATGTTAGACCCCAGCAGCATTTGGGTTTCCATCAAGTCGCGAAGTGGAGAGGTGATCGCTTCGCCGTGGATCGACCCGACGGATAGGTCGTTCAACTTAATCGGTGGTGGACCGCCCACACCTACCAATGCGAGTCAGCAACTGCGGATCCAAGAAGTGCTTGGACGGACACGATCGGGTGCCGTCGAAGTGCGCGAAGACGGCGTGTAGCGAAAATAAGAGACCGAGATTTAACGATGCGAATTTTTTGAATCGTGTCGAACAACGGCGGCATCGGATCGCTGCCAACCTTATCGATCGAGTTGACCATGATTACAAAATCAAACTTTCCGAGAACCACTCATCCATCGCGGACTCTGCGGAAGCAACGCGGCGGCGTGACATTGATGGAGTGCATTTTCGCGATCGGTGTGGTTTTGACAGGCTTGGTTGGCTTAGCCGCCCTGATCCCGGTGGCATCTCAGAATGCTCGCGACACGATCGAAATCGATCGCAGCATCAGCGAGTCGACTTCGGCATCGGCCACCGGCGTGGTCCAGTCGTTTCATGATCTCGACTCGTTGGTGATCATGGACAAACCGGTTCAAGGTTCGAGTCAGTACTTCAACGGCGGTTACATCCCGACCAATGCGATGGAAACGATCCAGAGCAAGTTGGACCAAGAAGCGTATAACGGTTCCGTTTGGATTCCGGTCGGTAAGTTGGAGTCACCCGGATACGTTCACATGCCATGGGGATCCGGACTTTCGTCGGGCATTTGCATCGATCCGTTTGGGATTCCTGATCTGGCGTTATTGAAGTCTCCGGTGTCCGATCCACGCGACTACGTGATCGATCCGAGTCTCGACCGTCCGTTCCTTCCACCGGCAGCGACCGATTCGGCATTCGACTTCAGCCGATTTCCGTACTTCAATGAACGTTATGACGTGCTCGCGCCGCCTAATGCGCAAGTTGGGAACCCGGTCGCCGTCAATGGTGCGATCAACACCCGGCCATGGCCGATGGGACCTCGCATGTATCGGGCGACACTGAAATCGCCAATGTTTGACAGCACTCCGCTGGTTAGAAATGCTGGACTCAACACGTCTCTCGCACCGATGCGACGCTTCCAATTGCTCTCACCCGCGATCAGCCAAAGTATCTTCACCGGAACGGGCGGATTATCGGGCGTCGATGGAATCGATAAAGATTCTCCTCGCGGCGTTTTGGTCGACACCACATTGGTCGGTACCAATTTGATTGATGGACGTCGCGACGGCAGCAGCGATTACACGTGGTTCGCGACGATGACGCCGAGCTATCTGGGTGGCGACAGCTTCCGGCAATCGGTCGTGGTCGTCCGCAAACGTCTATCGCCCGTGCCTATTCGCTCAGGCGATCCGTTGGGACTCTCCAAAGCGGAGTCCACGATCGACGACTTTGATGACAATCCAACCTCCGAGCGGGTCACATGGATCGATCCGCAAACGGCGATCGGTTTCAGTGGCGGATCGGGCGGCGAAGTCACGCTGTACGGATCAAAAGCGGTCAGCACAAAAATTGCGACCAACAGCTGGGTCATGTTGTCACGTCAACCTCACCGGTACGGCGTTGGTCCGCCCGTGGTGTTGATTGCCGACGGTCCCGCAGTCCACCGATGGTACCGAGTGATCAGCGTCGGTGAGGCTCAATACACCAATAACTTCTCGTGGCAAGGATCGACCCCCGACGTCTGGGAACGCCGCTTGGCTCTGGCCGGGCCGGACTGGGCATTTCAAGACGAACCGAACACCGGAAATTCGTCGCCGATCGACGACACGTTTTGCACGATCGTCGAAGGCGCCGTTTCGGTCATTGAATCGGAGATCAAATTCGAATGATCTCCTCACCTTGTCGCTCCTCTTCTCTTCTTCGTTCCGAATTCTCGCAAACCGTTGCGGGGGACCCTTCCATGCAACCTATTCAAACACACCTGCGTCGACTCAAAGTCCGCGGAAACCCATCACGCGACGGCATCGTGCTGTTGGTCGTCCTTGGCATGCTGACTTTGTTCAGCGTGCTGGCCGTCTCCTATCTCGTCTTTACGTCGCGACAACGTGCGTCGGCGATCAGCATCAGCCGCAGCGAGATGCGAGCGTTTGACGGAGATCAATTGCTCGGCGATGCATTATCGGAAGTGCTCGTCGGATCCAAATCGCCTCGATCATCGCTGTGGGGTCACGACCTGCTCGGTGACTTGTACGGAATGAGAGACGCGGTGCTGGGCGAATTGACGCCTCAAGCGAACTTTGTGGTCGCCGATCCGTTGGTCGCGCCGAACGTGTTGCTGAATGATTTCGTTCGAATTCCGACCGAGCTGTTCCGCGCGGCCTCGTACCCGAACCGACGTGCCGATCACGCATCGCTTCCTGAACGCAATTATCCCTTCGAGATTGCGCCGACGTTCGAAACCGATGACGAATTGACGGGCCGGATTTTGACGTTTCGGCGTGGACCGTTAAAAGGGTTGTCGATGCGTGTGCTGCGTTCGTTTGGCAATCACATCTCACCAACCGTGACGAACGGTCGCCAAATTCTAAGTGGTCAATTGGTGTTGGACATGCGTCCTCACCTGAACCGAGCGATCACGATCGAAAGCCTTGCCGAAACCAACACCTTGGCCCGCTGGTTGGAACAGGCGCAATTGCCGATAGCGGATCCCAACCACCGTTACATTTCGGCGATGTTTTACAACCAAACGCCGGAGACCGTCGCAGGAGCGGTCCCGCTGTCCGATTTCTATCTCAATGGTCAAGTTCTGAGCGGACCGGGTCTTGGATTCGACGTGGGACGAACGGCGCTGGCGACCATCTCCGATCCGAACCGCAATTTGAACGAAGTGATCAGCACGAATCACAGTCCTCGTTCGGACGTGACTCCGGCGGCTGGTAATCTCATCGGCGGCACCGCCTACGAGAATTCGACGACGGGCACCGACGTTCCCGTGGCGCTGCAGGGACACTATGCGCTATACCGTCGGTCGCCCCAGGCAACGCCCGCCTCCGCCGAACTCGGTTACCTCGGGGATCTGCCGGGTGGCGATGCGGACGAACCGTACGACGCGCCCGACGAACAAAACATGTGGCTGAGTTACTTCCCGACGGATGAGTCGTTCGGAGCGTCGTCACCTTCCTTCGTTCGGCCCGAACTTTTGCACTGGTTGATCAACCAACAACCCGGGGCACTCGATACGATGTCGGCCGCTCGGTTGCAGCAAATTGTGCGGGCGCTGCAACGCGCCACCATGCGTCCGTTGCCGATCCGCAACGATACCGCGGGCATGCCCCCGGCAATCGCTAGTCGCGGCGAAGGCGTCTTGCAATTGGACTTCAGCGACTTCACCGGCAGCAACAACACCGACCTGGGTCGTCCATCGCCGATAAACGGTTGGCTCGACTTTTCCGAAACGGATCCGGCCGTACTATCGGCTGACATTCGGCGTCTCGTGCGATCACTCTGCGGTGGCGACAGCAACCTTGACGGCTACCCCGACTGGGACGTCGACAACAATGGCGACGGGATTCCCGATAGCGTTTGGACCGATGCGGGATTGCCACTGACCGAGGCCGAAGACGGAACGCTGGTCAAACCGATGGTGGCTTACTTGATCGAAGATCTCGGTGGCCGCGTCGATGTCAACTTGGCCGGTAACCTCGTTCAAGCTCGCGGGGCGCTACAGAAATCGGCCAGCGGCGTGCTGTACCGTGTAGGCCTCACCACGCCCCCTACTCCCACGACGACCTTGACGGATCTGCCCGCCGGTTTCGGATACGGTCCCGCCGAAATCAACTTGAACCCGTTGTTTGGTGCGTCGCCCAACGGAGCACTCGATTTACTCCGGCGTCGCTTGGTGTCACGCACCTATTCAGGAATTGAGTACGTCGCCGCCGGCCATCTGATCGATCCGATCACGCAAAGCGGAAATGATTTGATGGGTGTGTTGCGACAACCGTATCTACCCAATTTGCACAGCACCGCCAACGCGTATGGTTTGCCGGTCGACAAGTTCGGTCGCGCAACGATCGGCTTGGGGATCGGTGGTGGGATGATGGTGGCTAATGCTTCGGTGGCGGTGCGATCGCCGACATTGTCCGCGGGTGCCGCAGCCGGCGATGCCAATGACGATCCCTACGAGTTCATTTCGACGCCCGGCGAGTTGCCCGATAGGCCATTCACGTTGCCCGACATGGAAGCGATGTTGCGTTACAACGATTTCGATCGCGACGCGCTGGATAGCGCGCTGGTGGGCTTGGCGGAAACGCATTTGGCCACCAACCAGGAACGTCAACTTTTCGCAAACTCGGTGACCTCGGTTAGCAACAGCGCGGCTGTCAACATGGGAATGCTGCCGCAAGAGTACCGTGGCACTCCGGCGGCCATCTCAGCCGATGGTCATGCATCCATCTTTGATGATGCCATCCGTAGTCTGCCGCCCAACAACGGTGGCAATCAATTCGACTCGGCCACCCGTAATGCATTGTTGATGCAGTTGTTGCCGCAAGAAGTGTTGAGCGGTGGAAAGTTGAACTTGAACCGACCGTTCGGTAACGGTGTGGACGATGACGGAGACGGCGTCGTCGATGATCCGGAAGAACTTCGAAACGCGGTTCAATCGCTCTACTACTATCGCGACTTTACCGGCACAACGAGCGACACGTTCTACACGTCACCATTTAGCGACTTGACGCCGGGTGAGCCGGGTCCCGTGAGTCCGGCCAACGCGTTCCCCGAACCCACGCCTCAAGCTTGGTTTGCGCGTCATTTGTATGTCATGGCGATGACGCTTGTGCGCAACTTGAACAACACAGACGCCTTCGACTTCACTCGTGGAGCTCCGCCGACAATCGCGACCCCCACGTTTCGCCGCGATGCGTTGCCCGCGACCGGGTACGGAACCGCTAATTCGCCGGAAGAAGAGTACCGTGCATTTACACTCGCCCAATGGGCGGTCAACGTGGCCGATTTTCGTGACCCTGATTCGATCATGTCACGGTTCGATTACGACGTTTACCCGTTCGATGGCTGGGACATCCAAGCAACCCCGTTGACATTCCGCACGGTGTGGGGGATGGAGTATCCAGAGCTTGCACTGGAGGAATCGATCGCCATGCACGACCGGCGTGTCCGCGATACGGCGCTCGATTTGAGTTCGGAAGAACGATTCAACGGAACTTCGTTCCAGGACGACGACACCGACCAATGGCGGTTGCCACAGGGATCCTTGTTCTTAGAACTTCGTTCCACTCGGTCGCCTGATTTCCTGCGAACTCCTACAAACGACACCGACAGCGTTTCTCAGCCTTGGGGCGTTCCAGCCGAATTGTATTCGCAAGTGGACGTGGGTGGCGGTAGTCCGACCCAGTACGAATACATGTTGGATTTGGCTCGTACGGCGCCCGATCGAAACCCGGTGTGGCGGATTGCCGTCTCCCCGGCCCATGAAGATCCGGTGCGGGGCACTCCGCTGCAATCGGCTGATGAGATGATTCAACCGGTCGGCAGCAATATCAACCCATTCACCTCACCGGGGAATCGCTTGGCCGCGACAATGCAATTGGACCAACCCGATTTCTTCGGCACCGCAATCCCGTTGGCACAGCAGGTCGACCGCGTGATTTGGTTCACCAATGTCAATCCCGACAACGGGTTGCAACTCGACGGGACAACCGCTGGCGCCGTCATTGGCGGCCAAAATTATGGTGACTTTACACCGGACGATGGGTTCATCGATTTCGCACCGCTCGATTCTCAGAACAGTGAAAAGATCTTTTACAACCGGTTCGCGACCGCCGACTACCCGTACCAGCTGGCGGATCCAAACAACTTGACCGAAGTTCATTTGCGGGGTGGCCAATACGTGGTCATCGGACCACGAGCCCTCACCACCGTGGGCTCGCTGCAAAGTTCGGCAGGTACGATCACGAATGATGCGACCACGCACGAACCACTAGTACCGTATGTCCAGTACGAATCGCCGCAACGATTTTTGCTAGGGCCCACATCATTCGAGCATCGGCTATTTACCGATTCTCGTGCGACACCGACCGTCGCCGGGGGAGCCAACAGCACGATCCGCAACACGGTGGGTGTCATCGCTGCGGCAAACATTCCCACCGGGTTCACTGGCGCCCCGATCCTGGGTACCACGCAAGGCATCGGAGTGAACGTCTCCGAGCCGCTGCCTTATCTCGTGCCGGCCGGCACAAATAGTTATTATCCGACGCCGACGGAACAGCTCAAAGCGGATTTTCCATTTGATGCCTATTACGACTACGACGGGGCGACAGGCCAGATGCCCGACGTACCGTTTGATCAAGAACCGTATTCGGAACTTTTTAAAGTCTTCGGGATCAATTCGGAGCGAACCGGGACGCGGGAACGTTTCAAGACGGCGTATCTGCAACGACTCGCGGATCCGACCCAGCCGCATGACGAAATATTAAACCCGTACCTGTCCGTCGATTACATCACGATCGACTTGACCGTGTTCAACGGCAGTGATGGGAACACGCAAGAGACCGAAACTGGGCCACCCGCAGTCACCGAGTGGACCGACAAGGGTGATCCCGACCCGTACGGAAGCTTGCCCGATGAACGTTTTGCGACCCGGTACAAAACAGGGAACACAATTTTCCAAGACGTCGCCGTATCGACGGCCGAAAATCTCTCGCACAGCATCAACACATTCCCACCGCCGGTGACGGCTCGAGAATTAGCGGGGTCGCCGACTCTCGGCGGACACGTTCCGTTCTTCCCCTACACGTTGAATCTGCAACCGGCGGTCAATCCGGATGTTGCACCCACCGGAGCAACCAAACCGGACAGCGATCCATCACGGATCGCCCACTCTTCGACACTCGGATTCGCCAACGCTTCCTATGGTGCGCGTTGGCGAACCACGGGCACGACCGACACTCGATACGCCGGGATGCCCGTCAACAAGTTCTTTTCGACAGCAACGTGGCTCAACCGTTCGTTCGTTTCACCTGGTGAGTTGATGTGGGTGCCAACGACCTCGGCCGCTCGTTTCGGGGCGTCGTTTGGAACCGCCACCGCTGACACCGGATACACCGCCGGTAGCGTGTTCGCCGGCAGCGGTGCCTTGGTTGGTGATCGCAACGAGTACAACGTCGTGTTCCCACATTTGTGGAACTACTACAGTGGGGATGCGGCCAGCTTTGTGAATTCGCCGAATCTGTACCGATTGCTCAACTTCATTGATGTCCCCGCACCGTACGATTTCGAGAACGATTTCGTGTCGACGAACCGTAACATTGAACTGAACAACAGTGTGACGACGCCGGCACAGTCCTCGTTTGGTGGCGTGCTGAACTACGGAACGCTAGGAGGTCCAACCGCCACTGGCAATCCCAACAGTTGGACCAACGCGGGCGCGACGACCAACGATTTTTGGTTAAACCGGATGACGATCGAAGCGTTCCGAACGCCAATGAACATCCTGCAACCACAGTATCGCCAAGGCAGGATCAACCTCAACACCGTCAAGAGCCCTCTGGTCTATCGGGCCTTGATGGAAGGCATCTCTGACACCACCGATCCCGCGGCCGGAGCGTTCGCGAATAACTTCGTGCTCAGCCGTCGCGGTTACACGGCGCCTGGTGCGTCGGGTGAACCGATCCAGCAAGCCGGCAGTACGATCAACCAGTTTGATCGGACCAAGCCGAGCCAATTCGGTGGTGCATTTCGTCCGTCCAACGCTTCCGATCTGGCACCGTTGCCGGCGGACCGTGTGCGTCCGCTCGATCGAACGACGATGAGACCCGACGGAGTGACCGGAGGATTCACGAACACTCCGTTATTCCAAAAGCCGCTGGGTGCCGGAACGCTTGGTGGAGAAATGCGAGAGCGCAGTGCGCTGCACGCAGATCTGGGGACGACGCGGCTGAACAATCTGGCCGCCGGTCAATCCAACACGTTCGCCGTCTGGATCACCGTTGGACTTTTCAAGGTGGACGGCGATTTGCACGTCGGACAAGAAGTCGGTAGCGATATCGGCCAATCTCGCCGTTTTCAATCTTTCCACATCATCGATCGGAGCGTGCCGGTGATGTACGAGCCCGGAGAGCTAAACAACGCGATGGAAACTGTCCTGCTCTCTCGAACGTTGAACTAGGTCATGACGATGAAAATGAATCTACCCATGAATTCGCCAACCACGCGTTCACGTTTCGGTGGTCTCCGCTCTGGTGCACGACTTGCTTTCACGCTGGTCGAGTTATTGATCGCGATGACGATCACGTTACTGCTCATGGCGGCACTCGCAAAGTCGTTCGGTGTGATCGGCAAATCGATCCAGGTCGGTCGCAGCCAAGTGTCGCTAAGCAGCAAGCTGCGTTCGATCAGTTTCCGGTTGCGGACCGATCTGCGATCCCGCACCGCTGACGTGACTCCACCGCTCTCCTCGGCGGCGGGAAGTGGGTACTTCATGTACTACGAAGGCCCCCTGACGGAGCAAACAATGGGTTTGTTCGGCGCCGAAGCCACGCGATCGTTAAGCGACGGAACGGTGATTGGTGAAGGAGCCGCGCGACATTTTACAGTTCTACGCCTGTGAAGACGCCGACGTATCGAACGCACGGGCGGATCGGTGACTTTGATGATTACATCGCTTTCACCGCGGAAGCAGCGGGTGACCAATGGTTCACCGGGAAAGTGCCCGCGTATTTGATCGAAGACGGTTTGACGGGCGCTCGCCGCGATGGAACCCCGCGTGATCCGTTCAAAGTTTGCCGAGATCATCATGTGGGCGTCACCCGCTTGGGAAGTCGATCCCGCGACCAATCTGTTACAGGTCGCCACGCACGCAAACGGCGGGATGCCCCTCTATCGTGATACCAATAACGATCTGATCCCCGACCGAATTTTGTTGCATCAACGAACTTTGTTGATTCGGCCCGACCTGAACGCGTCTCGATCGATCAGCAATGGTGGAGCCAACGCATTCAATTCGAACGTGCTTCGACCATGGAATGCGGCGACGAATCCAATGAGCATACCGGCGCCGCTCGAACGTCTGTATCCGATCGGGATCAATAACAACGGCACCGCACCGTTCTATCCGAACTATGCGGTTCCCAACAGCGCGAACGACAATCGCGACATGCTGACGAGCAACTGGCTGGTCGGAATGGCGCCGCTGCATCACTTCTTTGACCTGTCGCTTCGCCGAGTGATCGATCCGGAAACCGGCGTTCCCACCGGCTATGTCGCCGCCAATTCGATGGCCGACCTTGTTCAACCTCACAATCGTTTCGCAGCCGTCCGTTACCCCGGTCGTTACTTTGGTCGTGGCACCTTCGGCGGTGGAGATGACGCAACGTCAATGCCACTTTTAGCACTCGGCTGGAACGATCCCGTGTTGAGGTGGCAGGGTGTTTCGGACACGCGTGCGATCCCGGGTGTGGCGACGGCGCCCGCTTGGTTCCCCATCGGACAACCGAGTCCGCTAACGCTCAACAACGCGGGCGGAACGCCATCACGAACCGGTTTGTTCAACGGATGGTTGTTGCCCATGTTCGAACTGGGTGATCCCAATCCACCGGGCACCAGCCGCGGTGAACATTGGGAGCGAGAATACTTGACAGTGGCCGATTCACGTTGGGATCGGACCGGTGAAGACGTGTTGACGTCTAACGTGCTGTCGTTTGACGTTCGTGCTTTTGATGCGACGGCGCCAGTCTTCCTGGCCACTGGACCGGATGGTCAACCGGGAAAAGCGGGCATCGACGATGACTTCAGCGGGTCGGTTGATGAAACCGATTTGGCAGGCACCACGGCAAGGATTGAGTTTGGTGCCGCCGGCAGCGACGATGTGCTGTTGGGGGTCAATGACATCGGAGTCTTTGATGTAATGGGACAACCCATTTTAGATCCTCGACGTCCCTCGACGTACTACAACAGCGGAACAGGGGCGGTGATTCCTGGTTTAAAGATCGCACTCGGGTCTCAAGGCGCGTTCGTCGATTTGGCTTACCCGATGCTCGCTGGATCGCCGCTGCGGCAACGCTTTGCCGAATCACTCATCGCCGGTCAAGTATCGTCGCCGCCGTTGACCGCTGTGACCCCGGTGGCTCGCGTCGCGACAAACTTCAACTTGCACATGCATTCAACGCTTTCTGGAACTCCGCTGATTCAACCCTCGACCACCGCGGGGATGAATTCGCTAAAACGCAGCGGAAAGCTAGTCCACTCGGCCACCAACGGCGCGATCTGTTTCTTTCAACCCACCTATGACACGTGGACCGACGGATACGAATCGGACGGTTTCGATCAAACTCACACGCAAGCTGGTGAAGTTCGCGGTGCTAACCTGATGGGAACCACCTGGGTCATCAACAACCCATCGAATGCGGGTATTGCACCGGTGCCGCGATTGATCGCACCAGCACCTCGAAACTTGATCCAAGTCGACACTGGTCGCTGGGTGCCGGGCGAACCAGAAACGTCGGCGCCGTTCCCCACACCGCTGGAGGCGATCAGCATCACGGTGCGAGTGCTCGATCCATCGAACAACGAAATGTCCCAGTTCTCCGTCGTCGAATCGTTGAAGTAGTCTCCGGTGCGTCCATTTGCTTTCCCATGTGTTGCGGTTCTTTTGTTGGTGGGCTCTGGTCTTCGGCTGTGGGCATTGTCGGCGGCCATTGCGACACCGTCTGTCATGGTAGAGCAGGATTCGCCCGAGACGACTCTTTTTTCGACTCCGGTGCAGTGATTGGTCTTGACGCGGGACGCGACGGGTTGCCGGGGATCGCGGGGGTGGATGACGGGGCCAATGGCGTGGTCGACGATCGGGCGGAATTGGGGGCCACGGGCAGCGACGATCGCTTGTTCACGCTGTCCAAAACCGAATACGACTCGGACCCCGCCGCGATGCCGTTGGTGCTGCAGCGCGGTGGTTGGACGCGATCGACTGCGGCGACCTCCGCCGATGTACCCACCCGCGAGTTCTTTCGCACCCGCGATGACGTGGGTGTATGGGAAGTGATGAAGCAATCCGGGCCGCCCGTCATACGCTGAGATCGTGCCGCTTCGGATCGGCGCATGATTCAGAGCTGAACTGATTCGTGGCGAGCTTCGCGAAATGGATCCGGCCGGCCCGATCCACGGTGATTTGATCGCTTACTTGCTCGAATGGTCAGATGATCACTCCGATCGAAGCCGCTTTCTTATTTCACGTGCGAGCGGTTCTCGCCGACCGTGACGGTGGACTTGTCAAAGGTCTGGTAGCGTCTCCACCACGTACCTGCGTGTTACGGATCGTTTACGATACACTGACAAGTACGATACACTGACAAGTGAGAAACAACCGTTCGTGGTGGCCGGCTTACCCAAGCCGCGACATTTTCGTCATGCCGCCACGGTCATTAAAATCAATTCCTGCGGGTAATTCTGTGATTGTTTTGAATCGAAGTCAGATTTGGTCAGCGTTTGCCTGTGCTGCTCTTGTTTCTGCCACGCCGGCATTTTCCGCTGACTGGCCCACTTTTCGCGGCTCCGACCGCTCGGGCATCTCCACCGAAAGCGATCTGCTTTCGGACTGGCCCGAGGCAGGACCGAAGTTGCTGTGGCGGGCCGATGGTGCCGGCCGCGGTTACGCCAGTGCGTCCATTGCCGACGGTCAGGTCTATACGCTTGGCGACGGATCCTCGCTCGCCAGTGACGACGATGAATACCTCTTCTGTTTCAATGATGCCGACGGCAAGCTGCTGTGGTCGACCAAAACCGGTTCGGCCTGGAACGAAGGCCAACCCACTTGGCAGGGATCCCGAGCGACACCAACCGTGGCCGGGGACCGCGTCTTCGTCCTGACACCCTCGGGTGTTCTGTATAGCTGTGCCACGTCCGATGGCAAAGTGCAATGGAAGAAGGATCTCAAAGCGGATTTCGGTGGCAAAAAAGCGGACGGTTGGGGCTACAGCGAGTCCCCTCTCGTCGATGGCGATCAGGTCGTCTGCACTCCCGGTGGCGAGCAAGCGACCATCATTGCACTGAATAAGAACGATGGCAGCCTGATCTGGAAAGCGGTTCACCCCGGTGATAAAGGCGCCGGTCATTCGTCGATCGTCCCCACCGAACTCGCAGGCACGAAGATGTATGTCCAGAACACCGGCGGCGGTCCTATCGGCGTCGCTGCGAAAAGCGGCCAACTGTTGTGGGCTTACGACATGGAACCGCCCACGGCGTTCATTCCCTCACCTGTCATCAAGGACGACCTGGTCTTCTCGACCGCAGGATACGGCTTGGGGGGAGCGTTGATTCGCGTGGTCCCCAAGGGCAATGGCAAGTTCGAAGTCGAAGAAATCTATTCCTCCAATCCGAAGCTGGCGAACAAGCAGGGCGGATTCGTGCTCGTGGGCGACTATCTGTATGGCGGTGCCGATGGTAGCAACCGCGTGCTTTGCATCGAGCTAACGTCCGGGGATGTCAAATGGGAATCTCGTGGGGCAGGTCGCAATTCGATTTCCGCCGCTGCTGCCAATGGACGACTCTACCTCCACTTCTCGGACGGCACGATGGTATTGGCGGAAGTCAATCCAGAGGAATACGTTGAGGTCAGCAAGTTCGAAACACCCGACACCGATGACCGACCAGCATGGGCACTTCCCGCGATCGCCAACGGAAGGTTGTACCTTCGCGAAGGCGACAGCATCTTTTGCTACGACATTTCCAAAAGCTGATCGCAAACAAATAACTCACTGCTCTGATCGAGTTCTCTCTTTTCTCCTCTCTCTCACGCTCTCCCCCGCAAATCGCTGCGCGGCGGGAGAAGAGAGGACTTCAAATGCGTCACTTATTGATTAGCCGCATGGCGGTGGTGGTGACCCGACGCGTGAGCGCTCGTTGATTTAATCAGCCGCAACGCGTTAGCGTCCGGTTTGCATTCATTAACCGGAGGCTAACGCTTGCGCGGGAAAACCGACCGGCGGAGCGGTCGGACGACAATCAGATCTTAGAAAGCCGACCGGCGGAGCGGTCGGGCGACAATCAGATCAAGAAAGCCGACCGGCGGAGCGGTCGGACGACACTAATCCCGCCGGGTACCACCCGGCGGTCTTCCGATCGTGACGGATATACGTTTCGAATCGCGGTGTGTCAAACAACCCCGAGGTTTTATGGGAGTCAAAGTTTAATGAAGGGGTAGAGTTTACCGAACAGGTACTTCAGACGGCGGTTGTCATCGTGCTCGCAAACGATTTTTGCGAGCGATGGTGGGGCGGCCGGTGACAATCCGATGGATCGGAGCTTCCCCAGATTGAGTGTTTCCGGCGACGAAGGCGAGTCGTCGGTTGCACGCCAGACCCATCGAACCGGAATTGATTTCCCGTGAATACTCTCTCAACGCTTGTGCCCACGACTGCATCGCCGATTCCAACTGATTCTCATGAGCCTTGTGCCGAATACCTATTGGTATGCCAAGCTCAATCAGTGGAGTTGAACCACGGCAGTTGGCGGTTCACGCTCGAATCGGCCGATGGGGAAGCGGTGCTCGAAGCCGGCGACGAAGAAGTCGGTGACCTCAACCGTTTGACGTTGCTGGCGACGGTCCGCGGACTCGAGTCGATCGAGGGTGCTTCGCGTGTGACGCTGCTGAGCACCAACCGATACCTGATCCGATCTTTGTCGGACTCGCTCCCGCGATGGCGCGAGAACAACTTTGTTTGGGAGCACTTTGGTCGTCGCATTGATGTCCAACACGCCGATCTGTGCGCTCCGCGTCGACCGGGCTCTGTCGATCCACCGCGTGGAAGCGTGTTTGGTGTCGTCGCGTTTGGTCAGCAACGTCGAACTGAGTTCACCGAGTCATCGCGATTTAGAGACGGCGGGCGGTCAGGTTCATTTGCGTATCGACCACGGCCACGCCGGTGTGCCGGTTCGATCACGACAAACCGGTCAACCCACTCCATCGCCCGGTCAAGCCGATCGTGGTTCCAAAGACCAACTGCGTCGTTGGTTGATGGGCACCGCCCAGTCGTCCGAATCCAGCACGGCTCGGCGCCGATTCTCCGCCGCCGACCTGCAATCGTCCTGAATCAAACATGCCGATCGACCGTGCTCGACGACGTCGAGCACGCCCAAAATTGTATCCCATCTTTCCCCACTGCAAAATCTGAACTGCCTCCCATGCAAACTCAAGTTTCGCTGTCCAGCATCGGACGCCTCATCAACGGAACTCACGAGAACCCTAGCAGTTTGCTAGGTCCCCATCCGATCGATTATCGTGGTCAATCAGCGATCGCGGTGCGAAGTTTTTTGCCAGACGCGCAAGCAGCTTGGATTGTTGATGAAGCCAGCGGGACGCGGCGTCCGATGCGTCGACTGCATCCCGGCGGCTTTTTTGAAGCCATCTGCGAGTCACCATCGCCCGGTCCCATCGCCCCGCTCGACGCATCCCGCGGCTCAGGCGATGATAGGGGCACGAGCATTGCATCGCGTAATCGTCCGACCGCATCGAACGCCTCAAAGTATCGCATCCAGATAACCAACCAAGATGGCACAATGATTGACATGCCCGAACCGTACTCCGCGCCGTCCATTTTGACTGACTTCGATCGCTATTTGCTTGGTGAAGGACGTCATCATCAACTCTATGAGCGGTTGGGGGCACAGCTTCGCACGGTCGACGGCACCAAGGGCGTCAATTTCGCCGTTTGGGCACCCAACGCGAGGTCGGTCCAGATCGTGGGCGATTTCAATGCATGGGATGGTCGATCGCACGTCGCACGGGGCAGCGATTCGGGAATCTGGGAATTGTTCGTCCCGACCGCCGAAGCGGGCGATCGTTACAAGTTTCGCCTGCTCGATTGCAACGGTCACTGGATCGACAAATCCGACCCCGTCGGATTTGCTGCCGAGTTGCCACCGCTTACCGCTTCGATCGTCGCCGACCTGACCAAACACACCTGGGGTGACGGCGAGTGGATGGAGTCGCGTCGCAATTGGAACCCGATGCACGCGCCGATGAACGTGTACGAAGTTCATTTGGGCAGCTGGCAGAAAGGTCGCCGGACGGACCCACGGATGGTTGGACTATCGTGACTTGGCGGTCCGCTTGGCGGATTACTGCAAGCGGATGAATTTCACCCACGTCGAATTGATGCCGATCAACGAGCATCCCTACACCGGATCATGGGGTTACCAAAGCGTCGGCTACTATCGCGCCGACGAGTCGTCACGGATCGCCCGAAGACTTCATGTTCTTTGTCGATCATTTGCACCAAAACGGCATTGGCGTCATCGTCGATTGGGTTCCGGCCCACTTCCCCAAAGACGATCACGGATTGCGCCAGATTCGACGGCTCGCCGCTGTACGAGCACGCCGATGCTCGCCAGGGCGAGCATCCGGATTGGGGCACGATGATCTTCGAACTTCGGTCGCAACGAAGTCAGAACTTCTTCGTCGCCAACGCGCTATTTTGGCTGGACAAGTATCACATCGATGGTCTCCGCGTCGATGCGGTGGCGTCGATGTTGTACCTCGACTACAGCCGCGAAGACGGCGAGTGGGTGCCCAATCGACACGGCGGACGCGAAAACCTTGAGTGCGATCGACTTCTTGCGTGATTTCAATATCGGCGGTCCACGAGAAGTTTCCGGGCGTGGTCACCGCGGCGGAAGAGTCGACCGCTTGGCCGGGCGTTTCCCGCCCGGTCCACGATGGCGGCTTCGGGTTCACGTACAAGTGGAACATGGGATGGATGAACGACACGCTTCGTTACATCCGGAATGAACCGATCCACCGCCAATTTCACCAGAATGAGCTGACCTTCAGTTTGATCTACGCGTTCACCGAAAACTTCATGTTGCCATTGTCGCACGATGAAGTGGTGCACGGCAAAGGTTCGTTGATCGGCCAAATGCCGGGTGACATGTGGCAGAAGTTCGCCAACCTGCGGTTGCTGTATTCTTACATGTGGACTCACCCGGGCAAGAACTTATTGTTCATGGGTGGCGAAATCGCGCAGTGGAACGAATGGAACGCACGACGATGGTCCGTCAGTGGGATGTTATTGGACTTCGATACGCACCGCGGTATTCAGCAACTGCGTTTCGGACCTGAACAAGTTCGTGAATGAAAACCCTGCCCTGCACGATCTCGATTTTTCGGGCGACGGATTCGAGTGGGTCGATTGTCTCACAACGCGGAAGACAGCGTGCTGGTGTACTTGCGAAAAGGCGCCGATGGCGCATCCACCGATCCTGGTTTGCTGCAACTTCACGCCAGTCGTGCGACAACATTATCGTGTTGGTGTGCCGAAGAGCGGTTACTGGAAAGAGATTTTCAACAGCGATGGCGAAGGCGTATGGCGGTATCGAACGTGGGCAACTATCCGGGATGCCAGACCATCGGCATCGGACATCACGACTCGTCCCGACAGCATCGAGTTGACGATGCCACCGCTTGCGGTCTCCATTTTCCGGTTGGAACCGTGACCGTAGCTGGCGATTGACCGGAATGCTCTGGGGGCCGACCACACCGGTTGTTTCCCTATTCCTTTTCTCCTTTTGGCGAATTCGATTCCATGCCCGTCAAAATGCGACTCGCTCGGATCATCATCTCCGAGCTGACCGAGAACCAAGTCATCTACTTGCAGGAAGTGGATGGACCGCGAGAGTTCCCGATCTTGATTGGAATATTTGAGGCGACGAACATTGACCGCCGCGTCAAAGAGGATTACGAGCCGCCTCGTCCGTTGACCCATGACCTGATCGTGGCCGTGGCCGAGTCGCTTGGTGCGGTGATCGAGAGCGTCGTGATCAGCGACCTGAGCCACGCCACGTACTTCGCAAAACTGGTGCTTCGAAAACCCGATGGTGAAACGATCGAGATCGACTCGCGGCCCAGCGACGCGATCGCCGTAGCCGTCACGTTCTCGCCACCGCTTCCCATTTTTGTTTCCGAGAACGTGCTCGACGAAGCGACGTCCGCAATTTGAGCAGTGTGATTCGGGGCAAGATGGTGAACGGGACACGATGAAGATTTTTCACAGCGGCGACGAAGTGCGTCGATGGGTCTGGTCGGCCCGCGGACAAGGGCAAAGCGTGGGCTTGGTTCCCACCATCGGCGCGTTGCACGAAGGCCACGTGTCGCTGGTCCGAACGATCGCCGAGCGATGCGACCAAACGGTGGTGACAATCTTTGTGAACCCCACCCAGTTCGCGGTGGGTGAAGACTTGGACAAGTATCCGCGGACGTTCGAGGCGGACGTCAACGCGGTGCGGGAGGCGGGCGCCGCGGCGGTGTTCGCGCCGACGGTGGACGAGATGTATCGGGCCGATCACAGCACCTTTGTTTCGCCGCCCGATGTCGCGGCGCCGCTGGATGGTTTGTACCGACCCGGCCATTTTCGCGGCGTGACCACGGTCGTCGCAAAACTGTTCAATCTGGTTCCCGCGACGCACGCGATCTTCGGCAGCAAAGACTACCAACAATGGAAGGTCATCGAGGCGATGGTTCGCGACCTGAACTTCGGTATCGAGATCCTTGCCGGTGAAACGATTCGCGATCCCGACGGCTTGGCAATGAGCAGCCGGAATCAGTATTTATCGACCAATGATCGAGCGATCGCGTTGACACTCTCGAGGGCACTTCGCAGAGCCAAGCAGATGGTCGACGAAGGCGAACTCGACGTCGCAAAGATCGAGTCGCAGATGCGAGAAATCCTTCACCAGGTGACGCAACTGGATTATGCAGCGGTCGTCGATGCGGAAACGTTACTGCCGATCAAGCGACTGTCGGTCAAGGGATTGGGGTCACCGGCACAAGCGTTGGTGGCGGCCCGGGTTGGAACAACCCGATTGATCGACAACGTGAGGTTGTGAACCCAAGTCACTCTCTTCATTCATCCGCTCTCGCAAATCATACCAATTTCCTCTGTCCCAAATTCCTCTGCCCCAAATTCCTCTGTCCCAAATTCCTCTGTCCCATATTCCTCCGTCCCAAATTTCTCTGCCCCAGACTTCGTCCAAGTCGAAAGGGTGCAGACGATGGGGCGTTGAGAAGTTAGGAACAAAATCGGTTTAGAACGACAGCGTCATGCCGAGAGTGGCACCGTGGAAACCCACGTCGGCTGGGCCGCCGAAGGATGGCAGGATTCCCGGTGTGTTGGAAACGCTGGTGATCGTGGCGAACGATGAACTGTAGTTGTTCCACAATTGCCATTCGTAGCCGCCACGCAGTTGCACCAACACCCGATCGCCGAACAGGCCGCGTGTGTATTGCAACCCGGACGCCAATTCCATCACGCTGAAGATCGACTCGGTCAATCGAACGGCTTCATCGGGTTCGCCGCCGACACCGTTGTTGACCTTTTTGTCGCCGGTCAAAATTGCTCCTCGGCCACGGACGTAGAGCGCGCCAAAGGAACCCACCGAACGTTGCACCTCGCCCCCGATGATTCCTCCGAATCCACGAAAAATGTTCTGGCGGATCGGCGAAAACGGTAGCTCGTTTACCATCGTTTCGTTGAACTCGTTGTATCGGATGCCGCCGCTCAATTCGAACGTCCAATCGTGACCGACCCGAAACTGATCGAACAATTCCAAGTCCAACGTGTAGGTGTCGATCGACATCGATGCCGCAACCGCTTCGGAGACCGCCGCCGCGTCGGCGGAGTAATCGAAGTAACGTGCACGAAGCCCCAGACCGGATCCGCTGCGATACCCAACCGTGAGACGTGGCGATGCCTCGACATCAAAGTCGACGTCGTCCGAGTCAACCACGGGGACCAAACTGTAATTACCCGATCGGTTGCCGTCGGAACGGTTGTAATGGAACAACAAGATTTCGGCTTCGCCAAAGAGCCCGCACTTGGGTTGACACTTTTGGCAACACTTCGTGGGCGACCGATAGAACGAGACATCGCCCGAATCGGTTCTGGCGGATGCCTCGGAGGGTTCCGCCACGAACTCATCATAGTGTCCAGGCTCGATTGTCTCGGCGGTGACGTGATGGCCGGCGAACAGCCATGCCAGCGAGAGGGTCCAGAGCCAGTAACGCATTTCGGATTGTCCTTGTTAACAACGTCGTGACGATTATTCGTGTTATGTGGTTCTCGTCCAGAGTTGGCCAATCGCTCGTGCCCAAACGATCGCCGGGCGTCATTTGGAAACTCTTTCAGAAGGAAACGGTCATGCCAGTCGGAAAAACTGTAGCGATTATTCGTATTTTGAGCGTCGGACAATCCCTTAAAAACCAGCTGGTTCAAAAGGGGGAAATCGCCTCAAGACGCTCTTTGTAAGCATTGGTGGGGACGTCACGCGGGACGAGTGGCGAGTTCGTGACAACTGGATTTTCGTGGTGGAGATCTCCCGCGCAGGGTGCCGATGTCGACTCATGCGGACTCCCGGCGAAAAGTCGACATCTCTCAAGTCGCATTTTCGCGGTCGTCACAAAACCCCTCTCCCTCCTTGATTATCTTCTGAGTGCAACGCATGAGTTGGCGATCCCTGCTTGGTCTGGAATTACGTTCGCATACCGAGACCACTCCATCCAAAGCCCGCAGGAATCGCCATCGGGGGAATCGGAAACGTTTGGCGGAATTGATCTGTCAACCCACTGTCCAATCGCTCGAGAAGCGAGAATTGCTGGCGGCCGATTTTGATCTCGGCAACTATCCCGCGGTCACCGAGTTCTTATTGACGGCGGAAAAATCGGGTGGTGAGTACCGTTTGTCGCTGCGGGATCACAACTGCGCCGACCACGCCCCTGCACCAACTGTTGAATCTGACCACGCCACGCAACGTGACGATCGATGGATCCGCCAGCGATGACAAACTGTTCATTGACTTCTCGGACGTGACGAGCCAGTCCGGTGGAACGTTTGCGGACCGCTTCATGGGGTCACTCGGTTTCGTCGGGCTCGGAGGCAACGACCTGCTCGTGTTCGAAGGTGACTCGGCTGTTACCGACAACTTGACGGTCGACGCGGAACAGATTCGTGTGGATGCGGGCGTTTGGGTGTCGGCTTCGACACGGCTCGCGTTGGCGGCCAAATCCGATCTCGGCACCAGGTCGATCACGACGGGTTCGCCCGAGCAAACGGGTAGCAATGTGGCCGGAGTCGTCATCGCCGGTCACTTGTCGGCGACCGAAATCGTCGTGTCGGCGGAGACGTCGGGCACCGTCACCTCATCGAGCGATGTGCTTCTCGGCAGCGCCGAAAATCGCTTCATCGACGAGGCTACGATTGAAGTGCAAGGTGGTTCGTCCATCACCGCATCCGACTCGCTCAGCATTTTGGCCCAGCGAAACGCCCGCTACACGGCCACCGGAAGCTTGGCACTCAACCGAATCATCGGCGACACCTCGGTGACGATTGGAAACGTCGGTAGCGCCAGCACGATCGAGTCGGGTGCGGAGTTGTCGATCCGAGCGGTCGATCAAGTCCGTGCCGATGCGAAGAGCGGTAGCGTGGATTGGGATCTATCGAGTTTGGTGTCGCCGATCGATGCCGACGCCAGCATGGCGAGAAATACGTTCATCGGTGATACCCAGGTCATCATCACCGACTCGACGATCACGCAAAGCATTAGCGGTGGTGCGGGAACAACGATCGAGGCGATTCGTGAAACGATCGGCACCACGAATGTCGAGTCGGCTTCGATCGTCGACAGCAAACCGGTGCTCGACTACTCCGTCGCACTCGGTGGTACCTACGCATCGAACTTGTTGATCGGTAACGTTCGCACCAAATTGATTGGCGGTTCGTTCACCGCGACCGACGGGCTCGTCGTCGCGCATGACGATTCGATTTTGACAGCGAAAAGCGACTTGACCGCACGTGCGACCAGCAAGGTTTTTCCGAGCACAGGTTTCACGGCTGGCGCCTCGATCGCCTACAACGCGGCAGCCGGATCGGGATTGAGCGAATCGGTGTTGGCCCCCGCACAAGCGATCGCACCGGAGACGCGTACGGAAACGCCGGCGGAGACGATCGCTCGAGTATTCAACACCGCGATCAACGTCAGCGGCACGTTGTCGATCGTTGCCGACTCCACGATGGGCATCAACGCGACGGTGAGCAACGCGGCCGAGTCGGCGAGCTCGACGGCGTTTGGATCCAAGGGTGCGGCTGCGGCCGGCGTGGTCGCCACAAACTATATCAACGCCCAAACCTTTGCACTGCTGGAGTTCGACGAGAACTTTCAAATCCTCGGTCAACCCGCGCCTCGGCACGGTCACCGTGGGTGGCGACTTGACGGTTTCCGCGGATGACGACGCGTCGATCCATGCCAACACCAAACTGGTTTCGTCCAGCATCATCACCAACGACGGCGGCCGCGACGCTGCTGCAAAGTGCCATCGATGATTTGTTATCATCCGACTTTGCGTCCACGAGCACGGCGGCCGCGTTGACATTTGGGGCAACCGTTCGAGTCGACAAGAATCACAGCCAGGGTGGCTCCGCGGATCGCGTCTACACCTATCTGGGCACGGGACTTGATAGCGGCGGCAACCCGACCACTTTCGACTTGACTCAAGTGGACTTCACCGATCTTGATTTTTGGCGGGCGCCGCAAACCGATGTCCTGCCCACCGGTGTGAACTTGGACGATAGCGACTCGGTTGCCGTCGGCGGGATCGTCACGATGAATGATGTTCGCGGCGGGGCAACCGCGAGCGTCGAAAAGGCGAACGTCAACTCCGGATCGCTCGCCGTCTTGGCGACCGAGCAAGCAACGGTCCACGCGACAATCGATTCCACGGTCGAGTCGTCGGGTGGGAGTGCGTTTGGGACCGGGACCAGTTTGGCGGTCAACGGCACGATCGCGACCAACTCCGTGCTCGGCAGCGCCGTTTCAACACTCAACGACAGCACCGTGGTCACCACCGGCGACGTCGATGTGCGAGCGGACAACCAGTCGACGTTGAAAGCCGTCAACGACTCCGTCACGGTTTCAGGTGCGGATGCGATTGGGGTGATGTTGGCGTTCAACACAGTCGGCTACCAACCGCAAAACCCGTTGTTCAATTCGCTCGACACGTTGATCTCGAGCAACATCGGCGTCAAGCAACCGGCGAAGACTCACGCGCTCGTCAACGACAGCAAGCTCATCGCAGGCGGCGACATCGTGGTCAATGCCGATTCCGTTGCGGCGATCGATTCGGCGATCAGCAATTCGACGACATCGGCTGCGTCCGCGTTGATCAATGCCGCCGGTAAGTCGGTCGGCGCCGTCGTGGCCTCGAACATGGTCAACAGCGACGTCATGGCGTCGATTGAGTTTGGAGTTGGAATCACCGAAGTCAATCGCACCATCACCGCCGGCGGATCACTTTCGACCCTCGCTAACGATTCCGCCGCGGTCACCGCGGATACGACGTTGCTCTCCGATTCGACCACCACCAACGACGCGGGCACGAGTTTGGTCAACGGTTTGATCAACGACTTGATCGGTCAATATGATTTTAGCAGCCACTCGGGCAGCCAACCGATGAAGTTCCGAGATCTCGTTCGCGTGGCATCGGACCATTCGTTGCCAATCGGCGCGATCGACGAAGATGCCTTTGAGGCGGGAGCGGTCTATCGATATCTAGGTACGCCGGCAACCGTGAATCTGGCGACGGCGGACTACTCGGACTATGGAACATGGGTCAAGTTGGATGCCTTCAACACGATTGGCAGCGGGTTGAACTTTACGAATTCGGACTCACTCGGGATCGGCGGCTTGGTCGTTCGTAACGATGTCGACGGCGAAGTCAATGCTCACATGACGCGAGTCGTCGCCACCACGGTCGGTGCGATCGACGTTTCCGGGATCGCTAATCAGACTCTCGACGCGACGACGGACAGCACCGTCAATTCATCAGGCGGCAGCGCGTTTGGAAACGGCTTGTCGCTAGCGGTCAACGGGACCATCGTGACCAACAACATGGTCGGCGGCGCCGAAGCCTACGTCAATGACAGCCGCGTCACGACCACCGGCGACACCTCGGCGGACTTCAATGTCACCGCCGACAACACCGCCACCTTTACCGCCATCAACACCAACAGCACCACGTCGGGTGACACCGCGGTTGGTGTGACGTTGGCGTTCAATCGTCTGGGTTACGCCCCCAGCAATCTGTTGTTCAACTCGATCGACGCGATCTTTGGAACCATCCTGGGCGGCACCTCGTCGGTCGGTGCCAAGGCGTGGGTTTCCGACACGCCGATCGCGATCGATGGTGACTTGAACATCACCGCCACCAACGAGACCACGCTCACCGCGGACATATCGAACGCCACCGCATCGGCGGCCGGCGCGTTGTACGGTGCTTCCGGAAAAGCCGGCGCGGCGATCATCGCCAGCAACCTGGTGCGCAGCGACGCCACCGCAAATCTGAGCTTCACCTCCGGTCTCGGCAGCGTCGTAGCCGGTGGCGACGTCAACATCGTCGCCAAAGACCGCGCCGGGATCGACGCGGGGACCACGCTGGAAAGCACCTCGGTGACCACCAACGGCGATAATGTGCTGGTCGACTTCCTGGGCCAGTTCGACAAAACTTATGGTCACACCTCCCGCTCGGGCAGTCCAGTTCTAACGATCGGCGACAAGGTCCGTCTCGCACCGGATCATTCGGCGGGTGGCGTAGCGGGCGGCATCTACCGCTTGCTGGCGCCGCTGGCCGCGACCAATCTGGCTGCGGTCAACTATGCGGACTCGCTTGCATGGAGCCGGGTCGCAATTGAGGTGGAGGATTTCGATCCCGACCAGGGCAATGTCAGCGACTCGAACTCTCGCGCCGTCGGCTTGCTGCTGGTGCGAAACGATGTACGCAGCGAAGTCCTCACCACCGTCACGCGAAGCGACATCCACTCCGGCGCGGACATCAACCTCTCGGCACTCGAGCAAGCCGACTTGATCGCGGACACGACGGCGATCGTGACCAGCAGCGGCGGCAGCATGTTCGGCTCGGGCACGTCGCTGGCGGTCAGCGGAACCGTCGCAACCAACATCGCACTCAGCAAAGCGAATGTGGATGTGGCCAACAGCCAGTTGACGGCCGACGGTGACTTGAACGTCTTGGCGGAAAACCGTAGTGCCATCGAAGCGACTCTCGACAGCTCGACCCTCACCGGCGATACCGCGGTCGGCGTCACGGCGGCATTCAACATGCTCGGTGTCGCGCCCACGAACTTGTTCGGAACGCTGCTCGATTCAGTGATCGGCGTCAACATCGACCTGATCGTTGCGGCCCCGGCGGAGGTCAAGGCGACCATCCGCGATACGCCGATCGACGTCGACGGCGATGTCACCGTGCACGCCGACAATTTTGCCGAACTCAATGCCGATTTGAGCAACGCGGTCGAGTCGTCCGCATCAGCAATCACGGGAGCCAGCGGCAAGGCCGTCGGCATCGTCTTGGCCGCCAACCGAGTCATCAGCGCGGCCGAAGCGGGGATCCAGTTTACCGATGGGTTCGCGACCAAGACGGTGACCGTCGACGGTTCACTCGACGTGTTGGCCGAAAATCGTGCGGGCAACTACAGCTCGTCCAATCTGGTCGCTGCGTCGGAGACGAAGAACGACGGCGGCTTGAGCATCACGAAGAACCAATACCGCGCCTTTGATCCCTCCGACGCGACGTACCTCAGCATCGACGGAATGCAATCGCTGCACTTCGGCGACACGGTCCGCTTGAGCAAAGACCACTCCTTCGGCGGCGTCGAGGGCAGCCGCTACAAGTACATGGGCCAAGATGCATCGATCAACCTTTCCGAAACTGATTTTAGCGATACCGGATACTGGAAGGAAACATCTCTGGTTCGGCTGCTCGACACACCGGGCAACATCGGCGACTCGGACTCGATCGCGGTCGGCGGGATTTTGGTGCGGAATGACGTACGCAGCCGCGTCGATGCCTATCTGACCCGCGTGACGGTCAACGCCGGCGACGTGTCGGTGAAAGCGTTGGAAAATGCGTCGATCGTTGCATCGATCGACTCCGTGGCGACGTCGTCAGGCGGCAGCGACTTGGGCGAGGGCACCTCGTTGGCCATCAACGGCGTGATCGCGGCAAACTTGGTGCTCTCCAGCGCGAAGCGCTCGTCACCGGCGGCAGCATCACGACCACGACCGGCGATATCGAAGTCCACAGCGAAAATGCATCGTACTTGAACGCCCGGAATAAGTCCTCCGTCACCACCGGGGACCAGGGTGTCGGTGTGACCTTGGCCTACAACACTCTCGGCTACGAAACGCAAGACATCCTCTCGCAAACCTTCGATGCCCTGCTGGGCACATCGTTTGGCGCCCGCGAGAATGCCGCCAACGTGCATGCGATCGTCACCGATACACCGCTCTCGGCGGCGGGCGGAATCCACATCACAGCCGAAAATTCGGCGAAGATCAAGGCGCACGTCAGCAACGAGACCGCGTCCATCGCGGAAGCACTCACCGGAGCCAGCAGCACCGCGGTAGGGGCCATCCTGACCAGCAACATGGTGCTGGCCGACACCGAAGCGTCAATCAAAACGACGGGCGGCGCGACGGGTACCGCCACCACGACCGGCGGCGATGTCATTGTGCAAGCCACCGAGACCGCGCAGATTGACGCCAACACCAAGCTCGAATCGCTTTCCTCGACCACCAATGATGGCGGACTCAGCCGCGTGCTGCGACGTGTCGCCGACGCGATCGGATACGACTACACCGACCGCTCGGGCACACGCACCCTCGCCACGGGCAACTATGTGCGTCTCGACGCAATCGATTTCGTCTCCTCCGACGTCCCCGATTCTCTCACCAAGGGCGACCGTGTCGAACTTGAATTTGACATCGACGGGGCGGCCCGCGGCGACGTGTTCGAGTACGTCGCTACGACCGAGCTGGAGGACGTGGAACTCGACACCGTCAACTATCTCGACACCGCGAAGTGGCGAAAAACCACGGGAACCGCGGACCAAATCTACCAATACGTTGGCACCGCAAATGGCGTGAATCTTGGCACCACCGACTACGGAAATGCGTTGCTGTGGTTGGCAATGCCCAGCATTCAACCCACCGATTTGATTCCGGGGTTGAGTCTCAACACGACAAAGTCCGACAGTGCCGCATTCGGCGGTTTGATCGTCCGCAACGCGGTCCAAAGCGGCGTCGATGCCTACGTGGCCAATTACACATTGAACGTTCACGGCGATGTTTCAGTGCTCGCCACCGAAGCGTCGCGAATCGCCGCCCAGAACGATTCGACAGTCAAGAGCAGCGGTGGCAGCATGTCCGGTACCGGAATGAGCCTCGCGATCAACGGCGTGATCGCGACCAACTCCGTCCAATCGTCGGCCGAGGCGTTCATCAAAGACAGCAGCGTCACGACCGTGGCATCCGGCGGCAAGGCAGGTGACGTGCGTGTCGAAGCCGTGAATGACTCGACGATTAGTGCTAAGACTTGGAGCACGGTCGAAGCCAATGGTTATGGAATCGGCGTCACATTGGCGTTCAATACCGTCGGATACGAGCCTCAAAACATCCTGTTCAACACCATCGATGCGTTGCTCGGAACGGACATCGCCGATGAAGATCCCGTCGCGACCCACGCGACGATTTCTAACACGTCACTCCTCATCGACGGCGGGGTCAGCGTCGAGGCGACTTCGAGCGCCAGCATCGATGCCATGATTCTCGGTGCTGGAAAAACGTTGTCCGTCACGCCGGCCGGTGGCAGCACCACGGTCAACGTCGGTGCCATCCTAACGCTCAATCAAGTCGTCACCGACACGGTCGCTTCGATCGATTCGCCGCAGTCATTCAGCGCCGGCGGCGACGTGACCGTGGCCGGCACCGATGATGCAAGAATTCGCTCGGAAGTCCAATCGAGCAGCGTGTCGGTCGGTGCCGGTGCCGGAAATTCCTCCGGTGTAGCCGTCGGTGTCACTTGGGCACGCAATGAAGTCCGCAGCGACGTGGGAGCCAAAATCAACGCGGCGGGCACCCAAGCCGCACCGGCACAGATCGAAGGTGGTGATTTGATCGTGACCACGCTGAGGCGCGGAGCGATCGACGCGACCGTGATCTCGACGGCAATCGGTGTCGCGGCCAGCATCGGTGGATCGACCGCCGTCAGCGGCGGTGGTGCGATCGGCGTCAACAATTTGTCCGGGAGTGCGATCGCGGAAGTCACCGCCAGTGTGTTTGACATCCTTGCCGCAACCGACGGCGGCAACGGCATCATCCAGAGTCAAAACGAATCGACGATCAACGCCCTGGTTCGCGCGATTGCGGGCAGTGTGGCAATCGGGACCGGCTCGGCACCGGCCTTCGCCCTCGGCCTATCCGTCGCCAAGAATTTTGTCGGTTGGCAACACAAATCCATCGCCGCCGATCATACCGATCTCGATCAACCCGCCACCCTGCTGCACGACGCCACCGTCAAGATCACGCGTGGTCCGTTGTACGGAAATGTGTATCGGTATCGGGGTGCGACGACGAGCGCGGCGGCCGAGATCAAGCTCGGTCGCGAAAACTACGACGACGAAAACCGTTGGCAATTGATCAGCATCGAGTCGGCAACCTACGCGACCGCGGCCGACGTCGTCGGATCGATTCTCGATCTCGATGGCGACTTGTCCGTCACGTCCATCGGCAAAGCCGCGATCGACGCCCAGGTTTTGGCGGGCGCGGTAGCCATCGCGGCGGCGGGTCAATCGGGCATCGCGCCGAGCATTGCGGGCGCCGTGGCCATCAACACCATTGAGAATCAAGTCACTGCGACCATCGCCGGTTCACCCACCATCACTGCTCGCCCGCTCGATCCGTCGATCATCGCCAACGCGATCACCGTTTCGGCCAGCGACGAATCCAGCATCGCCTCGATCACCGGCGCGGCATCCGTTGCCGCATCGTTGGCCGGACAAACCGGCGTATCGGTTAGCATCGGTCTATCGCTCGCCTTCAACAAACTCACCGGCGGCGCCAAGGCATTTGTGTCGGACAACACGGTCATTGCAACCCGTAGCGGTGATCTCGATGTGACGGCGTCCCAATTCGCGCGTCCGCTGTTCGACACCGCACTGGCGACTCATTCGCTCACACCGGCAAAGCTCGATGATGCCGCCAAACAAGACGATGACAACGGGGACACCACCGGCGTCAACGAGGCGGGCGTGGATCAATCCGACGACGTCACGGTTTTGAACCAGATCGCCGCCGCTCTGCGTTCGGGCGGCGAATATGTTTCCGACGTCGATTCGCTACGCGGTGGTTGGACATTCACAAGTGGTGAAGGAAGCAAGGAAATCAAGCCCGGACAAACGGTCAAACTCGACGTCGGATATCGCGGCGGTGGGGTGGGCGGACGGATGTACAAGTACGTCGGCACCACTGCGACACGGTTGTTGAACAGCCAAAACTACAACGACACCTCCGTTTGGCAAAAGGTTGCGCCCGAATTGAAACTCTCCGTGATCAAGCCCGGCACGGCTTGGCTCGCGATCACGGGCGATGGATCGAGCTACACCTTGACGCTCAAGGACGGCGCCCCGACGAGATTGCAGTTCAGCAAGAGCAGCATCAGTGCGTTGTCGGTGGCTGCTTCGCTGGGTATCGGCATTGGTGGCCAAGCCGGCGTCGCGGTCAGCGGTGCGGGCGCCGTCGCCATCAACAATGTCCAGAAGAATACGCAAGCAGTCGTCGATAAGACGACACTGGATGTCACGGGAGATTTACGAGTCTCGGCGGCGAGTGCTGCATCGATCCAATCGGCCGTGATCGCGGCATCGGCCGCTGTCGCAGCGGGCGGCACCGCCGGCGTGGGTGCGTCGATCGGCGTCGCGGTGGCCCAAAACAAGATCGGCATGGGTGATGATGGCGCCACGGGCAGCGGCGGCGTGCTGGCCGCGATCCGACGCAGCGATGTGACCGCAACCGGTTCGCTCGACGTGATTGCCAACGGCAACCAGACAATCGGATCGACGGTGTTTGCCGGTTCCGTGGCACTCGCCGGAGGCGGCACCGCGGGTGTGGCTGCGAGCGGTTCAGGCGTGAATGCGGAGAACCGGATCGGTTCGTATGTCACGGCAACCATCGATCACTTTGTTCCCGCTGGGCAATCCGTCGTGGGTGACGGCGTCAACGAGGTTACCGCCAACGGCGTGACCATCGATGCCCAGGATCGTTCAACGATCACCGCATTTGCGGCCGCCGTTTCGCTGGCGGCCAGTGTCGGTGGAACCGCCGGCGTGTCCCTCTCGGTCGGCACCACCGATGCCAAGAACATCATCGAGACCGCACTCGAAGCCTCGGTCAAAAACACTGATCTGGCGACCACCGGCCAATCGATCGCCATTGATGCTCGGCAAGCCAGCTCGATCCAGGTGTTTGCCGCCGCAGCATCACTCGCGGCCGGATTCGCCGGTACCGTGGGAGTCGGCGTCAGCGGCGCGGCGCGGGGGCGACGAACTTGATCAATGGTTCCACCAGCGCGTTGGCCAAAGATGGCGATTTTGTCAGCGCCGAAGACATGTCCTTAACGGCCGAGAACGCATCGTCGATTATCGCCAGCGTCTTGACGGCGTCGGTCGGTGTCGGCGTGGGCGGCACGGTCGGTGCGGGCACGTCGATCGGTGCCTCGGTCGCCAAGAACTACATCGGATACGACTCCGACGGCAACCCGCAATCCGCTTCGGTGTCCGCGGTGATGGACAACGTTTCGCTCGACGCGGTGGGTGAATTGGAACAGCTCGCCACGTCGACCGCCTCGATCAGCGGTACGATCTTCGCCGGCAGCGTCGCGGCGGCAGGCGGAATCATCGCCGGTGCGGGCTCCGGTGCGGGCGTTGGCACGACGAACAAAATCGGACAGACCATCGAGGCCAAAATCACCAACGGACGGACCTCCGGAATCAACGTCGCCGGACGGTTCGCTGTTGGCGACGGACAACTCCACGATCGCGACCGATGCCCAGGCGGCATCGCTCGCGGCGGCGCTGGGGATCGGCGGCGCGGTTTCGATCTCAGTATCGCTGTCCGAAAACACAATCACCAACCGAACCGCTGCGTTTGTCGATAACGCTAAAATCCGTAACTCAGCCAACTACACCACGGCCAGCGGCGTGAATGCCGTCGGGCTTGGAAACCGAGTGCGGGTTGCCAGCGGTTACGATGGTTCACGCGGCCGCATCGGTGGCGTTTACGAGTTCCTCGGCCAAGCCACGGATTACACGAGCACCGACAGCTCTCAATTTGTCAATGTAAATCAACTGGTGAGCGTGGATGCGACTCACACGGCGGGTGGCAGCACCGGCCAGGTCTACAAGTACTTGGGACCCACCGTCGACTTGCTTTCTCAGTACGGGACGCAGGCTGTTGAGACCGGCGATCATGTTCGCGTTGCGATCACTCACAACGCAAACCTCGGACGTTTGGCGGGCTTGTACGAGTACATCGGGGCCAGTCCAGCCTCGCTCGATCTAAGCGTCGAGAACTTCAAAAACACCACCCTTTGGAAAGACATCAGCCAAGTCGACTTGAGTGCTCAAGACTACTTGAACACCACGTACTGGGAAAATGTTTCCACCATCAACCTGTCCCAGCAAAACTATCTCGACACCACGGTGTGGCGTGAAGTGCTTGATGACTTTTCGGTGGAAGCGGTGCAGTCCGCGACGATCACGGCCGCGTCTTCCGCCGCCAGCTTGTCGGCCGGTGTCGGTGCCGCCAGCGGCGGCGGTGCGAACTCGATGAACACGATCGCAACCACGACGCTCGCCTACCTACGCGGTGCCGACGTGATCGTCTCCGGTGACTTGTCGGTGCATGCGCTGGAAACGACGACCGCGACGGCCGACGTGGGAACGGCGAATGTCGCGATTGGTGTTGGGTTTTCCATCGCCGCGGGGGGCAGCGTCGCCAATGTCAATTTTAATGGAGCGGTCTCCAGCTACATTGATGATTCCACGGTCGTCGCACGCGACATCGACTTGCTCGCCCGCAGCGTCCCCCAAGGCACCGCCACCGGGCTGGGCGTCAACGCCGGCGCACTCGCGGTCGGAGCTTCGATCGCGACGATCAATCTGGCGACCAACGTCTCGACCACGGTCGATGGCAACATCACCGCGCGTTCGTTGTCCGCGAAAGCGTTGCTGGACGACCCCGCCTCGGGCAAAACTTCCAACGCCATCACCACCGGGGCAACCGGCGGTTTGATCGGCATCGATTCCACCAACAGCCGCGTCAACAACAACGCCACCATCTCGGCGACACTCGGCAACGATTCGACATTCCAGATTTCGGGTGCAACCCGTTTGTCGGCCGTCGGTCAGGGTGAACACTATGCCAAAGCGGACAGTTACGCGGGCGGTGTTTTGGCGGCGGGTGTCAGCTCGGCGCGAATCGTGAACAACTCCACCGTCACGACGGGGCTCGGCAGCGGCATCGTCTTCGCCGGCGGTTCACTGGCGATTTCGGCCGACAGCAATCAACGACAATTCAGTGACACGTTTGCGGGCAGCGGCGGTGTGGCGGCGGGCGCATCGGCGTCGGCTAAAACGGTCAACCAGGCGACCACCTTGGTCAACATCGGCAACAACACCGCCGTCAACTTGACCGGTGCATTTGAGATCAACGCGTTGGGCAGCGGAGAAGTCAACGGCAAGGTAAAAACATTCGCCGGCGGGTTGCTCGCCGGTGCCGGGGCACGCGTCAACAATGACGTCAACCACACGACCAAGGCAACGATCGGAACGGGCGCGATCATCAACGCGCACGACATTCGCATCGACGCCAGCAGCGCGGCGCGGAAACCAGACATCGGCGAGGAAAACATTCGCGGCACCACCGGCGGTTTGATTGCCGGTGCGAGTGCAAAGAGTATCACGGAAGTTGATTTTGACACCGCGATTGTCGTTGGCAACAACGCCCAGCTCAACGTTGTCGGTTCCGAATCGAATCCCGGCTCGATGTCGCTCACGACACTCAACAAAATCTATGCTCGCGACAAAGTCAACTTCACCACCGGCGGCGCTCTGCTCGGGTGCGTCGGCGGAAAGCACGATCCGAACGACGGGCAATGATTCCGCGATCTTAATCAACCCGGGCGCGACGCTGGCGAGCGTGGGCAACGTCTTGTTGTCCGCTCGCGGAACCGGCGACGTGAAAACCAAGACCAATGCGGAAACGTTTGGCGCCGCCACGGTCGTGATCGCTGATTCCGTCTCGGACATCCGGCCCAACAACTCGGTCACCGTGTCGAGCGGTGCGACGATTCGCGCGATCGGTGATTTGAACGTGGCCGCCGGAACGAGCATCGATTTCAATCGTGACCAATACACGATGGACGCCAAGACGGACACGTTCGCCGGCAGCGCGATTCCGATCGACTCGGTGGATTCCAAAACAATTTTATTCCAGACCAACACGATCACCGTCATGGGTGGTTCGCTGCTGGAGTCCGCCAAAGATATCAACCTGCACGCGGAACGCCTTGGGCTGGCCGACTTGGACAGCAAGGCCAAAGCCGTCAATTGGATGTCGGCCGCATCGGACGGTCTCAACTCGGCACTCGGGGGCGAAGAACAGTACAACGGGTCGGTCCAAAGCGATGCGACTGGCAACGTCGTGGTCGATGGCACGCTGCGAACCGGAATCCGACGGCATCAAAGCTTGACGCTTGGTGCGATCGATGGAGATAGCATTCCCTATGGATGGGATAGGGACACGGGCGCGATCACGACGGTCTCCAGCACTCCGGGGCTCAGCTACGACACCGGATTCGTGGTGCTCGAATCGGGCTTGATGCAGCAACTCGGCGCCGCCCGCGCCAACCTCGAAACGTATCGCACGACCAACACCACGCTCCGTGATTTCTACCTGAGTGAAATCACGCGAATTCAAGGTCAGTTGGTCTCGAAGGGTTTGGCGACGATCGAAGCGGACGGATCCGTCACCTCCGTCGAGTCATCGGTGTTGAGCATCAATGTGCATCCGATTTGGGCGCAAGCCGGAATGGTCGATATTCGGGGCGACCAGTTCTCGGGCAGCGGCACGATCGACGCCCCGGCGGATGCCTCGGTGACGATCACCAACCACACACCCGCCCAGCTCAACATTCAAGGCGTCACGATTCCCGAATCGACCGGCGGCCTGTTCGTCAACGGTGTCAAAACAGGCACCAACACCGCCATCGCCGCCCTGAATACCCCAACGCCCCCCGTCACCGTCACGTTCCTCGCTCTTCCCCCCGTCGAGTTGCCGCTCGATGGCAACGGTGACCCCATCGGTCCGAACGTGAATTTGGAGAACACCTTCAAATCCGGCGATGTTCCGACCGACGAATACGCGAGTCCCGCAATCTTGGTCTCCGGCGACGTCACCAATTACAGCGGCACCGTCTCGGCAATCAGTAAAGGCGATATCACCTATCGAGCCAGCGTCCGCGCGGCGAACATCAACACGATCGCCGGTGGCAGCGTGTTCATCGACGGCCTGACCAGTTACAGCGTCGGCGGTGACCCCTACGGCAAGTTGAAAGCGTTGGGCAACGGCATGGCGCAATTCGACACCGCCGCCGCACTGAGCAAGCTGACCACCGCATCGCAAACGGTCAACTTGATGGGCGACAGCGTGATCGTGAATGCCGAGTACATCAACGTCAACGGCGTTGTCCAAAGCGGCAAAGAACAGTACTCCAAAACGCTCGACAATGGGACGACGTTTGAAATCGCACTGATTCGCTCCAACCCGTCCGGCACCCGGTTTACCCGACTGAGTGCCTCCGACAAAGACTTCACGCTGTTCTATGACCGCGTCGAAAATAAGATCCTTGTGAAAGAAGTGCGTGTCAGCGGCGGCAACGTGCAATTGACCGGGCATATCCTCAGCACCGGCGCCGGTACCGTCCGTGTCTTAGACGGGTACGGGAACATCTCGATCGATAACCAAACCCCTTATGACATTTCCATCGAGCGACTCGATTCGTCACAACGCGGTGCCGGCATCCTCTTGATCGCTGACAAGGCAAAGGGAACCTCGACCAATCCGCTCGCCAACATCCTGACTCAAGACGGTGTCTACTCGCCGAAGGCCAATTGGAGATACGGATTCGCGGTTGGAATGCAAACGGCAACGCGAACGACCACGGTCTACGGTTCTTCGTCATGGGCGGGGATTGACGCCTTGTCGGCGGACCCCAGCGACATTCGCAGCGGACCACACGTCGAGGTGATTGGCCAACCAAAATTGCTGCCCGCCGGTGCCTATTTTTATCAATCGGCAAGCGCCGACGGCGACTACACCTACTCATCGCAAACCAACAATCTCGAACCACCACGTCGTTATAAAACAGGTCAGTGGTCGACCAAGACTTGGTGGGGCAAGAAGACCAACTATCAACGTTGGGTCGACGAAGTCAAACAGGAAACGGTCGCCACGCACACGTTCCGCGCCGACCGTCCGATCACGATCGACTTCATCGGTAACGCGACTTCATCCGTCAACGTGACGTCCAACGCCGGTGGCGACATCATCGTTGCGGGATCGATTCTAAACCCCAGCGGAACGACGACGCTGACCACCGCCGGATCGATCATTCAAACGGCTCAAAACGAGTCCGTCGGCGGTACCCGCGTCGTCCTCAATGCCGGGGCGGAGATCAAAGGTTTCCGCAGCAACGTCAAATCCACCGCAACCGGAGCGGGGCTGTTTGCCGAAGCCGTCGGGGCGATCAGCATCCATCAAGTCTCTGGAACACTGCCGATCGAGTCGATCACGTCCTCGGGTCTAAAAACCGTCGACGTCAGCGCGCAGAACGGACTCACCAGCGTCGACCCCGCGGTCACCAACATCACCGGCGGCAGCATCCATCTCGACGGCGGTGCCGCGACCATCGGTGCCGAATCCAAACCGCTCAAGATCAACAGCGGCGTGTCGCTGGGCAATACCGTCTCGGCCCTATCCGTCCAAAGCATCTACTTGACCGAAATGACCGGCGACATGCTCGTCGATCAAATCATTTCCGAAAATGGCGACGTCCAACTGACAATCGTTGCCGGCTACCTCGTCGACGCGAACAATTTCGCCACGCGTGATGACCGCAGCTACAACGAATTGCTGAGCGGTGTTTGGAGCGATCTCGGTTTGACGGCCGGCACCGGTGCGAACGCCAAGGTCACCGAAACTCTTGAAACTTTCGCGGCCAGCAAGACTCGCGAATATCAAACGTACTGGAAATGGAGAAACACGCAAAGCGATCCCGCGACGTTCGACGCGACCTATACGATCTCGATCACGGGCGGAGAACGCGACACGTACGAATCGTTCTACAACGCCGAAGGTGTGGCGCAGGATCTTAGCGGCACGGCGCTGGACAGCTATGTGCAAGACGCGATCACGACGCTCGAAAACGCTCGGACCCAGCAATACCGTACGCTCAACGCGACGTTTGCCGCTTACGATCGAGGGGGTCACGACGCCGGCGACTTGACGCAAACGCAAGTGACCGACTTTGTCTACACGCTCACCACGGAAGAGAACGACGCACTCGTCGCAAGCATCAAAATCTGGACCGAGGAAGAGCTGCTCAACACCATCGGTGCGGGGCTGATGAAACAAGTCACTGACACCCAAACGACGATCGAACTCAACAACATCATCGGTCGCAAAGTCACAATCACAACCGCGGATGGGGGTGTCGGCTCATTCACCGATGCGATCTCGATCGATGTCACCGCGCGACCGCTACAGTTGACCCATGACGAGCGAGTTGCTTTGGCGGCCGCGGAACGCACGCAAGTCAACTTCATCGCCGGTGCGGTGGTCAGTGGAACGATGAACTTTGCCCGCGACGCGTCCGGCGGCGATTCAATCACGCGCACGGATGGCAACAGTTGGATCGACGATGGATACCAAGTCGGGTTGATGCTGCGGATCGCCGGCAACACGACCAATGTCACCGAGGGTGCGATGGTGGAGATCATCTCCGTCACGACGAACACATTGACCGTGACGCATCGTGATTCGTCCGTCGATGAAACGGGAATCAGCGCCACGATCACTCCGATCGCAAACGATCCCAACGCGGCCGGCGTCGTCATTCGCAAGATCGAGATCGCCCAGCGTGATGACGTGAATATCCATGCCAGCGGCGACTTGCGAGTCATCGCAGCCGGACCCGTTTTCATCGGCAGCGAAAACGACTTCAGCGTCGAGTACATCGAAACCACCGGAGTCCTGGCACTCAAAACCGCCGGCGGAATCTCCAACACGCACGCCGACCAGGCCGTCGCGATGATCAAGTCCGACGATCTGGTTTTGGAAGCGGCCCAGGGCGCGATCGGTAGCGCTACGATTCCGATTCGACTCAACAGCATTCTGGCGGCCTCGCTGACCGCCCGAGCCCTCGGCGGCGTCTACCTGTTCGAGCAATCCGGAAACATCAACGTCGACAGCGTCTATTCTCGCTCCGGCGCGATCGTGCTCACGGCGATCGATGGTTCGATTCTCGACAACCTCGGTGGATCGCTAAACAACTTGAAGTCCGGATTGGACATCACCCTCTCCGCGACCGAAGGTTCCATCGGGACGTCATCCGCTCCCCTGAAAACCGATCATGCCTCCGCCGCGACGATCTCCGCGATCAGCACCTCCCACGGCATCTACTTGTGGGAGACCTTCGGCGACATGCGAGTCGGTTCAATCGATGCACCCAACGGCGACGTCTCGCTCCGCAGCCACCTGTCGATCATCGGCACCAACGGTCCGACGCGGGACGTACGCGGCAATTCGGTGACGCTCCATGCGGACCTTGGCGGCATCGGCGCCGCCGGCGATGAACTGCAAATCGACAGCAGCTACGAGGCCGATGGCTTGGTCACCACCACCAGCATGTTTGGTAACACTTATGTCACCGAACTTTTGGGCGATCTGAGGCTCGCGACCACCAGCACGGGCAGCACCGCGACCGCGTTCATCAGTGCTCTGAGCGGCAGGATCGTCAATCGATTGGCGAGCGTCGATGACATGAACATCTTGTCGGGCAACGTGTACCTGTTTGCCTCGCAAGATATCGGCGAAGATGCGCGGCCCATCACGACCACCATCAGCAACGTGGAAGGCAAATCAACATCTGGATCAACGTTCCTCACCAACACGGGCGAGTTGATCGTCGGCGGTGTGGTCAGCGGATCCGATCCGGGCATGCAGTCGGGTGGCAAAGTCCGTCTGGTCGCCAAAAGCCCCGTCGTTGTGACCGAAGATATCATCTCCGCAACCGACATACTGATTGTTGCCACGGAGAAAGAAGCGGCGGGCGATGACATCACCGTCGCCGATGGAGTTTCCATCCACTCAACCGGCGGCACGGTGCGTCTGCAAGCCGGCGACGACATCCGCACCGGCGTGGGTTCATCCATCACCGCTTTCCAATTGTTGGAAATCATCGGTGGATTCGACAACTTTGGCGACGTCGGTTCGGTAATCCAAATCGCTGGTTCGCTTACGGCACCATTCATCTGGATCACGGGCAGTGACCAGGACGACAATATCTCGCTGACCGATGACGCCGTCACCCACGGAATCACCGTCATCCAAGGTGCTGGCGGAGCGGACATGATCGCCAGTGCAGCGACCAGCACGGTCAACGATCCCGTCATGATGTACGGCGACTTTGTCACCGTCGACTACGACACCGTCAATCGAATCGTAAGCGCGCTCCACTCGCTCGACGCCGGAATCGGCGGTGACGACTCGCTGACTCAAACCGGAATCGGGACCGCTGTGATGGTCGGCGGCGCGGGCGCCGACACGATCTCGGGTTTGGCGGGCAACGACTGGGCCGTCGGCGACGCCGCCTCCGTCACCATCGAGGGCGGCAAAGTCGTATCGATCGAGTCCACCAATACCGGCGTCGGCGGAATCGACGCGATCAACGTCGGTGATGGCGAAAACATCGTCATCGGCGGCGTCGGCGCTGATTCGATCACCGCCGGCAACGGCATCAACACGATCGTGGGCGACGAGGGCCAAGCCGTGTTCGACGCGGATGGGGCATTGTTGTTGGCCGAGAGTACAAATCCCACGATCGGTGATGCGGACCTGTTCGATCTCGGTGGCGGCATCTACCGTGTGATCGCCGGTGCGGGCGATGAGCGGATTGAACTCGGCCCCGGTACCAACTATGTCATCGGAGATGCCGGACGCATCCAAGTCATGGGCGATGGAACGACTCAAATGACATCGATCGCTCTGGAAACCGCTGGCAACGACGAGCTGATCGTAAGCGAAGGTTTCAACGTGCTGATCGGTGGCAGCGGTGCGGACACGATCACGGTCGAAGCCGGCCAATCGGGTTCCAACGACGCCATCGCGATCGCCCTGGGCGACAACGGTTCGATGACCTTCACCGACGCCGGAGTGCTGTTGTCGATTCAAAGTGCGGAAGATGATTCCTACGGTCAAGCCGACACCATCACGCTCACCAGCGGCACCAACACCGCGATCGGTGGCGCCGGTGACGACACGATCACCACCGGTGGCGGACGCAACGTCGTATTCGGAGACGATGCCCAAGCCGTCTTCCGAGCCGATGGCAAACTGCACACCGCGACCACCATCCATTCCGGTTTCGGGGGTGCGGACACGATCGACTTGTCGAGTGGCGAAAACATCGTCATTGCCGGCGTGGGTGCGGACTCGATCCGCACCGGAGACGGGCTCAGCACCATCCTCAGCGACGAAGGTCGTGTCGAGTTCGACGAAAGCGGCGAACTGCTGATCGCCGAAACCATCAATCCCACAGTCGGCTCGACGGACGTGTTCGACTTGGGCAGCGGCGTCTACCGCGTGATCGCCGGTGCGGGCGACGAACGCATCGTCCTCGGACCCGGTACCAACTATGTCATCGGAGATGCCGGACGCATCCAAGCGATGGGTGACGGCACCGTTCAAATGACGTCGATCGCGCCCGAAGTCGCCGGCAACGACGAATTAATCGCCGGCGAAGGACTCAACGTGCTGATCGGCGGCAGCGGTGCGGACACGATCACCGTCGAAGCCGGCCAGTCCGGTTCCAACGACGCCATCGCGATCGCCCTGGGCGACAACGGCTCGATGACCTTCACCGACGCCGGAGTGTTGCTGTCGATCCAAAGTGCCGACAACGACATTTATGGTCAGGCCGACACCATCACGCTGACCAGCGGCACCAACACCGCGATCGGTGGCGCCGGCGGCGACTCGATCACGACCGGCGGTGGACGAAACGTCGTGTTCGGTGACGATGCCGAAGCGTTCTTCTATGCCGATGGCAAACTGCAAAACGCGACCACCATCCATTCCGGTTTCGGTGGCGCGGACACGCTCAACTTGGCGGATGGCGAGAACATCGTCATCGCGGGCGTCGATGCGGATGACATCACCGCCGGCGACGGCACCAGCACCATTCTCAGCGATGAAGGCCGTGTCGAGTTCGACGAGAGCGGCGAACTGCTGATTGCCGAAAGCATCCATCCCACGGTCGGCTCCACCGACACCTTCACGCTCGGCAGCGGCATCTACCGCGTGATCGCCGGTGCGGGTGACGAACGCATCGTCCTCGGACCCGGTACCAACTATGTCATCGGAGATGCCGGACGCATCCAAGCGATCGGCGACGGCACCGTTCAAATGACGTCGACCGCGCCCGAAGTCGCCGGCAACGACGAATTGATCGCCGGCGAAGGACTCAACGTGCTGATCGGCGGCAGTGGTGCGGACACGATCACCGTCGAAGCCGGCCAGTCCGGTTCCAACGACGCCATCGCGATCGCCCTGGGCGATAACGGTTCGATGACTTTCACCGACGCCGGAGTGTTGCTGTCGATTCAAAGTGCCGACAACGACATTTATGGTCAGGCCGACACCATCACGCTCACCAGCGGCACCAACACGGCGATCGGTGGCGCCGGCGGCGACTCGATCACGACCGGTGGTGGACGCAACGTCGTATTCGGTGACGATGCCGAAGCGTTCTTCTATGCCGATGGCAAACTGCAAAACGCGACCACCATCCATTCCGGTTTCGGTGGCGCGGACACGCTCAACTTGGCGGATGGCGAGAACATCGTCATCGCGGGCGTCGATGCGGATGACATCACGGCCGGCGACGGCACCAGCACCATCCTCAGCGATGAAGGTCGTGTCGAGTTCGACGAAAGCGGCGAGCTGTTGATCGCCGAAACCATCAATCCCACGGTCGGCTCGACCGACATCTTCGACCTCGGCAGCGGCATCTACCGCGTGATCGCCGGTGCGGGTGACGAACGCATCGTCCTCGGACCCGGTACCAACTTTGTCATCGGAGATGCCGGACGCATCCAAGCGATGGGTGACGGCACCGTTCAAATGACGTCGACCGCGCCCGAAGTCGCCGGCAACGACGAATTGATCGCCGGCGAAGGACTCAACGTGCTGATCGGCGGCAGTGGTGCGGACACGATCACCGTCGAAGCCGGCCAATCCGGCTCCAACGACGCCATCGCGATCGCCCTGGGCGATAACGGTTCGATGACTTTCACCGACGCCGGAGTGTTGCTGTCGATCCAAAGTGCCGACAACGACATTTATGGTCAGGCCGATACCATCACGCTCACCAGCGGCACCAACACCGCGATCGGTGGCGCCGGCGGCGACTCGATCACGACCGGTGGTGGACGAAACGTCGTGTTCGGTGACGATGCCGAAGCGTTCTTCTATGCCGATGGCAAACTGCAAAACGCGACGACCATCCATTCCGGTTTCGGGGGAGCGGACACGCTCAACTTGGCGGATGGCGAGAACATAGTCATCGCGGGAGTCGATGCGGATGACATCACGGCCGGCGACGGCACCAGCACCATCCTCAGCGATGAAGGTCGTGTCGAGTTCGACGAGAGCGGCGAACTATTGATTGCCGAAAGCATCCATCCCACGGTCGGCTCCACCGACACCTTCACGCTCGGCAGCGGCATCTACCGCGTGATCGCCGGTGCGGGCGACGAACGCATCGTCCTCGGACCAGGTACCAACTTTGTCATCGGAGATGCCGGGCGCATCCAAGCGATGGGTGACGGCACTGTTCAAATGACGTCGACCGCGCCCGAAGTCGCCGGCAACGACGAATTGATCGCCGGCGAAGGACTCAACGTGCTGATCGGCGGCAGCGGTGCGGACACGATCACCGTCGAAGCCGGCCAGTCCGGCTCCAACGACGCCATCGCGATCGCCCTGGGCGATAACGGTTCGATGACTTTCACCGACGCCGGAGTGTTGCTGTCGATTCAGAGTGCCGACAACGACATTTATGGTCAGGCCGATACCATCACGCTCACCAGTGGCACCAACACCGCGATCGGTGGCGCCGGCGGCGACTCGATCACGACCGGTGGTGGACGCAACGTCGTGTTCGGTGACGATGCCGAAGCGTTCTTCTATGCCGATGGAAAACTGCAAAACGCGACCACCATCCATTCCGGTTTCGGTGGCGCCGACACGCTCAACTTGGCGGATGGCGAGAACATCGTCATCGCGGGCGTCGATGCGGACGACATCACGGCCGGCGACGGCACCAGCACCATCCTCAGCGATGAAGGTCGTGTCGAGTTCGAAGAAAGCGGCGAGCTGTTGATTGCCGAAAGCATTCATCCCACGGTCGGCTCCACCGACACCTTCACACTCGGCAGCGGCATTTACCGCGTGATCGCCGGTGCGGGCGACGAACGCATCGTCCTCGGTCCCGGTACCAACTTTGTCATCGGAGATGCCGGACGCATCCAAGCGATGGGCGACGGCACCGTTCAAATGACGTCGATCGCGCCCGAAGTCGCCGGAAACGACGAACTAATCGTCAGCGAAGGTTTCAATGTGCTGATCGGCGGCAGCGGTGCGGACACGATCACGGTGCAACCCAGCGACTTGGGCGAAACCGACTCCATCGCGATCGCATTGGGCGACAATGGATCGATGAATTTCACCGACGTGGGAGTGTTGCTGTCGATCCAGAGTGCCGAAAACGACACCTACGGTTCCGCCGATACCATTTCGCTCACCAGCGGAACAAACACGGTCATCGCCGGTGCCGACGACGATCGTGTCACGGCGGGCGGTGGACGCAATGTCGTATTCGGAGACGATGGCGAAGCAACGTTCAATCCAGCCGGCGAACTAAAGGTAGCCCGTAGCATCCACCCCAATTTCGGTGGAAAAGATATCATCTCGATCAACGACGGCGTCAATGTCGTGATCGCGGGTGCCGACGAAGACCAAGTCAACATCGCGGATGGCCTCAACACGGTGCTGGGCGACAACGGTGAAGTGCTCGTCAACCACGACGCTCAAACCGGCGGTTTCCTGGGCCGCGTGATCCACACCCTGGCCGGCAACATCGGTGCGGCCGATTTGATCGCGGTGGGTTCTGGAAACAATGTGGTAATGGGCGGTGCCGGCGGCGACTCCATCTCGGCTGGAAATGGTCAAAATGTGATCTTCGGCGACAATGGCGAAGCGACCTTCGATTCAAGCGACAAGCTTCGAATGGCCGCGAGCCTCGATTTTGCGATCGGTGCCAACGACACCATCGCGGTCGAGGACGGATTGAATGTCGTCATCGCCGGTGAAGGCGAAGACGGGGTCACCGTTGGTGGGGGCCACAACACGATCCTGGGTGATAACGGCGAAGTCTTGCTGGACTACGATCAACTATCTGGCGAAATGCTCAGCCGAATCGTGCGCACTTTGGCGGGCGCGATCGGAGCCAGTGACGTGGTTCGTGCCGGTGCCGGGTTCAACGTCGTGATGGGTGGCGCCGGGGGAGACACCATTGAATCCTTCATGCCGCAAGACGCGGCGCCCGACGCGGCTCCTCCCATTTTTATCGCGACGGGTGACAACGGCGAAGCGTTCTTCGATGGACGAGATCGCCTGTTGAACCTGACCACAATCGACGGTGAGTTCGGCGGCGATGACACGATCACGACGGCGTCGGCGGATGACGTCCTCGTCGGTGGTGTCGGCAACGATACGATCACGGCGAACCAAGGCAACGACATCATTCTGGGCGATACCGCCAAGATCACCTGGGAAGTCCGCGACGATGTCTGGACGCTGATCGAAGTCACCGCGCTCAACGAAGCACTCAATCAAGCAGGCGACGACACGATCCACGGAAACGACGGCGACGATCTGGTCATGGGCGGACCCGCCAGTGACACGATTTACGGCGACAGCGGGTTCGACGTGATCCTAAATTATCAGGGCACCGTCACATTCCCGATGAGCTACACCGAAGCCGTATCAGGATGGGCCGACCAATCACAACGACGACTGCTCGGCAAATCGTTATCGCTGTTCGAGCTGCAAAACTTTATCACGCCGATGAATGGGGCGGGTGACGTTTCGAGCGGTGATAACTCACTGTTCGGTGGCACCGGTGACGACATTCTGTTCGTGACTCCCGGCGGCGAAGATCAAGTGAGTGACGAGTCGGGCTATGACACGATCGACTTCCAATTGGCCGGCCGCGGTGTCGTCTTTGACGTCGATAAGCTGAACCATTCCCAATACGTCAACGACCCCGTGAACCAAACGGGCACCACCGTGCGGATCAACCGCAACGCACCCGCACCCGCACCCAGCCCGATCGAGAACGTGATCACGACGATGTACCAGGACGTCGTTTACATCGCACCGCTCAATGTGCCAAGAACGGTATCGATGCGAGGTCAAGATGACGCCGCCGCTTCGTTCCCGGCGGATGAAATGCGGATCCACACATTCGGCTCGCGTGTCATCGACAACGGCTTGTCGTTGATCGTCGAAGGACTCGGAACGATCACGCACTACGGCGCCGAAACGCTGGAGTGGATGGACGCGTCACCATTGATTTTCGACGACCAATCCGGTGCCTGGACCGCCCAAGGCGGAGCAGTCCAGCAGTTCCCCGGCGCCTACCAAGACGATGTTTTCCGCGGCCTGAGTGGTCCTGGGTCGGTTGCCGGTTGGACGGTTAGCGGGTTGACCGAAGGCAAGTATGCCGTCTCGATGACGTGGCCCGACAAAGGCAGCTCCGTCGTCGGATCTCAAGTCGTGAAAGTCAACGATGGAGTCGGAAATCTCCGACACAGGGATGTGTTTGATCAACGCAGCGTCCCGACCAGTTACCAGACCGACACGACCCGCTGGCAAGATTTGACAGCACCGATCTATGTCGACGACTTCCACATCCAGTTGAACACGACCGGTGCCTCGAACAACGTCGCCTACTTGACCGACGCGATGCGAGTCGAACGCATGCGGCTCAACAGCCCCGAAATTCGCATGATCGATCTGGGCACCGGGCGCGAAGTGCAAGACGAGTACTCGTTCGCCGATCTGGGCGACACCATCGTCGGCACCAACGTCACTCGCACGTTCCGCATCGAAAACCACGGCGACCAACCGCTGGTGCTCGGCACCCGAGAAACCGCCAGCCCCTCGCCGTTCCGACGCATCGGTGGCACGCTGCTCGATGCCCTGCAAAAACCATCACTGCCCAACGGTTTTAGCTCCGCGACCTTCGCCAGCTCCAACGTGGCGCCCGGTGATTCGACGATCATGACGGTCGTCTTTTCGCCCCAGTCGATCGGCACCTTCAGTGGTGACTTGACGATCGAAACCAATGACGTCGACGAAGCACTCTTCTCGTTCGCCGTGCGTGGTCGATCCTTGTCGTCGGTCGGAAAAGTCATCACGATCGACAACAACCAACGCGGATTCTCTGTCAAAAGCGGTCCCGTAACCGCCGGACGGTTCACGCAAACGAAGCAATCCGGGGCATTCCGCGGAAACGAATCTCGGGCCGCCTCCACGGGAAACCACGCCGCGACTTGGACCTTTGAGGGTCTCGAACCGGGCAACTATCGCATCTCGGCCTCGTGGACCGGATCGCCCGCCAATGCCTCGCACGCGGCCCACTACACGTTGACGACCGACGGACACTCCGAAACCGCCGTGATGAACCAGAAGGTTCGTCCCGCCGATCGTACCGAATCGTTCGTCGACCTCAAGACCACCTGGATCGATCTGAGCGAAGACTTCGTCGTCAACGGAGACTCGCTCAGTGTGACGTTGAACAACAGCCCACTCGGTTTCGTCTACGCCGATGCCATCCGCATCGAACGATACGCAATGGCACCCGTCGCGGCGCCCCGAATGGTGGTCAGCGAAGTCGGGAATCATGGAGTGCTAGAGAATCGGCACGGAGTGCTCGACTTCGGCACCACCAATCTGTTCGGCACCGTCGAGCGATCGATCGAGATCGTCAATCGTGGCCGAGCCGACTTGGTATTCACCGATGCACCGGAGATTCCGGCTGGCTTCTCGCTCGCCGCTCCGATCGCGTTCACGTCGCTCGCACCTGGCCAGTCGACGGTCATTCATCTGCGCCTACGACGCCAACAGTGCCATGGGCTCGACCGACACGCTCCGACTGTTCACCAATCAACCTACCGCCGCGGTGTTCGCGATCGAGTTGGTCGGTAACGTCCAAATGGAATATCGACTCGACAACTCGTCGCCCAACGGTTTCTCCAGCAACTTTGTGGGTGACGTCCACCGGTACGCCGTCGGCGGTTCGCGTGCGGTCAGCACCAATCGCACGACCGGCGGAGTCGCCACGTACACGTTTGATGGATTGACTCCCGGCAACTACGCGGTCTACGCCACCTGGATCTCCGATTGGAACAATCGCAACCCGCTGTCAACGTCCGCTCCGTTCACCATCTCCGGCGGCACGGCGGCGACGACGGTCAATGTCAACCAGCAAATTTCTCCCAACGATGAAGCCGATGGCCACGTCGATTGGGAATGGTTGCAAAACTACACCATCGTCGGCGGTCGCTTGGTCGTCACGCTCAATGACAACGACCGATCCAGTGCCGTTCAAGCGGACTCAATCCGCATCGTTCACCTGTACGATCCCAAAGTCGAGATCTACTCGGGCGGCGAGCGATTGAACACTCAATCGGACTTCGACTTCGGAACCACTCCCGCCGGAACCGCAGTCACCAAGCAGTTCACGGTTCATAATCCGTCGCATAAACCACTGTGGGTCAACTCGCTCGGCGACTTGCCACTCGGCTTCACCCAATCCGGATTCGTTCCCCAATTCTTGCCACCGAGTGCGAACATGACGTTCAGTGTCACGTTCACCGCTCCGGCAATGGGCACGTTCGGTGGCGTGATGGCATTGCAATCCAGCGACGCGTCGCTCGCCAGTTTTGACCTCAATCTGGTGGCCAAGGCAGCCAGCGAAGCCATCGTGCTGGACGATCGAGACGCTGCGTTTCGAACCATCTCCGGGCGATTCTCGCAACTCGATCGGTCCGGACTCGGATTGATCGGCAATACCACCAGCTACTCGGTTTTGAGGAACACGGTGGGCCAGTGGTCCGTCACCGGGCTGACCCCCGGCATCTACCGTGTCTCAACGACGTGGTTGGCCGATCGCAGTGCCGCTTCCAACGCGCCGTTCACACTCGGCGGTGGCGTCCCCCGAACCGTCCTTTTGGATCAAAGAAATTCACCCACGTCGACGAACCACTCGTTCACCGATGAACAGGGAAATGTGTGGGTCGACCTCGACGATTCCTACCTGATCAGCGGCACGTCGTTGACCGTGCAGTTGAGCAACGTCGGGGTCTCGGGTCGGGTGCAAGCCGAAGCCATCCGCATCGAACGCGTCGGTGGAGGCGATCCGCTGCGAGCCGCTCTCGCCCCGATCACCGTTGATATGCGCCAGTCGATGTCGCAAGTGACCGCCGACCGATTGCTGCAACACGCACTCAACCTTTGGTCGTCCCAGCCCGAAACGGCGTTCGGTGTTGGTACCCTTGATCCAAGAAACAACGTCCGGATCATCGTCGACGATCTTCCCGGAGACCTGCTGGGACTAGCGTCACCGTCCACCCACACGATTTGGATTGACAACAACGCCGCGGGACATGGATGGTCGATCGACGCAGACCTTGAAACGTACGATGCCGAACATCTCGCCGCCCATTCCCTGCATGCCTGGACCGGCCACGATGACGGACGATTCGACGCATTGAGCGTGGTGCTGCACGAACTCGGACACCTCGCGGGACTCACTCACGACGATCACGACGTGAATCAGATGCTGATGAGCGAAACGCTACCCGCCAACGTCCGACGACTGCCCGGGATCAGCGACGATCTGCTGCACCTGTGGAACGAGGCTGTCGCCGAACGCCCCCAACAAAACTTGGTAGTCGCGGTCGACCAATTCCTCGGCACCCTCGATTCGAATCGCGACGAAGATGACGATGACGATCTACTTGATCAAGTCGCACGTGCGCACCAATACGAACAAAGGGTACCAAAGAACCACTTCGCCGCGGTCGATGCCCTCTTAGCCCGTCGACCCATGGAACGCCCTCAATCAACCACCCCAACCCCCCATCCGTCCCACGACCCCTTCAACGACCGCAAAATCCGTTCACGAGACCACCTCCTATCAAACTGGAATCTGGATGCGAAGGACGGGAGAGGAAGAGGAAGTAGGTGACAGGTGACAGGTGACAGGTGACGGTGACTGGTGATTGCAGAGTGCTGCCAGTCGTATTGGATGAAGCGACGAGTCCCGTCATCGTCGCCCGACAACCCGTTCCCGAGTTCTCGATCCGCACCAGGAAATCAGCAACCGGGTGGAATGTTGGGCAAAAGAATGCAAGCACTCGTAGCCACTCGTCGGCAACGAGCATTTCATCGTTGCCCACCATCGTCATTGACAAAAAACATGCAGCGGCGTATCGTATATCGACGATAAGCAATTTAGCTTCGACTGGCAATGCGGATCTTGAAAGCGATCAACGATGGTACGAAGGAAGGCGGAAGCTCAAAAGTGCTGCACCACCACCGAGAAGCTGTCGCTACCGGATGTCACATGGGCCGAGGATATGGCCAAACTGACGTGGGCGCTGGCCCATCCAGCTCGCGTGCGGATCGTGCGATTGCTTCTCGAATCGATCGTCTTGCATGTGCGGTGAGATCGTCGAAGAGATGCCACTGGCGCAATCGACCGTTTCTCAACACCTAAAGATTTTGAAGGAAACTGGCTTGGTGCAGGGCGAAATCGATGGCCCTCGCGTTTGCTACTGCATCAACAAACAAGCGATGGCCAAACTAAAGAAGCTGATCGCCGACCTTTAGAGGCACCTGGACGTCCGGTCCGCAAGATCGAAAGCTCGCCTCGGCCATGCAATCGTTCGACGCGAACTCATTCATAGCCGGTGGGCGTCTGCATGCTCTCAAACACTCATCGTCGCAACCTATCAGGCACGTCTCATAGAATCTTTCGGTGTAACCTCCTCCGGTGCAACCTCTTCCGGTGCGGGCGTCCGCCGCCGATTTGCCGAAAGCGGGCAGGACGCCCGCCGATTTGCCGAAAGCGGGCGAGACGCCCGCGGACCGTTTTGCCCAATCATTTCCGGCGATGTGCTTCCTACGATTCCTACTGCAAACATTTTCCCAATTTCAAAGGACAAGTCTATGAAAACTGTTCAAATCTTTGACAAGCCGATGTGCTGTTCGACCGGCATTTGCGGACCTGATGTCGATCCCGTTCTGCCTCAATTCGCGTCAGATCTCGATTGGCTCAAAGGCCAAGGCCACAGCGTGGAACGTTACAACTTGGCACAGCAACCCCAGGCGTTCATTGAGAACAAGGCGATCCATCACGTGTTGAGCACTGAAGGAACGGATGCTCTTCCAGTGGTTGTCATCGATGGCGAAATCGTCAGCCGAAAAGTTTATCCCACTCGAGATGCGCTGACTGCGTTGGTAAACGGCTCGCCAGCGAAGCAACGGCTGCCAGTGGCCAAAGAAAGTGGCGGATGCTGTGGAACAAGCGGCTGTTGCTAGCGGCCACAAATCGCAGACATTTCGCCAGCGATTGACACCCCAAACAAAGAACACAAATCATGAAGTTTTTAGAACATCCGACCCGTAACCTGTTCTTCACCGGCAAGGGTGGCGTCGGCAAAACTTCGGTGGCCTGTGCGACTGCTGTTCGGTTGGCCGATGCTGGCAAGAAAGTCCTGCTTGTATCGACAGATCCCGCGTCGAATCTCGACGAGGTCTTAGGTGTCACGCTTGGTAACCATCCCACCGCGATTCCGGCCATCGCGACGTTGTTCGCAATGAACCTCGACCCCGAGAAATCAGCGGCCGAATATCGCGAACGAATGGTTGGCCCTTATCGAGGCCTGCTACCTGAGGCAGCAGTAAAAAGCATGGAAGAACAGTTTTCTGGTTCTTGCACGCTTGAGATCGCTGCCTTCGATGAATTCTCGCGATTGCTCGGTGATCCCAAAGCAACCGCTGAATTTGATCATGTGATTTTTGACACCGCCCCCACCGGTCACACGTTACGATTGCTGACGTTGCCTTCCGCATGGGATGGCTTCATGGAGCAAAACACAACGGGTACCAGTTGTCTCGGACCTCTCGCCGGTCTGCAGGACCAACAGAAACTGTATCAGGAATCGGTGAAAGCTCTTGGAAATCCGGCCGTCACCACCTTGGTGTTGGTCGCTCGTGCTGAAGCCAGTGCGCTTCGCGAAGCCGCTCGAACCAGTGGCGAATTGGCCGAGTTGGGCGTGAAGAATCAACATCTTGTCGTCAACGGTGTGTTTCAAGCGGTCGATACAAGCGACCCTTATGCGGTGGCACTTCAACGACGAGGATCGGCCGCACTGGCCGCGATCCCCCAGGAATTGAAAGATTTTCCGCAAACCATTGTTCTGCTCAGTCCCGATGGAATGCTTGGCATCGATTCACTTCGTCGTCTCGGGAAGGTTGATTCTTCCGCGACCTACATTTCAACGGAGGATGAGGATGGCGCGGAGCGAGTCGATGGTTTGCCGATGCTGTCCGAACTGATCGATGATTTAGTCGCTCCGGGTCACGGCGTGATTTTGGCAATGGGCAAAGGGGGCGTTGGGAAGACAACCGTAGCCGCAGCCATCGCCGTTGCCATCGCCGAACGTGGTTTCGAAGTGCATCTTTCCACCACTGATCCCGCCGCTCATATCGCTGCGGCCATGAACGATGAAAGCTTGCCGAACTTGTCGGTCAGTCGTATCGATCCGGACGCGGAAACGGCGAAGTATTCAGCCGAAGTCCTCAGCAAAGCTGGTAAGAATCTCGACGCACAAGGAAAAGCATTGCTGGAAGAAGATCTGCGGTCACCATGCACCGAAGAAATCGCTGTGTTTAGAGCTTTTGCGGATGCCGTAGCCGCTGGCACGAACAAGTTTGTCGTGCTCGACACGGCACCGACTGGCCACACGGTTCTCCTGCTTGATTCTGCGTTGGCCTACCACCGCGAAGTGACTCGGCAATCCAGCGAAATGCCGGAAGCCGTTGAAAACCTGCTCCCGCGATTGCGCGATCCCAACTTCACTCGCGTGCTCATCGTCACACTTTCCGAAGCGACTCCGGTGCATGAGGCAGCGGCGCTGCAGAGTGATCTGCGACGCGCGGAGATCGAGCCCTATGCCTGGGTCATCAACCAGGTGCTCAGTCCACTGCCAATCACTGACCCATTGATGAAAAAGCGTCAATTGCACGAGCAAAAGTACCTGCGCGAAGTCAAAGAAGTTCAAGCCCGTCGCGTGGCCATCATTCCATGGCAACTTGAGCCTCCCATCGGGCTGGGGGCTCTCAGCCGGCTTACCCATTCTGAGTTAACTGCGTCGGGATCCTAAGCGACGAGCGATGAATAAGTGACGTGTTTAACGTCCTCTCTTCCCCCGCCGCGCAGCGATTTGCGGGGGAGAGAGTTAGAGAGAGGGGAAAAAGAGAAGTCACTTATTCATCGCTCATTACTAAGGAGAATCAACGTGGCAAAAGTTTAGGTCCTCGGTACTGGCTGCTCGCAGTCCGGCGATCTACCGAAAAATGCTCAAGTGGCTTCAAATCTTGCAAACCAGCCGCTGGTCCTGTTGGCGTAGGCAACTAAGGCCAGCATCACGGGGACTTCCACCAACACACCCACAATCGTCGCCAGCACAACGGGTGACGAAGCTCCGAAGAGTGTGATTGCTACCGCAACCGAAAGCTCAAAGAAGTTTGACGCACCGATCATTCCCGCGGGTGCAGCAATGTCATGGTGGCAACGAAGACGATAGCAGGCTCCGTAGGCCAGGAAGAAGATCAGAACCGTTTGAATGATAAGCGGGACGGCGATCAGCACAATGTGAAGCGGATTGTTGATGATCACCTCGCCCTGGAATGAAAAGATCAGGACCAGTGTGAGCAACAGCCCGGCGATTGTGATGTTGTTGAACTTTGGAATGAACGCTTTTTGAAAAAATTCTTCTCCCTTGGACTGGATGACGAGAGTCCGCGTGAGCACGCCTCCGATCAGCGGCACGACCACGAAGAGCACAACCGATACGATCAGTGTCATCCACGGAATGGTGATGCCACCGATGCCGAGCAAGAAGGCGACAATTGGCGTGAAGGCAACAAGGATAATCAAGTCATTCGTCGCCACTTGCACGACTGTGTATGCCGCATTCCCGCGCGTCAGGTGGCTCCAAACGAACACCATCGCCGTGCAGGGAGCCGCTCCGAGAAGAACTGCCCCCGCCAGATAGTCCTTGGCAAGCTCCGGCGAGATCCAAGGTCTAAAGACCACGTAAAAAAAGAAGGCCGCAATACCAAACATGGTAAACGGCTTGATCAACCAGTTCACGATCCAAGTCACGAACAGACCTTTGGGGTTTTTACCAACGTTCTTAACGCTTGCAAAATCGACCTTCATCATCATCGGATAGATCATCAACCAAATCAGAACCGCTATCGGGATCGAAACGTTGGCGTACTCGAACTTTGCCAAAATTTGGGGGATCACTGGCACGAACTTGCCAATGAGCACACCGATCACCATGCAGAGCGCGACCCAGTAGGTGAGGTTCTTTTCAAAGAAGCTGATTGCAGACTTTTCAGCTTTGTCCATTACGATCGTCCTTCCGGGTTGATTCATTTCGTACGGTTAGCCATGCCGCTAAAAGCGCACTCGGCAAGCACTAGTGCGATGCTTTAGCAGCACCACGCTTTGGACGACATTCTTCGATTGCCTTTGCCAGGGCACGAAACGCTTCTGTCAGGTGCTTGTAGCGCACTTCGTAGAAGACCGTCCGCCCTTGCTTGGTGGCGGTGAGAACACCGGCTTTCTCAAGCAGTCCTAAGTGGCGTGAGACCACTGAGAAGTCGACTGCACAGCATTCAGTCAATTCCGTGACGGAACAGGCTCGACCACACTTTGCCAAGCATGAGAGCAGTTTCAAACGCGTCGGTTCCCCAAGCGTCTTGAAGAGCTCAGCATCGAGCAAATCGTCGATCGGCCCGCAACACTGAGATGCTTCTTTTGGTTTCATGGTCGACCCTCTCTTTAATGCATACTTGCGTCAGCGTGCAAGCGTACCGCCTTCCCCACCGAACGTCAAGATGTTAAAAACAGACGCATGAGTGACCCATCACAGCAATCCAGCATCTTGCGGAATGGAACGCACTAATCTCGCTGCCTCGCACCAAGGCAAAAGCTCGCATCAAGCCAAAAGGAAAGTGCAACCATGACCCGAAGGCAACCCTCGCCACTGGCCAGCTCGCTTTATCCAGAGTTGGTCCGTTACATCAACACTCGAGCAACTGAAGTTGACGCAATTCCGGATGATCGAAAGACCGCTCTGGCCAATGTTGCGGAATACATTCGAGAACGCCTGTCGAAGTCCGAGCCCGCAAAACTCATCTTCATCTGCACACACAATTCACGACGTAGCCATCTCTCACAGATCTGGGCGCAAGTTGCTGCCGAATACTATGGCTTAGATGGCGTTGAGACATTTTCAGGCGGCACGGAAGCAACAGCTTTCAATCCTCGGGCAGTCGCCACCATGCGGCGATGTGGTCTAAAAATAATTGCCGATGATCTCACCGCGCCCAACCCGCGCTACAGCGTTTACACCTCCGACCTATCCACTCCCCAGGTTTGCTTCTCGAAAGCCTACGGCGACCCACCCAACCCGAGCAAAGCATATTGCGCCGTGATGACTTGTTCGCAAGCCGACGATGCTTGCCCGCTCGTGATGGGCTGCGACCTCCGCATGCCGATCCGTTACGAAGACCCAAAAGTCGCTGATGATACCGAGCTTGAAGCCCAACGATACGATGAGCGTTCAGCCCAGATCTGTCGCGAAATGCTCTACATGATGTCCCTCGTTTAGACCGCGTGGGTCCATGACCTACAGCAGCATTTACATTCACTGCGAGCGACTGCCTATACTCTGCAGTGATCTGGGCTCGCCTGTTTCCACTGATTATTACGATCTGGCTTCCTTTGAATTCAATGGAAATATAGGTACTTCAAAGATTTGATAAAATGCGTCGTGTAGAATCCACTTACAAATTCAGCGCAGAAACCAACCTGAGCTTAAGGCAATTTTCGCTGGTCTAGAGTCATTGACATGTTGTTGATCATTTTTGTTTTTTATTTTTTGCCTGTTTACTTGATCTTCTTTCATTTCAAGTGGATCCCGCTGACGCGATTGTGGAAGTTCATACTTCCCCTTCCTCCCATCTTTGCGATGGTGTTTGTTTGGTTTGCGATTGGGCGATATGCCCCGATTGTCTCGGATGCCTACGTCCAGGCGCCCGTTGTCCAGGTGTCTCCGCAAGTCGCGGGGGTCGTTTCCCAAGTTTTGGTGGGTGACAATGCGTTGGTCAAAAAGGGAACTGCGCTCTTTCAGATTGACTCCGTTCCCTTTCAGTATCGTACGGACCAAGCCCGTGCGAAATTGTTCGAAACCAAAGAGCAATCACTTAGCTCGATCGCAACGCTCTACGCCGCCACCGAATCGCTGAATCGAGCCGAGACGAGCCTTGCCGCTGCACGCAGCGGTGTTGAGAGTGCTGAAGCTGATTTGGCTCTCTCGCAAGCGTCGATCAACCGGGTTCAAGCTCAAGTCAAGCTGGCCGACGCGGAGGTCGAGCGAGCTGCCAAACTAAGCGAAGGTCGGGCCATTTCTCAGGAAGAATATGATGAACGGTTGCAATCCCAATCGGTCTTTCGCGCTGAGTTAGAGGAGGCCAAGCAGCGTGAAATCAAAGCCCGATTGGGCGTGAACGTGGCCACGACTCAAGTTCTCGATGCGGAAGCCGCCATTCGTGAGGCAAGAGCCCAACGAGGCAAAGCGATGTCAACCATCGCGCCGGTCGAGACGCTGCAGAATGCGGTCGACCGTCTTGAAGCCGACTTATCTTCCATTCAGAAAACCGAATCCGACGTAGGCCCCTCCTCACCCAAGCCCAATGACCTCGAGACAGAAATAGCTCGATTCAAAAAGTATCTTGGCGAAGCACAACAGCTTGCCCCAGAACTTCAGGGAAGATGGGCTCCTTCACTTCAGGCGGAGAGCGCACTCAAACAGGCCGAGTACGACCAGGCCCAAACGACCGTGATCGCTTCGGTTGACGGTATTGTCACTAATCTTCAGTTGACCCCTGGCACTTATTTGGCACCCGGTAAGCCGATCATGACGCTGATCGACACCGATTCCTGGCGGCTGGTTACGCCCGTTCCGGAGAACTGGCTGTCTCGAATCAAGGTTGGCGATGATGTTCAAATTGCACTCCGAAACTACCCCATGCACTTCCGCCAAGGGAAAGTTTTGCACATCGGACGTGGAGCTCTCTCTGGCCAGGGAGTACCCGGAGGAACGTTACCGGATTCCCAAAGTCGAATGGGACGCCAGCTCGATACGCCGGAACTGGGGCAAGACTTTCAAGTCATTGTCTCGCTGGATGATGACCAACCGGACCAGCCTTTGCGAGTCGGGGCGACCGGACGCGCCGTGATCTTTGCCGGCGGCGGGCTGATAGGAGTCAACCAATTGGCAACACTGATCCTCACAATCACCAGCTTCATGGATCAGTTTTTCCCAAAGCCGCCGCTAATCAGCCTACTGGTCGCTTTGACGCTGATCTTAGCAATTATCGCATTGTTGCATTTTATTCGAACATCGCCGAATACCGCTTACGATGGCACTTGAAATCATCATGAAGCGAGCACCACTCAGTAAATTTTAAACTGCTGTGGATGATGCACCCAGCCATCGCAGCTCACCGAGATGCTCAATCAATAGTTGCGTTGCCTCATTGTTTCTCACGATTGATGAGGCGGATGCAATGGTCAGTTCTCACGCCAACACCTCCTTGACGACGCGTCCGTGCACGTCGGTCAGGCGGAAGTCACGACCGGCATGACGGTAGGTCAATTTCGTGTGATCGATTCCCATCAGGTGCAGAATCGTAGCGTGCAGGTCGTGGACATCCACTTGGTCGCGGATGATCTCTTTGCCTATGTCATCCGTTTCGCCATGGACCATTCCGCCTTTGATTCCTCCCCCGGCAAGCCAGACGGAAAAACAACTGCCGTGATGACCGCGCCCGTTTTTGCCTTCTCTTGTCGGCGTGCGACCGAATTCCGTGGTCCACACAATCAGCGTTTCGTCCAGCATGTTGCGCTGTTTCAGGTCTTTGATGAGCGCCGCCATCGGCTGGTCGACGGCTTTCGCCAGCGGAACGTGCTCCTTCATTTCTCCGTGCGAATCCCAGTTCGGTCGCGAACCGGTGTCGATGAGTTCGATGAAACGCACTCCGCGTTCCGCCAGTCGCCGAGCCACCAAACACTGCCAGCCGAAGCCCGTGTTCTCCCCGCGTTTGAGCGAGTAGGATTCCAGCGTTTTATCGTTTTCCGAGCTGACGTCGAAGGCTTCTGGCCCAGCCGTCTGCATCTGAAAAGCGGTCTCAAATGATTTGATGCGGGCGGCAAGCTGCGTATCGTCCTGCCGAATCTTCAGATGTCCGCGGTTGAAAGCATCCGCGAGTCCCAGTTCCAACTCCTGAATGTCACGCCTCGCCGTACGCGGAGCAAGATTCTCGATCGGCTGTTCGCCGGGGAAGACGCGCGTGCCCTGATGATAGGCGGGCAGAAAATCGCTGGCGTAAACCTGAGTGCCGCCGTACGGCAGATGGGGCGCGACGACAATGAACGACGGCAGATTCTGGTTAACCGTGCCCAGCCCGTAGCTAAGCCACGAACCCATACTCGGTCGCGCGAACGTTGGCGAACCCGTGTGCATGCCGACGGCCGCTTCGGTATGATCGAAGTGAGCGGATTTCATCGAACGAATGACACAGATGTCTTCCATCTGGTCACGCAGGTGTGGAAACAGATCGCTGACTTCCGTGCCGCAGGCTTTGTTCGGGCTGTAAGGAAAGACGCTGCCCATCAACTTGTCTTTCCCACTGCCGTCACGCCCCTTGCCTGACGGTTTCGGGTCGAAGGAATCGATGTGGGAAACACCCCCCGTGGCGAACAGAAAGATCACTCGCTTTGCCTTGGGAGCAAAGTGCGGCGATTTCGGTGTGAGCGGTCCGCCGGCGACCGACGACGTTGCGTCGTCCGCAAGCAGTTCAGACAGAATGCCGGGAAGCAAAATCGATCCGCCGACCATCGATCGTAGCGCCGTGCGGCGTAGGAGGAAGTTGTGCATCGTTAATCCAAGTACAAAAATTCGTTCGTTCGAAACAGGACGCGGACGAAACTGGTCCAACGTTCACGATTCACATCTTCCATCGACATCTTTCCGTCCGATTCGAGTTTCTCGCCAACCGCTTTTAAAAACGCGAGCGAATTGGCTTTGTCATCATGAGTCGGCGGTCGTCCAAACATCATGGCGAAGGCGAATTCCATGCGAGCGTCGTCGTTGCCCTTTTCTTTCAATAACCTTTCAGCGAACTTCGCGGCTCGGTGATGAACGAACTCATTGTTCAGCAGGTAAAGCGACTGGACTGTCGTCACCGAATTGTCTCTTACGGCTGATGAAGCGTTGCGGTCCGGGCCGTCAAAGGTTGTGAAATACGGACGAGCATTCAATCGTGCCGTCATCAGATAAACACTGCGACGGTTACTCTCATAGCTGTCTCGAAACGGATGATGCTGGGTGTATTTCCATTTGTCAGCAGACGGAAACGGATGAGGTTCGTTCATCCGTGACGGATCCAGTTCACCGCTTAGCATCAAAAGTGTGTCGCGAAGCGACTCAGCATCCAGACGACGACGATCTGAACGCCAATGCAATTCGTTGTCGGGATCAACGGCCAAAGCCGAAGTTGCATCGCCGTCGTCGTCGGTCGTGCTGGCAAGTTGATAGACTCGTGAATTCATGATCAGCCGATGCATGTGCTTCACGGACCAGCCGTTTTCCATGAACTGCACTGCTAGCCAATCAAGAAGTTCCGGATGCGTCGGTGGCAGCCCTCGCGCTCCGAAATCGCTGGGCGTCCTGACGAGACCCCTTCCAAAATGGTACTGCCAGACGCGGTTGACCATGACTCGTGCGGTCAGTGGGTTTTGACGGTCGCTAAGCCATTCCGCCAACTGTGTTCGGCCGCTCTGTTCTGCCTGACTTTTCGTCAGCCGCTGGCCTCCCAACAGATCGGGAAACTTGCGAGGAATCACGTCGCCCGGCTGTTTGGGTTCTCCCCGAATCTGTAGAGCTGAGTCACCGACTTTATCATCGGCCACGCCGTATGCAAGTTCGCTCGTCGGCTTTCCGTTCTTGACGAGCGGAATGAAATCGCGTGGTTTTTGGTCGAGTTCAATCCCGGGAAATGCATATTTCGTGCTATTCAATATGCCGTAGAGACCGTAATAGTCCGTCTGCAGAATCGGATCGAACTTATGATCGTGGCAGCGCGAACAAGAAATCGTCAGCCCTAGAATTACGCGGCCCATGTTGTCGATTGTATCTTCGATCGTCAAATGCTGAGGATAGTCGTCGATCACAGAACCGAAGCGGCGTGAACTGGCAAGGTAGCCTGTGGCAACAATGTGTTCGTTGCGCTCCGTGTCGCTGGAGGCCGGCAGCAGATCTCCGGCAATCTGTTCGCGGAGGAATTCGTCGTAAGGCTTGTCGTGATTGAATGCGTCAATGATGTAGTTGCGATACCGATAAGCTTGCGGAATGGGGTAATCCGAATTTTCGCCGGCTGTGTCTGCGTATCGCACCAGGTCCATCCAGTGACGTCCCCAGCGTTCACCGTATTGCGACGATGAAAGCAATCTTTCCACAACGGTTTCAAAGGCCTTTGATGAGTTATCGTTGATGAACGCGTCGACGTCGGATGGCGTCGGTGGTAAACCAATCAAATCGAACGTGGCTCGCCGAATCAGCACGTGTTTTCCGGCGACATCAACGGGGCTCACCTTGCGCCGTTCGAGTTCCGCCAGAATGAACCGGTCGATGTCGTTCACTGGCCATCCCGTATCCGCGACCTGCGGTGGCGGACAGTCGATAACCGGTCGAAACGACCAAAACTCTCGCGCTTTCACGACATCGATTGTCTTGAGCGGAATGGAAGTGGCGCTGTTGCGAGGATCCGGTGCTCCGAGCCGGACCCATTCTTCGAGTGTCGCAATCTCGCTTTCGGAAAGTTTCTCTCCCGGAGGCATCTGCATGTTCTCGTTGTCGTAGCGAACAGCCTCGATCAACAGACTGTGGTCGGGATCACCGGGAATGACGGCCGGTCCCGCCGCGCCGCCCTTACGAAGCGTGGGGGCCGAATCAACCAACAAATGCCCTTCGACCTCATCGGATTTCTCGCTGTGGCATTCGTAGCAGTGCTGGATCAGAATCGGTCGAATTTTGCTCTCGAACATCGTGAGCTGTTCGTCACTCAGCGCGGAAGTATCGCAGCCGTCGTGTTCGCCTTTCCAGAGTTCAATGCCGGAAAAGTTTGCCGCTCCGCCTTTGCTAGTGATGACAATTTGATCGTTTTGGGAATCCGTGTACCACGGCCCCAGCTTTTCCCAGTGTCCCTCATGCCCACTGTCATAGCCGCGAACCACTTCGGCATCGTTGACGAAAATGCTATACGTTTCCGGCTGATTGTCTTCCCAGACGTAAAGAAAAACAGTGTAGCGTCCTTTCGGAATCGACCTCATTTCGATTCGATTCCCTCCCCAGCGGCTGGTCCGAATCATCTTGGCTCGACCTGCGTCCGTCGATGGCAGTAATCGGACGTTGGGACTCTCGAACGCCTTATCCTGACTGGCATACGATTCTAAATCTTTACCTTCCCAAGCATGTCCATCAATCGAGACCGCTGGGCCATTGAGATTGAGCCCGCGAAAGAACGTCGGCGACTGGTCGACAGCCTGAGCGACAACTGCCCAGCTAAACCAAACGACACTGCAGCCGAGCATCGTTGCAACACGACGAATGTACCGCACGTATTTCATCGTCCACCGCTCTTCAAGTCTCGTGTCAGAATGTTAACTCCGCGGCGAACCGAAAAAGGGTCTTCGCCGGAGAAAACCAAAATGGATTGCGCGGCCATCTTAACTGATCCATTTGGTGGGAATGCATCCTCGCACTGACTATGGATCGGTTTTCGATGGCACACCCGTCGGGCTAGGCGCCTCATCGGTCGCCGCCGGCGGACCGAGGATCTCTTCAAAGACCGGGCGTAATGCGGCAGCCCAGACCTCGTAGCCAGGTTTCTCCAGATGCAAACCATCACTGGAATGCCCAGGTAAGAACCGCCCCTCGGCGTCCGATAGCTGTGAGTTGATGTTGAGGAACCGAATCCGCCTTTCGTTTGCCAACGACTGAAGGCGAAAATTGATCTCTTTGATCGCTGGAGCCAGCGCGGTGTTCTGGTCTCGCGGGAACAATCCTGTCAACACGATGACCGCGTTTGGAACACGCTGCTGGAACTCTACAATGATCGCCGCGACGCCATCGACGACGTCATCAATGGTTTCTTGGTTCGCTGCGCCTTCCCAGGGCAAATTATTGGTTCCCGCTTGCAGCACGACTACCTTTGGACGCAACCCATCCAGTTCACCGTTTCGCATCCGCCACAAAATGTTGTGCGTGTTATCGCCACCCCAAGCAAAGTCGGCCGCGTTCCATCCGTGATAGCTCTCTTTCCAATGTTGGAGCAAATTTGGGTAGTCCGTTGCACCCCAACGACGCGTGATCGAATCGCCTTGGAAGTAGATGTCGATCTTTCCTTGCTTGGCCTTCTTCACCAACTGCTCGTGCGCCGCTTGAGACATCCAATCGGTGCGCTCGTGAGCTGCATGATCAGAATTGCTCGCTCGAAATACCTCGATGACGGAGTTGTAAGCCGGCTTCGGATTCAAATCCCGATCAAATAGGAGCGGATGGTTGATTCGTTTCCAGGGGAAGTCATTCAACCAACTTTGGCCATCATGCAAATTCCAAAACGAAACGCGGGCGATGATTTCCTGGTATTCATCGAACAAGCGAAACAAGGCGACGTACTGATCCGCCTGTTGCTGTGCGACTTCTTTTGGCAAGCCGTCCTTGTAGGGATCGTACGTTTTGAGTTCCTCACGATACTTTCCGTCTTCAGCCCACCATTTTCCACGGGTGACGACGTCGATATCCAATTCGGAGATCACGACTTGGATGTCGAGTTCGCGAAGGGCCGCAAACGTTTCTCTTAGTTGATCGAGTGAGTCATCTCCCAACTCGAAGTGGCCTTGCATGCCGTAAGCATCCACTGGCACACCGCGCTGCTTCAATTCGCTCAGCAGACGAATCAGCTTCTTGCGTTTGCCGGGGAAGTGGCAGTTGTAGTCGTTGTAAATGAGCAGGGCATCAGGATCGTGTTGACGTGCGGTGCGGAATGCCGTTTCGATGAAGTCGATACCCGTGGTGGTGCTATACACCGACTCGCGTAAATAGCCATCGTCGCCATCCGCGAGCGCCTCATTCACAACATCCCACATCGTCGCCGTCTCTTGATAGCGGCTCACAACCGTAGCGACATGTTTTTCGATCCGGTCAAGCAAAACATCACGTGATACAGACTGCCCATCGTTGCCTTGTTTCATCCACTCATCGGTCCGATCGTCCTTGGCCCAGACCAAGCAGTGGCCGACAACTTCCAAATCGTTGTTCTTCGCGAATGCGACGAACCGATCGGGTGCGTCGAAGTTCCAGCGATCTTCCGCTGGGTGAATGCCCTGCGGCTTCATGCAATTTTCAGGAGTCAGAATTTCAAAGTGGGTGCGAATGAGGTCACTGCACTTCGGGTCCGACAGAATCTGCTCACTCACCCCAACTCCCATCTTGAAGCGTTCTCCCACGGCATCTTTTAAAGAGGTGGCCGAGGCAGATGCATTGGGTTCTTGGCCAAATGAACCGCTGACAGGAACGAAAGCCATAACCAGAAAACAAACGGCTAGCAGTGACTGGAATCGCATTGAAGGCCTAATTGTGAGACGTGGCATTCGTGCCTTCCTTGCACCAAGAGCCAGCTGGAGAGTCGGACACATCGTGAGGAGATTGCATGAGATCGCGTAAAATTCATGTACCCCAGAAAAGTGTACACGAGGATCGTTTGAGCACGTAGCCCCAAGTTTTGAGGCCGAGCACGTTTATAAGTGAAACGTTAATTTCGGCTCATAAACCGCTTGGCCGCCCTGTTCCTAGGCCCGTGCGTTTCGAGTCCTTGATTAGAAATTGAATTTCGCTCTCAGCCCAAACGTGACCAGCGTGTCGACACGTTCGCGCGCCGGTTCTACCACCTGCATATCTGCCGTGACGTGACACCACGGGGTCACACCAATGTTGTAAAACGTCTCCAGACCGCTTTCGTCTTGGAGTGGTAACAGTATCGGTGCGAGTTGTTTGAGTGGTTCGCTGATTCCAATGTAGAAGTAACCGATTCCAAAGGTGTCCTGCGGACGATTGCCAAGTGGATTCGAACCACCCACGCCGATGTTCGCAGCCCAATGAACTGGATTCGGATTGTCGTCTGCGATTCCGGCATTTCCGAAGACACCCCAGGAATGTGTTGGATCATTGGGTGAAACATAGAGTGCTTGGTCAAATGCGTACCCGAGCGCCACGAACCTGTTTTGTCCGGCGTTGCCAGCACCAGCCCCTGGCTTGGGTCAAAATAGGGATTGGGAGCGAGGTTGTTGTAAGTTCCGGTGCTGTACAACCCGTAAACCGTCTGATGCCCCGGCTTGTTCCGGATCTGAGTCGGCAAAGTCCCTGAAGCGAACAGCGACACTCCATTGTCAAAGAACGTGTCAAAGCCACTTACGGTGGGCGTGCTGTTGGTGTCATAAACAGACGCTGTAAAAATGGCCTCTTTGTTCTTATCGAGAACCACGATTCCCGCCCCGAAGGTTGAGTAGGGAAACGCACGACCGAGGACTGGATTAAAACTCAACCCCAGGTTTTGAAATCCATCGGTCCCTCTTGCTCCGCCGGTGAACGCCTGGTTCAGACCATCGAGCGTATTGATTTTTCCGGCGTACACCAACACCGATTCGCTCAGTGCTTGCGTAACAGAAACGTTGGTGAGCGCCGTGACCGAGCGATTTCCATCGGGTAGAGATTGAGCCAAGCTGACCGGCAGAAGCGTGCCAGTAAACTGATTGATCGAGTCGCCAAACACGGACTCCGCGTGCAGGTTGATGAACAGACCTTCCCATAGTCCCGCCTTCTTTCCGTCGATGCTCAGCAACATGTCGAATCGACCGCGATAGCGGAATGTTTCGTCCAGTCCACCGGACGTGATGCCCGAGTAAAAGTTGGTGTTGGAGATGTCCCAGGTGTACCCTTTATCCACAAGACAAGGTCTCAGACCACACCAGTCACCGAACAACTCAGAGCGTTCACACCAGGTCTCGCCGTAGGACGGCGCTTCTTCGATGGAGGGGCCCGACAGTGAGTCGCAGGAGTTCTCGTCGCACTGCGCGGTCGCCTGGCTTGGCAAGCACGACGATAGCCATTGAATGCCGACGACGAGCAGAAAAGCCAATCGTAATGAGATCTTCGGATTCAAATCATGCATGACTTCGCTTCCCTGCAATCCATGTTGATTGCGGCGAGGCTGCTACTCGTTGCAATGGCTTGCAGCCGCAGATTGCTGGGCATCAAACCCTCGCCACGATGATCGGGATCCAAAAACCTGCCAGCAGAGACACACTCGCACGGCCCGACTTACCCTCCCGATCGTCACTCAAAGTACGAGAATGCAGATTGTTGGCCGATATCGGACAGAGGATTGATTGTCAGTTCAGTTTGAACCTATTTTTCCGTTCCCGCCGGGCGAAATGGCCCTCGAAACGTGGACTCTCAAGCCTTCGTTAAACATGTCCACAACACAGAACGCTTGAAGTTTGCCGCTACGAAACGCCGCGGCCGATTCACCGTAGCTGTCACTCCCTCCCCCGACGAGACAGCAAACCTCGCGGATTCGATTGTGTCATTCGATCGCGGCAGTTGCGGGTGTTTTGTTGATCAAACGGCAAGTGGTTCATCACGCAAGCCGGTTCAAAATTCGTGAGGCAGACAGCTTGACATGCAAATACATTACATGTAAAGTATGTGCATCGTCACACCGAGAGCCCACTATGCCGTCTGCCTCACTTCGTCAGCAACTCAAAAAGAAAAACGCGTTCGATTCGCTGGAACAGGAAGCTATGCTCAGCATCCTGCGCACCAGCGACTTGCTCGAAAATCGGCTCGCCCGGCTACTTCGTGAATACGAATTGACGCCGTCGCAGTACAACGCCATGCGAATCATGCGTGGCGAAGGCGAGCGGATGCCGTGCCTGGAGGTTGCTCAGCGGATGATCCAGGTCGCTCCTGCGATCACCCGCGTCGTGGATCAATTGGTCGGCCGCGGACTGGTTGAGAAACAACAGTCCAGTGAGGACCGTCGCGTGTTCCTGGTCGAGTTGTCTGCCTCGGGAACGCGACTTCTGAAGAAACTCGACGAGCCGATTCAATCGCTCCATCAAACGCTGTTGGGGCATGTGTCCAAGTCGGATCTAAAAACGCTCAACGGAATTCTCGAAACAGCTCGCGAGAAAATCACAGACTAGTCCTATTTTTTTGCACCAATGGTTTACATGTAAAGTGCCACCCTCGTCGGCATTCCTTGTTTTTCTCCTTCACCAATTTCAAGAGACCCAACCTCATGGCCAAATTACTCTACATCGAATCCTCGCCCCGCAAATCGCGTTCGAAATCGATCAACGTTTCCAATTCGTTCCTCGCTGCGTACCGGGCCGCCAACCCTGGCGATGAAGTGGTCACAATCGACCTTTGGGACAAGCAACTTCCCGAGTTCGACGGTTACACGATCGACGCCAAGTACCAAGTGCTACACGGCCAGGACTTCGACGCCGCTCAAGCCAAAGCGTGGCAAGCTGTCGTCGACGTTTGCGACGAATTCAAATCCGCCGACAAATTTCTGTTAAGCGTTCCGATGTGGAACTTCGGCATTCCTTACAAGCTGAAGCACTACATCGACGTCATTGCTCAACCCGGCCAGACGTTCTCGTTCGATCCCGAGACCGGCTACAGTGGCCTGGTCACGGGCAAACCCGCAGCCGTCGTCTACGCTCGCGGCGGAGCTTACGGTGGTGAATCGTCTGGCATGGACTATCAGAAACCGTACGTCGAGCACATCCTCGGCTTCTTCGGTTTCAGCGAGATTCATTCCATCGTGATTGAACCAACGCTCGCAGCTCCCGACGACGTGGCCGCGACCGAGGCCGCTGCCATCGAAACCGCCAAACAGATTGCCGCGAAGCTGTAGCACTGGGCAAGAGAGAAACGATTCAAATGGCCGACTCACTGTAAAGTGTCTGGTGAACGTCCTCTCTTCCCCCGCCGCGCAGCGATTTGCGGGGGAGAGAGTTAGAGAGAGGGGAAAAGAGAAGTCACTTATTGATCGCTCGTTGCTTCGGCGCTAGCACTCGCTGAACTTAGGCGGTGGTGCCAAGCGAACCCAACGCATCGACTAACCTCACCGAGGATAGAATTCATGGACCTGGGACTCGCCGGACGAACGGTACTCATCACCGGCTCGGCCAGTGGCATTGGCTTGGCGGCCGCTCGCATGTTTGCCGCGGAAGGATGTTCGTTGCTGTTATGGGACGTCGCACCGGGAGTCATCAAAATTGCTGCCGATTTGGCTGCCGAATTCAGCGCCCGTGTCAGTGGCGATGTTGTGGACGTAGTGGACTTTGATGACGCTCAGAGATGTTTTGCATCGTTCACGGATCGTGGCGGTACGGTCGAGCATGTGGTTCACTGCGCAGCGACAGGTTCGGGTAAGTTTGGTTTTCCGTTCACCAATCTTCAACCGATCGATTGGGCGAAGACGCTCGAGGTCAACATCATGGGCATGGTCAATCTCGCTCACGTTGTGACACCTCATTTCGTCGCGAAACGACAAGGCACGTTCGTTTTCCTCGCCTCGATTGCGGGTCAGATGGGTTCGCAAACGGACCCGCCTTATAGCGCGAGCAAGGCGGCGAACATCAACTTTGCCCAGTGCATGGCGAAGGACCTCGGCGGGCATGGCGTTCGTGTCAATACGGTCTGTCCGGGCATGGTCCAAACGCCGCTGAACCGTTCCGTTTGGCAGGCCTGGAACGATAAGACGCCTCCGTCGGAGCGGCAGAGCTACGAAGAGTGGGCGACGAAAAAGATTCGCGCGACCGTGCCACTGGGCCGCTGGCAATCGTGTGACGACATCGCCTCGATGATCGTATTCTTGTCGTCCGATCGAGCCAATCAAGTCACCGGCCAAACCATCAACGTCGATGGAGGCTTTGTCATGCATTCCTAGCGGCATGTCCATTCAGGATGAAGAGCCCAATGGACCGACCAATGGATCACCGATGCAATCGAAAGCGCATTTCACGAAATACAGCGAGAACAGACTCGACATCCGCGTCGTCCCCAACGCTCAATCCAAACCCACCGTCGCCTCACCGGCCGATCGTTTGGGGCGGCAGCCAATCGCCGTGGCTATTCCCGACGTGCGCGATCCCAAACACTGCCCGGCTTTGTTCGCTCGCTATCGCCGACAGCTTCGTTCTTCCCATGCCGCTCGTCGTAACTGATCGAATCCAAATACAGTCGTTCGACTTTGGCCCTCGCCCAATCGGTCTTGCGAAGAAACTTCAGACTGCTGTTGATGCTTGGATCGTTGCGGAACGAATCAATCGGGATTCGTTCACCCAGTCGCTCCCAGCCATACTCGGCCACCAAGTATTCCAGGATCGCTTTGAGCGTGATGCCGTGCAGCGGATTGTTGGGTTGCGATTGATTCATTCTTTCCAAGCACCGAAGGCGGCGAAGCAACTGTTTTTGTGCAACAACTCGATGTGATCGAATCCGACACGGCGGAGAAGATCGAGTTGGTAAGTGACTGATCGTGGCGAGTCTTCTTTGGCAATGTAGTCGAACACCTTTTGCCGGTACTCGCCACCGCTCATTCCCTTCACGCCCAGCCCTTCGAGATAGTCGCCGTAGCGGGACCACATCATTTCGTGAATCGGCACAGTTTCCTGCACGACCAGGTCGGTGATCCAAACCGAACCGCCAGGCTTGAGCAGGGACCAGATCTTTTCAAACGCGGCCTGCCAATCTTCGTCGTCTCGTAAGTGATGCAGCACCGCGGCGGCCAAGATCACGTCGTAACTTTCGGTCGGTAGCTCGGCGTCGCGGAAATCACTGTGCCACAGTGCGACCGTTTCAATGCCGCTGGCGTGAACACGTTCTTTGGCTCGATCGAGCATCGGCTGGCTCAAGTCGAGCAAGTCAGCGGCGAACGGTTTCCCGTAAACCTCTTTCAGCTTCAATGTGTTGTTGCCGGCACCGCAACCAATGTCGAGCACGCGATTGATCTCCGGCGTCAATCGCACGGCGGCCTCCGTGATCAACTGCATGTTCAACGGAGCGTCGATCGTCGCGGATTGACCGGTCTCCAAATCGCTAAACCGATCGACATCGGAATCGAAGCGTGTTTCGATGTCGGCGATCGTCGACTTGTCGGAAAAGTCCTTGGTTCGCAACTTGAGCGCCGACGCCCGATCGCGGCGTGCCTTTCGCTCGTCGCTATTGGAAAGTTCGTCGTTCACGGTCACACACTCCATCGCCAGTTCGCGGAAGTCAAAGGAATCGGCGTCAGAATTCCAGCCGATTTACCCGCCAGCAAAGAAGCCGATTTCCCCGCCGAGGTTCAGTTTACCGACAATTTGTTCGAACGAATCACGGTGACGATTCGAGTCAACCGCAGTCGAGACGGTATGCCCACCGGCGCTCGAACGGCCTACATTGTTGTGCCTCCCCGTTTCAACCTGCTTCTCCAACGGGTCGAGTGCGGTGGTCGGATAGAATATCGCCCGAAGCAAATTCATGGGCCAATTCCTGTGGCTCATTACAGAACATCCATTGAACTGGAATCATTGACGCTATGAAAGCCATCGTTGATCTGTGTGTGGTGCCGCTCGGTGTCGGCGTCTCGGTGAGCAAGTACGTTGCCGAATGCCAGAAGGTCTTGGAAGCCGCCGGGCTGAATCACCAAATGCACGCCTACGGCACCAACATCGAAGGTGATTGGGATGACGTCTTTGCCGCCATCAAATTGTGTCACGAGAAAATCCACGCGATGGGAGCACCGCGAATCACCACAACGATCAAAGTGGGAACGCGAATCGACCGCGAACAAACCATGCAAGATAAAATCGACAGCGTAAACGATCGCGAATGATGATCTGCTGTGACAATCATTCCGACAATTCGTAATCATTCCGACAATGAGTCGAGAGCCAAGATGTTTGAGTCAAACACCATCGCTATCGGTCTCGTGGTCGCTTCCGTTCCCCTTGGGATCGGGCCATCCGGATCAACACTTCGTCGATGACCTCGACTGTTGCTAGATACCCACAAAGTCATGCCAACGCACACCGTCGGGAAGGTCGGGCGAGGCCGCGAATTCGAGGTGCAAGATTCGTCGGTGACGACGCGTACCCTCCGCTGATGAACCACTTGCATGACTGATCAGCGGACGCATTGCCAATGCATCACCAGCCTGAGCGTGAATCGCAACCTCACCGACGATCCCCACGCCGTCCGATTTGCTCGAAACGTGCGACCCGGGAATCACTCGCAAGGGACCGTTTTCCTCGGTGACTTCGTCGAAGACGTGCCCACGACTCGATCGGGCGTACCGAATCGCTGTCGTTGGCGAATGTGCGGCTGCAGATGCTCTTGAGTTGCTCGACTTTCTCCGCACTGATCGCACGGGGCAGCAAGCAAAAGCCATCGCGATGCGCGGACGGCGTCTCTCCGATGCCGATCTTCTCGGTGGAGGGATGCCCGTGTTCGTCACACTGCGAGTTGCGTGTGTCTGTGTTTTTGCGTGTCCTCATTTCATTTCCTGAAAAAGGAAACTGACGTCCGTTGACGACGGTAACTCAATCCCGAACCGCTCGTTCCCTAACCTTCCATCAGCTTTCCGATCAACCCAATAAGAAACCCGGCAACGGCCCCGAGTGCCGGGAAGTTCGCTTGTTTGAGTTTGGCCTGGGGGGCGACATCTTCAAACACCAGGTACAAAATTCCTGATGCGGCGAAGACCTGCATCCACCCCAGTATTTGAGGGGAGTCCGCCAGCACCCAAAAGCCGAACGCGCCCAGAACGGGTCCCAGCAACGCTGCACCGACGAACCAACCCAGGATGGTCGACTTGCCCAAGCCACCTTCATTGAGTTCGCGGAACGAGTTGAAGCCTTCGGGAACGTTCTGCAACGCAATCAAACCCGCCAGCAACATCACGCCTCCTTCGCCGGTCGCGATCGTCGCTCCCAACGCGATGACTTCGGGAATGAAATCGGACAGCATCGCGACGAGTTGCGACATCGACGACTTGCTGCGATCGAGCAACACTTGCAATCCCCAAAACGTAAGACCACCTGCGGCAAACGCGGTGACCGTCTCCCACGTCGCAATCTTCTCGATGCTGTTGGGAATTAAAACGAGCGCGACGGCCGAGATCAAAGCTCCGCCCCCAAACGCGATGACAGTGTGACGAAACTCCGCCTCCAACCATTGCGGCCGAATCCGTTCGATCGAAGCGAGGAAGCCACCGACCGGAATCGCCACGCCCGCCAGAGCGGTGTAGACCAAGAGCTCGATCATCGGATTCATGTCTGCCCCAGGAAATACAAACCTTGACGAGGGCGACCAAGAGGCTCGCCGAATACCTTCTCAACCGAGTGTATCACAGCCGGCGCGATTCCAGCATCGTCGCGGAACTGAGTCCATCGCTCGGTCAGATACGCATCGTGAACGTCGCAGCCGCTTGATTGGCAGCTTTCAATCGTTCCTATGCGGGCATTGGCAGACTCGCGGTCCAGAGCACGATGATTTTCAAAAAGACTTATTCGAGCCAGTAACGATGAAAAAATCCCGGTGGAGAAATGGGCTATAGTGATCGATTGTCGCTAGCCCGTTACTTCTCGTTTTTGAGTCTGCTGATGCGTCTTCTCTGCTTCACTTCGTGGTGTGTTTTCCTGATCGGGTCTCTTACGCCGGCGATTTCCAGGAGTGAGGATGCGATGGGTGTGGGTGCCCGGCCGATCGCGGGGGCAGAGATGATCCTTGATGGGTCGCGAGAAATGTTGGACGAGAAATGGACTTACTGGGAAGGCCCTCGGTTCAGTTCTTCGCTGCCGATCAAATGGAAGGTGGTCGAGGATCCGGTGGACGATGGATCGGCCATCATGACGGATGATCCGGCCGCCGCAGGGGGCAAGTACGGAACCGCCGACATCGTAACCCAGCAGAAATTTCGCGACTTTCGATTGCATGTCGAGTTTCTGATTCCCAGCGCGGGTGGCAATAGCGGCGTTTACTTGCAGAACCGCTACGAGATCCAGATTCTTGATGGTGACAAAACCAAGCATGGGCTGGGTGCTGTGATCAACGAAACGCCCTCGCCCTATCATGCTTACAACGGGCTCGGCAAATGGAATGCATACGACATTCAATTTCGGGCGGCTCGATTTGAACAGGGCATGCTTTCCGAGAAGCCAAGGGTGACGATGTACTTCAATGGTGAAAAGGTTCATCTCAACCAGCAGATCAACAAAGTTTGGGGCGGTCCCAATTCCGGAATCGACGGTGGCAACGACGACGGATTCGGAATCACGGACACCCCCGGTGGCATCAAATTGCAGTGCGAGGGTCACGAAGTGCTCTATCGAAACATCTGGATCAAGCCGATCGAACTAAGCGACCCAAGCACCGATTTTTAGAACGATGACAAAGCCATCGCGAATCGTCGGAATCACCATCGACCACTTCACATGGGCGATCTGCTGTCCATGTCGAACGATCATCATGAGCTGAAATTAGTTGGCATTCGTGAAGGGCACCCTCAGCGGATGCAGGATGCCATCACAGCGTCCTCTTTTTCGGCTAATCAAGAATGGATTGGTGCTGATGGAAACCGAGGGCAGGCCAGTACGCTGCCCGCACCCCAACGCCTGTTGCTGGGCGATGAACTCCCATCGTCGCCCAGCCCTTCGGCGATCGTGAACTCCGAGAATCCCCGATCACCGAACTCTTCAAAGATCCGCCGAATGACCGCGACTTGTTCCGGCGGGCATTCGGTCCACGTCACCCGTTGGTTTTGAATGCCCTTACGAGAACACATCGCAGAACGGCATAAATATCGACGTTGGTGGGACCAATCGGTGATGGCGAAGATCACGCGAGAGAAAGCTCCGGCGAATTCAGCTTCGAGTGCTTCGCGAAAGTCCATTGCCGTTTGGTGCGGATCATTCCCAAACACACCGCATCCCCACGCACCCAGCACGAGCGATTCGTATTCGTAGGCTCGGGCGATCGCAAGTGCTCGATGGATTCTTTTGCGAAGTAGCTTGGCTGACTCCGTTCGTCCAATCGCGGGAGCGTACGGTGCCGCACAGGTCAGAAAACTGAGCGGCCATGGCTTGTCAGTCTCCATCCCCGCATCGTTGCGGAACACTGGAACATCCGGCGACAAAATCGCCCAATCGCTCGAAGCGGCTGGATCGTTTTCGCGATGGAACTCGTACATCCGGTCGCCGGACAGCGTCGCGTACAACGCACTCGATCGGCAGAGTGTTTCTTCTTGAGCGGTCGCACCTCGCAGAAAGCCACCGCCCGGTTCAACGCCGTTGGCGAAGTTGAGGGCCAGCGGACGATGACCATCCGAGACCAAAGCAAGTGCTGCGGCCAACGTCGTCTGATTCATGACCGAAACCATCGTGTCATTCAACGACTGCCCACGAAGCCCCGGCAGGGAAGCATCTGGTGGAATCGAAACCTTCGCCGCTTCAGCCGCATTTATCTCGGCAGACCAGTCCACCAATCCGTGGTCGGTCAAGTATTTTCCAGTATCAATCGCTTCAAGAGCCGAGCGTCCAAGCGACTCCGCGATCTCGTATCGGATCTCAAGCACACGCCGGTTTTGACGAGCCAAGTCATCCGAATCCACGGGGGCGGTAAGTCGCAGTCTACTCATCGCGTTTCCTCACCATTGCCTCGATTGCACGAATCCCATTCTCCATCTTTGTTCGAGCCGACAGGTTGGCTGAGTGAACCTCCATCGCCAGCGGCACGAATTTGACGAGAGTTGATCCAGTGTCGCATGACGCTGCTTCATATTCTTGTCCGAATGAGGCCGAAACCATTCGTCTTGCTTCCCAGGTCGAGGCGTATGAAACGCAATCGCGTTGTACTCATGGTTCCCCATCACCGCCAACGCGTCCCCCGCGTCCACCATCGCCCGAGCAATCGCGATCACTTCACCGATCGCCGGACCGCGATCCACGAAGTCCCCCACGAATACAACTTTGCGATCCGCGTGTCGATAGCCGCGACCGTGCACGCGTATCCAAGCGACTCGAGCAATTGCCTCAGTTCAGTTGGCGTGCCCGTGAATGTCGCCGATGATGTCAATCACTGGTCGTCCGCACCTCGCCAGCGACGAACCACTTGCTCAATCGCCGCACGAGCGACCGGCGGTTCGCTCCAGCCTTTGCCGTAGGAGATGTCCTCTGAGCGAGGGAGTTCATCCTCGGGTAGCGTTCGCAATCGTATTCGCGCTGGCAGCGATGCAGCGTCGCCTACAAAAATGGCCTCTTGGCGAGAAAGAGAGGGCAACAACGAAGCCAATCCGGCTAGGTTGTCGGGCAAGAACTTGCGGACATGCTGCTGGTCAGTGGTGTTCGTAAGACGCATGACAATCCATGAATTGCATTGTGATAGCACCGTTCCTTCCACGTCAGACGGACGCTGCGATACGAGCATCATCCCAATACCGTACTTGCGCCCCTTCCTTTGCGATTCGTCGGATCGCCTTCTGAGCGGACGCATACTCGGCAAGTCCAGTGTCAGGGACGTATCGGTGCGCTTCTTCAAATACCAGGAGCACGGGATCGCGTTCCCGTTCTTGACGCGTTTGCCAAACTTTGTATTGGAAGATCAGCCGGCCGATCGCAGCCGTTAGAGGGCCAGCAACCTCGTTCGGTAAGCCAGAGATGTCGATGATGCGGATGTCTTTCTCGCTCGACCCATTTTCTGTCTCGCCAAAGAACTGCTGCAAAACATCGGCTAAGTCGAGCGTGTCATCCTCTGCTTCGCCCATCATGAAAGCAAGCCTCGGATCATGCTGCAACACCGCTAATTTATCAAGAATGGATGCGTGCGACTTGAAATCACTTGTGGACATTGCCTTCCACGTCTTCTTTGCGTCAAGCACCAATCCTTGTTCGTTCTTGATGTGGTTTCGCACCTCGTCCAAGCTGAATTGGTCGGGCGTGTCGCGGTTGTATGCTGCAACACGAGCGCGAAGCTTGTCGTCCAAAATTCTATCTTCTGACGGGTGCTGCCCTTCAGAAGACGCCTTGCCTTCCCAGTCCTTCCTAGCAGGTTCAATCAGCCCAAGTTTGACCAACCGAGAGTGCCTTAAAGCTTTCAATGCAATGTTGTTCTCCGACGTCGCATCCCACTCTGACTTCCCGATGACCAGATCGCGAAATTCTTCACCCGACATCAACCAATACGGCAACCGCAGTTGCTTGCTGCCGTCATCTACCTCCGAATCGCCGGTGGCAGAATAGGCTCGGTAAACAACGCAGCGATTTTTGAACGCGTTGGAGTATTCACCATGAGGGTCGATCAGAACAATGCGTGGTCGCAGACGGCTCGCTTCAACATCGCTCGAGGATTTAGCATTCAGAAGTGATCGCAGAACGACCGCCACCGTTCCCGACTTCCCAGATCCCGTCGAACCAAGAATCGCAGAATGCAATCCGACTAATTTGTCCAGGTCGGCGAAACAATCAGAATTGTTCGCACCCACGTAGTTTCCAATCGAAATCGAGTAGCGATCGGCCTTTGTTGCCGGTGGCCCGTACAGCGAGGACAGTTCTTCCAGCGTCGTCAGGTACGCAACTTGTCCCGGCAAGGGATAGGTTCCAACCCCGCGATCCAGCGACAATCGTTGCTCGTTCGCGATCCATCGACCCTCAGCAAACAAGGTTGCCTCGATCATCCGCGAGTCCTCCGACGGCGGTGGAAACGGAACACCCTCTTCAAATGCGATCTCGGACCGCATCTTCAGCACTCGGACGTAAGCAAACAAGACTCGCCGCCCCGCGTGTAGCTTCAGTACGCTGCCACATTGTCCGATCGGATAGATATCACCGTTGTGCGCTCGTGTTAGTTCGGCAACCGTTGAATCAATTTCAATCCTGATCGCCTCACCGGCAACCTCCACCACGGTCCCAACCTTCAGCTCGGGAGCAACAGAAAACCGGCTCATAGCGATCCCTCCACACCATCACGAAGCATTCGACTCACGCTATCAAATTTCCACCAGTCATACTCCTTCTCTGGAATACCGTTCAAGAGACTGCCTCGGTAAAAACCTCTGCTGCCGCATACGAAAACACGATTTTTGAATTCATCGTTCTCAAGCCACCGAGACAGAACGGGCGGCATCCCCGCATTCTCTTCCAGCTGGCCCTCCTTGTTAGCCCACTGCATACAAAACGCGAGCACCGACAAACCCTTCGGTCCGGTGCGTAGAGCTCGTTCGATTTCTTCATTGATGTGATCATCTCCGAAGCTGTATCCGCAAATTGCTAATAAGGTCGGCGCATTGGAAGCGAGCGATGTACGAAAGTCAGCGAACAGTGTTGCAAACGGATCTCGCTGTGTTACTTGGTACTTTGTCGCTTGCGGATAGATCAGCAGATTTTGGGAAGCATCGTCGGGGTCGATCGCCGACGAGCGTACACGGGTGACGATGCCGTCATCTCTGCCTACCCAATCAATGGAGCCGTGAAGCTTGCAAATCGTCGCCGTGTGTCGACTCACTCGTCGGGCGTCTTCAAGTCGCCGGTTGAGGTTGCCCGGATCCCAAAACGCTGTTGATCCCCCAGAGAAGCCATCGACGCATGCGACGTGCGCGCGTGAAAGCGAATCCTCCAGCAGCGTATCATAGTTTGTAGTCACAAATCGAACTGCCGGATTGTGCTCCAACCCCGCGCGGTGAACGGCGAACAAGGCGTGCACGAATTCGTCGTGCAGCGACTGGTCAACAATGGAAGCCGAAGGTGTTCCAATTTCTTCTCTTTTTTCGCCATCCTTTGCAACGTAGCCAAACTCAACAGTATGCCGAATTGCCAGTTGCACATGCCGGTGGGCTTCTCTCAATTCATCGCCAGAAAACTTCTTCGTACCAATTTTGACTTCCGATTTTTCTTTCCGGGTCGCAATTGCGATCAAGTCGCCGAACTGGCTCAACAGGTGCTCGACATGGCAATTTTTTTGAAGCTCAGACTTGACCGCCAGATAGATTTCGTTGCTGCGACTCGTTCGCTAGTGTTTCCAAACAAGCGTCTCCCTTCTTCAATAGTTGTTCGACGCGGGTGGTCAGCCCTGTCATCAACGGTATTTTGGCATCTTTACTGACACCAGCACCCAACAACCAAACTTGGCTGTGAAGTTCCAGGAGACTTTCAATGCCTTCGACCGCTTGCTCGATCGCCCTTGACTCATCCATTCATTTCTTCTCCGAGGTCTTCCAGCCGTTGCTACAAAGTTCATAAACCGACCTGGGATCGAGAACTGGCGAACAACTTTCCCAGTCAGCGTCTTCGACTTTGCTATATTTCGCATCGAATGGATTGCGAGTAGCTACTGTGCGGTCGATCAGTTTTCGGGCGTCTTGCTCGTTATCCATCGCGACTTGCACCCACACGTCTTCCAGCGTATCCGGGATCTGACCGAATAGATCGTGGTTGGCTTCTAAGCGATCGGCCAAGACTTCGTGAACGCGGTCCTCCATCGAATCACGGTAACGCAGGTTTGCGATCCAAATTTCGTCGCGAATTTGCCCGATCCGTTGAATCCGTCCCTTGCGTTGCTCCAAACGCGTCGGATTCCATGGCAAGTCAATGTTGATGAGTGTGCCGAGACGCTGTAGGTTCAAACCCTCGGATGCTGCGTCAGTGCCCAACAGCAATTTGAGTTCTCCGTCCCGTACTCGTGTTATTAGCAACTCACGCCGGCAGCATCGAATCTCCCACCACGCCAGTGCCCCGAGCGATTGCTGCCTGCGTAGAGTCCGATCTCGACATTGGCGAACTCTGGCATTTTGGCCAGCTCGTCACCGATCCATCGAACCGTATCGTAGTATTGCGAAAACAGGATGCATCCAAGATCCATCCAGCGTCGCTCGGTATCGGATCTCATGCCGAGCAAATAGTCGCGGATTGCTTCTAACTTCGGGTCTCGATTGCCGCATTCCTGCAACAGCCCCAAACAACGGTTGAGCGATGCGATCTCTTGCTCCGTGAAATCTTTGAAGTCGCTCGTCGGAGTCACCGCCTCAGCCACCGCGTGCTGATCGTCCTGTTCGGCGGCGTCTTCGAGATCGTCTTCGTCGCCGAAGGCGTCCAATTCGTGCCCAAGAAGTTTTGTCACCGTTCGACGTCCCGCTTCTATCGAACTTCCAAGTCGCCGCAGCAGCAGCGTTTTGAAGAATCCTGCACCGCGAACTCGTTGCTGAAGCAGTTGCGAAAATGCTTGATCACCGCCAAGATGACGCAGCGCTCGCTCGACAAGCGTGGTCATTCCACTTGTGAAATAGTTCTCTTCAAGAAAACCTTGCCGTCGATTTTTCCGGCAAGAAATGTGTCCAAGTTAAGAACGGTTGCACGGCGATCGGCTGCGAATACCGACTTGCGAGGAGAGCAGTGCTGCTTAAGCGACATTTGTGCCCAATGAAGATGAAGACGAGAGACGTGAATGACTACCGCAAATTGATTCGCCGCGGTATGTTGCCTCGAATGTGCAACTAATCTACGGTGGGGCGAGTCACCCAACAAGCAGGCCGGAAAGATGAAACTTGGCGAAAGAGTTCGAGAACTGCGTCGCGGAAAAGAGCTGACACTGCGAAGTCTCGCGGATCGCGTCGGCGTGGGATTCACGTATCTGTCGAAGATTGAAAACAGCAAGCTTGACGATGGTCACAGCCCGTCGGAGCAGTTGATCCACAAGCTAGCTGTTGAACTTGGCGGTGACGAAGATGAACTGTTGTTGCTAGCTGAAAAGGTTCCCGAGCCGATCCGTAAACGGGTGATCGCCAGACCGGATGCCTTCCGTGTCCTTGCAACGCTACAGGATGATGACTTGAGCGATATAGTTCGACGCGCGAATGAGCTTCAAAAACAGCGGGCTCGTTGAAATCATGAACGAACTTTTGAGTGAAGCGAGCCAACACGCTGGGCAATTCTGGAATGCGTGCTGCGCGATTGCTGACAATCTATCCAGATCGCCCTGCGTCGATGGACCGGGATGCGGAAGCGAAGCAACTGGAACGGCAACTGAAAGAACTGGGCGGCGAGTTGCTGCCGTTGCTTTGCCCGAACGAGCACTGGGTTGTCGCGGCTTCGGTGGGCAAGGGCAACTGGGCGACGGTGCCTTGGGTCGCGTTCTTTGATAGTCGGCAAACGACCAGTGCGCAGAAGGGAGTTTACCCTGTAATTCATCTATCGTCCGAAAACCCGGTCGGCATTCGCATTGGTTTGGGGATTGCGGCGACGGCTTATCGCGGTCGCGAAGATGAGAAAGCCGCCTCGGTTTGGGAAGAACTCGGTGGCGAAAGTCGACAGGCGTTGATCGACGCAAGCTTCATCGACGTGGTCCGTGGTGCATCCGAGCGAACGTCGATCGGCACTGGCGGTTTGGCACGACGCTACGACAAGGGAATGGTGTTCGAGCGGTTTGTTGGCCTGGAAGAGTTGAAGCGTTCGCCGGCGGAATTGACGACCGCTTTGAAGGCACTGCTGGTCGGTTACACGCGGTGGGTCGAACAAAAGTCCGATGAGTCGGGCGATGAGATCGGCGTCGATTTTTTGACGTTGATGCGTGAATACGAAGACGAACGGATTGTCTTTATGAGTCCGCAGCGTGATCGTCGGTTCTACATATCGGATGTCGACGATCGGGGATGTACGGTTCAGCGTCTGGATTCGGAAAGTCCGACCCGGGTGACGGCTTCCGCATATCAAGCGAAATTGGAATGGTTGAAGCAGCAGGCGGGCAGGCCAATCGCAAAGAGATCGACAACACGACGGCAGTTCAGATTTGCTACATGCAAATGCCCGACTTAGGTTTGATGCCGGATCGGCAAACGACAATCGTCATTGAAAGTGATGACGACCGCACGGAAAACTTCATCGCGTTGGTCAAGTCGATCCATGCGGTGACGCTGTACAAGCCGGTCATCTTGACGTTGGTGATCGAAGCGATCCGTGATGGTGATTTGCCCGACAACCGGATCGCTTTCGATTGGTTATTACCTCGATTTGTGGCGAGGATGCGAGACCATGGCAAGGAGGTCGGCGAGCAGCAGTTGGCCGAGGGCTTTGGTCGGTTGGCGAGCGATCTGTTTTGGATGCTGGCTCATCATGACACGAATTCATTGCTGGACGTGTCGGCTCCAACGGCGGCGAAGATTCGCGAACGGGTTTCGCACGCTCGGCTTCAAGAGGCTTATTGGCAGATGCTGCAGGATGCGGATTGTCAGTTGCGAGTTTTGGATGCGATTGAAACGAAATGGTGGCCTGCGGACATGGTGGTGAATGAAATGCCGAACTATTGGTTGTTAGCTCCGGGCGAGGGAGGTGTTCTTTGGAGCCTTTGGCAGCAAAACTCGGTCGCGACGATGGGCTGGAGCGAGTCGGCGATCTTTCTGAATTTGAGACCGACGCGGCTGTTGTAAGACGTGTTGCAGCGGTTTTTCCCAATCAAGGAAGCAAGGCAGTGCGGATGCTTTGGCATTTCTTCGAGCGGATGCAGGTTGGAGATGTTATCTTCGCGAAGCGAGGCCGGAGCGGCGTCTATGGCTGGGGAATTGTTGCTGGCGATTATGAATACCGGGAAAATGCCGAACAGTACAGCGAAGAAACCGGCAAACATCCACATGTTCGATCGGTCGACTGGAAGTCTGCCGACGAAGTCGATATGCCAGCAGGGTTGCGTCTGGCAATGCATACGATAACTCCGATGGATTCCAACATTCCGTTTCTTTGTGAAATGAAAGCGGCTTACGACGGTGTTCCTGGTCTTGATGGAATTGAATGCGATGAAGAGGACATGAAGAAGAAGACATCGAGCTGATAGCAGAAACTGACATTGCGGAAGCGACCAGCAACTTGATCACAGCGATTGCGTCGAAGGGCTTTATCTTTCATCCGTGGCAGATTGCGACTTACGTGACCGCAATGCGGACAAAGCCGTTCGTGATTCTGGCGGGCGTATCAGGAACAGGGAAATCCAAATTGCCGGCGTTGGTGGCGGAGTTGACCACGGGCAAGATTGACCGAGTCTCCGTGCGGCCCGACTGGACGGACAGTTCGGATGTGCTGGGCAACGTTGATCTGCAAAATCAGTTTCGTCCAGGTGTTGTCTTGAACGCAGCACGAGCGGCCTCGAGGGACGCGGATCGGTTTCATGTTTGTTTGTTGGACGAGATGAACCTGGCTCGTGTGGAGCACTACTTTGCCGAGGTGCTCAGCTCGATTGAGGATCGACAGAAGTCACGCACGGGTGGATACGAATCCACGAAGTTGGTTGCCCAAACGCTTCCGCATGCGTTTTTGCAGTGGCAGGAACAGACGATGCCGGCGAACTTTGGCATCGTTGGAACGGTGAACATGGACGAAAGCTCGCATGGTTTTAGCCGAAAGGTACTTGACCGGGCTTTCACGCTAGAGCTTTCCGAAGTCGACTTAGACTTGGATCAGTCCACCCCGTCGGACGAGTCGGTGGAGCCATTGTATTGGCCACCGTCGTTCTGGCATTGCCGAGCGACTCGCATTTCAGAATGCGATCAAGACAAGCCTGCGTTTCGCGAGGCGGCGGAACGAGCGACCGATGTCTTGCAGGCCGCCAACAAATGCCTGGTACACAGCCAGTTGCAGGTCGGATACCGAACTCGAGATGAAGTCATCCTGTTTTTGCTGAACGCGAATGACTTGACGGATTCTTTTGTTACACGAAGTCGCGATCGGGTTGATCCACTCGACTTGGCGTTGATGTTGAAGGTACTTCCACGATTGGTAGGCGGCAGCAATGCGATTCGCCGAACTATGATCGGGCTGCTGGGACTAGCTCATGGGCTGTCCATGAGCGAATCGGATGATGCTGAAACCGCAGTGGAAAGCTGGGCCGACGCGGGGCGACCGGATGCAATCGAAGGTGCCGCGTTTCCAAGAACGGCTTCTCGGCTTTGCCTGATGTGGGAACGATTGTCGTCCGAAGGCTATACGTCGTTCTGGTTGTAGCCATGAAGCAACTGTTCCGCATCGCAACGAATCGCTTCACGCTCGACTGGCATCGCGTCCGCGAGAGCGAGCACGCTGTGTTGGCACAGTCGCTGCCGGTCATGGGTCGGCTGCGTTTGGTGCCGCACGATGACGGTCTTCAGTGGCGTGACCTGATGATGCGAAGCGGTGTGCCGGATGCACTCGCAGCGGATGCCAGCGATCCGAACGGCCCGCCGCTTTACGAGCAGACCGAATACCAGCTCTACCTTCGCGGTGCGAATGACGGCGACACGGTCGAGATACGGCATCGCGATCCGGTCATCACTCGGGCACTGAACTCGCAAGAGAACGGACGCGTTGTTCATGGAAGCGTGAACTTCCGGGGGCAGATCGGGCGAAGCCTGTTTTCGATCTACGTTAACGGAAGTCGAACACTCGACTTTGAGGTCGAAGTCTTCCCAACGAAGATCGACTACGAATCCGACTACCAGGACATCGTCGCCGATGTGCAGTCGATTCTGACGAACCTCGCTTACGAATACCTGCGGTCTACTCATCAGATGGGCAAACTGTCCGGTGATCGGCCGCCGTCGAAGCTGGAATGGCTGGTCTTGATCGAACAGATCATCGACGAGCTCGACACGGCAATGAACCACATTGCCCAGCGACCGACCCGAGGCCTGGTCCGACGCGAGCGAACGACGCGATTGGAACGAATCCGCCGAGTGGATTCACGTGTGCGGTCCCAGGTTCGACGCGGTCTGGGAACGGGTTCGCTGGTTCGACTTGATGGGTTCTCAGTGCGCGAGCAGATCACCGAGCGGCCGGCGGAGTTGACGCTGGACACGATGGAACATCGTTGGCTGCGGAATCAGCTTGTCGATATCCAGCGAACGCTCGGTCAGATCGCGAGCATCTACGACTGCGAAACCGAATTGTCCTCGCGCCGAAAGCGAACGTCCGAAGGTATCACCCGATTGAAGAGTCGGGTTTCGCGACTATTGAACTTGGAACCGATCAAAGAAGCAGACGGCGATCCGCCAATGGGGTTTGCTTCCCTGCAACTGGTGTCCGCACCGGGTTACCGAGAGGCCTATCGGCTGCTGATGTTTCTGAAGATGGGTTTGCGGCTTGAAGGCGATTTGATTCAGTTGGCTGTCAAGGATCTGGAGGTGCTGTACGAGTACTGGACGTATTTGACCGTCGTCCGCATCATCCAAGACGAACACGGTCCTCCGCAGAATCTTGAATCGCTGTTTCGCGTTCGCTCATCGGGCTTGTCGGTTCAGTTGAAGCAGGGCGAGGCACAGCAAGTCGCGTTCGCGGCGGGCAAGCATCGAACAATCCGAATCAAGTACAACCCGCAATTTGCCAACCAAGACACTACGCTGATCCCTCAGAAGCCGGACATCCTGATTCGATTCGAGGAAGACGGCTGGCCAATCATCCAATTGGTGGCGGATGCCAAGTACCGAATCGACGCGACCGATAAGTACCGTCAGCAGTTCAAGTCGTTTGGCCCGCCGACGGACGCGATCAACGTCTTGCACCGGTATCGCGATGCAATATTGGAGATTGATCAAACGGAATCAGATGCACTCGGGTTGAAGCGATCTGTCGTTCAAGCAGCGGCTCTGTTTCCCATGAACCTCTCGCCCGACGCCGACTTTCATGACAGCCGTTTGTGGCAATCGCTGGAACGACTCGGTGTCGGGGCGATCCCGGTGCTGCCGAGCAACACGGCGTTCTTGAAAGAGTGGTTGCTGTCGTCCGTTCGCCAAGGCGGTTGGTCGATGGCCGACCGAGCGATTGCCAATTCGGCGGACGAGCGATCAAGGGATTGGCGGATCGCGGCCAGCGAACCGGTTTTGGTCGGAACCTTGCGTTCGCCTGGAACGCAAGAGCACTTAGATTGGGTGAAATCGAAGCGCGTGTACTACCATCCGCTAACCAAAACACAGCAACGCCAACATCATGGTCAAGCAAGTGGCGATCTACCTTCCCGCGGACTTCGATGAACCAACAGGCATTCGGTACTACGCCGATGTTGAGCATCTCGAAGTTGTTGATCGCTCGGAGATCGCGACTCCGTGGTCGGCCAGACGCGAAGAGCGAATGGTGCTCTACCACTTAGGAACTGTACGCATCTTGTCGCATCCGATCAGCTTTGTTGCGGGCGACTCGATGCCCGCCGGCGGGCGTTGGACAACTCGCCTCGGTTTGGAACGCGCTCGCTCGGTGTCCGAAATTGCACTTGAGACTGAACCCGAGTGGCGATTGCTTGAATGGCTACGGGCGACGAAGCAGCCATTTACGATTCGTCTTGATCCTCCGCGGATGCAACAATCCGAGAACCCAAAGGGACGAGCGTGGTTCCACTTGGATTCGGATCGCAAAGTTAGGTATGACGGAACGAACGGTTTTCTCTGGCGATCCGCAGACAGCGAAGATCGCTACTTTACCTTGAAAGAACTCATTCAACGACACACAAATTAGATGCACCGAGATGCGGCCAAATCGAATTCGACGCTTGTGACTGTGCCATGCGGCAGTAGCAAGATTTGGGACAAGTTCCCGTCGACCGGTCCAACGATTGCAAAAAACGCCTACACCGGATCACCGTTCAAATTAAATCGCCAATATGCCGAATGTTTTGGTGATCGCTGGGTGATCCTGAGTGCCAAGTACGGATTCATCTCGCCTGAATCAGCTCTGCCTGGCCCCTATGAAGTGACATTCAAACGCAAGTCTTCTGGGCCGGTTGCGTTTGATGTCCTGAAACGACAAGTCGTTGAGCTGGGACTCGATAAGTTCGCGATCGTTGTCGGACTTGGAGGAAAAGAGTGCCGAGAAGCAATCTCTGCTGCGTTCGAGGGCAGTAAAGTTGAGCTGACTTTCCCTTTGGCTGGTCTTCCAATCGGTAATGCGATGCAAGCGACAAAACGAGAGATTGAGAATCCTGTGAAGAAGAATTGATCGGCTGTTTCACCGAGTCAATCAATCCCAATAATCTCGCGGCACGTCGGGTAGTTGTTGCAAGCCCAGAAGCGTTTACCGGCGTGTGCTCCTTTGGCTGCTTTGCGCTGGACCATTGCGGTGTGGCATTTCGGACAGGAGGGTTCGTATGATGACGCCGGCAATGGTGGTGGAGCTGACGAAGAGGTTGCGTTACCGGGCAGAACGCTCGCGATTTGTTGTTGGACTTCGGCGATCGAATAGGTGCGAGCGGCCTTGATGTGCAAAATGGACAGGCCGGCGGCGGCGAGGGCTTGGTCGAGAAAGGCGTCACGATCTTGTCGGTCTTTGCGGTTGTGGCTGGAGTCGTCGAGTTCGATCGCGAGGATCGGCTGCATCGTGGTAGGGTCGCAAAGCAGGAAGTCGATGTGCTTGCTGCTGATCTTGTTTTCGTACGTGCGGCTGTCGTCTCGTCGCGGGACGTACAGCACGTCCCACAGTCGCACCTTGTTGTTGATCGAGTAGGTTTGCCCCACCGCTTGTTCAAGTACGCGATAAAAGGCCAACTCGGCGGCCGACAGGAAGTTGTCGCGTAGACGGTACGGGAAATCGTTCCGTGCTCTTCCCGATCCGGCACCAGGACCGATGCCCAACAGTTTCAGAAAGAAACCCAGACACCCACTTCGCTCTGAATTGTTGACCATTACTCTGCTTCCTGTGTCGGATGCACCGCAAAAATCTCTTCATCGCCAATCGCTACCGAGTAGTCTTCGGTGATGAAAGCTCCGATCGAGCTGACCTGCTTGTAATTCTCGCTTCGGAGCCCGAATATGGACTGAGATGCTGGAGGCCGACCTACTGCGCCCCACTTCCCATCTAGGAACGAGAGCGTTCCGCGGAACACGAGAGGTTTCCGAGTTTGCAATGCACCGGCTATGTCACGCGACATCGGGATCGCGATCGGCTGCGTGGTCGTGAATTTGAAAGGCAATCTCGCAGAGGGCTTGTACTTGCGAATCGGCGACGAAGTCTTAATCCTCGCCACATCGTCCTTCCATTCCACTGATTCGATTCGCGCGTCATATTTAAGAATGATGCCGTCGAATTTCGCGTGGATTTCTTCTCGCAACTTCTTGAGCGAGTCTTCTTGATCTAACTTTGTATTTCCAACCGGGACACGTCGAGCAAGTAACTGCATCTCTTTGAAGAACAGCTCGACAGTCATCAACACCGGCTCAGCGGACGTGGATGCCTCATCCGCCCTCGCCGCGTTAACGCCAAGCAAAAGTCCAAAAATGATCGAACAAATTGCCAAAACAACACCGAGTTTTTCCATGCCCACGCTTTGCCCCTATCGAACTGAACGTCAGTTTTCTTTGCTCGGCCAGGTTCTACCAGATCAAGCATACGCGCTGAATCCGGTACCCTGATGAACCTACTCCCTCTGCGACACCGTCTTATTGTGAAATAAGCATAAAATGATCACGTTAGTAACGTGCCTACATCAAAAACTCATGAACAATCAAACGTAACTTCATAAAAATTTGGTGCATTTCTGACACAAACAACGAGCACCTTGGATTACTGGTTCCTGAATTGGACGTAGTGATTCACTGCGGCGATGAATCGACGCATGGCAATGCTTGGATGAATGAACCCGAGCCGAGCCGAAGATTCGTGCCTTTGGGCATTTACACGACGAGAAAGGCATCAGCAACTACGGAATGTTCACTCGCGGTGCGACGCAGTACATCAACTGTTCATGCTGCAATCTCGCAGCGAAGTTGAAGAACGATGGGTTTGTTATTGAGTTGTAACCGAAAACGAAAAAACGCCCGCGGGGGATTGCTCCTCCGCGGGCGCATCAGGTTGGTTCAGTCAAATTGACTTACCGTTCGTCAGCCTAGTTCAGTGGGATTGCATGCCGATTCCGGCAATCATTCTTCGTCTGATCCAGCAGCATTGCGTACAAGTTCACGAAACGTTGGCCATAGCGATTTGTGCAAAAACCGGGCGAACGATCCGTCAAGGTCGCGGATTGCGATCAGCTCCACAACGTCGGCGAAGTCCTTGTGCGTGCGACGCAGGTTACTCATGCCGCAGGCGATCTTCATTTCGATCAACCGCGACAGGCGAACGACGGAGAGACCTTCGATTAGCTCGACGTTCCGGTCGCCGATCGGTTCCGAAACCGAAACTTCGGTTCCCTTACCCGCTTTGTGACCCGCGATCAAAAATTGAATCGCGATCCCGTCCTCGGTGCGGAACTCCGCTTTCTTGGAATTCCGTGCGAATCCGGCCTCAGTCAAAACGCGCCAGACCGAATCACTGTCTTCGGATCGAATGACTAGATCCAAGTCCGTTGTGTTTCGTTGGTCCCGTTTGAAACCCGGCTCTCGTTGTCGCTGGCCAGCAGGATGCTGTTTGGCCGACTCGTAGTCGATCCTCTCGTTGTCGGTTCGGGGAATCGAACCCCGATTCTCTGCGTGCAGAACAAACGTCCTCCCGTTGGACGAGCACCCCGTGAATGGTCTTGAGACCTGAGCAATGAGGACTGGGGATCGTCCTCAAGACTCACAACGTCAAGACTGGTCCCTCACGAGAACGCGAGCGACCGCGTCCCTTCCTTAGCAACGAGCGACGATTTTGGATACTTGTTCGTCGGTGACGCTGCAGATCACCAGATCGTCAAGAACTGCGTCGACTGGTACGCTGGCGCCAAGGTCGTGGGGTCGAAGCCGAGACACATTCATCCGGCGCAGCGTCGGTCTGTTCCAAACTAAGAACATCGAACGACCCTTTCGATTGAGCATTCGCAAAGAAGCACTGAAGCCATGATCAAACTCGGTAGCACTTACGACTTACAGGTGGTCAAGCACACTGCGTTCGGAATCTATTTGGACGCCGAAAACCTTGGCGAGATCCTACTCCCCACGAAACATGCTCCTGACAATCTGGACATTGATGACACCGTCGAAGTCTTTCTCTACTTGGACTCGGAAGATCGCCCCGTCGCGACCACCCAAACACCCAAGGCTGAGGTTGGCGAGTTTGCCTACTTGGAAGTCAGAGACAACACGCAAGTCGGTGCGTTCTTGGATTGGGGATTGGACAAAGACGTCTTGGTCCCGTTTGCGGAACAGCATCGACCCATGATCGTGGGCAAGTCTTACATCGTGTTTTTGTACCTCGATAACCGAGGCCGGATCGCTGCGACATCCAAAATTGACAAGATGGTGTTAGAGGACGACGAACACGATTTCCATCCGCAGCAGGCCGTCGATTTGATCATCGCGAACAGCACTGAGTTGGGTTTCAAAGCGATCGTGGATCAAAGCTATTGGGGTTTGCTTTACAAAGATGACGTTGATCAAAAGTTGAGTTTTGGACAGAGCATTCCAGGCTACATCAAACGCATTCGTGAAGACGGAAAGATTGACTTGAGCCTAAAAAGCGGTCTGCAAATTCGCGAAGATTACAGCCAAGTCATTCAAGATTACTTGCGCGATCATGGTGGCTTTGCGCCATTTCACGACAAGTCGGATCCCGCTCAGATTCTTGATCATTTTGGGATGAGCAAAGGACAGTTCAAAAAATCGATTGGTGCTCTGTACAAACAGAGAGTGATTGCGATTGCAAATGATGGTATACGATTGCTTTGATCAACCGACCATCACGGGAGAGGAGTCCCGGATGGAATCGAACCATCATCGGAAGAGTGAAGAGTGAAGAGTGAAGGGTGAAGAGTGAAGGGTGAAGAGTGAAATCTGTCGGCGTCTGATCTTTCAAACTTCACTCTTCAAATTCCAAACTTTCTTGCGACCTGACTACCACACCATTCAAGTCAGAAGATTTGCAGTCTCGCGTGTGGAAACGCCCCCCGGCTTTCATCAAACAAGCGGAAGCCCCAGAGTGGGATCTGCACTCGCTTGCCCGCGAAAGTGACCACGGGACGCGGAGAGAAAGAATCATTCGCGGGGTGCAAGGAAACGCAAGTGATGAGCGGCATGTGCAGAATGGATTTGCTCAATCCGCTGACGTGGCAATCGCCCAAACGCTGGATGCGGTGCATAGTCACCAGAGTGAGCGTGGAACCGAGTCACGCTCGCAGCAAAAGCCTCAACCTCACGAGAGTCATCCAGATCGGCCGGCGGAACAAACATCGACGCTGTGCGAATTCCGCGTGGTGAATCGCCGCTAAGAACTTTCGGCAACAGGATCCGGCGCATCACAGGACGCAAAAACGCGAAAAGCGACATCCACTTCGGATAGCCATCGACGCTCGGATCTTGCACGAGCATCAAGTGTCGGCAAATTTGTCCGAGCGACCAATTGCCGCTGCGGTTGTATCCGCTCTTCAGCAGCGATCGTGCCTCTCGGGCCGCCGCGTTCAGATCGTCGAAGTGTAGTTCACGCAGTTTTTCCATACGGTTAGCAACGAGCGATCAATAAGTGACGCGTTTAACGTCCTCTCTTCCCCCGCCGCGGAGCGATTGCGGGGGAGAGAGTTAGAGAGAGGGGAAAAGAGAAGTCACTTATTGATCGCTCGTTGCTTAGTTTAACGCGAGAGAGCAACCATGGGGGCAAACGGTGTCTCACGTTCGGGACGCCAACGGATGCCTCGTTGAACTCTGTTCGCCGGTGGGCGGGTAGCGATGGCGAAGATCAAACGCGTCCGCACCAAGCCCTGCTCGTGATGCAATCAGACGAGCGCCGTGCGGCTGCATCGAAAAGATTCTTGACTCAATACGTCAGCGTGCTGTGCTCCACGTTCAGGAACGCCGCCATCGCATCAACTTCTGCTTCAGCGGCCAGGCGAAACGCCTTCGCTCGCGGTCGCTTGTCGACGAAGCCGAGTTCGACTTCCAAGTGATCGTCGACGACCTTCGCGTTCGCCCAACCGATCACATGGTCACGCCACAGCACTGGCATCGCGTAGTAGCCGCGGACACGTTTCGCCGCCGGCACGTACGCCTCGAAACGATACGTCCATCCCCAGAGTTGCTCGAACCGATCGCGATCACGAACCAACGGATCAAACGGCGCGAGGATCCGAACGCGATCTTGGATGTTGCCCGATTGCCAATTCGATGGCTGCCAAAGATACGTGACGCCATCGACGTCGAGTTCCGCAAGTTGACCCGTTTCAACGAGCGACTCAAGCACCGCCGACCGATCGCTGCGGTTCGGCAGCACGTGATTGTGGCTGCGCAGTTCCGCCAACAGAAAACGCTTCGTCGTCGGGCCAAAAACTCGTGCAGTCGTCAACGCGAGTCGGCAATATCGCTCGTCTCGGGTCAACCAGCTCGCTTTCCGGCTTTTCGGCGAATTGATAAACACGAATACCATTCGCACGCCGGCAAACTCGCAGGTAGCCGTGGTGATGAAGCTTGTCGAGCACGTGCTTGGTTTGCTGCGACTTGCCTCCCCAACCATTCGTAACCGACTTCTTCGCGAAACGATCGTCCAGTCCACGCGGATGAGCTTCATCCATCTCCCCAACCGCCGCGAGCACCTCACGCTCCAACTTGCTCAGTGTCTTATGCGGACGATGACGAACGTCTTGCCAAACATGGGGCGTCATGAACCCATAGGCAAACAGATAGCCCTCCTCGACATCCAACTCCGGAGACTCTCTTTCCAAATCACCGGCTTGATAGGCATCGACACGCTGCCGCAGCATCAAGTCTTGCGCCGCGCCGGCGATCGAATCGGATCGGCTTGAATGAAATGGAGGCTGGCCACCGCTTCAGCCAATCTCGTGAATTGCGGAAACGCGCCGGCGACGATGCGGCGGCGAAATTCGTTGAGCTTGAGTTGTTGGATCGTTCCAGCCTCGTGTGCGTCGACATGTTTCTTGACCAAAGTTAGACCACCAATGAACTTGCCGTCCAAGCCTATCAACGCGCACGTTCGCGGGAAGCGAAATCGGCAAGTATCCAGACACGACCGAAATCGTCGACGTCGATACCGGGCTGTTCACCCGCGAATTTCAATCCGACGACGAGTGGTGGCTGCCGTTGTCTGAGCGGGAAACACATCGCAGTTAGCCCGCGTTGGTGATTTTGCAGAAATTTCCAGAACGATGTCCATTCTCGCGGTCGCGGTTCGACTACTTCCAAAACGATCACGAACGCACTCCGCCTCAACCACCCAAATCATCAGGAGCCGCAGCCATGAAATTTGTTTGCATGGGGTTCATCGAAGAGTCCAAGTACCAGTCGCTGTCGGAGGATGAAGGCCAGCGAATGATGGAGGAATGTTTTGCCTACGACGATGAACTGCGCCGGGGCGGACACTTTCTCGGTGGCGAAGCGCTGCAGTCAGCGAGAAACGCAGTCACCTTGCGAATGAAGAATGGCTCGGTCGATGTGACGGATAGCCCCTACGCCGAGACCAAGGAAATGCTCGGTGGAATACTGCTGTTGGAAGCCCGCGACTTGAATCACGCCATCGCGCTGATGTCCCAGCATCCTGGCGTGAAGGTTGGGCCATTCGAAATTCGACCTGCTGATGAAGTCACCAACAAACGAATTGCCGCCCGTGATGCGGCCATATCCAACGGTACTCGCATCGCCGATGCGCCATGCCCGTCGGTTCGTGTCCTGCGCTCGGCTTTGAAGTTCAGCTACGAGTGGATCATGCCGCTCGCGGAAGATCTAGCGGACTGTCCGATGGTTTCGCCGACACCAAACCATGGCAATCATCCTCTATGGATCATGGGACACATTGTTTTTTCAAGCGCCGGTTTGCTGTCCATGATTAGTGGTGATGACAATCCCTATGGGAATTGGAGTGAGCTGTTCTCAGGCGGCACAATTCCGCAAGCCGACATCGCAGCCTACCCCAGCTATGGCGAGGTGTTGAAGGCTTACAAACATGTTCACGGTGCTGTGCTCCGCCAACTCGACAGCATGAAGGAATCAAGTCTTCGTGAACGTCCACCCGCAGTATGGGAGCAAGTTCGCGATGATCCCCATTTCCAGACCATCGAACAACTATTCTTGTTCATCTCGATGCACGAGATGTCGCATCGCGGACAGTTGGCAGACGCGAGACACGCACTGGGGAGAAAGCCATTTGCGTGACGCATACTGGACAAGGACCGAGCGATCGGGAACTGTCGCCGAACCGCTCCGACGGTGCGTTGCATCGACACCGATCGGCGGAGCGATCGGGCGACTATCGAACCGCTCCGACGGTGCGTTGCGTCAACACCGATCGGCGGAGCGATCGGGCGACTATCACCGAACCGTTCCGACGGTTCGTTGCATCAACTCCGATCGGCGGAGCGATCGGGCGACTATCGAACCGATCCGACGGTTCGTTGCATCAACACCGATCGGCGGAGCGATCGGGCCATTGTCGCCGAACCGCTCCGACGGTTCGTTGCGTCAACTCCGATCGGCGGAGCGATCGGGCCACTGTCGCCGAACCGATCCGACGGTTCGTTGCATCAAAACCGATCGGCGGAGCGATCGGGCGACTATCGCCGAACCGCTCCGGCGGTTCGTTGCATCGACCGATCGGCGGAGCATCGGCGACTATCGAACCGCTCCGCCGGTTCGTTGCATCGACACCGATCGGCGGAGCGATCGGGAATTGTCGCCGAACCGCTCCGACGGTTCGTTGCGTCATTATCAGTTTGCGGTTTGTCACAGGGCTGATTCGATGCGGTTGATCGGCAGTTGCGGAATTCGGAATGACAGGGGTGCGACGGACGAGGCCGATTTTAGAATTGAGCTTGCTCGCCCCTATTAGGGCAAATACCGGTTCGCATCGGAAATCTCCATCGCCGTGATCAACTGGGCATTCTCTGAATTGCGTCTAACGGCGCTCACCGCCGATACTGCCATCAGCAACACCGTTGCGGCACGTCTGGCCGAACGTGGCGCCTTCAAGCGGGTGGCCACGGAGGATCGACAATTCTGGCGACTTGATCGGAATGATTGGATTGCGACGTTCCACGACCTGAAAACCTTTGAGTAAAAAAGTTGCGGAGGATGTCGATCTGTGAGCGTCTCGTTCGACCAATTAGAAACAACCTCAACTCATCAAGGGGCAACTCGCATGACGAATCCATCCACCATCATCCGGCTCCATCGCGTGCTGCGTGCTCCCGTCGAGCGTGTCTACCGAGCATTTGTCGATCGCGACGCGTTATGCCGTTGGATGCCGCCGTATGGCTTTCTGGGAAGCATCGATCGGATCGATGCTCAAGTGGGTGGAAGTTATCACATGTCGTTTACGAACTTTGAAAGTGGACATCAACACGCGTTTGAAAGCACCTTCATCGAACTGGTGCCCGGCGAGCGAATCCGCATGGGCGACAGGTTCGATGATCCCGCCTGGGCCGCTGACATGACGAAGACGATTACTTTCAAGTCAGTGAGTTGCGGCACCGAATTGGAAATTTTGCACGAAGGACTTCCCGATTTTATTCCGGCCGACATGTGCTATCTCGGTTGGCAAGAGTCGCTGTTGCAGCTTTCTCAATTGGTCGAGCATTCCATTCCTGATGAACAATAGTCGTGCATCGAACGACCTAGCAATGAGCGATCATTAAGTGACTTCTCTTTTTCCCCTCTCTCTAACTCTCTCCCCCGCAAATCGCTGCGCGGCGGGGGAAGAGAGGACGTTAAACGCGTCACTTATTCATCGCTCGTTGCCTACCAGTCGTGCATCGAACGATCTTTGCCGTCTGAATCACCCGCAACTTTACAGCAACCCAAACAAGAAATAGTCCAATGTCAAGAATGATTTTTGTCAATCTTCCCGTAGTCAATCTCAAAGCCTCCATGGCCTTCTATGAGGCACTTGGTTTTGAGAACAACGCTCAGTTCACAGATGAGACTGCCGCGTGCATGGTTTGGAGCGAAGCGATTCACGTCATGCTGCTCACCCACGACAAGTGGCGAACGTTCACCGACCGACCGATCCCGCCGAAGACATCGAGCGAGGTGCTGCTGGCTTTGTCCTGCGATAATCGCGAAGCGGTGGACAAACTCAACGAGTTGGCGGCGAACAACGGCGGCACGGCCGACATCAACCCCAAGCAGGATTTAGGCTTTATGTACAATCGCAGCTTGGCCGACCTGGACGGTCATGTTTGGGAAATGTTTTGGATGGACATGTCGGCTATGACCAGTCCACAACCTGCTTAGGGACGGTCACCAGCGTTCGAGTCCGCGGTGGCGGGAAACAGATTACTGACGGCCCCTTCGCGGAGACCACCGAACAACTGGGTGGCTACCACATCATTGATGGGGACCACCTCGACGAAGCCATCGCGATCGACGCACGACTGCCGCCCGCAAAGAGGGGGACTGTCGAAATAAGTCCATTGGCTCAATTACCCAAAATTACCTGAATACTCGCTAGGAGACTGACAATGAATCGCAACCCTGTCGGATGGTTCGAAATTTACGTCCAAGACATGGACCGTGCTAAGAAGTTTTACGAAGAAGTCCTTCGAGTCGAGCTGATGAAACTCGAATCGCCCGATCCGGAAATCGAAATGCAGGCGTTTCCCATGGAGATGGAAGCCGGTGGAGCTTCTGGCGCATTGGCCAAAATGGAGGGCTGCCCGTCCGGAGGCATGGGCACGCTCGTTTACTTCTCATGCGATGACTGCGCGAACGAGGCTTCACGTGTCCAAGCTGCGGGTGGCAATGTCTGTAAACCAAAGATGCCGATTGGTCCGTACGGATTTATCGCTTTGGTGAAAGATACCGAAGGCAACATGATTGGCCTGCATTCAATGCAATGACACCGAGAACGAGAGCACGATGAAGTACATGCTGTTGATCTATTGGGACATGCTGACGTCGCCGCGCACACCTTGACTTAAGGTAGCAAAACGCCACCATGGTTTACCTAAGGAGATCCACCATGGGACAGCCAGTCAAACTTTCCGACCAACTCGTCAGCGATGCCCGAACGATCGCCGAATTCTCCCAACGCAGCATCGCCGGCCAAATTGAGTTTTGGGCGGCTCTCGGGCAGTCGCTCGAACCGCTACTGCGAGGCGATCGTGCGATGGCGCTACGACAATCCGGTGCGACGCGACCGGTCAGCGAATCCATCGCGGAAGTTGATTCCGAGGCCGGCCGAAGTCGGGTTCGATCCTATTTGGATTCGCGTCCCTATCCGCATTACAAAACCGTTGCTGGCCAAAACGGTTTGCTATGCAAGATTGACGAAGACGGCAGCGAAACGATCGGTCGATTTGTCAATCGCGTGTTTCAAGAAGTCGAGACTGACGCTTGACGCTCAGCTTGGGTTTCCTGGATCATCGCCTGCTTGATCTTCATTCATATCACTGACCCGCAAACCTCTGTGGAACGGGTCTCGATTCGCGTCAGCCAAGGTGGTCACGACATTCCCGACGAAAAACTGCTGGCCCGTTTTGAACGAACCCAAACCAACTTGCAGCGGGCGATTGAGCGTCTTCCTCACGTGCTCATCTATGACAACAGCGATCTCGACAGGCCCTTCCGACTGCTCGCACACCACATCGGCGGGAAACGCGATGGCTCAAACCGTTAAGGTTGCAATGATCGGCTCCGCCACCGATCGGATCAGTTCCACCAACCCGTCATCCATGAACAGGTAGTACAGGGATACTCAATCGAAGTCTCCATGGGACCGCGGTAGACTGAAAAACGAAGTCGCATGGACTCGATGTGCGAATCGTCTCGTACCGACAATCGAAACCGTCGGTCTCGCAATTCTGCACTCGAATCGCATGACAAACTCACGTTACCTGCGTTTCGCAGCGTGACGTCAACCAAGCTTTCACATCGACCGGCTTTGCGAACAGCAAATGCGGTTCGCCGACGAAGTCAAATCCGAACGGCGATCCCATTGTGTTGGTCCGCTCGGTGTACATCGCCGGCGCGAGCATCCAAGGTGGATGGTCGATCTCGCCGCGAAAGATGCAGCCTCCTCGGTTGGCACTGTAAAGACAATATCGAGCGGTCAGCCAATGCTCGAGCGAACCGGGGTGAGCTTCAAAGAAATTACCCGCCGCCGCGTACTTCGCGTTGTAATCCGCCGATGGTTCGCCGCGATGCGTCCGCCGACTTCGGTATTCGATGGTGCCATCCTCATCTCGCTCGATCGACATCGCCGCATCCATGTAAGGCAAATTGAACGTCGCCCTGGCGACACGCACGGCAATGCGACTGGCCGCGTCCAGTGAGAAAAACCAGACGCCCGGTTTTCCATCGACGGTGATGTACGTCCGCACGTTCAATTCCAGAAACCGACTCAAGCCGGGAATCATCGGACACCATCGCGGCGCGACGTTCGACATCCGGAACGGCACGACGCCGACCCAAGCCTTGCCGTCGCGTGTGTCCAGTGTCACACCATCGGGCAATAGCGTAGCGACCACATCGGGCTCCATCGGCCAGTGAGCGAACAACAACTCCGACCAAGTCATCCGCATCACCCAAGGTTGATTCGGAAGCGGCCACGTTCTGTCAGTTCTTGCGTTCATGCAAATCCCTCAGCGCCGGTTCGAGTTCTGCGAATTGAAACTCAAACCCTTCGTCCATCAATCGCTTCGGCAACACGTAGCGACCGTAAAGCACGAGCTCTGGATCAGTTCGCATGAATAGCGGCGCACCGATCCGGACCATCCACTCGGTCGCCGGCAAACCGATCGGCATGCCGATGACCTTCCGAAGCGTCCGCATGAAGTCCACCTGCGACCTGGGGTTTGGCGAAGAGGCAATGTAAGCCCCCGACATCGAAGCATCGACAATCGCCCTAGCAAAGATCGCGTTCAGGTCGTCTTCATGAATCCACGACATTCCCTGCGAGCCCATGCCGACACGCCCGCCCAACCCCAGCTTCGCGATCAACATCAACGCCGCCAGCGCCCCGCCGCCACCACCGCGATCGCGACCGACTGCAAAGCTGGTCCGCATCACGACTCCACGTTGCTGCGGCAACTTGCTCGCCTCAAACGCCGCTTCCCAAGCCCGAGCGACCGTCGGCGCCAACCCGAAACCCTCAGCCGATTCTTCCGTGCAAACCGCCGACGGCGGATCGCCATACAAGTGAGCCGTACTCATCTGCACCCAAACCGGCGGCGGGTTCGCGACGCTACGCATCGCCTCACCCAACACCCGAGTCGACTCAACCCGCGACCTCAGGATCTCATCGCAGTGATCCGGAGTCTTGATACAATTTACCGTCCGCCCGGCCAAATTCACGACCGCGTCGGCACCCTCAATCGCCTCCGCCCAATCGCCAAGCGTCCGCCCATCCCAAATGCGATGCGTCCAATCGCCCGCCGCCGTCGGCACCGACCGAGAAATAATCGTCACCTCCGCGCCGCTGTCGCCGAATGCCGCCGCCATCGACAGCCCAAGAAACCCGCTCCCGCCCGGGATGACGATCCGTTTGCCGGCGAGTTGTGGATCCGTGTTCATTGTTTGCCTTGCGGGTTTCTCTTCCTAACCGCATTTCGTGGAAACAGTTGACACCCGGCGATTCTCTTCCGAACCAAACGAACTTTCAAAGTGTCCTTGTGTCTGGTTGCAATGGTCACTTTTTTGCTCTCCCGTTAGCCAACAGGCTCTGAACGATGCACGAAGATTTATTCATCGACGCGTTAGGTGATAACCCCTCAACTCTTTCGTTGCGAGCCGAGAAACTCATCGTGAGCTTGGCGGAAGGCAAAGCCGTCGTGCCATGCAAAAATCTCGCGGTGGAACAATTTTCAAAAATGAATCTTTGTGAACTCAGTCCCGACAAGACGCCTCGTCCTGGATCATATCGTTACTGGGGCGGCGAGGAATTTGATCAGCTTTACACGTCGTACGATCAAGTGACCTGGTCGGTCAACTGGAACGATCATCACCTCTGTGTCGTTCACTTGGAATGGGAGAATGGCTGTGGCGGTGACCACCGCGACTGGGTCATTGCCGAGTCCCTTGAGATCGCCGAGGGGTTCATTCTGGATGTCAGCCGCGAGACGCACGCTCCCGGCAACGCGATCCTGGTGTTCTCGAGTGGGCGATGGAACCGCAGCGAGGCACTTTATAACGCCACACAATCCGCGTCATTTGAGGACCTCGTTCTGGCGGATGATTTGAAGGCGACCATCCGCGACGACTTCAATGCATTCTTGCAATCCGAGGATCGATACAACCGTCTGGGGATTTCCTGGCGTCGCGGTGCTTTGCTAATCGGGCCGCCTGGAAATGGAAAGACGCACTGTGTTCGCGCGTTGGTCAAGGAACTTTCGGTGTCCAGCTTGTACGTTCAAAGCCTGAGCCATCAGTACTACACGCCCGAACAAATGTGGCACCAAGTGTTTGACCGAGCCCGAGGGTTGCGGCCGTGCGTACTCGTCCTCGAGGATTTGGACTCGCTCGTCACCGACGAGAATCGGTCGTTCTTTTTGAATCAACTCGATGGTTTTGAACAGAACCATGGGTTGATTGTTCTGGCCACGACCAACCACCCCGACCGCATTGATTCGGCGATCATCGACCGACCGAGCCGTTTCGATCGCAAGTACCACTTCAACTTGCCGGACCTCGACGAGCGGAACGTCTACCTCAAGAACTGGCAAGAACAACTCGCCAGCGAAACCAATTGGTCAAGCGTTGAGGTGGAGCCGATCGCGATCGCCTGCGAAGGATTCTCGTTTGCCTACTTGAAGGAACTCGTTATCAGTAGCGTGATGAAATGGATGCAGGATGGTTCAGACTCATTCGCCAGCACCATGGCATCGCAAGCGTCGACCTTGGGCGGGCAAATGAAGACCGAAGCAACTGCGGAAGCTGAACGCCACGCACGACCACGCTCGTCTCGACAGCGACGCTAGGCGACGTAGGCACTCAGCGACTCGGCCACGTCCAGCCGTACTGACTCAGTAGATCGGCGTCTCGCAATACCGTCTCACCTGAATCTTTTTCAAGACGAATGGGGATGCAGATCTCGTCGGATTCCAACGTATCGACCAAGGCAGCGATGTGGCTGACGATGATCACTTATGCAATCTGTTCTTCGGTTCGTCGAGCACCATCAACTCGGGCGTTTTGCAAGAAGTAAAGCAAGCCGGTGTTGCAGTAAAAATAATCGCTCACAATCCTGGCTCGAGTTGCCGCGTCGCTACTGGGATAGTCGTCGTTGATGTGGGGCATCGACAAACTTCGATAAGATCGCTCTCGGTTCATTGATTTGCAAGTTGGTGCATAAGTTGTTGTTGGTTTTCATTCACCCAACAAGGGACTGGTGGGGGTGCTGAGTGCCGAGAGCGTTTGCAGCTGTTCTTGATCGAGCGCACGATCAAACACCGCGACGCCGCCGATCCAGCCGGTGAAGCCGACACTTCGCGAACTGTGAATGACACGGCCGATCGTGAAGGGACCACCGGTGGTTGCGTCTTCGGGTGAATAAATGCCGTGGGGATACCACCAGGGGTTCAATCGCAAGGCGACAAGATCCCGGTGGATCTCGTTCCACTTTCCATCAATGGACTTGGTCAACATGACTTCGACTTTTGTGAACTTGTATTCCCGCCGCTCGACGCGTTCACGATCGCTTTCTCGAACGATTTCCGATCCGATCAATTCGTCCTCAGGTGGATTGTAGAATTGACTTTTGGAAAACTTTCATCTTCGCCTGGCTGGAGCCCAGGCGTCCGGTGGTAATACCCCTGCATGTAAGCGTTGTATGCCGAGGAGATCAGTCCATCCTTCTTCGGATTTTCGAGCCAGCGGTCACCGGACACACCGTTTAACCAGCCAGTCATTTCGTCGGTTTGATGGTTGAACGTCATCGCGAAGCATTGCCATGAAGAATCGAGCACATCAGCGGGCGAATCAGCTGGCACCACTGGCGATTGGGCAACCGAGTTGCACTTGTGCAATGCATACTTGTTCAGGAAAGAACTGCCGCCGTTCTCCGACACATGTCCGCAAGCGCTGCCGGCCTTGTTCAAGCCAGCAAACAACGCGTATTGCCGTTGACCTCGTTCTACCTTCAGTTTGCTGGTAGTCGCGGCATGTTTCAGGTCGGTCCCTTCATGCCAGATGCCCGCGAGCGCATGATTGCCACTCTCGCGAATCGCCCAAACAACGACCGTGACCGACTTTTCATCGCCCTTGATGTCCAGCGGTGTGTTGTGCAAACGAGACCGCGGGACATACAGAAAGGGACGAAACGTTGGATCCTTTTCATTGCGAATGCGAATGGCTTGCCCGAATGGCCCACGTCCGAGCAGCGGAAAGTCTTCGTAAGTCGCTTCGCGTCCTTCGCCCCAAAACTCCTTCACATAGTTCGCGGCATTCAGCGGATAGTTCGTCGGCGAATTGGCGGCAACGTGAGCGACAAATCTCTGTTCTCCGCCCGGTTCGCGACCGGCAAAATCCCAGAATGCAACGATGCCCGGAGTTTCGATCACCTTCTGACGATTGGATTCATGATGATCGGCACAGACCACCGTCGGACAGAACAGCGAACAAACCAAGCAGCCCAACCCCATATGAGTGAGCCACTGAATTGGATGATTGAACAAGGCAAATCTCTTAATTTGTTTGAGTGCTTGTTGGGCTCGAAGCAACCCTCTCGCAACCGATGATAGCTGCTCAATCACGAAACATGGGAGTTTGTGATGAGTTGGCGGTATGCGTCCTCAATCCCTTGCTGCATTGACGCGGTGAATGCTTGATCGCTCAAATCGATCAAAGTTCACCCGTCGATTCGGCCGAACGACAAAACTTCAAGCCAATACGATTTAAACCACTCGGAGTTTTGCGAATGCTTCGAACTTCTGATTTCATTGTGATCCAATTGCCTTCCGTTCGTTGAATCCCCAAAGAAACATGGTCTGAGACGGACAGGCAGTGACTTGTTCTTACGGTTTCCGCACGGTCATGACATTTAAGTGGAAAAACTTTCTCCGGGCATAGGATGCTTGCACCCTTAGAGGAAATGTCTCTGCTAAAACCATTAATGAGAACCAATTGCGGAAATTTCTTGTTATCGAGATAACTGACTGATACGTATGCCAGTCGAATCCAACTACGAAGCGGGTACCTTTCCCCATTACGTTTCTCGTTGTGATGGCCATTGTTGATCTCATCCCACTTGTCGATTGTCCGAAGATCGCCTTCATAATCAATCTCACCTTGCAGGGGCTGATGAGTCAGTTCGTTCGAGAGCTCGAACTCATGATTGGCGATGAGGAGTTCGATTTCCATGGATAGTTCACCGGACATTCATGCCCTCTTGTTTTCGTAAGGGTTGTTCAGTGTGCCGAGACTTCAATGAAATTCATTTTCGAGGAAACGATCATCCACGACGATCCAACACCAACTATGGCAAGCAAAACGAACTTCAGCATTCGTAAAACAAGCCAGCGAGTCTGCCGATTTCGATGTCGCCAATGAACGGTTTCATGGGTGTGGGATGCGTTCACCGTCAGCTCCAGCCCTCATGTTTCAATAACTCCACCCGAGTGCGGATGGTTCGGTCAGAAATTTCAAAGAAGCTTAGCTTGCGTTTCGCCAACGCGCGTCGAGGTCAATCGATCGAATGGGGGCGAAAGTGGTGGGGAAGTCCGGACCAACGGAGCAGCCAACCCTACAATGAGTACAAGCGGTACTTCGGGGACGAACAAGAGTCATTTGACCATGAGAATTGGATGCAGCAAGGGAACGCTTGACGATGATCAACGCCGCCGGCTTGTGGTCAAAGGAAAGGTCCTCGATCGCAGACGACTTGGTGAAATCAAGACGCTGTTCACGCCCGATTCGATCCTGCGTTGACACCGCCGGTTGATCGCAGAGAATGGCATCCTCGGCAGTGAGAATCATCCGACCATCGTGTTGATGGACCGAATAGGTTAGAACCTTTTCGACGAGCTCCTCCAACCGTACGCTATACGGAGCAAGTCTCGATTTGCAGGCTAGTTAACACCGATGTGCTAACCAGATTGCTTTTTTTCCTTCGCCCGGGACAAGGTGACTTGCTGGTTAACAAATCGAGTCAGGTTCGGTCGCGAAGTTGCTGCTGCAGACCGGACTCAATCTTGCTTAGCTCGTCAAGCGTCATTCCTCGAAGCGTCTGGCTGCTCGGGCTGGGCTGATCAAGCAGTTGGCTTAGTAGTTCGATCTTTCCAACAAGTTCACCTTCACGCTTCGCTTGTTCGGTCCGTGCCCACTCGTCGCGTTCGGCTTTCAGTCGGTCGTCATAGAGTTGTCGTTCTTTGGGGTTTCGGGCGATCATTTGCAAGACTCCTGTGGCTTCGGCGAACACCGGGTCGGGAAGGCGGTGGACCAATTCTTCTGGCCTGAACAAACAGGTAGTTTCTTAATGCGGCCAGATCGTCCCCCTCGAGGTCGCAGCTTTCAGCAGCCCCAAAAGCTCGATCGCCAAACGCACCGTATCCGTCAAAAGTATGTGCAATCGAAAAAACACCAAAGGAACACCCTTCGTCTGGAACATCGCCAAGCTCAAGAAATTCACTCGGAATTAATGGTGATTTTCCATCCTGGAATGCATCGTCAGTCATCGAAAACTTTTCTGATTGGGGAAGGCGACTATTAAATGAACTCGAGCAGCCCTACAGCTATTGTAGGCAGTAACTTGCCAACGAAGGTAGCGTTCAAAGAATCTCAATGATCGGCTCCGCTGCCGATCGGATCAACTCCACCAATTCGTCGTCCATGAACTGGTAGTCGTCCGGAATGTCCAGCACATGCATCGGTTTGAACTTCGCTTCGCCGGGAAAGTCGGCCAAGATTCGTTGCCGATGTTTGTCTTCCATCACCATTATCACGTCCGACCAAGCGATGTCGTCCGAACGAATCGTCTGCACCGCCGCCTTCGCCGTGCCGCGCGAGCGAACCGACACCCGATCATCGCGCCGATAGATCGTCTCCGCCGTCGGACTCCGCCATTGGTTCTTGCTGCACACGAACAGCACGTTGAGCCTGATCAAAAATTCCGCTCCACAAGCTCCAGGTGTACTTCTCGCATGGGTAGCCAGAAGTCATTCGCATGGCAACTGTCGTTCGAGCGAACGATGTTCAAACTGATCTGCAACTTCTTGAGCGACGTATCAAATTGGCTCTTGGTGCAGGCAAGCCGGCTCATCGCTCGCTTGCGAATCTCGCCGGTGTATCCCTGGTCGAGGCGGATCAGTTCAAAGATTTGCTGCTCGAGCGGCCCCAACTCGTCGACCGGCTTGTGGAACTGTGGGAAGTGTTCATTGCGAAAGTGTTGCATCTCCATCAGCACCGCATCTCCTCCGGCGACCTTGCCGTAGAAAACTGCGTCGGGGTAGGTTTGAGGGATACGGGTTTTCCAATCCCAAACCGCCATGACCTTGGGGCTCCATCCACCCGCTTTGGGTTTCGTTTCAGACAACGCGGTGTTGTCCCACAACGATGGGTAGGGCGATCCTTTGCTCCCGAAGACCGTGCAAACTTTCTGTTCCAGCACGAATCGGTAGGCGTCATCAAAGGTCTTGAGTTGTTCGTAGTGGCATGTTGTTATCTTAACCGTGCTCTGGCAAGCGATCGACTCAACATAGAAAACAGAACTATGCTCCAATTTGCGTGCCAACGCGGCGTTCCATTCACTCTCGAAAAACAGCAAACGTTATGACTTGGTTCACAAAGCTTACCGGAATCGAGGAAGAATCGCCTGAACAGGTTCGCCGAGAACTGTTCATCGAGGGCGATCATGATCGTTTGTCCCAACGGAAAACGGTTTGCGTTCGGACGTTTGGAAACACCGAAGCTTTCGGAACTTCGGCAAGTCGTCTCGCAGCTTGACGTTCGGGCGCATCCATCGACGATTCGCGAACACGTCGGCGACGTTCGCCAGTTGCACGCCGACTCGGCCAATGCGAACGTTTTGTTCCAAGTCGCCTCACAATTCAACCTGTTGGAAATGACCGGTCCATCGGTCACGCCCGAACGTGGCGTCGGCATTTACGAAAACGATCCAACGCAAGGCCCGGCGTGCGCGATCGCGTGCGGAGCCGCGACGATCTATCGAAATTACTTTGCACCGGTCGGCGATCGCATCGGCCAATCCGCCGACCATCAAATCGACTGTTCCGCCGACCTCGGTCAAAAACTCGGCAACGAAGACGACCAGCTTTGGCAGATGCAAAACGGCTACCTCTTCCCGTCCGACGACGGCCTTCGCCGCATCACCGATCGTCTGCAATCGGCGAGCGAATTAGAACTCGACGAACTTCGTGGCGAGCTGCGGATCGGTCTGCAATGGCAAGCCGACGTAACGCTCCCCGGTGCTGAGCATCGCGTTAGTCAAGCCTACTGCTCGCGCTACCAGTCGCCTACGGTCGCCAGCCCGCCGAGTTGTGGACAGACTTCGCCAAGCTGATCCTGGACGCAGCCTACGAAGCCACACTACTGGCCGCCGCCATTAACGCGTCACGCACCGGCGTCAACGTCGTCTACCTCACGCTGCTCGGCGGCGGCGTATTCGGCAACGACGACGATTGGATCACTGCCGCGATCGAAAGAGCATTCTCAAAAACGAAATCGCATGGACTCGATGTAAAATCGTCTCGTACCGGCAATCGAAACCGTCGGTCGCAGAACTCGTCGATCGCGTCGGGTAACAGGATCACATCACCTACGACCAACGCTGCAAACCGCAGACGACGTTCGCTGGTCTTGAGACGGAACCAAGACCGTGCGGTTGAGACAAGCCACTGTAATTTCCTTCGGGAAAGTCTAGTAGCAGTGCGGTTAATTTCTGGTAGGGAGATACGGGACGCGCTCCGACCGTGAACCTCACACGGCGGAGGACCGCCGTGCCACTATTTTATTATCCGAAAAGTGACCTGACGCGAACTACTAGGCTTTGGCCGAAGCAAACTGTACCCACCCAAAACCAGCGAAATATCAAAATGAAAGTGATTCTAGATTTGTGTGTCGTCCCTATGGGCGTTGGTGTCTCGGTGGGCAAGTACGTCGCTGAATGCCAAAAGGTGCTGCGAGAGGCTGGGTTGAAACACCAGCTTCACGCGTACGGCACGAACATCGAAGGCGATTGGGATGACGTGTTTGCCGCGGTGAAGCGTTGCCACGAACGCGTTCACGAAATGGGCGCTCCGCGAATCACCACCAGCATCAAAGTCGGAACTCGGACGGATCGCGAGCAATCGATGCAAGATAAGATCGATAGCGTGGCCAAGAAGGATTTTTAATCGACGATATCGCTTGGCGACCGCTCACTTCAGTGACGGTTAAGGAACGCTATCATCCGATACCGAATAGGTCCGCGCCGGCTCCCACTTGCCTGGACCGAGAAACTGTGCCACTCGATCAGTAAGGGAGGCTTTGCAAACCTGTTTCATGGCTGCTTCGCCGGCATCTGCATAGTGGGCCGCATTGAGGAGGGGCAACACCTGCTTTGGGAAGTCCGACATCAAATTGCGAAACAGGACCTGCGACAAGTGATAGCTCAACTCCTGGCCGTCATCGGGTGACGAGAACGACTCGCCCGACCAGAACTCGTCAATCGTTTGTGGATTCCAGTATGCTCGATGCCGACGGACGATCTCGTGATCGCTACTGAAGTAAGACCCTCCCAGAACCATGTCCTCCATCACCTGCGTGACCCCTTCGTTTAACCAAAGTGGCAGCGGCAAGTGACGCAATAGATTGTGGTTCAGTTCATGTGCAATCGTGCGTTCGTAATCATCGCCATACGCCAAGCAGATGGCGAAATGCCCGTAGCCCTCATCTAGAAAAACACCGCAAGACAGTCCGAACTCTCCTTCTTCGCAGTAGAAATCGGAGATGTAATCGTAGTAAGATTCCACGTCGGAAAACGCAAGCACAACGTGTTTGCCGTACCCTTCGTCTTTCGCGACATCTGGAAGCGTTTTCAGAATCGTTAGTCTTGCGTGTTCACTGCTCGACAAAATTCGATTGGTAAGTCGAGCGTCGGTTCTGCCAATCAACACGAACTCATCCGACTCGGCGATGGAGTAACCTTCGCCCAAAGTCTCCCGCAGTGCATTCAACCATTGACCGGCCAGCCGCGTCCAAATTTCATCACGTTGATCGACCGGTACGTTGGCATCCACCCAATCATAAACGGCTGCCCAGTTTGGCTTGATGAACCGGCCGCCTTTTTCGACGGCCTGCGGAATCGCGAAGAGGGAAGGTTCTGCCGTCATTGGTCAAGCCGCTCCCACGACTCGTTATCAAGAATGGTTAACGAGTGATAGTGTACCCCATCCGTTTCCACGAACTCGACCTCAAACCAAGCCGCCCCAAATCCGTCGATGCGTTGGATCGTCACGATCGGATCAGCGTCGATGATGCATTCAATTACAGTCGCCGTTGCGTCTGGGTCAACATTGCCAGCCGCGATCTCACGTTCACGCTGTTCAAGATCGCACTGGGGAACCGTTAGCAATCGAATGCGGTCGCCGACACGTAAGGTTGTTCGATCAGGCATGCTATTTAACGACTCGGCCACTTCCATCCGTACTGACTCAGTAGATCAGCGTCTTGCAGCACCGTCTCACCTGAATCTTTTTCGAGACGAATTGGTACGCAGATGTCGTCACCTTCCAATGCATCGACCAAGGCCGTGTTGTGACTAACGACGATGACTTGACTGTTCTCCGCGGCGAGGGCACTCAATCGGGCGAGTGCCGGAATCAAGTCGGGATGCAAACTGTTCTCGGGTTCGTTGAGCACCATCAACTCCGGGCGCAGCCAAACTCAGAGACTTCGAGAGATTCGGTCGTCCTGTCGCGGCTAGACGGCAGGAAAGGAATGGTTTGGTACGGTGCCCGGACCGTCCAAGACGCAGGCAAAAAACCACGCCGCGAGCGGAAATGCCGTAAAATACGGGCATAAACGCAAAAAGGCCGATGCGGGTGCATCGGCCTTTGGCGTTAAGTGGTGGGCAGCAGCATTTCGCTACTGTCCACGC
>CAWAEA010000004.1:0-381315 GCA_963781095.1 Pirellulaceae bacterium
TGCAAATGGTCAATCGATCATACCGCCTGATGGAATGCCATTGTCAGCTACGCAATCGAGTGTGGCTGAACCAATCGCTTACGAGGACACGAATCGTGACGGTCGCGTTTCAGCGTTGGACGCGGTGCTGGTGGTCATCAACCAGCTTAGCCGGCTATCTGCGTCTTCGTTTGCCGATCCCGAAGGCGAGGGAGAGGGGGAGTCGTTAATATCCAGCCAGTATGACGTCAACGGCGACGGTACTGTGTCGGCACTCGATGCTCTTCTAATCATCAACCAACTCAGCCGCCAACCCGTTGCCGTGCGGGCCGAATCCGAATCGATTGCCCCTTCACAGACGACGACGGCCTCAATTGACCTCGTCTACACATCGCCTTCCACGCAATTGGACGATGACGATGACGACGAGATTCTTCAACTCCTAGCGGATGACCAAGAGACGATCCAGATACTCACATAGTCATTTCGTTTGCCACCATAATGCCTTTAGACAGCCTCCACCCCAGACAGGACTCCCCTCATGATGTCACTTCGACTTCTGCTTATTCCATTGACGGCTGTGGTGACAACCATAGCTTCCGCTGCTCCGGTTCAGCTTCTGTATCCAGATGCCACCTATACGCCTGGAAACGCCTTCACGCTTAAGGTTGAACTCCCGACTGCGACGGACCTTGGCTCCTACCAAATCGACCTGTTGTTGTCAGGAAGTTCTGGTATCGCAGGCGTCGATTACTTTTTCGACTTGGCCGGCACCGATGCGACGATGACGGGATACGTTTTCCCGTCTGAAGCACAGTTCTTCGATTCCGTGAACCTTGATTCGGCAATGACGCAGCGTCTGACTCTGTCCGACATCAATTTTGACGGATTGGACGTCAATGGAGTAGATGTGATTCCCGGATCCAATAGTTCGGTTGCCAACGTCATCGTGTCAACGCTTCCCACCTTCACGGGCGATTTGACGTTCTCCGTCGATGCGGCGGCGCTAATTCTGGACACGCCGGACTTAGCGCCGACACCGATAAACGAATTCGCCACGATTCAAGCCGATACCTTCGCCGTGACACCCCGCACCGTCACCGCCGTCCCAGAACCGTCGAGTATCGCACTCCTCGTCGTCGGGGCGATCGGAATTATAGCTCGACGCCGGCAGCGAGCAGCGAATTCAATTCTTAAATGAGAGCCTTTGAGATTTGGCACATCCCGCAACCCTTCGCTACATAGTCGATCTTTTCGGACACCGGTTCGAGCCGATCCACTGAGGTCGATCGTAGATTCACATGACCGCCGGTTTTGGGTACGCCGAGCGGTCGGATTGGTCCCCAATTCGACCACTCAGCACAACTCACTATTACTGAGCTAGGTCTTTGCCTACTAACGACTTGCAGAAAGGAAAGGAACGTCCATCTGATCCCCTGGGGTGACCCAAACACGGTCCTGAAACCGAAGACACGAGTCAAAGCTAAACACGATCCAATGGCTCGGGCTCGATTCTACCAGTCCCTCCTGGACAACGAGGTCGTCGAAAGCAGGGCGGCACTCGCCCGTTACCTGGGCGTAACCCGCGCCAGGGTAACTCAGGTTCTGCGGCGACTTCGTGACGACTCTGGTTGAAAGTGCGAATCATTAGAAGTGCTGGATTCAAAATACGAGGATCGAATCTCTTGGCTTCGTCCGCGGCGAAAATGATCAGGCCCTGGCTCGACCAAAACCTAGCGGAATGAGCGTGATAGCGAGAACATCGCCTCGCCCAGTCAACGGTGCAAAACAGCCGATTGCAGACTTTTGCAGACGCGTACTTGATCCCTAAGCTTGCAGGCGAATGTCGAACATTTCATCCAAACGATCAAACACGAAGTGCTGATCTTTCTGCACGTGACGAACGCACATCTCGAAGGAATCCTGCGGACCACGCAGAGTTGGCACAACTAGCGGACGCGGGCAATCGTCTCGCGATCATCTGCCACCTGTTTTCGAAACGAAGGAAGCGATAACGCTTCCCTTCCACAAAAAACAGGTCGTTTGTAATTCGGAGCTTGGCGGTCATCTCTTGTCCTACGGGCTCGTCGGTTGAGCTACTCCATCTCGGCTTCCGGTTCTCTGAAATCAAGCCAATCATGTTCGCGGATTGTTTTGCGGGATAGATCGTTGAGCCGGACGGCCGCGATACCACCGTCACTGGGAACCAATTCTAGCAGCTCCATTTCACCAAGCATGGCGATCTTCTCACGGCAGGTTTGATGACTCAATTTCATACCGAGGAAACTTTCTTCGATGATCGTCGCCAGTTTCACGTAGTCGTATTCACCAGCTTGAAGCGAAGCGATTCGGCGCAGAAGCAAGACGTGCCAAAGATTGTCGGCCGCCTCGTATCCGCCCTTGGTGAGGCGAAAAACCTCACCCTTGTGCCCGAGGTCGATGACGTAATCAATCCTCTCCAACTGATCCAAGCCGGACTCCCATTCAGACTCTGAGCGTTCATCGGCGATTCTGTTTAGCACAACACCACCGGCGGACAATTCGTGTCCGGCGAGGAGTCGCGACAGCATAATCCTGCTTTGGTCTCCGCCCGCCGCCAACGCGAGGATCGTGTTTGCCTCTGGTTCAAACGTGACGAGTTGCTTGCCGTCACCTTGGCTCGTCAACACCTCAAAGTCTTCATCCTCCATCAACCGACCGAGCGCCATGTCAAGTTGGTGGCGAAATTGCTCGGCGAAGTCAGTGACGGCAGTGTATGGAATGTAGAGGCCCTCTTGCTTAACGCTGTCTTTGAATTCACGAACCGCTTTCACCTGATCTAGATCTGAATGGCTTGAAAAGTCGCGGTCACAAAAAAACAACAGAACCCGTTCGGCTCCCTTCTTCGCAGCGAATTCTCGGATCTCTTGGACTGTGCCAGACGGGTCCGTATTGGTAGGCGTTCCCAGCCGTGACCAAAGTATTGCAACCAGCAGGTCGCAGCGATCAAGCAATTGTCCGTTGATCAAATCCTGTGGGTGCCCTCCTTGAACAGCGTGTGAATGGGTTTCAACTCGAACCGGCTCTATTAGAATTGATTGCTTCAACGAATGAGCGGCATTCCATCGGTGAATCACTTGGCACGCCGAGTCCCGTTCTTGGTACACATCTCCGGGGCTCGCGATGAAGACGCGAATAAAAATTCCGTTTTGCATGAAAGTAATTTTTGGATTTGTGGGCGTATGTGCTCGCCGTGTGTGAGGCGGCCAGTCACATCTGGCAAACAAGCACTAAAGCGATGTCATGATTCAGTGCCAATCTGGGGTGCGACTTCGTCCATCACATAGTGCACGAATTGCTTACCCAACTCTGTCAGCTCGTATGGTTTTGTGTTTTCAAACGCGGATTCTAACACGGTTGAGCTGACTTGCCGGCCTTGACGACGTTTGCTGAGGAATTGTCCCTGCAAGTTCTTATCACGGATTTGGCGTAAGACTCGTCCGGTATTCAAATCGAAGATTAACAGCTTGAAAAGGTCTGCCTCAGCAGAGTCCTCCCGAACATTCTCGCCGTGAATCTGATCCCAAATGTACGCGCGTGTCGCCCCTCGATTGTCGTACAAGGCTCGCATCACCGCGAAGTGAATTTCATCGTAGCGATCAATCCAATCAAGAAACAAACGCACCACGTCGTCGGAGCAAATCCGCGTAGCGGCGGCGTGTGTCAGGCAACGACGAATGAAGTCGCGTTTTTCCTCTGAGTCGGCGTGATCCCATACTCGAAAGCCCCGCTGAACCAGCGAGAGATAGCTTTCGTCATTGAGTCGTTTCTCAACCTCCTCTGCAAGATCGCCGCCAAAGCTGTCGAGACGTTCCGCCATTTGCTCGATTGTACGTTCGAGCTTTCCGATTCGCCCCCTATGGTGCTCCAGCCACCGAGCGACCATGTCGTTTACTTTCCCCTGTTCAGCTTCGGCATGAAGCGCCGCAGAAGCAGCGATCGCTCCGCCGATCCAAGGAATGCTGCTCAATGCGGCCACGACGAAACGCCCGTATTTGCGTTTCCGGGTGCCCCGCAAGATATTCGAGATAGCATTGTTTTCGTTATTGGGTTCGGCGATTTCAGTGTTGGTCAAGTGATCTCCCAATGCTTGATGCTCAACAGGTTGCACTTCGTGTCGTCGAAACGTCTGGTCGAGACACCGTCGACACGTCTACTAACCCACATTCTATCGGTGGGTTCGCGTAGTCAACAGATACCGGACACGAATGCACTCCCGCGATAGGATTGATATCCAATTCCTTTTGGGGACAAGAAACCGCGACAAATCTAAAAGACGGCTTGGGGAAATTTGCGAGTTGATGATTTCGTTATGATTGGAATCCGTTTTAATCATCGAACCCATTGCGTAGCAGCTTGTCCTTACGGTGGTGGTTTTTCACTTCAACCAAAACGTTTGAGTTCTAAATGGCGAGAAAAAGCAAATCAAAGCGGAAGGCGGACCGCATCCGCAAGCAACGGAATCGAAAACAAAGGCAGGCAAAACGAAACGCGAACAAGGTCACAATTCCTGACGGATACTCGACGCCGCTGTTAAAGACGTTTGAGTTTGAAAATCCGCTGGCTTTCTTAACCGGTGAACAGCGGTCGGATTTCGCAAGATGCGTTGGCGATGACGCGACACAGAAGTCCGGGGATTCGATGAAGGAATTGCGTCGTCGATCTTAGACACTGATGCGCCGCAACTATTGTCCACCGCCGCTCTCTATTCTCTATATCAAGGTGCAGGGGCGGGTGGTCGCCGCGACGCTGGGCAAACCGTTCACGGGCAAGCCGATCAGCGGATCCGCGATCGCTCGCGAGCTCGGGCAAGACGTTCGGCCGGTTCGGTCTTGGCTCAATCATGCCGAGACGTTGGGGATCGTCGCTCAAACCGAAACGCGGCGCGGATGGATTCCCGTCGCCAGCTAGTCGCCTAATGGCAAGAACGCATGAACGCACGAACAAAGATACGGAAGTCTCTCTCCAACTGACCGACGACGAACACGAAGACGCCAAGACGGCCGCCAAAGAAGCGGCAAGATTGCTGATCAACGTCCGCGAGCATCGGCGAAAGAATGAGAATGCTGATCGGACCGTCGATTCAACGAAAGTCGCCTAACAAGGGTAGAAGTACGTGTTTGCGGGTTTCTTGGAGCCGATGACAAAGTCCGGATCCTGAAGCGCAGATCGTATCAATTCCTTTTTCTGCGGAATATGTATCGTTGGCACTGATGACATGGAATCACGAAAGATCGGCAGTTTGTCCCATAGATCAGATATCTGTTTGCGAATGGTTTTCTGGCTACAGTTAATGATGTCTGATTTCTCTTTGTGATCAGGGTAGACAACAATCACTGGCAACGAGCGCGTGTTGATTCCGTAGTTGATCTCTTCGCGAAGAGCACGCGAACTTACGGTCAAAGAACTAAGAAAGAGAACGATATTCTTCGAGCTCCTAATTCGCTCTCGGATTCTTGGTTTCAGAGTCAGTTCCCAATCACTGCCGTCGCGAACGTTGTAGTTCTTGTTGTGTGAATCATTGAAAGGGAATGCTGAATCGATCCCCTTCCAAGCTCGCAGGAGATTGTAGCTTACAAAATCGCGGCTTGAGTGTGCACTCCGAGATTCGATTCTGAGAAAGGTTCTGAAACGTAAAACGCAGAATAGTTGCCATTACGGTAAGCCACTTAGTTCACTCCAATTAGAACGTGTTTTAGATGATCCTTGATGTCGTATAAATTGATCTGGAAGTTCTTTGCGTCGTCGGGGTGGATCATGATCACTAAACGGTTGGTGAACTTTCCCATACGAGAAAAGTCGATAAACGATTCCGCAATCTTTTCGATCATCGAACGATCGGACGGTGCAAGCAGTTTTTCGGTTCAGCCGTCAAACACGAATTGATAAAACGCAATCCATTTGCCGACGAAGCAAGCGCCGTCACCGGCAACGATGACCAGTTATTCATGGTCCCGGCTGATTGGGTCGAAGCTTGTATCCGAAAAGCACCCTGCGAAGACTGGCGGATCATGTTGGCGTTTGCCCGCTACGCGGGGATGCGAAGCCACGAAACACGAATCCAGCGGTGGGCGGACATCGACCTAGCAAATAACACGATGATCGTGCGAAGCAACAAGACGCCACCGATTCGCCGCAGTCAGATCTTCCCTGAGTTGCGGCCCCATTTGCTGAGTGCTAGGGAATACGCCCCCGAGGGTGCCGAGTTGGTGGTTACACGTTACGCCGCTGCCGCCAACGTACTTACGACGCTCGAAAAGATCGTCACCCGCGCCGGGTTAGGCCCGTGGCCCAAGTTGATGCAGAATCTGCGGACCACCCGGGAGACGGGATTGCTCGCCCGCTATCCCGCCAAGGACGTGACGAGCTGGCTTGGCAATTCACCGGACGTGGCAAACAAGCACTACTGCATGACGTTGCAGGCCAGTTTCGACCGAGCCGTCATCGACGGAGCCAAGATCGTGGGAGTGACAACGACGCCCCCGGCAGCACCGACGACCAAGCATGCCGACGACGTGGAAGTGGTGCCAGAAAAAACACCACGGAAATCCACCACCGACGGTGCAGGACAACGGCAGACTTTCCCGGTCAACAAAAAAAGCCAGTGCAAGAAATCCCGTAAATGACTGGGATCGTCTTGCATTGGCTTTGGGAGACTTAGCCACTAAGCTCCCCCGGCAGGACTTGAACCTGCGACAGGGTGATTAACAGTCACCTGCTCTACCAACTGAGCTACAGGGGATTCGCTTCCGATGGCTGGCGGTTGAACCGCTGGCCGACGGAAGTGGGAATTTACTTAAGGTTGCCTGACGTCGCAAGGGGAACTGGCGGCGTCGTGACGCGGATGTCGTCGAATTCGTTGAGGTCGTCGAACGAGCCGATACCGATTTTGCCCTTTTTGAACGTTTTATCGTTGATTTGCATGTGCGGTTTGGTCATATCGTCGAAGTAAAGTGCGATTTCTCCTGTATCGATATCCCTTGTCACTCGTACGGTGTGCCACTGGTCGTCCCAGGCGACCGTCTTCTCGTTTTGGGTCAGCGCTAAACGAGGGGCCTCGTTCACAATCATGATCTGGCCGCTGTGGGGGTCCGGCTTGGCACCGACGTGTACATAATAGAAGTGTTGATCGTCCTGGTAGCCGAAAAAGACGCAGCAATCTCGGTGGTTTCCGGTGTCCTTGGTGCTGCGGACGCGAAACGTAATCTCGCAGCTGCCGACCTCCAGGTCTTTCACCAGGGCGACGTGACCGGGGCTGCGGAAGGGTGGCTTGTAATCGCTCGCGCGCTCGGTGATCTCAAGCGCGTGATTGCCGTCGTGATCCACCATCTGCCACGTCGCTGGGTCGAGGATCTGCCAGGAATCGTGGCCATTTTCGAAGTCCTCTTCGAAAACGACGGTCGGTTCCGCCGCATCGGCGAGGGTCGAGACCCAAAAAAAGGCGGCAAAGCAGAGGGTCGTCTTAAGTGTTTTCATGGCTGAATGGCAAGTATTGGACGATTCGTGATCAGACAGATTTCTTTTTGCGTTGCACTTCGATTTGCTCAAAAGTGTACACCTTTCCCGTCCCCGCACCGGGACAAACTTGACATGTTTCTTTCCAGTCTTTAGGCCGCTTGAGGTTCGAATCCCAAAACGGCCACGTTCGGCACTGCATGGGACGCGCGGCATAGACCATGCACTTTCGCGTGTCAGGATCCAACAGAATGCAGTCGCCGTCGGGATACTCCACCAAGCTTTGATCGATCCCGACTTGGCGGACAAAACGGCGGGAAAAATCATCGATCGACAACGTCATCTTGTCAGCCATCGCGGCAATTTCCTCGTCGCTGACCCACACGAATCCGGGTGAACCACTGCAGCAGTCGCCGCATTGGGTGCACTGGAATTGCAACCCGTCCTGGTACCACGGGGGTGGGTTGAGTTTGGATTTTGCGTGACGCTTGTTCTTTTTACTCATCGTTCTGCGATCGGACGGTTGATTCGGTAACTTTTTCCCCTCTCTCTAACTCTCTCCCCTGCAAATCGCTACGCGGCGGGGGAAGAGAGGACGTGAAACGCGTCACTTATTTATCGCTCGTTGCTAACCCGATGCCTGCATGATCTGCTCGATGGCGGCGACGACTGCGAGGATCTCTTGCTCGGTGGTGGTGTGCCCGCCGCTGATCCGCAGTGTACCCTCAGGCATGGTGCCGGTGCAGCCATGAAGCAGTGCGGCACAATGCAATCCGGATCTCGTTTCGATCGAAAATTCGGCATCCAAAATCATTGCCAAGTCATGCGCCGAGTAGTCGGTCGCCGTGATGCTGGCGATGGGCAGATCTGAGGCCGCGGCGTGCAGTTTGACACCGTCGACCAGGCCAAGTGACTGGTGCAGCAATCGTGCGGTAACGGCGGCGTGATGCGTCCGCCTTTCCAACTCGTGGGGTGAAATCAGACGCAGTGCACTCAGCCAGCCTGCGATCGCGGGCACGTTCAGATTCCCGGCCTCCAGTTTGGCTGGCATCGATTCAGGCATCTCCAGCAATTCACTCTGGTTTCCCGTTCCGCCTTGGATGCTGGCGACGATTTTGTCATGGACGCTCGGCGCCGCATACAGAAATCCTGTGCCGGCCGGACCGCCCGACGATTTGTGCCCCGGCGCGGCCAACAGATCGATGTGGCATTTCGATACATCGATCGCGAGCGTTCCAAATGATTGGGCCGCGTCGCAAAGGAACAGCGCCGAAGTTTGAGCCACGGCCGTGCCGACAGCCTCGATCGGCTGGACCGCTCCGGTCACGTTGCTGGCGGAAGTCAGCGTGACCAGACGCGTTTGGTCGGTGACCGCCGCGATCAATTCGTCGGCGTCGACGCGGCCACCCGAATCGGTCGGAATCACGCTCAGGCGGACACCGTGGTGCCGCTTCCAATGGTGCAAGGGACGCAGCACCGAGTTGTGTTCGGCGGCGGTCGTGACGACATGATCGCCGGGCTTCAAGACGCCGTGGATCGCCGCGTTGAGCGCTGCGGTCCCGCTCGCGTGCAGCGAGACGCAGTGATCTGACGCCGCGCCGATGATCGTCGCGATCGCGTGCCTCGCCGAGGCGATCACATTGTTTGACGTCACGCCGGAATCGTAGCCGCCCCGACCCGCCGTCGCGCCGCAATCTCGCGCGAATCGGTCCATCGCGTCGAGGACCCCATCCGGCTTGGGCCACGATGTCGCGGCATGGTCGAGATAGATTCGGTTGGGTTTGCTCACCGACGTTCACGCGGCTCGATCGAGTCGGGTCCATCGGCTCCATCGGGTGACGGGGTTGGGTGAACCCACTCTTGTTGTCCATCCGCATAAGTCTCGCGTTTCCAGATCGCGACGTCTTGCTTGAGCGTGTCCATGATCCACGGCAACGCCGCGAATGAGTCGACACGATGCGCACTGCTGCAGCCGACCACGATGCTGGCTTCGCCCACCGGAACATTGCCGAGCCGATGAACAACGACGACGCGGGCGAGCGAGAACGTTTGCATCGCTTGCTCAGCGATGCGGCGCAGTTGCTCGATCGCCATCGGTCGATGAGCCTCGTAGTCGAGCGTTTGCGTCGTGCGATTGCCCGTCGTCCGCCGCGTCACGCCGATGAACCAAGCATGCGCACCGGTGTCGGGGTCGCCGATTTTTTCCAGAAGCGATGAAAGATCGATCGGCACATCAACCAGTTCGACGTGCACCGGCGCTGCATTGACCGGCGCTGCATTGACCGGCTCGATAGGCACCGCGTCGACGTTGGCCGGTTTGACCTCAGCCGGTTTGATCGGGACATGGGGGGTGGGTGGCTTGGACAAACTCAACCGCCGCTCACGGGTGGGATGAGCGCGATGGTGGAATCTTCATCGATGATCGTCTGATCAATCACGAATCGATTGTCGACGGCCAAGCGGCACGAAGGAATCAACACCGCAAGCTCCGGCGAGTATCGCTGCAACGCATCAAAAATCGCTCTCGCCTGCACCGGCTGGCGAACTTCGATTTCGACCGAGTCGGCTCCGGCGAGTTGCTTGGCCCCAGCGAACATTTGAACTTTTAGCTTGATCATGACAACGGTTTGAATTCCTCTGCGATTTTCGGCATCCGCCCGTAGGCGTAGGCCAGTAATTTAAGCGGATGGATCGTCGGTTGACCACTGCCGTGTTCGATCTGCATTTTACAAGCACTGCATTCGGTGGTCGCCATCGAGACTCGCGCCGACCGCATCGCTGAGATCAGCGGCCATCCGATCCGCAAACTGTTTCGATAATTCTTGCGTTGCAATCCCCACGTTCCCGCCATTCCGGTGCAACCGGCCTCGATCCGTTGCATTTCCACTCCGGGGATCAACTCCAATAACCGTGATCCGACTTGATGCGGATCGAGAACTCTTAGGTGGCACGGTTGGTGATAGGCAATCACGGCGTCCAAGTTTTGGAACTCGAGTGAGAGCCGATCGTTTTCGTGCAAGCTCCAAAGGTAATGGCAAGCTTCGTGCGAGTGCTCGGCAACCAGGTGAGCGTCTTCGTCATCGAGCAGGTTGGGGTACTCGTGTTTCAGGCACAGGACGGCGGCGGGTTCGGTCGCGATCACGGTGTAGCCTTGCCGCACGGCGTCGGCGAGCAAGCGAACGTTGCGTCTCGCGATTTTTCGCGCCCTTTCAGGTCGCCGGAGGTGATGCGGGCCATGCCGGAACCGAGTTGGGCCAGCGGCACATAAATTCCGATGCTGTTTTGCTGAAGAATTTCGCCCAACGCCCGGCCGAGGTCGGGGTCATGATAGTTGGCATAATGATCAACAAAGTACAGAACTTTCAAACCACCTTGAGGCAGCGGCCGGGTCCAGCCCCGGCGGCTGGCGTGACGCAAAAACGTTTCGCGAACGACTGGTGGCAACTCGCGAGCGGCTGAGAGTCCGAACAGCTTCTCGGCGATCCAACGGGGAAATCGGCCGCGAATCAAGAGGTTTGAGAACCACGGGATTTGCGATGCCAACGCCGCTACCGTCTCGATGCGTCCCATCAACAAATCGGAGACCGGCAAGCCGTTCGTCGCGACATATTGCGCCTTGAGCTCGCCCACAATCTTGGGAATGTCGACCGAGGCGGGACATTCGAGTCGGCATTGGTGACAGTTAAAACACAGATCGGCGATCTCCTTCGCCTCCTCGGTCGCCAAGTCATCGACGCTCAGTTGTCCGCTGAGCACGCCGCGAAGCAGGTTGGCTTTCGCGCGTGGCGATGCCTCTTCACGAGGTGTGGCGCGGAACACGGGGCATTGTCGCTCACCGGGTGAGGTGGTTCGACATCGGCCACACCCGTTACAACTGCGTGCAACGGAGGTGATCATTCCGTTGGCGGGCCAATGCTGCAAAACTTGCAACTGGGGAACCGATCGCCCTTGCGCGTGAGCCGCCTCAATCAGGTGGGGTTGGTCGGCTTCCACGACAACCCGATTGTCGGCGGCAATTTCGATCGTTTGGTCCGACGGCCGCAAATTTTCGTTCGGCTTTTGCAGCACCGCGCCGAACAGTTTGCCGGGATTGAGTCGGTGGAGTGGGTCGAACAATCGTTTGACCTGGCCCATCGCCTGCCAAAGGTCGCCGAATTGGTCGGGCAACAGATACGATCGGCTCAGGCCCGCGGCGTGCTCGACGCTGACTTGGCCGCCGAACTGCCAAGCAACATCGGCGATCTGTTTCGAAAGCGAATGCAGCCGTTTACGATCTTCGGCCTTGGACAAGTCCAAGAACGGACGCAGATTCAATTGTCCGTGCCCGACGTGGGCAAAGAAGGTCGCCGTCGCGTGGTTTTTTTTGAGGGTGTCTTGGACCGCGGTCAAGAAATCAGGCAGCCGGTCGCGGGGGACGGACACGTCTTCGATGAACGGGACCGGCGATTCGGTACCTTTGAATCGGTACATCCTTGGGATCACGCGTCGCGAGAGTTGCCAGTACAGATCGCGTTCGCTTTGCCTGACCGTATCCAAACTGGCGAAGGCGGCGTCGTGGCCCGACGACATCGATTCGCGGATGATCGCCAAGCGATCGTAGAGATCGCCCAAGGACTCGCCTTGGATTTCCACCAACACCATGGCTTCGGCTTCGCGAGGCAACAATTCGGCGAATCGCGGATCGGTATCGCGGGCGATTTGCAACAACCGCCGGTCCATCAAGTCGCACGCGACCAACCCGTGATTGAGTGCCGCGACGGCGCTGCGAGCCGCCATGTCGAGGCGATGGTAAAACGACAGTACCACGCCGCGGTGGGTCGCAATGGCTTCGGTTCGGACCGTCGCGTCGACGATGATGCCGAGCGTACCCTGGGTTCCGACCATGAACTTTGCCAAGTCGACTCTCGGATGAGTCGTGTTGCGCCCGATCTCGACGACGTCATCGAGTCGGTAGCCACCACGCGCCTTGGGAGCTTCGCGAGCGGCGTCGAGCAGCGGTTGAAACTGGCTCTGAATCTCCGCGATTCCACGCGCCAATCGGCCGGGGGTTCCGGCCTCATCCGTTTGGTGGACGGACAAGTCGAGCAGTTCGCCTTGGACGGTTACGACGCGCATCGATTCGACGGTGTCGCGAGCCGAACCGCTGCGCAGATAGTGACTGCCCGAGGCGTTGGTGGCCAAGACACTGCCCATCGTCTTAACGCTACGGGTGGCCGGGTCGGGGCCGAACCAGCGTCCGTTGGGAATGAGTGCTCGGTTGACTTCCGCCAGGATCGCACCGCTTTGGACGTCGACCCGCGAGGCGTCGGAGGAGACCGTGATGCGGCGCATGTCGCGCGAGAAATCGATGATCAAGCCGCCCCCGAGCGACTCGCCTGCCACCCCGGATCCGGCCCCGCGGGTGCAGCGGGATTTCGTGTTCGGCGGCGTATTGGGCAGTCGCCATCACGTCGGCGATGGTGCGAGGCCGGACCACGCCGAGCGGACCGATCTGGTAGATGCTGGCGTCGGACGCGTAGAGCTGGGTCATCAACGACCCACAGAACACATCGCCACCGACAATGCCTCGCAAATCGTCTTGTACCCGTTGCCGATCGATATCCATGCGTTGTATTTCGACCTCTCAAAGAGTTTCCCGTCAAGCCGGCAACCAGACGAGGAGCCCATTGCAGATTGAACATTACCCCGATTTCACGCAAAAAACCAATTTTCAACGTGCAATGTTGCTTTTGGAATCCGTGAGCGTTATCGCGTCAACGCAGGCAGCATCATCGCGTCAATGCGGGCAGCGTTATCGCGTCAACGCGGGCAGCGTTATCGCGTCAACGCGGGCTTGGGGGGGGGGAAAGCGTCATCGCCAAAAATTTTGCGGTGGCATTGTGTTTGGTGTTGGCGACGGATTCCGGCGTTCCCGCCGCCAGGATCTGGCCGCCGCCGGCCCCACCCTCGGGACCCAAGTCGATGATCCAGTCGCATGCCGCCAACAGATCGAAGTTGTGTTCGATCACCAGTACCGTGTTGCCCGCGTCGACCAATCGCTGCAGCACGTGAACGAGTCGCTCGACGTCGGCAAAATGCAACCCCGTTGTCGGCTCGTCCAATAAGTACAACGTATTGCCGGTTGACACTCGGGCCAACTCCGTGCCCAGCTTGATTCGCTGGGCCTCGCCGCCGCTAAGCGTCGTGCTGGCTTGACCGAGATGCAAGTAGCCGAGCCCAACGTCTTGCAGCGACACCAGTTGTCGACGAATTTTGGGGACGTTTTCAAAAAAATCGGCCGCCGCATCGATCGACATCTCCAGCACGTCGGCGACGCTGGCTCCCTTAAAACGAACTTGCAACGTTTGCCGGTTGAACCGCTTCCCGCCACACCGGGTGCAGGTCACGAACAAGTCACTCAAGAAGTTCATCGAGATTCGTTCCACGCCGTGACCCTTGCACAACTCGCATTGGCCCAGTTTCGAATTGAAACTAAATCGGCTGGCGGAAAATCCGCGAGTCTTGGCCTCGCGAGTCTTGGCGAATACCTTTCGGACTTCGTCGAGCACGCCGGCATATGTCGCCGGGCAACTGCGTGGACTGCGGCCGATGGGAGCCTGGTCGATCGGGATCAGCTTGTCGATCTTCGTCGCTCCGCGAAGACTCTTGAAAGGCCCGGGTTTCGCCGACACCAAACCCATCTTTTTAGCCACGCCGGATAAAGCGTGTCGTTGATCAACGAGCTTTTTCCGCTGCCCGACACGCCGCTGATCCCGATCAGCGTTCCGAGCGGAAAGTCAGCCGTCACGTTCTTTAAATTGTGAGTCGTGACATCGGTGATCGTGAGCCAATGTTTCGATTCGCGGCGAGTGGGTGGGATCGGGATCGAGCGCGTGCCGCGAAGGTATTCACCGGTCAGGCTATGGGGGTCCGCGGCGACTTGATCGGGGGTACCCCGCGAAATGATTTTCCCGCCGTGCTTTCCGGCGCCGGGGCCGACATCGATCAACAGGTCGGCGTGCCGCATCGTGGCCTCATCGTGTTCCACGATCACAACGGTGTTGCCTTGCGTTTGCAGTTCACGAATGCACTCGATCAAGCGATCGTGGTCCGCCGGATGCAATCCGATGGACGGCTCATCGAGCACGTAACAAACGCCGACCAAGCCGCTGCCGATGCTGGTCGCCAAACGGACCCGTTGCAGCTCTCCTCCGCTGAGTGAATCGGCGGCGCGATCGAGCGTCAAATACGTGACTCCGACTCGCATCAAGAACTCGAGACGCCGCGTGACTTCACGAACGATCGGGGCCGCAACCTTGGTGTGCAGTGCGGACGTGTGCGTTGTGACTTGGTCCATCCATGTCTTCGCACCGGAGAGTGACATTGCCGTGAGCGAATCGATCGAAACGCCGCCGATCGTTACCCTTCGGGCCTCGGGTCTCAATCGAGATCCGTCACAGTCCGGACACACATCAGAAAGGTCGCCCGCGGGACTTTTCCCCAGGCCGTCGCACGTCGGACATGCTCCGTAGGGGCTGTTGAAGCTAAACGTTCTCGGTTCCAGTTCCTCGAAACTGGCGCCGCACTGGACGCACGCCGCCGAGGTGCTGAAGATGGTTTCAAGCTCGTCGTCGTCCGGTTTTTGCAAGGACGCCGACATCAAACCGTTACCCAATCGCAAGGCCAACTCGACGGAATCGTGCAACCGCGACTCGACCCCCGGGCGGATCATCAAGCGATCGATCACGGCTTCGATCGTGTGATTCTTGCGAGCGGCCAACGGTGGGATGTCTTCGATCAGATGCATTTCACCGTCGACGCGTGCGCGGACGAGCCCCGCTTTCTGGATCGTCTCGATGACTTCGCGATGTTCGCCACGCCGTCCGCGAATCATCGGCGCCATCAACACCACTTTGGTTTTTTCGGGCATCGCCAATAACGTTTGGCGGATGTTGTCGGCCGTTTGTTGGGCGATCGCGCTGCCGCAATTGCTGCAGTGCGGAACACCGACGCGGGCGAACAGCAGCCGCAGATAGTCGTAAATCTCGGTGACCGTGGCGACGGTGCTGCGCGCTCCCGCGTTGCCGGATTTTTGATCGATCGCAAGCGTCGGTGCTAATCCATCGATCGAGTCGACGTCGGGCCTCGGAATCTGGTCCAGAAACTGCCGGGCGTAGACCGACAAACTGTCGATGTACTGTCGTTGCCCCTCTGCGTAAAGCGTATCGAACGCCAAAGAGCTTTTTCCGCTGCCCGAGACGCCGGTGATGACCGTCAAGGCATCCCGCGGAATATCAATGTCGACGTTTTGCAAGTTGTGGACGCGGGCACCCGTATTTCGATCGCGGCGGGCAAGTCGTATCGATTCCAAAATTGGGACATGTTCGCTGAGAAACGGAAGCGTCCAGAAGAATAGATGGATTGCCACCCATTGTCGACCGACGGCTCCGCCCGTCGCGAGCTGCATTTTCTGAGAATGGCAAGCCTAGACCGGCGGAGCGGTCTGGCTACTTTGGGTGGCTAGTTTGGGCTTCGGCGGTAACGATATTCGCCGTCTTTCAACCCGGATTTCTTTGGGTTGTCACGGATGTAACGACGCAAGTAGTCGTATTGCTCCGAACTGCGGACCAAGTGGTCGAACGGGTCCGCTTGCCAAAAATGACCCGATTGGAAAAGCGATCGATTGATTTCTCGCGCCGTGTAATGCGTCCAGGAAGTGCATTGTTTCTGCATTGCGACTTCCGACGGAAACGCGGCCAACAAATGGACATGGTTTGGCATCACAATGAAGTCGCCCATCGAATAACGTTCAGCGTCGAACATCATCAATGAGTCGGCGACGATTTTTGCCAACTCGGGCTGTCGCAAAACGCAAGCACCTTCGCAGCGGTCAAGGAAATTTTCCCGCAGACGATTGAACTCACGATTGAATTGGAACCGCAACTCGGGATCAAGCAGTTTCAAAGCAGATTTCCAGTCGGTCTGTCCAAGATCCATGTGGTCTCGGCGAACCAGCCAGTCGCACTTCTGACGGTGCCAACGGGTCACCAATTCGTTGGGAATCGAGTCGCATGTACGAAAGGTGATGAAGACCACTGCGCCAGTTTGAGACCAGTGCGGCTTGCACGTTTCGCGAATCGAGAATTCGGCGTTCGGATCAAAAACTTCCCCGATCATCGAGATGTCCTCCCAAGTCGTGAGTCGACCGACGGCTCCGCCCGTCGCGAGCTGCATTTTTCAGAGTGGCAAGCCTAGACCGGCGGAGCGGTCTGGCTACTTTGCATTTTGCTTTTTGTAGGGTTGTGAGCGTAGCACGAAGTCGACCGACGGCTCCGCCCGTCGCGAGCTAAATTTTTTAGAATGCAAGCCTAGACCGGCGGAGCGGTCTGGCTACTTTGCTTTTTGCGTTGCAGTTGCAAGATTTAGAGTCGGGCGATCGTCTGGGCTTTGCGGTGGTGGGACGTTAAACTCCGTCCATGAACGTCAATCGTTTCCCCGCCTCCGAAAGTCCCGCCATCGATCTGCGTCGCTATGCCGATCGCGAACACCTGCTATTGGCATCTTATGCGATGCACAGTCGTGATAGCGAAGGTCGGATTCACGACGAACCGATCCATCGATACCGGGGTCCGTTTGCACGCGATCGTGATCGGATTTTGCACAGCAGTGCGTTTCGCCGATTGAGTGGCAAGATGCAAGTGTTCACCGGTGAGATGGGGATTTACCATCGGACGCGACTCACTCACACCTTCGAGGTCGCGTCGGTGGCTCGAACGGTGGCTCGGGTACTTCGCTTGAACGAAGATTTGACCGAAGCGCTCGCGCTGATGCACGACGTCGGTCATCCGCCGTTTGGTCACTGCGGCGAAGATGTGTTGAGCGAGGCGATGGAATCGGTTGGCGGATTTTCGCACAACGCGTTCGCACTGATCCTGGTTCAAGAATTGGAGCAACGGTACAGCCAATTCAACGGTTTAAACCTCTCTTGCGAAACCTTGGCGGGCCAGGACACTCGGGCTCACAAAGCCGAAGCGGCGATCGGTCGGGCTCCGCTGCTGGAGGTCCAAATTGTCGACTTGGCGGACTCGATCGCGTATGACGCCCACGACATGGATGACGCTCTGCAGATGGGGCTGTTGTCGATCGACGAGTTATCACAATTGGCCATCGTCCGGCGAGCCCTCGAAGCGATCCGCGTCGCGCATGGCATGTTGCCGACCAGCCAACTTCGCCAGTTGCTCGTTCACGAACTGATTGACTTGCAGGTCAGCGATTTGCTGGCCGTCGCGATCGATCAATTGCGTCCCTATGAAGGCCACCGCTCGGGCGAAGTTTGTCATGCGGGATTGAGACTAAGACATAGCGACTCGGTGGGCAGCGAGCGGAGCGAACTGGAAGCGTTCTTGTTCGATGCCGTCTATCGGCACAAACGATTGATCCCGGTCCGCGACGCCGCCGCTAATCGACTCCGCACGATGTTCGAATTGCTGGCGAAGGATCCCGGCCGCTTGCCCCTCAGGTTTCGCGTCCGAGCCGAACGATTGCCCACGGCGAGAGTGGTCGGTGAATACTTGGCGGGAATGACCGACGCGTTCTGTGACAAACAGTATGTCAATGTGACCGAGCACATTGCCGGGCCGCTCGCCGACTGGTAATCACCGTCGTCATCCGTTCAACTTTTCAATTGAGCGTTTCCTTCAATTTCGCGATCAACATTTGACGATCATGCGGCGACTTGATGGACTGCAGCCTATTGCTAAAGCTCATCATGAAGGCGGCGTAGTCGTTATGCCAATCTCGTTCGAGTTGAGTCGGGTCGATCCGCGGCTCAGGGCGTTCCACCGATGTCGCAGGACCGCCGGCGACGAGGTCGAAGCTCTCGTCGAACTGGGGCAAGTAAACTTTCACCCGGTTGTATCCCTTGCTGGCGACCAAGTCCGCCAGCACCGATCGGGCTTCATCCTCACCATGATTGAGGAACAAACCGCCGGTCACGGGACCACGCTCCACCAACCAATCGACCAATTCGCGTTGGTCGGCGTGCGCGGAATAATTGCCCAGCCGCCGAATGTCAGCCCGAACCTTGTACTCCTTGCCGTGAATCCGTACCGCCTTCGCGCCGCTGGTGATGACCTGACCCAATGTGCCGGGCGACTGATAACCGACGAACAGAATCGTGCATTCAGGACGATAGATGTTTCCGGCCAAGTGGTGTTTGATACGACCGGCCGTGCACATGCCACTGGCCGAAATGATGATCGCACCCTTTTTAACGTTGTTGATGTCCTTGCTCTCTTGAACGCTTTCAACAATGTGAAAGTTCTCGTGCCGAAACAACTCCGACGGTTTGATTTCGATGTCTTCCATCGTGCTGGCGTACTTGATGAAGACTTCGGTGGCTTTGCGAGCCATCGGCGAATCCAGATAAACCGTCGCGTTAGGAATCTCGCCCGAGTTGAGTAGCACGGCGATGTCATGCAACAATTCTTGGCTGCGTTCGACCGCGAACGATGGGATGACCACGTTGCCACCCTTCTTGAGTCCTCGGTTGAGTTCGACCTTCATGGATTCGCGTCGCTCGTCGAGCGTGTAATCCTCGCGGTCGCGGTTGCCGTACGTGCTTTCGCAAATGATGTAGTCGTATCCACTCGGAGCGTCGGGCTCGGGATGGAACGCTTTCTCATCCGGTCCCAAATCGCCACTGAAGAGCAATCGAATGTCCTTGTCATTTTCACGAACATGGATCTCGGCCGACAGGGAACCCAACAAGTGGCCAGCGTTCCAGAACCGCGTGCGAACGCCCTTACCAGGCTCGAACCAGACCTCGTAGGGATGAGTCTTGATTTGTTTGAGCACCGCCTTCGCGTCGTCGATCGAGTAAATCGGTTCGACCGGCGGCATGCCTCGCCGTTCGTTTTTCCGGCTCTGCCGATCGGCATTGGTTTCTTGGATGTACGCCGAATCCAACAGCATGAATTCGAGCAAGTCTTTTGTCGCGGGCGTGGTGTAGATCGGTCCGGTGAAGCCGGCCTTGGTCAACTTGGGCAACAGCCCGCTGTGATCGATGTGGGCGTGCGTCAGGATCACGAATTCGACCTTGGCCGCGTCGAACGGGAACTCGGCCAGATTGAGCTCTTGGGTGGTCCGATTTCCTTGGAACAAGCCACAATCCACCAGAAACGTTGCCGACGCAGAATGAATATGGCTGCAGGAACCGGTAACGGTGCCAGCGGCGCCGCAAAACTTCAACGTGGCCATGAATTGCTCGATCGAATGACGGTGAAAGGGTTAAAGCGCGTTCTCGGAAAACGTGCGGGCAGTGTACTGCAAATCGACGTCGTCAACAGCGAAGAGAGAGTGCCCGTGATGATGCGCGAACGCGTGGGGGGCCAGCCCCCGCGTTTCAACCACGTGCCCACCGGGCCGCGATTTTCGTCGCCGGTTACGACTCCAGCGATCAGGGCGTGCGACCGCGGGCCGCCAGTCCGGTTATCGCGCGAGCAGGATCGTTTGCGCCGCGCCGCTCGCCCATTGATTCGAGCCGGCCACGATGCCACGAATGATCATCGGACCCGCGACCGATGCGGGTAACCTGAACTTGGTCACTTGGGTGCGATCGGCCGTCGTATCGACCGTCAACGAGGCCAAGGTCGTCTCGTTGGGATCGCCACCGGTGTCCGCGCCGAGTGGACGATCGATCGTCAACGTCATCCGTCCGCCGACCTGGCACGAAGTCATGATTTCGATCTCGTCACCCGACGTGTGACTGGCCGCGACCTTCATCGTGATTGGAAGCGGATGTCGCATCGCGAGCATCGGATCACCGATCAAATTGTAAAGCAACATGTGTTCGCGACGTTCGTCCACCAACAGCGTGCCGGCGGGGCTGATCATGGTCGCGAGCGCGTCGATCATCAGCCGCGACGTCGATTCAGATTCGTTCGAGGATTTCTCTTCATGCATTTTGCCCAAGGCGCTGAGCCATGCATCGCCGAGTCGGGGTAGCCGCTGTGCGAACACGCCGTCAATCAGACCCACCGCCGCGGTGGTGTTTCCATACGGCATCGTCACGCGGCTGCCCGCCACCACGGCCACGGGACCTCCCTCGGCCAACCACATCGATTCGGCGATCGAGTTCTCAGGAGCGTCCAACGCACCCGTAAAACAGGCCAACAGGATTGCGATCGGCGATGCTCCGCTGGGACGCGACAAACGGCCGGCACTGTATTGGTCGAGCACCGGAGTGCCCTCGGCGGTTTGCGGAAACCGATCCAGATGCGTCACTTGGCCGTGCCCCGCGTAAACCCAAAATCGGGCTCCGCGTTGATAGTTGTTCAATACGGAATCGGTAAAGGATCCGCCGACGGGACAAAACGGATGCCCGACGCTGGCGTAGGCGACGCGAGTCTTTGTTTCCATCGGCAAGACGCTGGTGATGACCGACCGCGTCACCGATTCGATCGCCGCGTCGGCCATCATTCCGAATCCGCCCACGCCGCCCACCAACTGGACCTCACTTCGCCATGGGCCGAAATCGTTGCTAGTTTCATAGGCGATGATTCGCTCGATCGCACGCGTCAGGTCTTTGCGATTGTCAACGGGCAAGCGGCCGACCACCGCCTCCGGTAAACCGTCACCGTCAAAATCTCCGTAGCCCAGATCACTTGAGAGTGTGGGTGTCGATCCCCATTTGGCAGTCACCTTCGTCGGCAGATAATCGATCGGAACACAGCGAGTGGCGTCACATCGGGTTCCGATCGTGGGTGCGTCGCCGATCAGAACGACGTACCGAGTCGTCTCATCCGCGGCGCGACGGATCGATTCACGCACCGCCTCGGGACTGGCCGCGGATTCGACCACGGCGACGCTCACGCCTTCGCCATGGCGATGATCCAGCCACGGTTGAAGGGCTTCCCGAAATGTTCCCGGACACACGACCACGGCATCGACCGCGGCGACACGGTTTGAACCGAACGCGCAAAAGAAGATCAGGGTCGCTAGAGTGATTAGGATTTGCGAACGGGTCATTGGGATGCTACCGATGAATGAGTTAAGCTTGCCGAATCGATTGTGACGTACCATGTCCTCCCCGCACCAGACCAATCACCGGCGTGAACCCCTGCTCAGGTTTTCTGCGCCGTGGATCGGCTTGGCGCGTTCACATCCATCCAACCCCGCCCATTGATTTGCCACGTCATCGTCCCCGCATCGCGATCTCCGTTGGTGACGTCGCCGGAGTCGGCCCCGAACTGGCCATCGTCTGTGCCACGGATCGGGCCGTAACCGATCGATGCCATCCCATACTATACGGGCCGCAAAACGTTTTGCTTCGGGTCGCGTCGGAGCTGAACCTCGACACGTCATGGGAAGTGCTCAGCGTCGGGACAATGGACGCGGCCGACGTGACGGCCGGGCGGTTCAGTGCCGCGACAGGGCGAGCGTCCTTTGACGCCTTTGATCGAGCGATCGGTGACGCGATCGCGAACCGGGTCGATGCGATCGTGACCGGGCCGATTCAAAAGGAGGCTTGGTACGAAGCCGGCATCCGGTTCCCCGGACATACCGAAGTTCTGGCGGATCGAACGGGTATCGACAACGCCTGCATGATGTTGACCAGCAACATCATCTCATGCGTGCTGGTCACGATTCACATTCCCTTGGCGGACGTAGCCACTTCGATTTCGACCGAGTCGATTTTGCGATCGATCCGATTGGGAGCGGATGCGTTGTCGCGTCGCGAAAAGCGACCGGCCCGAGTTACCGTGTGCGGACTGAATCCCCACGCCGGCGAAAATGGTTTGATCGGCCACGGCGAAGAAGCCATGTTGATCATTCCGGCGATCGAGGCCGCTCGCGGCGAAGGCATTGACGTGACCGGACCGCTACCGCCCGATACCGCGTTCACGCCATCGGTGCGCTCGTCGACCGACGTTTACGTTTGCATGTACCACGATCAAGGTTTGATCCCGCTAAAAGCTCTCGCGTTTGATGACGCGGTCAACGTCACGTTGGGGTTGCCGATTGTCCGCACCAGCGTCGATCACGGAACGGCGATGGACATCGCTTGGCAGGGCAAGGCCAGTCGCACCAGCATGATGGCGGCGATCAATATGGCAATCGATTTGTGCGATGGATGATCCAAACTCAACTACTCGCCGGAGCAGTGTCGCGGCAACCGTGATGATCACGGCGATGACGATGATGATGTGTTTGATCTACGCGGGTGATGCACCACCGATGGTCAACGAGGCGCACTACTTGGTCAAGGCCAAGAATTTTTGGCAGCCTGATTGGTGCGCGTTCGATCTGTTTGCATCATCCGGCAAGGCCCATACGACGTTCTACGTGTTGTTCGGATGGCCGACAAAATTCTTTTCGCTCGAGGCCACAGCCTGGATCGGTCGAGTCGTGGGTTGGTTGATGATCGCGATCGGGCTGCGGCGTTTATGCGCATCATTGTTTTCGAGTCCTCTTGCACCGCTCGCCGTCGTGATCGTGTGGATGGCCGGCGTCGAGTACGGCAATTTGGCGGGCGAGTGGGTAATCGGCGGAATCGAAGCGAAGGTGCCGGCGTACGGATTGGTATTGATGGGCTTGGCCGAGCTGGTCGAGCGGCGCTGGGATCGAGTTTGGTTGTACTTGGGTGCCGCATCCGCTTTGCACGTGCTAACGGGCGGATGGGCGGTCGTGGCGGCAATGGTGGCGTGGATCACCACCGAGCTTCGTCGACCCGATCGCAAGCCATTGATCACGCGCTGGTTGATCGTGGGCGGTGCGTTGTCATTGCTGGGACTGGTCCCCGCGTGGTGGCTGACGTCGGGAGCGAGCAGTGAACAATCGACCGCGGCGGCTCGGATCTACACCTACGCAAGAATTCGGCACCACTTGTTGCCGTCCGATTTTTACTGGCAATGGTACGTTCGTCACGGCGCCACGCTTGCCTTGACGATTGCGGGCGCCGCGATCTACTTTCGCGACTCCCACAAAATGACTCGTCTTTACGGTTTTACTCTCGGCGCATTCTTGGTCGCCGTGGCTGGCTTGGCCGTGGGGATGTTGCCGTCGGTGACGCCAGATCTCGCCGCCAAGCTGTTGAGATTCTATTGGTTCCGTTTGTCGGATGCCGTCGTGCCGCTGATGTTGGCAATCTTGGTGATGCGAATGCTCGCCGATCAACGCCCGGAGTTGAAATGGACAGGAACGGCGGGTTTGGCGATCGCGATCGGCTTGGTGGGGCTGAGCACGATGGAACGAGCTGCCACGCCAGTACCACCGTCGGCCAGCAATCGATTGCTGGGGTGGGACATGGACGCGACCGCCGAGATCCAGAGAGAAACGTTTACCGATTGGCTGAGAGTTTGCGATTGGGCTAAACAATCGACACCCACCGATGAAGTGTTTCTAACGCCGCGGCACCAGCAAACCTTCAAGTGGTACGCCGAGCGCGCGGAAGTGGTGAATTGGAAAGACGTGCCGCAAGACTCCGAGAGTCTGTTCGAATGGAACCGTCGCTTTGGCAAAATTTTCCCCAATCGACTGGGCAACACCAAAATCACGATCGGGTACCAATCGTTACGTCGCTACCGCGAACAATACGGGGTCCGTTTCATGATCGTCGATCGCCGAGTCGTCGGCGAAAATTTGCCGTTGGTCCGCGTCTATCCACAGAACAGCGAAGACAATCGTTCCTACGCCGTTTACGAATTACCCCAGTAAGCAACGAGCGATCAATAAGTGACTTCTCTTTTTCCCCTCTCTCTAACTCTCTCCCCCGCAAATCGCTGCGCGGCGGGGGGAGAGAGGACGTAAAACGCGTCACTTATTTATCGCTCGTTGCTAACCATTCGCTCGTAAGTGCCTATGACGCACTTGCCGCTACGGTCGCGGGATCTTGTTCGGTTCATTCCGTCGATAAAAGCGGCAACCAACGACTCGGTTGGGATGGTGGGTGGCCTGTCGTTTGTGCTACGGACGGTCTGCGTCGCCCCCCCACTCACCCTGCGAGACGACATGAAATTGAGAGCTCGCTCCTTGGCGACCATCGCGATCACATCACTCGCGATCTGCGATGCCGGATGTGCCGGTCGGACAAAGGATGCTTCGGAATTCGATTCGTTGTTGCGGAACGTATCGTATGACACTTCGGATCATTCGGTCGCCCAAGCATCGAGTCAGGCTGAAATGATCCCCCAGGCTGCTGGTGGGGCCAGTTTGGATCAGAAGAAAAAAATGATCGGCCAAGGGATGATGGACAACGTCGTCCCGGCTGTCCGGGCGGTTGGAAATGGTTTGAAGGCCACCGCAGGTTTCGTGTTTGTCGGCTTGTTCAAAGTCGTGAATTCAGCTTTCGAAGACGATGACGAGCCGGACTTGAGTACCGCGAGAGGCCGCGCCGATGAAAACTTTAATCGTTGGCTTGATAGCCGAGACCGTTGGCGACGCGAATGAATGTCGCAAAAAACGCATCTTTTAAGATTTTTGCGAAGCCCAAAAAAAGACTGCGAAGAGGACTTGCCGAGTCCGCCACCCTTTCTATAATCTGCTCTCACATGAGAATGATTTGCGGCTGTAGCTCAGTTGGCAGAGCATCACGTTGCCAACGTGATTGTCGTCGGTTCGAATCCGATCAGCCGCTTTTTCTCTTCTTCCCCCGACCGGCAGGTGACGTCGTCCGGATTCAAGCCGGGAATGGATACACCTCGGGCTGAAGCCGGGAATGGATACGCCGTGCCGCACGCTGAAATTGGGAAAATCGCAGTTCATTTCCCCGAGCGGATTGAAACCAACGACGCCCTCGCCGCCCAGTATCCTCGATGGGACTTGCCCCTGATCGAGGAAAAGACGGGCATTCGCCAACGCCACATTGCAGCCGACGGCGAGACAGCAAGCGATTTGGCGATCGCGGCAGCCGAAAAACTGTTCGCCTCGGGCGCGATCGATCGCGATTCGATCGACTTCCTCTTGCTGTGCACCCAGACACCCGACTATCCGCTGCCCACGACCAGCTGTTTGATTCAAGATCGGTTGGGGCTTTCGACCCGTTGTGGTGCGATGGATTTTAATCTCGGTTGCAGCGGGTTTGTCTACGGCTTGGCGGTCGCCGACGGCTTGATCCAGAGCCGAGCTGCGAAAAACATTCTGTTGCTGACTGCGGAAACCTATAGCAAGTACATCGACGACGATGACCGAAGTTTGAGGACCATTTTCGGTGATGCGGCGGCGGCAACCTTGATCACCCCCGGGGACACTCCCTCGCTTTGGGGCTTCCAATTCGGCAGCGACGGCAGCGGTGGCGACATGTTGCTGGTCGGCGACGGCGGCGCCCGATCTCCCGAGGATGCCATCAAACCTCGACACCGCAAAAGGTGGAAGAGTCGTTTGTACATGGACGGCCCCAGCTTGATCAACTTTACGGTCGAGGCGATCCCGCGACTGGTCGACGAGATCCTGGCCGCCAACGGGATGACCGATGCTCAGATTGACAAGTATCTGATGCATCAAGCGACCTGGAAGATGCTGGATCAACTTCGCAGCCGAATGCAGGTCAGTGAAGAGCGGCTTCCGATCGATCTGGCGGACATCGGCAACACGGTCTCTTGCACGCTGCCGATTTTGATCGATCGGCTCCGATCGCGAGGTGAACTGAATCCCGGCGACACCAACATGTTGGTGGGCTTTGGCGTTGGTTTGTCGTGGGCGGGTTGCATCTGGAAAGAAGTCGACTGAAACGCCCGATGCGGTGCGACTAGATGCGGTGCGACTAGATGCGGTGCGACTAGATGCGATCGATGGCGGTGGGCACTTTGGCCACACGGATCAACAGCACCACCATTTCGGATTGGTGGTCGGCATTGAACCCCGTAAACATTTGTTTGCCCAAGCCTGCGACCGGCCATGTCGGCGCAATGACGATCACGTCGCCTTCGGCCACGTTCAGATTCAAGTCCAGCGACGAGATTGCCCAGGTCTCACGGCGTTGATCAATTCGGATCGCCGAATCGCTTCCGATCCACTTTTGTTGCGTTTCACCGTGCTGGATTTCAGTTTTTAGCACCAACTCGATCTGTTTTTGACCCGTCGTTCGCATCGGGTTGATCGCCATCAAGTATTGAGCGTTGGTGAGTGATCGGCCGATGGTTTCGTGGTTGACGCGAATCATCGCGACGTGGGCACCGTTGATGGGTTGTCGAACTGGCAATTCATATCGCTTGCCGATCCGCATCGGAATTTGTTTCTCACCTCGCGACAGGTCGCTGGCGACCGAGGCGCTCGAGAGGAACTCCTCGAGCACATCCTTCTGTGCGGCAAGGGACGTGATCCGCTCGCGGAATCGCTCGTCGTTAGAAACCAATCCGACGCGAATCCCGTTACTCAAAAACTCGTGGCGCAAATTGACATCGATCGATGTTTCATCGACCCATTGCCACATCGAAGCGGCCGAATCCGCATCGGCGACCGACGTGTCGAGATTTACAAACTCGACATCCAGCACGATGGATCGCTTGCTTTGCGCATGCGAGCGGTCGAGCAATGAACTCGGTTTGTCGGATGGCAGATGCGACGCGAGCGACGACTCGTCTTTCCAAGTCGCGCAGCCGACCACCAGACTCGCGAGAGCGAAAATTGCGAGAAATCGGTAGAGCCGTGAGTGACGAATCGTCTCTTTCCGCCTTGGGAGGGTGCGATCGCGAATCCGAGTGCGGACCTTACGATCTTTGAGCGATTCGAGTCAAGCGAAATCGGTTTCATCCCACGCTTGAAAACCGATCCTGCGCTCTCTAGCGGATTCGGATGTGCCGATACTCGAGTTGTCCGCGATCACCTTCCAGGCCGATTGGACCTTCGGCGGGCACCTCAAACTCTTTTTCCAATGCTTCACCGTTGCACGTGCAGATCGCTTTGTCGCCCACCACGACCACTTCGAGATCGTTCCAATCGAGCGGCCGAAATTTCTTCAAATCGTTGTAAGGTCCGGCGCGTGGGAAATCTCGGATTTGCAATTGGTGACCTCTCAAAAACACGCCGCTGTCGGCATTCGCGGCGGCCCGAAATTGGAGTCTCAGCGTGAAGTCGCCGGTAAAATCCTTGACCGTGTAAAGCTGTTGGATCTTGCGACCCTCGGGTGGCGTCGTGACCACAATGCGTTCGTCGATTACGCGAAATCGGCCGTCTGGCGTGGCCGTTTCCCCATCGAATGCCACGGCCTGTTCGACCAGTGGCCAAGTGACCCCGCGGTCTCGCTCGATCCAATTCGCGCGGCCAGGACGCGCCGATTCGGGTGTCACGCGAAAGCCCCAACCGCTCAAATCGGATCCGTTGAACAATGACGTGAATCCCTCTTCGATTTGAAAATCATCCTTCTTCGGATCGACGAATCCGAGCGTCGCAAAGATCGGCATCAACGCGGCGGTCCATTTCTCGTACCCCGCGTCGTTGGGATGCAACAGGTCGGGAAATTCACTTTTTTTCGCGTTGCCATCATCCCCGGCGAACAGTGCCCAGGTATCGACGAGCGTCACCTGAGAGTTGCCACGCACCGTCGACGAGAGGGCTTCGTTTATTTTCTTGATGTCGTCCGCCGATCGGGACTTGGTCACACTGCTCGGCATCACCAAGCACAACACCACCGGCATTTCGGAATCATGCTCGGCTAGCTTTTCCAAAATCAAACCGACGTTGCCGGCGATCGTTTCGGCGTCGGCTTTTTCTTCCAAATCATTCGTGCCCATCAACATCACCACGGCGGCGGGATCGAGCGCGATGACTTCGGACTCCAACCGGATCAGCATCCCGCGAGTGGTATCGCCGCTGATCCCTCGATTCGCCACGTTGGCATTGAGTTCATCAAAGCGCCCGCCGAAATCATCGCCCCAGCCTTGCGTGATCGAGTCGCCGAAAAAGACGATCGCGCCGCGGTCCTGTTCGGCGCGATCGGCAAACTTGGATCGCCGTTGGTTCCAAACGTTTCGCATCCAATCGTAACGTCGGATGGGACCGGCCCCGGCCAGTCCGTCGTCCGTGTCCGGGATCGCAAAACGAATCTCCGCCGCAACCTCCTGTCCGCTCGATTGGGTCGAGAGCATTGGACCGCCGAATAGGAAACTCAGTAGCATCCAGGTCAAACTTGATACACGCATGAAAGGATTCGCTAAGAGGTATTTGAAAACAATGATTCGACGCGCCAGCGAAGGGGGCGTGGCCTCGTCCAAGGTTGCCTGGTCCGGGACGAAACCACGATCACAAGCGGACACCCGTTCTTACGCTTCGGTGACTTCGGTCTCGCGTGCCTTGGCGAATTCACCGGCTTGAGCTTCGTACTTCTTAGTCAGCTCTTGAACGGCTTCCTTCAGTTTGTCGCGATCGTCTTCGCTGATGTCTTTATCCTTCTCAGCCGTATCGGCCGCTTTATTGGCGTCGCGGCGAATGTTGCGGATTGAGATTTTGGATTCCTCGGTCAATTCCTTGATCCGGCTGACCATTTTTTTACGGACTTCGGTCGACAGGGGAGGGACATTCAAGCGGATCATTCGCCCGTCGTTTTGAGGATTCAATCCGATATCGCTGGCCACAATCGCCTTTTCGATCTCTTTGATCGTGGCCGCATCGTAGGGCCGGACGACAATTTGTTGAGGCTCGGGCGTGCCGATCGAAGCCAATTGCTTCAGCGGCGTCGAAGAACCATAAACATCAACCTTGATCGAATCGACGAGGCCGGGGTTTGCGCGACCGGTTCGGATACCGGCCAGATTGTGCTGCAGAACCGAGAGTGCCTTTTCCATGCGTTCCTCGGCGTCCACCAGAGTTTCGTCAGTCGTGGCCATGGGAATATCCTTTTCGATTTGTAGAGTGACCAAGGGGTTGAAAACATGTTTGAGACGAGATTGTATCCCAACGAAGTGCCGGGCGGCGACCGGGGCGACCATACTCAAACAGGATTGGCGAACGTCTTTTTGACACTACCGATCCAAGTGCCCACCGTATCACCTCGAATCGCTTTGACGATGTTGCCGTCCTTTTTGAAATTGAACACCAGAATTGGTTTGGCGTGTTCGTGGCACAACGCGATCGCGGTCGCGTCCATCACCTTCAAGTTTTTCTGGATGACTTCGTCGTAAGTCAACGATTCGTAAAGCACGGCGTGCGGATTCTTTTCGGGGTCATCGCTGTAGACGCCATCGACTCGAGTGGCTTTTAGGACGACGTCCGCGTCGAGCTCGAGAGCCCGCTGGGCGGCGGCCGTGTCCGTCGTCACAAAGGGATTTCCGATTCCCGCCGCTAAGATGATCACGTGGCCTTTTTCGAGATGCTCGATCGCCCGCCGACGAATGAACGTCTCGCACATCTTGTCCATCGACACCGCCGACATGACCCGCGTCGTCAATCCGATCGACTCCAGGGTATCTTGCATAGCGAGCGAGTTGATCACCGTCGCCAGCATGCCCATGTAATGAGCCGTGGCCTCCTGGACGAGCGCATTGGCACCCGAAAATTGCCCCCCGCGAAGGATGTTTCCGCCACCGATCACGATCGCGATCTGGCATCCCGATTCATGGGCACTTTTGATCTGCTGAGCGATCTGGCCCGACTCTTCGCCGCTGATCCCTCGACCACCCGCATCGGCAAGGCTCTCGCCGCTGAGCTTTAAAATGACGCGTTTGTAATGAAGTCGTGGGACGTTTTCGGCATCGGTGGGCATCGAGAAGACCGCTTGATTTGGTTCGTTGGAAAAAGATGACGCTATGGTACACAAAGAAAAGCGCACACAAAAAAACCTCGTCGAACCGAAGCGGTTGACGAGGCTTGATGTGTGGTAAAGAACGGGATCAATTAACCGCCGACGGAAACGCGCCGGAACGCCAGAACCTTTGCGTCCTCGCTAAGTTCCTTGATCGCTTTTTCAACCGTCTTGGTGTCATCCAAGGCGTAGAATTGGCTCAAAAGGCATCGTTCTTGATCGAGCAACGTATTGTCAGCGACGAAGCGATCCATTTTTCCGGGTACGATTTTACCCCAGATCTTCTCGGGTTTGCCTTCGGCTTCCAGTTCGGCTTTGATCGCATCTTCGGCCGACTTCAAGACGGCTTCGGTCAGCTGACGCATGCTGGCAAACTGGGGCACATTCTTTTGCGGCTTGCCCAAATTTTCACGTTCGTTGACTTCGTTCTCGGCGATGATTTGAGCACGCAAGGCCTCAGTTTCCTTCGCCACCAATTCTTCGTCGAATTCGCTGGGATGCAAAATCGAGGGCTTCATCGCCGCGATGTGCATCGCCACGCTGCGGAAAAACTGGGGGGCCTCGGCATGTCCGCCATCTTCGTACGAAACGAGAACCCCGATTTTGCTGCCGGCGTGGATGTAGGAAGTGATGTGATCGCCTTCGACGACTTGAAAATCGGAAACTTCGATTTTCTCGCCGACCTTGCCGGTTTCTGCGACCAAGCGTTCACCGACGGTTCCGCCATCGAACGGCAGGGCGGAAACTTCTTCGGCCGTCTTACAGTCATTTTCGAAGGCCAGCTTTGCGATCTTGTTGGCCAATTCGATGAACGCATCGTTCTTGGCGACAAAGTCAGTCTCGCTGCTCAGAGCCATCAATTGGCCACGTTTGCCCTCGGTCAGGGCGACGACCACACCTTCGTTGGCGTCCCGGTCGGCACGCTTCGCAGCAACCTTCTGGCCTTTTTTGCGGAGATAATCCAGAGCGCCATCCATATCGCCGCCCGACTCCTCCAACGCTTTCTTGCAGTCCATCATGCCAGCGCCGGTCGTTCGTCTCAGCTCGCTGACGTCTTTTGCGGAAATCGTTGCCATAGCTCTCTGTGTTCCTGTCTCTGTCTTACGAAATGGTGGATTCGAATCAAAACGCGACGCGTGAGCGAGGAGCCCAATCGGCATGGGGCACCGGGACGCACGCGCGTCTCGGCTCACTCGTTCGACCCCTCCGCGTGCAACGTGAAGGGATCGCTAGCGTCGCAAATGCGAATGAAAAACTAGCTGGCGGCGGTCTCAGTGGCCACGGGTTCCGCGGCGGGCGTCGATTCAGTCGCCGCACCGTCGGACTTGTCCATCGCCGATTGGCCTTTGCCCGCGTTGATCGCGTCGGCAAGTTGCTTCAGGATCAATTCGACGCTGCGGATACCGTCGTCATTGCCGGGGATCGGCAAGTCGATTTGTGACGGATCGCTATCTGTATCGATCAAGGCGACCGTTGGGATGCCCAACCGTTTGGCTTCGCGAACTGCGTTTCGCTCTTTGCCGGGGTCCACGATGAACAAGCACTCGGGCAACCGGTTCATGGTACGAAGACCGTTCAAGTTGCGGTACATTTTACGGTACTCGCGGTTGATCGTCGACTGCATTTTCTTGCTGTAGTCGTTGATCTTGTCGCTGCCGCGGAGTTCTTCGAGCTCTTCCAACCGGGTCAATCGGCTGCGGATGGTGCGGAAGTTGGTCAGCGTGCCGCCCAACCATCGCTCACTCACGAAGGGCATGCCGCATCGCAAGGCTTGTTCTTCGACCGCTTCGCCGGCTTGGCGTTTCGTTCCGACGAACAAAATCAAGCTGCCGCCCGCGGCAACTTGACCAAGGTATTTTTTGGCTCGCAACATGCCGCGAAGGGTTTCGCGGATGTCCATGATGTGAATCTGGTTCTTGCGGCCGAAGATGTACGGAGCCATCTTCGGATTCCACAAACTGGTGCGGTGTCCGAAGTGAACTCCCGCTTCGATCATCTCTTGTACGATTGGATTTGCCACAATCAACTTCCTTCAATTTTCTTGCCGTCACGGGCTACGAGAAATGGTGACCCGCGGAAACAAAATCCCGGTCCCATTTCCAGGGCATCGAGCAACCACCAACTGGCTTGAGTGCTCATCGCCCTTCGTCCCATCAGCGACAGCTGGTGAGTGAAAAGTCGTCCAATAAGAATGGTCGACCATAAGAGCCAATAAAGTAACGCGATATTCGATTATCAGCAAGGCCGGCACGAGTCGCCCTAGCAAGTCGTCGGGCCGCTTCGATCGGCAAGCGAACTTGTGAACACGTGGGGCGTTGTCCACGCGGTTTAACGCGACTTGGCGACGGCCTGTCACCTGGCACCTGTCACCTCATCCCTGCCACCTAATCCCTTGCTCCTGCCCTACTTCGTTGCGGTGTAGGCGTATCGGTTCCTCGTCGAGGGATCCATCAAGCCGGCTGTGTTCCAGGGCGCAATCGCGTCGCGGACTTTGGATTCGAAGTCTGAGTCAGCGCGATCTTCGATCACTTTGCAAGCGATCTCGACGGCTTGTCTGAATTTGGGGTCATCAGCGGTCCACATGGCGGTGGGCCGATCTCCGGCTTGCAAACGTTCTTCGCAGGCGATCGCGCCGGCGAAGTACAGCATGCATGCGGCGGTGAACCGCGGGAAATCGCCCATTACCGCATAGGCGGTGCTGATCATCCGATCGAGCAGCATGGTTTCGAGGTGGACACTGGTGGCGTAATCGTCGGCCGAAGCTCCCCCGAGCACGATGTCGGCGACCCGCTCGACGCCGGCGAGCGCGTGTGCAATCCCGGTGCTGTGCAACGGGTCCATCGTCAACGCCGCGGTGGGCAACATGATCGCGCGATCGGCGCACACCGGGTCGAACCATCGTTGCAATCGCTCGGTTCGCTGCCACCCGACGCCAGGACGGACCAGCCATGCGGGTTTCATCAACGCGTCGATCGACGGGTACCCGGACCAATCCAGCGGACGGTCTATCGTGGTGGTGTACCCGACGCTGGTGATGCCGCTGGTGAATCTCAGCATCCATATCCATCCGTCGCCGAGCAAATGGTGCTGAGCCGCTTCGTCGCAATCAAACGGGACGTCGCCGTCGAGGCCGAGCTCACCGAGCAGGGACGTGAACCGTGGAACACCATGAAAATGGGCAAAAGTGGAGTGAGTGCGGGTGCGCAACCTCGACGCCATGTCACGCCCGCCCAACAAACGAGCCAGGACAGCGGATCGCCCCGACGCGTCGATCACCCATCGAGCCCGCATCGTTAAGGGTTGGGGACGCGATTGCGGTGCGGCCAAACTCAAAACCCAATCATCGCCGTCGCGATCGATTCCATCGACCGCGTAACCGGCCGCCAACGCCACGCCGTCCTCGGTCGCTCGTTGACACAGATGCATGTCAATGTCCGCGCGAAACCAGTGCGTATCGGCCAATTCGTCCGACGCGCTGGCGGCCGCAATCAAACTTCGCTGGCCCAGTTGGGATTCGGAAAACGGCTGGCCCGCCTCGTGGGCAAAATAACTGAACCCCCGTTTGCGACCGCAATCCAAATCGCCATGGTCCCATTGCCAGCCTCCCCATGTCGAGAGAGAGACCAGATCCTCTAGGCCGTAGTCGGTTCCCAGCCGCCGCAAGATCGCGTCCGCGATCGGCGTGGACGATTCACCCACTGCGAAACGCGGATGCAATTGCGGATCGATCATCGCCACGGTCATCCCGCGGGACGCCAACGCTCGTGCGAGGATTGATCCTGAAAATCCCGATCCGATCACCGCGACATCCACACCGCTCATGATCGGGCCACCGGAGAAGCGGATCGTTCACGACGAGATGCGGAGTCAGTCGTTGATTTCTGTTTCAAATTCATTGAGTCGATTTGCTTGATGTTGGCATCACTCGCGTCCTGGTTCCACAGGTCCATCGTCACACTCGCGCGACCGCCGGCGTCGTCGATCAAACGAGAAAGCAATTCGGCCATCACCGGCGGGGTGATTGCCGGCAACTCGTGGGCCCTTCCGTCCCATCCGTGACCCGCCCGTGCCGGAATCAGGCTGACGTGTCGGGCTCCGACGTGAACGGCATGCCGAACCGATAACCGGGCCCAACGGATCGCCTCGGATTCGCTGATCCCGGGCACACCGACGATTAAAAACACTCTCAAGTCGACTCGCTCGCGAGCCAACCAATTGGCATAGGAGTCGAAATCGCTACGGCTCATCTGCTTGCCCAATCGGGTGAGCCAACGGGGTTGGACGGTTTCGAGCCCGACGGCGACCTCCAGCTTTCCCGCGACCAGATCACGAAATCGGGGCAACCGTCTTCGTCCAAACTTTGGATGATTCTCGACGATGACTCGATCGAAATTCTCAACGCGATCCGCGATGGCTCGATAATCACGTGGTGGGATGCTCCGCGGATCAAAGAAATTGCCGCTGTTGTAAAGCTTGATCCATCCCCGTGGTTTCCTCGTCGCGTCCGCTCCGATTGCGGCCTCCAGTTGACGCACGATTGCGCCGGACGGGGTGGAAGTCGGCAAGGTATTCTGCCAGAGGTCGCACATCGAACAACCGATCGGACATCGCGACGCCGTCAAAAACACCGTCAATCCCTTCACGATACCTCCGCTACCATCCGGTTCGGATTCACGCAGGATCAAATAGGGTCGGTCAGGCGACAGCGATCGAGGATGAAGCATCAAGAATTTCGCGGGGACCTAACGATCGGGAGAAATGACTCGGTTTTTGGATGCCAGTCGAATGTTTTAGCACCATGATTCCCTTTCGACCGAACCAAAGTTTTGTTTTTCTGCCACGATTCTCGCTTGACGACGAAGTCACGGATCGGTGAAGCGGATTTGCGTCCACGAAAACGATCGGCAGCTATTGACAGATATTTCTCGATGGCGATACTTTGCCGGTTCGCCGCCTAGGTCTGGGGGCCGATTTCCTGCAAATGCCGTATCGATCTCACTTATATGCCAACGATCAATCAACTCGTCCGTAAACGACGCAAACTGAAGAAGACCCAGAGCAAGTCGCCGGTGCTGGAAAAGTGCCCGCAAAAGCAAGGCGTTTGTTTGCAAGTGCGGACGATGACCCCCAAGAAGCCGAACTCGGCTCTGCGAAAAATTTCGCGGGTACGTTTGAGCAATGGCAAAGAAGTGACGGTCTACATCCCCGGTGAAGGCCACAATCTTCAAGAACACTCGATCGTGTTGATCCGCGGCGGTCGTGTTCGCGACTTGCCGGGTGTTCGATACCAGGTCGTCCGCGGTTCACGTGACGCATTGGGCGTGGATGGCCGCAAGCAGTCGCGCAGCCGCTACGGTGCCAAGAAGAAGTAGTCGTCCCATGCGGTTTTTATCCGCACGCGACATCAAAAACTATACCGCAAACCAATTCATTTAAGTTAAAAGTCATCGATGGGACGTATCACCTCCAGCCGCAGCCAGCTCAAGGGCGACCCGCGGCACAATTCTAAATTGGCCGGCAAGTTCATCAATTGCCTGATGCTCGATGGCAAAAAGTCAACCGCGACGCACGTTTTCTACGACGCTCTCGATGAGATCGCCCGCCGTGGTGAAATCGCTGACCTGACGCCAATCGAAGTTTTCGAAGCAGCCGTTGAGAACATCAAGCCGTATATCGAAGTTCGCAGCAAGCGAGTCGGTGGTGCCAGCTACCAAGTCCCGATGCAAGTCAATCGTGCCCGTCAACAAAGCTTGGCTCTGCGTTGGTTGCTCGGTGCCGTTCGCGACAAAAAAGGCCGCCCGATGCACCTAAAGCTCGCGGACGAATTGATGTCCGCGTACAAGAAAGAAGGTGTTGCCTACACCAAACGTGAGAACACGCACCGCATGGCCGATGCCAACAAGGCGTTCGCTCACTTCGCTTGGTAAGCAATCAGGAAGCCTAGACGCCCGCCTCAGCGTTGAGTCAAACAAGAAAACGAAAACCGCAGCCGGTCCATTGACCAGCTGCGGTTTTTTCGTGCGCTACCGTTTCCTTTTCAAGAACCAAAGTCGACTCACGGCAAACGGAATCCATTGAATCCTTGTTGCCGCGACGCGTGGGATCACGAACGAATCCTCAAATTCTGACGCGACTGCTGCATCCCAAGACGGCGAGTTTGCGATCGGTTGCCTACCGTGTGATGCGACTCCCTCTTCATCAAGCCAAGCCGTGGCTCGGCGATATCCGACGGATACCGCATGAGTCCCCAGCGGCGTCTTGGGTGCAATGTTGTGAAACGCAAATGTCGATCAATGACGTTCGGCATAGCGGTTGCATGGGTTGGACACTCTAACGCGTTGTCGTTCCAAGGGGAGCGAACGCACCTTAACGGTTAGTCCTTATACACTCTTGATGGAAATGATCATGAATAAGAAGCTTCGCTATCTCGGATTCGCATCCGCTCCTGTAATGTCCGTTGCGCTGCTATGCGGCAACGTGGTCGCCGATGAACCAGGGGCTGCAGGCAGTCGCTACGAAGATGATGCCTGGTACGATGTATCGGAGTGGTTCGACGGAAACGACTACAATCCGACTGACGAAGCGGTCGGGCGATGGGATGACGAACGCTTTAGCTACCGAGACGAGCTGTCGAGTGCAGACAACGACAATGATAGCGGCGCGGAGATGGTTGACGCCGAGGAGTTTTATGGCGAGGACTGGGACGACGGCCACGGCGTTTATGCTGACAACGACAAAGACGGGAATTATGAGTCCTATTCTCGCTATCACGACACCGACGGAGACCATTTGAACGACAGCTATGCCACCTACAGGGACGACGATGGGGACGGCAAGTATGACTCCAATGACTTCCGCGAGTTCACGGGCAAACACTCCGTCCATAACAGCAATGTTGCTCAGACCACTCAAGAGGGTTTGAGTGGGAAGAGGGAAAAAGTTTCGGGCGAAATCATGGAGTTGAAGGCCGTGCTTCGAGCCGGCCGAATTGTGTATCTTTTGCAAGTTAAAGATAGCAGCGACAAAATGATGTGGGTCGACATGGGCAGCGCCAATTCGTACCAACTCTTCAAAGGTGACACACTCACCGCCATGGGCCCCATCACCAAAGCCGGTGACAAGAAAGTGCTCGTTGCCACCACGATCGAGGTCGATGGAAAGCAGATTGCCGTTGTCCGCACAGGCCGTCGCTATAGCGGTACGATCCAATCGACCAAGACGGCTACCGTCCGTGGCGAAAAACGATCCGTTGCAAAGATGAAGACGGCCGATGGCAAAATGTTGACCGTCGACATGGGTTCCGCCGGTAACGCTAAGCCTTACAAGACGGGTGATCAGCTCAACGTTACGGGTGTGCCCGTAAAAATCGGTGATCGCGTTATCCTGATCGCCGACAAAAATTCCCTGAAATAAGCGGATCGACCGGATGTATCATCCGTGTGCCCGCTAGGATTCATTGCCCGTGACCAGTTCCGCGGGCAGGTGGCTCACCGAGTTGAACCAGTCGATCATCCAACGGTCGCCATCAAAATCAAGTTTCGTGATGCCAGTATTGCGAAGGGCGCCAAAGATTGTGGGGTCTGCGGTACCGCCGAGCATTTCAGCCATCAGTGCGCGTTTGAAGTCCGCGTGAATGATCGCGACGACGGTTTGACCTGAGCTCCCGAAGGTGGCCGCGAATCGTTTGACCACCTTGATCGCTCTGGTTTCGGCCTCTTGATCCGTCTCGCGAGCTTTGCCGCCCCACCAACCGGACTCGTCGATCGTCGGATCGACCACGCATCGATTTGGTTCGGCGACGACATGACGAATCACATCGGTCCGTCCCAATCCGATCCCCCCTTCGGTCGCGTCGGGCCCATGCCCTCGAAAACAACCGCCCCGTTCAAACACGTCATGCCAAATTTGGACGTCGGTTGGGTTGATGTCGGTGACATATCGCGTTGTTTGCAACGTTCGTAAGAACGGGCTGGTGATCAAGTGGTCTATCGAAAGAGTCTTGATCCACGATGCCAAGCACTCACATTGCAATCTTCCGATCGCCGTGATCGCCGGATCTTCGACGCGCAAGTGGGGCGGACGGGCGTTGTTCTCACTCTCGGCATGTCGGATTAAATACAGTTGCATTGATTATGTTTTAGGCTCGGATATTTGCTCACGCGTCGGATTGCGAAATCGACGGTGCCGAATCCGTGTCCGCACGTAGTCGATCATCATCCATTCCAGGATGACGAACAGCACGGGCACCGTGAACAGCAAAAATTGGGACAATTGAACGCTCCCCGCCCACGATGGCGAGGTTCGCTGAACCGCCGAAACGATGGCCATCACCAACGATCCATTGATGAACAGCATCAGCGACGTGACCAATGCCGAGCCGATCGCCAGCATACAGCCCGCCGTCATGGTGCTGCGTTCATCGGCAGTCGACTTCCAATTCAAGAGACGGTTCGCCACGAGACGGATCACAGGGGTAGCAGTTGGCTGAACACAATCGTAGAGATCAAACCGACAATCGACAGCACGGCCAGCAAAGGCGTCCAGCTTCTCAGAGATTCGCCCTCGGTCAATCCGCCCATCTTGGTGAACACCCAAAAACCGCTGTCATTCATCCAACTTCCGAACAGCGACCCCGATCCGACTGCGGTGGCGGCATAAACCAGATTGAAATCGGGTTTTCCGTCGCCGATAATCGCGGACATCATGCCGGCGCCGATGATCATCGCAACGGTGCTGCTACCTTGAGCGATTTTCAATACCGCCGCGATCGCCCAACCGAGGATCAACAACGAAATTCCGGACGCGCCGGTTCCGGAAAATAATTCGCGAATGGTGGTACTGATGTTCGTCTCTTGCAACATCGCACCGAACGCACCACCGGCGGCGGTGATCAAGATGATCACGCCGCCGCTCATCAGAGACTCTTCGACATCGTCACCCAGGCTTCGCCAGGAGAGAGACCGCGTGATTTTCAAGGTCACCATTGCGCAGATAGCCGCCAGGAGAAGAGCGAAGTTTGCGTTGCTCCAAAGTTCCAATCGGTCGGCGAGTTTCCGAGCCGGCGAGGCCCAAACATGCGGCGTGATCAGTTCGGGCAGAGCGTCTTCCATCATCGCGCGATTCATCCGCCGACGATCAACCGGCTTCATCCGCAACTGATCGGCGGCCAGTTTATTCTTGACCAACTCCGACTTCGGCACCCCCAAAAAGGCGCTCTCATCGTAAAGGTCATCGGACATCAGCGCCAAATTGAGCAGCTCGACGTATTCGGATTTTGATGCCGCGTCGGTCGGTGCGGTTGCGAGCGTGCCACGTTGTGCATCGGAGAGTTGATCGCTGGCCAACCAGCGTCCAGCCGGCGTATCGATCGGGGCATCGGCAAGCGTGCTGGAAAGGGTCTCGAAGTCCTTGATATCGGCCACGCTCAAGCGCGCCCGGTCTTCGCGATCGGCAAGCGTTGTCGCCAATGTGCCCGCACCGATCAACAGCACCGGCAACGCGACCGGCAACAATGAGATCCAAAGCGAGGGCAAGTCTTTTTCATCGAGCGCCTTGTGTTTCTGGTCACCGGCGCCGAGCGACCGCATCACGATCGGCATCTTCTTGTCGATCACGATGGAAAAGACCAAGCCGGCGATCGCGGCCGGGATCGCGACCATCACCCCGATCATCATCATGATGCCGATGTCGACGCCAAGGATCGCGGATACCAAGAGTGGCCCGGGTGTGGGCGGCACCAAGGTGTGCGTGATGGCGCCGCCGGTCGCGATCGCCATCAAGTATCGCAAGTAGTTTTGGTTCGTCCGGCGATACAAGCTGCGAGCGAGCGGAACCAGCAGATAGAACACCGTGTCAAAGAACACGGGGATCGCCAAAATGAAACCGCTGGCCATCAAACCGAGCGATGCTTTGCGCTCGCCGGTCAGTCCCACCGCGCTGCGCACGACTCGGTCGGCGGCGCCGCTGTCGAGCATGCACTTGCCAATGATTGCCGCCATGGCAATGACAATTCCGATTCCCCCCGCCGAGCTGCCAAAGGCGTTGACGACGGCATTCATTCTCGCGCCCGCGTCTTGATCTTTCACCCATCCGACGCCCAGGCTGACGATCAACGCCGAAATGATCAGCGCCAAAAAAGCATTCAGCTTCAATCCGATGATCATGCCCAGCACCGACACGATGCCGATCACCAGCAAAATCACGGGGACGATGTCGAGTCCCTCTTTGTCACCACTGTCCGCGGCAATGCTGTCCGCGGCAACGCTGTCTGCGGCAACCGTGTCCCCGATGATGTTGGCGACCGGGTCAACCGCATCTTGGCCGAGGGTGGTCGGGGTCACCCAAAATCCGGCAAAGAGAGAAAAGACGAGCAATAGGACGAGCGGTGGTCGCATCCGGACAGGCTCCCAGAACGGGCGATGAGGGGCGGGAATCAATTCAACGCCGCCGATTCTAGCCGAACGTGCACGCGTGTGGGGGTCGTCGCTTACACGCGTTGACACCCCCTCACGTATCTCGCCGCGAGTCTCCGCTCGATCGATTCTTGCGAATCTGTTCGCTGACCCGCGTTAAAATCTTTCGATCTTCAACACTTAGGGATTCGGCTCCCTCGCGATGCAGTTGATGAAGAATGTCATCCAACCGTGCCGCGTCGACCGCTTCGGTCCGCTCCTGCTGCATCACTTCTCTCAACCGTTTGAGTTTGCGTTTTCGATGAAACCGTTCGCGTGCTCGCGAAACGACGCTGAGCCGCGTTGCGGCACGTCGGCTCCCAGAACTCCGGCTGACTGAATTGAATGATGACGGATTCGATGATGCGATCGACGCTGAATCGAGGGCCAAGTCGAATCCTCCCATCGTTCTCAAAATGTCCACGTGGCGTGACGAACTCCAAATCAACACCCCGAGCGCAAACGCGATGATCCATCGAGGAAATTCTCCAGCTGAATTTTGCGAAAGCATTGCCATTGCCAAACCCAGCATCGCGATCGCTAACATGATCAAGCAGCGACGATTGAGTCGCGTCTTGCTTGGCAAATCTAAACGGTGACCACAAATTGCGATGGTGGCGGCGAGCATCTGGCGTCCGAGCGTCCGAGGCAGTGGAAACGTTTGACAGATCGCTTGGAAGCAACACAACCAAGCCGCGAAACTCCAGATCGAATCTTGTCTCCAGCGGGGCGGTGCCAAAGCGTAGGCCGAGGTTGGGTTACCCGGCGGTTGTAAATCCAGAACACGTAAATCCAGCGGCGGTGCTGCCATCGATGGTTCGGGCCAATCGATTCCATTGCCGGTGAAGTATCCGCCCATCAAACTCAGGCCCATTGCCACAATCAACAACGACAGAAGTGTGGACAAGGACACAATCAACGTGCGAGCGGCGGACCAGACTCGCGGCGCCGTTTCGATGCCTAGCAATCCGATCGTCAACACGCGGATCGGCAACCCGCACGCCCACACGGCGAGCGTGTAGGTCAAGACTTGCGCGATCCAACCGAGACCCCACCCTCCGATGCCCACCAGCGTGGCGATCGGTAAGTCGCTGTTGCCCGGTCGATCTTTGGTCAACATCACGGCAGCCAGGACGACTCCCGCCGCTGCGAAAACGCCGTAGGACACGTTGAACCGAATCCCGCCAATCCGGGCGATCGGAACCGCCCACAGCGGCGTTTGATCCGAAGTGATGGGCGGCGATTGGGGCGGAATCGAGCGCGGCGGTTCGATAGGCATCGGAAACCAAACGACGTTGCGATGATTTTGAAAGATCCAACGGATTATAGACGCAACTTTCCACTGCGACTCAAAAACCGCGAGCCGCGCAATGAGGGCATGCCACGCAAGAACGACAGGGCTATAAGTCTTTCAAACGCTGCACCGATGCTCTGGCGCATCGTAGAAAATCGTGTTTTGGTTCACCGGTTTCCAGAAAGATTGGCGGACCGATCGTGATGCAGCTCAATAGCGGAACGGGCAAGACTTCGCCACGTGGCAAAATCCGATTGACGTTGTCGATGTAGACGGGCACCAATTCGAGATCGGGCCGCTTCTTGGCCATGTAGAACAAGCCACTTTTGAACTCCGACATTTCTGCCTCGCCCGATGACCGCCCACCCTCGGGAAACATGATCAACGAGTAAACGTCGCCCATCTGTTTCAGCATGATGTCGATGGGGCTTTTGTGGACTTTGATTTCTTTTCGATCCACCAACAACGCATTGAAGCTGCGCCAAATGCGGCTTGAACCAACCGTCGGACCAGTAATCTTTTGCGGCCACCGGGCGGGTCACCGCCCTCAACTCACGTGGCAGGGCTGACCACAACACGACCGCGTCGAGGTGGCTGGTGTGATTCGCAAAGTAGATCCGCTGGCACGTGTCCGGTTGGCAATCGACCCAACGAACCGTGAACCCGCTGAACAATTTTGCCAACAATACGATCGCGTGGCTGGTTAACGTCATCGCGTCATTCTAGGCAATGCCCGAAAAAGGGTCAGACCCCAAGCGTATCGCGCGTCGCGTTTCTCAGAACATTCGAACAATTTCATTGGCGATCGATTTGGCGTCGATCTCCGTCGGTTCGCCGCCGGCACCCTGGATGTCGACCGATCGAATTTCGGTGAACGACCGGAACCACGACTCTTGCCGCTTGGCCAATTGCCGCGTGTGGGTGGCGACTTGCACGCTGCTCTCTTGAAAAGTCACGCCGCCGCGCAGATGATCGATCACCTCGCGATAGCCGACCGCTTGTGCCGCCGTCCGCGACAGATCACCGTGGCGATGCAAAAGTCCACGTACCTCATCGACTAGCCCGGCGGCAAACATCGCATCGACTCGCAGTTGGATCCGCTGGTGCAACACCTTCCGCGGCCATCGCAACGCGACGACCCGGCACTTTGACGATGTGATCGGCTGATCGAATTGGATTTGGCGGTGACTGATCGGTTGGCCAGTCAATCGGGCCACTTCCAAGGCGCGGATCATTCGACGGGAATCGTTTTTTCCGATGCGATGCGCGGCGAGGGGATCGACTTGCCATAAACGTTGCCGAAGTGCCTCGACGCCATAACGATCAACGTCGGCTTGAACGGCACGACGGAATTCCCAATCGGCCGGCGGTCCCGGATCGAAGCCACGCAGCACACCCTTGAGAAACATCGGCGTGCCGCCCACAAAGATCGGCGTACGGCCACGCGAGCGAACCTCAGCGACGGTTTTGTGAGCGAATCGCAAATACGCCGCCACACTGAACTCTTCGGTCGGGTCGACCAAGTCGATCAAGTGATGCGGCACGGCGGACCGTTCTGCCGACGTGGCCTTGGCTGACCCAATATCCATTCCGCGATAGACGGCGATCGAGTCGAGCGACAAAATTTCGCCATTGATCTGCCGAGCCAATTCGATCGCCACCGAACTTTTTCCCGATGCAGTCGGGCCCGTCACGACCACCGATTGAGTGGCGAGCGACTCAAAACAGTTGTCCGGCATGCTGTTTGAACTGGTTCCGTTGGGCACTTCGACGTCACGTTCGGCGTGGGATGGAGCTTCCGAACTGGAGGCACGTTCTAAGATTAGATGCCTGACAAGACAACGGCGGTCATTGCGGCGAAAACGATTTCATGTGGTAAAGTAACTGTAGCATTGATCGAATCTGGCTCGGCGAAACAGAGGCTGCGATGGGATTGACCTACTTTAAGCGTTTCCGGATGGAATGCGACTTGGCGGAAACGTCGATGACCGAATCTCCGGTGCCGAGCGGTTACTCCTTTATTCCGTTTAGCACGGGCCTCATTCGCGACCACGCAACGGCGAAGTACCAAAGTTTTCGTCAAGAGCTCGACGCGAACGTATTTCCGTGTTTGGGTCGTCGGGATGGTTGTTTGCGTTTGATGCGTGAGATTTCGTCGCGTGATGGTTTCATAGCCCAGGCGACGTGGTTGTGTCGCTTTCGCGATCCGGCGACTGGTCACTCGACGCCCGTCGGAACGGTGCAAGGGCTTGAGGTTGATGGCTGGGGTGCGATCCAAAATCTTGGGATCGACACACTTCATCGCGGAATGGGACTCGGTTCCGCTTTGATGATCCGCGCGGCACGGGGGTTCCGTGAGGCGGGTATTCATCGGATCCACTTGGAGGTCACCACCGAAAACACGGCCGCCATTCGGCTGTACGAGCGACTCGGGTTCACTCGGGCCGAGGTGGTGTACAAGGCGGCGGAAGTCGCGGGCGTTTAACGCTGCACACGCTCCAAATGCTGTTGGATCAGTGACGTCATTGCCTGGCCCGATTCCACGGAGCCGACAATCGTCGTACTCGGAAATAACAGCTTCGGTATCGTTCCGGCGCCGGCCTTTTGGTAAAGCGCGACGTGCTTGGCGATGTAATCCGATGGCATGCTGCCGCTAAGCATTTCATCAAGTTTTTTCGCATCCACCATCGAGCGTGCCTTCGCCATTGCCCCGGCGTAGTTCGTTTTGCTGTCGAACAAGTAATCGTGGAACTCGGCGAACTGATCTCGATCGACTCCCCAAACAGCGATCGCCAATTTGGCCAAATCGCAAGCTTCGCGGTGCATTGCGTTGGTTTGAGCCACGGTGGGGTTGCATTTGCCATCGAGGGGAAGTGGCAACGTCAAAACGGCGAGGCGATCTCCAAATTGTCGACGTGCCGCGTCGAGCGACTCATGAGTCTTCTGACAATGAGGACAGGTGTAATCGAACAGCTCAACGAACACGAGTTCGGCATCCGGTTGACCCAATAGCGGCCAGGAAGCCGTATCAAGCTTGATGTTGTTGAGCAGACGTGCGGAATGTTTCGGCTGACTCTCCGCAGTGACTTGTCCATGAATCAGTGTGGCTGGATTGACCAGAGCGGCAACAATGGAGGCGGCTTGTTGGGTGAATTGCCTGGCTTGACGATTGGCGTCGACGGGAGCTTCGAATAGGGTCCCGTCCTCATCCACCGGCGCAACGGACTCGGACGTCGGAGCACCATCACCGATTGCTGAACTCTCCGGGTAGCGAATGACTTCGTAGGTCTGCGGCGCTTCGTTGGTCATCTGCAAACCGATCATGACGGCAACGGACGCGGCAGATGCCAAGCCAATTTTGGCGAGATGAGGCTTCAAGACGGGGCGTGCAACGAGAAAGGTAATGGCGAGAACGAGGCCCGCGGTGTGTGCCAACAAACAGTAGGGACAAAGTTGTTGAATCCAAAATACTTGCAACCCGATGAACCATAGGGCGGCGGTTCCGGCCGCGATTGCGGCAAAACCGATTGCGGAGACACGCAATCGGCGAAGCCCGGTCGACACCGGCTGCCACATCAACATGGCGAGGATCAACGCATGAGTGGCGATCGCCGGAATGCTGACGGGAATCGACATCACACTCGACCAACGGCTGTGCAGGACATGTCCACAATCAAACAGGCTTGCGCCGCTGCAGCCTGCCACCGGCGAAGATGTGATCGAGGCCCACGCCAAATAGCTGCTGGTGGCGCCCGCGATCATGGCGGCGACGCACATCGTCCACCACGCCATTGGCGCCAGCGAGAACGGAACCACCCGCGAATCGACTCGCGCGGTGCGGGGAGCACTTCGCTCGCCGAGGAGCAAAGATCGCGAGTTTTTAAAGTGGACGGTGGACATGAGTGGGCTCCGAACGGATGTTTCGCGTTGCAATCACGGATGTGGTTTCAATTGGGAATCGCGAGATAGCAGCAATTGACGTGCCATTCATTCGCAATGCGGCGCCCGAGTGAAAAGGACCTTGTGAGTCGGCATATTTTACGAATTCAGTTCTCCACCGGACTGCTGGGGTGGAACGGCAATGCTTTTGACGCTATCTTCGCGAACTTCCCAAACGTGCCTGCGGCTGCGCCCCTGTCGACGGGGCTTTAAACGAAGCAGCGAGAAAATCTGGCACATGTCCATTGCGACCCGATCGGGCACCTCCACCGGTCGCCCCACCGGGACCCACCAGGTAAAGAGAACGACTCAGTATGAGCGTCGATTTAGAAGCAATTGCTCAACGCGGGCGTTGTGAGATTTCAAGTTTGCGATTGGCCCTTCCCCTGCTCGAGCAAGGATACACGCCGCCATTCTTGGCCCGGTATCGGCGTGACGAATTGGGAGGTCTGGACGAATCCAGTCTGTGGGGATTGGCGGCCGCCGTTCAAACCGAAAAGCAGATCGCCGAACGGCGGGAAAATCTGCAACAGATTTGGGAATCCACGTCATTGAAGGATCCCGCGATCGGGCACGCGATCGGAAAGGCGAATTCGCTGAGAATGTTGTCGCGTCTGTCGCGACGGCTGAAACACGAGGCCAGCGAAACGCCGTCGGATGCCACGCGCTTGGCCGTCCGCGTCTTGAACCCTCACAAAGGCGACGGCAGCGATTTTGCGTCCATCGCGGCGAAAGTCGAAGGCATTCAAAGCGTTGATGCCGCGTTCGACGGGCTAGACAACGCGCTGGTCGAACGCTTGGCGGGCGATCCGCGAATCATCAGCGCCGCGGTTCGTTGGTTGGCGAAAAATGCCAGCATCCAGATCGCTAAAATTAGCGATCCACACATCAGCGGTGACGAGGACGGTGACGATGGCGTCACCAGCAGCAAACCAAAGAAGAAGAAAAAGAAGAAAAAGTCACCGAAGGCGGATGATGCATCGCCCGACCGCGGCGCAGTCCGGTGCGACCGATGCCGCTTTGACTGACGCGACAGCGGCAAGTGACCCATCATCGGATGCGGCGATGGCCGAGGGGCCGAAGCCCGAAGCGTCGGAAATCGCCCAGATCGGTTCGGATGCTCCGGCGCCAACGGCGGCGGACGCGGCCGAACCTGCCGCCACCGAATCCAACGGCACGGATTCTTCCGAGTCGCCAGCGGTCGCGGCGAGCGATGGCGTGGCGAACAAGGGGGCCGCAGAATCATTGGCAGCCCCAGCCGAGTCCCCGGAAGCGGCGGATGCAACGGCCCCGGCCCCAGATGCCGCGGCCCAGGATACGACGAAGGCAGATGACACGACGCCAGTTGACGCAAGGCCTGCTGAGGCCGATGCGGGGAATGCTGCTGAAACGACTCAGCCCGGGACCGATCCCCTGGCCACCTCGTCTAGCGATGGTGTCAAAATGACCAATTCGTCCGACGCCCAAGCGAAGTCGAAGGACGAGCTCGAGATTCCCGGTTTCACTCCCGATGATTCGGATGAGAAGGACGAAACGAGTAAGACGTCGGTCAAGAACGCCAAGCCCGCGAAAAAGGCTAAGAAGATTTCTCCGCGCCAACGTCGCCGACGTTGGTTGGTCGGAGTCTTGAAGCCGCTGCAAGGCAAACGGTTCACGTCCGACAAACTCAGCTCGTTCCAATTGGTCATGCTGGGCCGCGCCCTTCGCAGCCAAGTTGCCGAGTGCGGTTTCGAATACGACGCAGGAAAATTGGTGGCCGAGTTGCAGCGGACGGCCGCCGGATTCAATCATCACCTCGAAGATCAGATGCGCGACATCGTGCTCCAAAACGAGGCGAGCATTCGGGAAGCTGCCGAAATCGCGTGGTGGGATGATGTGCAAGAGCGAGCGTCGGCGAGGTTGGTTTCGATCACGGCCGATCACTTGCGTCGCCAAGTCAACCGTGGACCCGTCGATGCCAAAGTCGTCATGTCGATCGATGCAGTCGGTCCCCGCACCGCCGCGACCACCGTGGTTTCGGCGGACGGCCGGGTGCTGCATACCGAAGACTTGCCGTGCCAATTGTCGGCGTCCCAGCGTGGCCAGGCGGTGGCCCGCATGGGCGAATTGATCCACACGCATCACGTCGATCTGATCGTGATCAGCAACGGGCCGGCGCACCGGGCGACGATGATCGCGTTGGGTGATTTGATCGCCGCGTCGCCCGAGAAATCCATTCGCTGGACGCTGGCCGACCGCAGCGGTGCCGACGCCTACGCCGGCAGCAGCGTGTCGGACCAAGAGATGCGTTCGACGCCGCGACGATTTCGTTCGGCCGCGTGGTTGGCGTTCTCGGTGCTGCAGCCCGCTCAATCGATGGCCAAGGTCGATCCGCTCAAGCTGCGACTCAGCTCTTTCCAACGCGAACTCTCCGACGAGGCGCTCGCCGAAACGCTCGAGGATGTGATGATCAGCGGTGCCTCACGAGGCGGCGTCGACGCAAACTCGGCCCCCCAATCATGGCTTCGCCGGTTACCAGGCGTGACGCCGGAGGTGGCGACTGCGATCGACAAGGCGCGTCGTGACTCGTTGTTCAACTCTCGAGAAGCGATCAGCGAAATGGCGAACTGGCCCAGCGCCGTCGAGAGCCGCCAATCGTTACCGTTTTTGCGAGTCTTCGGAAGCGCTGAGACGCTGGACGGGACGCTGATCCATCCCGATGACTACTCGCTCGCGAGGAAACTGGCGTCGACGCTCGAGTTGGAATTGCCGCCTGCTTCCCCGCCAGGCTACCTGCCGCCCGATTTCACCGGTGGCACGAGCACCGAAGATATCAAGCCGATCGAAGTCGTCCAAAAATCGGTAGCGACCACGGTCGAAGACTTTACCGCGTCCGGCGAAAAGTCTCCCGAATTCGCGATCCCTGATGATGCACCCCCAAGCGATGCGTCTTTGTCCGAAACGGCGTCGAGCGATACGGAATCCGACGCTCCCGCCGCGGAATCAGCTGAAGCTTCAGAGGGCTCGGCGGACGAAGCGGAGCTCGGCGGACCAAAGCTCGGTGGACGAAAGTTCGGCGGGTGATGCCTCCGACCAGAACGCGGCTACGCAATCCGAGCCCGAGCCGGCCACCGCCGCGGCTGAATCGATCCGCCAACCGCGACCCGATCGAGCCAAGATCGACAAGTGCATCAAAGAGTGGCAAATCGGGACCCGCCGAACCCACCAAATCGTGCATTGGTTGTGCGACCCCTTTGGCGACAGCGACGCCAGCGGTTCGCCGCCAGCGGTGTTGTCGACGATGCCATCAAATAAAACGCTGAGGCCCGGCGATCCGGTGGTCGGTGTCGTTGTCGGCGTGATGCCCTTCGGCGTGTTCGTCGAGCTCGCGCCGATTGCAGCGGATTGATCCACGTCAGCCGTGTGTCGGACTCCTACGTCGAAGACTTGCACGAGGCGGTACAGATCGGCGACGTCGTCACCGCCTGGGTGACTGGCATCGACGAGAAACGACGCCGTGTCGGACTGAGTGCGATCTCGCCTGAACGCGAGCGTGAACTCGACGAGGCACGTCGCAACCGCGACACTCGCTCGCACCACGGTGGTGGCAACCGGGGCGGTGGGAACCGGGGCGGATCCACAGGCGCTCGCCCGGCAACCGGCCAGCGTGGGCAAGGCCAAGGCGAACGAGCCGGAGCTGCATCGTCAGGCGACCGGCCGGCACGCGCCTCCGGTGGCGGACAAGGCGGACAGGGCGGTGGAAATCGCGGTGGAGCTCAAACCGGTGGCGGCGGCAATCGTGGCGGACGTGATGGCAATCGCGGAGCGCGTCCCGGGGGCAATGATCGCCGTGGCGGTAAGCGTTCGTTCGAGAAAAAACCAGAAACTTACCGCGTCGTCGCGAAGGCCGATTCGAAACCGCTGACGACCGAGATGCAGGACGGGAAAGAGCCGCTCCGCTCCTTCGGCGATCTGATGCAGTTCTTTGGCAAGGATAAAAAAACGGTGACCGAAAAGGAGACTCCTCCCGAGCCACCGGCTCCGTCGGTTTCCGCACCGCCATCCGAACCCGAGTCGAAGGTGGCTCAAGCCAAACCCGCCGAACCATCGGTCCAGTCACCCGCGGAATCGGACACGCCGGACGCATGAGTGATGACTTTGAATCACGACTGAACGACGCCATCAATCGCGGGCACAAACGGGCTGAGCAAAAGGCATCGGTCCAACGTGCCAAAGAGATGAGCGAGGACGATCTGAGGCGACTGCACACGTCGCTTCGACTCTCTCTTTCGGAGCGAATCGAGCGAGCCGTTCACAAGGTCGCGGACCACTTTCCCGGGTTCCGCGAAGAATCACTCTTCGGCGAAGGTGGGTGGGGTGCGGCGTGCTATCGAGATGATTTAAAATTGGTCGCCGGTCGTCGCGAGAACCAATACAGTCGTCTTGAAATGATGATTCGCCCCTACAGCGACTCACGAGTATTGGACCTGAAGGGCAAAGGAACTGTCGCGAATCGTGAGCTGTTCAATCGTTCGTTCTTCGTCGCAATTGGCGAGGTCGACTCGGAAGAGTTCGAGCAACTGATCGACACCTGGGCGATCGAGTACGCCGAAGTCTACGCCGCGAAAACTCGAGTCTAAGCCACCCATCGGTTGCGAAGATTTTGGTTGAAGCGCGTTCGGAACGGTTCTCTCGACCTGGCCGCTTAGCCCGTCCGCGGATACTCGTCGGAATTTGGCGAGGGCGACCGGTGCTTACCTTTCGTCGCCACTGAGCCCCGACGATTTTGATCGTGCCAACGGATCATCTTCCAATGCGGCCTTGGCCAGATTGAAATCATCGGTGTCTTCGACGACTTCACCGTCCCGCAGCACGATGGTGCGTTTCGCATTTCTCGCGACATTCGGGTCGTGGGTCACCAAGATCACGGTGATCTTTTGCTCTTCGTTGAGTTCGCGAAAGAGTTCGATCACTTCACGGCTGGTTTTGGAATCCAGGTTGCCCGTCGGCTCGTCGCCCATCACGATCGACGGTCGGTTGACAAGCGCTCGCGCGATCGCAACACGTTGCTGCTGGCCACCGGAGAGCTGGCTGGGGTGATGATGAAAGCGGTCGGCCAATCCGACCTTGCCGAGCATCTCCATCGCCCGATCACGTCGCTCGCGAGCCGGAATCTTATTCCCATACATCAACGGCAACTCGACGTTCTCGAGTGCTGAGGTTCGATTGAGCAGGTTGAAACTTTGAAATACAAAACCGAGCTGCTTGTTGCGTATTTTGGCACGCTGGTCCCGATTCATCGTCACCACCTCTTCGCCATCGAGCAGATAGCTGCCGTGCGTCGGTCGATCGAGGCAACCCAGCGTGTTCATCAACGTTGATTTGCCGCTCCCCGACGCCCCGATCAACGCGATGTACTCACCCCGCTCGACTTGCCGCGTGACGGTTCGCAGCGCGTGCACTTTCACCTCGCCAAGGTCGTAGACACGACGGACATCGTTGAGTTCGATCAACGCCATCACTCGTACCTCAACGCATCGATCGGATCAAGTTTGCTGGCGCGCCGAGCCGGATAGTATCCAAAAAACACTCCGACAATCGCGGCGAAACCCATTGCCACGAACGCGGCCGGGATCGACACGACCATCGGCCAATCAGTCCCTGGTTTGTAAGCGTTGATCAAAACCGTGGTGGCCATGGACGCGGCGGTGCCGAGCGCCAGCCCGATCGCGCCTCCGATGCAAGACAGCACGACGGACTCGATCAAAAATTGCCTCAGGATATCTTTCCCCCTCGCACCAATCGCCATGCGGATCCCGATCTCACGCGTACGCTCGGTCACCGAGACGAGCATGATGTTCATGATGCCGACGCCTCCGACCACCAACGAGATTCCGGCGATCGCCGACAACATCAACGTCAGCGTTCCCGTGATGATGCCAAGCGTGGCGGCAATCTCGGTGGTGTCCTGGACGCTAAAGTCGGCTTCATCGGTCGGGCCGACCTCGTGTCTTTCATGCATCAACGTTTCGATCTGCTTGGTCGCCGTGCCCATCTGGTCCGTGCTTCGCGCCGAAATCATGATCGCATGGACGGTATCCAGCGGCGATCCATTGATTCGCTTTCGGACAGTCGTGTGCGGCATCAGCACGATATCATCCTGGTCATCGCCGACCATGTTTGCGCCCTTCTTGGCCAAGATACCGATGACACGAAACGGAACGTTGTTGACTCGAATCATTTCATCGAGCGGATTGATGGTACGGAATAGTTTGGGAATCAAGGTTTGTCCGATCACGCACACCTTGGCATTGGAATCGATGTCGTTGGTGGAGAAGAAACCGCCGGCATCGAGATCCCAATTGCGGACCGTCAGATAGTCGGCTCCGACGCCCTGCATCTCTTTCGGGTTCCAGTTCTCATTGCCGTAGATGATCTGCCCCGTCGTTCCCACGATCGGCGACGAAGCGAGCACCGCCGGGCAATCGGTCCCGATCGCATCCGAATCCGCTGCCGTTAAGGTCGGAGCACCGGATTGACGCACACCGCCGCGACGGGTCTGCCCCGGCAGAACCAGCACGACATTGGTTCCCAACGCCTCAAATTCACCGCTGACCAGCTGGCTGGCGCCCTGGCCGATCGAAACGATCGTCGTGACCGCGGCGATGCCGATGACAACGCCGATGACCGTCAGCACCGCGCGCATCTTGTTTTTGATCAGCGCGCGAATCGCGATTCGGACCGTGTCAAAAAAGGACATTCGCGTTAGTTCTTTCTGCCAGTCACGAGAGCGGAGCCGACTTCCAAATCGCCCACCAACATTTCGGTGAATCGGTTTTCCGTCAATCCGGTCGTGACCTCGACGGCTTTCAAGGTATCACCGCTGACCATCCACACATGACGCTTGTTCTTCTTCTTTTCGGCATCAGCTTTTTCGGTCGCTGTTTGGTTGGCGTTCTCTTCGTTCTCGGCCTCTGTTTTTGACGTCGTCTTCCAAGCCGAGCCGTCGATCAAGTGCCGATCCGATTCGCGAACAAGCTCGACCTCGTCTGGGAAAAATCGCAGCGCCGCGTTCGGGAGTTTGGGTACGTCTTTTGTGGAGTCCACTTCGAAAGAAATACTCGCCGTCATACCGGGCAACAGTTTCAGATCCGCGTTGCTGGCGGCAATCACAACCGGATAGGTCACCACGTTTTGAGTCGCCGTGCTGCTGACGCGGATCTGTTCGATCTCACCCTTGAACACTTGGTCGGGGTGAGCGTCAACGGTGAAGGTCACCGGGCGTCTTTCGCCCTTGGCTTTTTGAATCAGGCCGATGTCGGCTTCGTCGACGGACGCAAAGACGTGAACCTTCTTTCGCAAGTCCGGCGCCACCACGAACAATTCGGGAGTCTGGAACTGGGCGGCCAACGTTTGGCCGGGGTTGATCAACCGATTGATGACGACACCATCGACTGGCGCGGTGACCTCACAGTACTTCAGATTCGCTCGCGAAGTATCAAGCGACGCTTTGGCTTGAAGGATCGACGCCTTTGCGAGTCTACGCTGGGCTTGCAGCGATTTGACTTCGAACACTAAGGCGTCCATCTCTCGGTCTGACATGTAGTCCGTATTGGCTGAACGCAGTTTTTTGCCGCGCATGTAGTTGTTCAGCGCTTGCTGCAGCTGTGCCTCCACGCGTTCCAAGTCCGCGTCGCGGGTCGAAAGGGTTGCCTCATCACGATCCACATTGGCTTTGAATAGACGAGGGTCGACGCGAGCAAGAATGTCGCCCGCTTTTACCTCGTCGTTAAAGTCCACGTTGAGTTCGACGATCGGACCGGATACAAACGAACCGATCGAAACGGAGAGAACGGGTTGGATCGTTCCGGTGGAGTTGACGTACCGCGTGATGTCACCCGACTCCACTTGGGCGGTCTCCCACGTGACTTGATTCCGAGCTTCCCAGTAATTCAGGACGGGCCGATAGATGACCGCGCCGCACGCACCGATGAGACCGAGGGCAATGAGCAGTTTGAAAATCGTTCTCATCCCAAATTAAAAGCAACCTCTCTTTAGCCGAAAACACGTTGCGAACGTCATCAAGGTCTCGAAGCGAAGAAAATCGCCGAACGTCTCAATGAGATCCGCATCGCAGAGTGAATGGACGAACCACCACCATCATACCCAAAGTTGGAAAGCAAGTCGTATCGATGTTGAATCAGCCGGGCGCAGAGCAAAGGCGAATCGCATCTTGCGGTCCGACTGACCGATCTTTGGCCGTGGAAATAGCCATCCCCGATTGACGTTTTGGTCGGATCAACGATAGTCGACGGATAACCTTGGAAACCAAAGCCACTCAGGCCTTTCGAATGACCGACAAAATGCCCACCGTGACGACTGATGACCTGCGAATTCGTGCGATGAAGCCGCTGATGACTCCCAAGGAGTTGATGTCCGAGATCCCGGTGGAGGCCGAGGTTGCCGAAACCGTCGGCAAATCGCGTAGCGGAATCCAAAAGATCCTGTGCGACGAAGATGATCGTTTGGTGGTCATCGTGGGTCCCTGTTCGATCCATGATCCAGAGGCCGCGATGGAGTATGCCGGGTTGCTGGCCGCGCAACAGCAAAAGCACGACGGTGAGTTGCTGATCGTCATGCGGGTCTACTTCGAAAAACCTCGTACCACGGTGGGTTGGAAAGGATTGATCAACGACCCCGGTCTGGACGACAGTTTCGAAATCAATCGCGGTCTAAGAACGGCGCGAGGCTTGCTAAGGGACATCAATCGTCTGGGGCTGCCGACCGGAACCGAGTTCTTGGATTTGATCAGCCCCCAATACGTCGCGGACTTGGTCGGTTGGGGAGCGATCGGCGCAAGAACGACTGAAAGCCAGGGTCACCGTGAATTGGCGTCTGGCCTTTCGTGTCCCGTGGGATTCAAAAACGGGACAGGCGGCAATGTTCAAATAGCAGTCGATGCGATTTGTTCCGCTCGGCGACCGCACCATTTTTTGTCGGTAACCAAAGAGGGCACCTCGGCAATCTTCGCGACCACCGGCAATAGCGACTGCCACGTCATCATGCGAGGCGGCACCCACACCAACTATGATGCGGCCAGCATTGATGCGGCATCATTGTTGTTAGAAAAAGCTGAACTAAAACCACGCATCATGATTGACGCGTCGCACGCCAACAGCCGCAAAAAGCATACTCGTCAACGTTACGTCTGTCGCGATGTGTGCAGCCAGGTCGCCGACGGCGACCGACGAATCATGGGAGTGATGATCGAAAGTAACTTGGTGGAAGGTAGCCAAAGCCTCAGCGACTCGAATCGCGTGCGTGGCAAAAGCGTCACCGACGCTTGCATCGGATGGGAAGAGACCGCCGAAATACTCCAAGACCTGAGTGACGCGGTCCTGATGCGGCGTAAGAAACAATAGCGTTTTGGTAGAGATGCATCTTACTGGGTGACAGCGTGCCCTCAACGGGAAAGTGATTCCCCAGAACGATGCCCATGCTACTGCAGATCCTGCATTTGATATCGGAAATCAAATTGCAGGTCGGGATGTACCTTTTCGATCGCCTTCTCGATCTTCTTCATTTGCGAAGCGTACATGTTTGCGCTAATGCGACAATGGCCGAATCGTACTCCCCGTTCGACGAATTGTCGGCAAAAATGAATTCGGACCTGCAGTTCGGTTTCCTTGTCACCCGAAAATCGAATGCTCTTTTCCATTGAGCGAACGATCTTACGCATCGTTTTCTTGTGAATGGAACCCGAAGCAGGCATTTGCCCGTCAATGTCTTCGCACACCTCTCGAGCGTAAGCTTGTTCGTCCGCCGATTTCATCAACACGTACGTCAAAAGCTCCTTGTTGTCGGCTTTGAACTTAGCGAGCCTTAGACAGGCGTCGAGTAAGTCGTCGTGGCTGAGACGAATCAGTGCTTTTTTGAGCTCGCTAACCGTTGCGGGTTTCATCGCATGCCTTTGCTGATCAACGCCCTTCGAGACTCCAAATCATCGAGGGAATTTGAGGACACGATACACCACGTCGCTGCTCGATCCAAGACTCACCCCCATCACGAACCTGGTCAATTCCGAAACGACGGTTTGGGTTGCCCGAAGCGGACGCTGTGCCAGGTGAATCGAATTGGCTCAGTCTTTGCACGTGCCAACGGGAAAGAACTTGCATTTTCAATTTCCCGCACACCTGTTGAACAATGGACCAGTGGATCAACGATTTTTTAGAACAGTTTGGTGTTGGCGGCGTGGGCGCGCTAATGCTGCTCGAAAACGTCTTCCCGCCGATCCCTTCCGAAGTGGTCATGCCGTGGGCTGGATACTCGGTTAGCCAAGGTGACATGTCATTCTTTGCCGTCGTCGTCGCCGGCAGCATTGGATCGTTCGCCGGCGCGATGCTGTGGTATTTCTTGGGTCGTTGGGTTGGCAGGGACCGGTTGGCCCGGTGGATAGAGGGTCACGGTTCTTGGTTGACAATCTCGCCGAGTGATCTCGATAAGGTGGACGAATGGTTTGAGAGCTATGGCTCAGCAGCGGTGTTGCTGTGCCGAATGATCCCGGGGATACGTACTCTGATCAGTGTCCCCGCCGGGTTCTCGGAAATGCCGATCGGTCGATTTTCGCTCTATACTGCGATCGGGACCATCCTCTGGACGACGCTGCTCGCCGGAATTGGATGGTGGTTGGGTGATCAATATGGCGAGCTGGCTGGGCCGCTCAGTTGGGTCAGCACGGCAGTCGTATTGGCGTTGTTCGGATGGTGGCTTTGGAGACTGCTGCGGAGGCCGTCTACGCGCTCAGGATGAGCCTGACTGCATCTTCTCCTTTTTCGAATGATGCTCAGCCATGCGTCTTTTCACAAAACCGAGTACCAGCAATACAATGGCGGCGCCGAGCGTCACGATGATCGCCAACATCACTCGATCAACCGCCGTGGCGACGCCAATCCCTGCGGTCAAAAAAATCGTGGCAGCTGTGGTCAGTCCTTCCACATCTTCCCCCTTTTGATGCACGATCGTTCCGGCGCCCAAGAAGCTGATACCGACGACGATGGCTTGCAATATGCGTATCGGATCAGTGCTGATTACCGAATCGACCTGGCTGCGCTGAAATTGATCGACGATTTCTTGACCTAAAATCATCATCAACGCTGACCCGGTGCAAACAAAGATATGCGTACGAATGCCGGCGGGCTTGGAAGCGATTTCTCTCTCCAAACCAAGCACGCCGCCGCAAAGGGTTGCAATCGCAATCGTGAAAAGATTACTGAGGTCGGTTTCACTGATCATTTGGTAACTCGTCCGTTGGATGAAGCTTCATCTTCATGCAATCTTCATGCCTAGATTCTGCATCCCTTTCACACGGTACCCATGACAAGTTCGCTTCGTACCAGACACCTTAGCAACGAGCGATCAATGAGTGACTTCTCTTTTTCCCCTCTCTCTAACTCTCTTCCCCGCAAATCGCTGCGCGGCGGGGGAAGAGAGGACGTTAAACGCGTCACTTATTGATCGCTCGTTGCTTAATCCAATGCGGCGAGAATCTTTCCAGTCCGGTCATCCACTCGATGCACCCGAGTCGCATTTCCGACTGCAACGTCAGCGGATTTTAGGGTGACCAACCAATACGGATCGTCAGGCACATTTGCCGCCACCATCGCGCGCAGGATCGCCAGATCGTGCACCCCGTTCTCGCTGTACAATCGCTCATGGAACTCCTTCTCGCGACGGATTTTCAATGCGTCAAAGAAAATAGCGGAACACTTTGTGCCTGGCGGAATGTTACCGAGGTGTTCGATGACAATCATGATTGCCGCCTTTTCATCCATTTCTCGATTTGTCATTTCTCACGCCGAACGATTGACACCTGCGCAAAGAAAATTTGCGAACGGAACCTTCACCCGCTCAGTTTAGCAGACGACCTTTCATGACAAAATGTCTCGCGAGGCAATGCCCATCTTCCGACAGGATGCGTTGGATCGCTTGCACGCTCGTAACAGCAGTGCCATAGCCGCGGGTCCGACTTCCGCATGCAAAACAGTGGCCAACGGACTGTGCTGTTTTCGCTCTCATCCAGGGCGATCCAGATCAAAAGCGGCTAGAATGATCCGTATGAAACTTTGCTCACTCACGATCGTCGTTCATTTGACGCTCCTTTTCTGTTGGCCTTCCATCGCGGTCTCCCAGGAAAGCGAGAAGATTGGGGAAGTCCAGTTCAGCCGCGATGTTTTGCCGATTCTTTCGGATCGCTGCTTTCATTGTCACGGCCCTGATGCCGAGCATCGTGAAGCCGATTTGAGGCTTGACCAACGAGAGTCGGCTGTAGAGGATTTGGCGACCATCGTGCCCGGAGACCCCGACGCGAGCGAATTGTTGTCGCGAATCACCGCGGAAGATCCTGATCGGCTGATGCCTCCACCGGATTCACATCGCAAACCGCTCTCCCAAGCTGAAATAGGGATCGTGCGACGGTGGATCGCAAATGGAGCTGAATGGGGGAAGCATTGGGCATTTGAAAAACCAGTTCGACCACAGATCAAAGATTCAAATGTCAATCCCATCGACGCGATGGTTCACCGACGGCTCAAAGACGAGGGACTTGAGCCTTCGCCCGAGGCAGACCGGCGAACATTGATCCGCCGCGTCACGTTGGATTTGGTCGGATCGCCACCCACTATCGAGGAGGTCAATGCTTTCGTGGCTGACGACTCCCTCGATGCTTACGATCAGCTTGTGGATCGGCTGCTGGCGTCAAAGCATTATGGCGAGCGGATGGCTTGGCCGTGGCTCGATGCGGTGCGCTATTCCGACACCAGCGGCTTTCAGGGTGATCCGGAGCGGTCGATGTGGCCCTGGCGGGATTGGGTAGTCGATGCACTCAATGACAACATGCCATTTGATCAATTCACGATCGAACAACTCGCCGGTGACCTGCTCGAAAACGCGACACCCCAACAGCGGGTCGCGACGGGGTTCAACCGCAACCACATGCACAACGGTGAAGGCGGGCGAATCGCAGAAGAAACACGAGTGGAGAACGTGTTCGACCGAGCCGAGACCACCGGCACCGTTTGGTTGGGACTCACGTTTCAGTGCGCTCGCTGTCACGATCACAAGTTCGATCCGACATCAAATCAAGATTACTTTGCCTTCTTTGATTTCTTCAACCAGACCTCTGAGTCAGGTGCTGGGAACGGAGGCTTAGCAGTTCCGCCATCCATGGAGTACATTGTCCCCGATCGTCAAGAAGCGTTGGAGCGGATGCGTCAGAAAGTTGCAACGCTGAAATCCAAGTGCACGACGGATTCGGAGTTGGATGACGCTGTAATCCAATGGAAGGCGGCACAAGCAGAGCTAACGAAACTGGAGAGCAATCTAAAACCAGTCGCTGTGATGGTCATGGATACCGTCAAGCAGCCTCGCGAGACACTGGTATTGGTGAAAGGGATTTACAACAGTGCGACGGATCAAAAGGTCGTTGCCAATGTTCCTGGAATGCTACCACCGTTGCCACCCAAGGCCGACGACGCGCCCTATTCTCGACTTGACCTCGCACGTTGGATTGTCTCGCCCGAAAATCCACTGACGGCTCGAGTGATCGTGAACCGATACTGGCAACTCTTCTTCGGACGGGGAATTGTATCAACCCCTTCGGATTTTGGTCTCCAAGGCGCTCAGCCGACCCATCCAGATCTACTTGATTGGTTGGCGGTCGAGTTTGTTGAGTCGGAATGGGACGTCAAGCATCTGCATCGCCTAATCGTCACCAGTGAGACTTATCGACAATCCGCGCACGTGAGCCCCGAGTGGCTCGAGCGGGATCCGATGAATGAAATGCTAGCCCGTGCGACGCGTTATCGCATGCCCTCATGGATGATTCGGGATTCCTCGCTTGCTGCTGCCGGACTGCTCAACGACAAGCTGGGTGGTCCTGCCGTTAAATCGTATCAACCCGACGGCATCTGGGCCGAAGCGACCTTTGGAAAAATCAAGTACCAACAAGATTCGAATCAAAGTCTTTACCGCCGTTCGCTTTATTCATTCTGGCGAAGGATTGTGGGACCTACCGTGTTCTTCGATGCTGCGAAGCGGCAAACCTGCGAGGTTCAGCCGAACTTGACGAACACGCCTCTCCATGCACTGACGACTCTGAATGATGTGACCTTCGTCGAAGCCGCCCGCGTGATGGCTGAGCGAATGATTCAAGAACACGATTCCGATCGCGATCAGATCATCGATGCTTTTTCAACGTTGACATCCCGGATGCCAGAACCAGAAGAACTGTCGTTGCTGGAACGACGATTGGCGGAAACGCGTGAGCAGTTCCGAATGGTTCCCGAAAACGCGACGGGCTTACTGTCCGTTGGCGAATCCGCCCGCGACGAAACCATTGACACCACCCAACACGCCGCGCTGACCACCGTCATCAACACCTTGATGAACCTCGACGAATTTCTGGTGAAACCATGAACCCGTTGCAAGAACATGCCCGTGTGCTGACGCGTCGCCAACTGCTTGGGCAATCAGGCGTGGGGCTCGGTGCTGCGGCATTGAGCACATTGATACCCGGAGCCAATCGGAATCTGGATGCGGCGTTGCCTGATCCCGCTTCACCCTTGCTCCCGCATTTTGCCCCAAAAGCAAAACGCGTGATCTACTTGTTTCAAAACGGCGGTCCCTCCCATGTTGATCTTTTCGACTACAAACCCAAGCTAACCGAGCTCGCCGGACAGGGTCTGCCGATTGAATTGACCGACGGAAAACGGTTCAGCACGATGACGGCTAGCCAGACAAAGAATTTTGCGCCCGAGATCACGAGGTTTGCCCAACGGGGACAGTGCGGAAAATGGATCGCCGAAGACTTTCTGCCACACACCGCCGAAATCGTAGACAAGCTGTGCTTTGTGAATTCGATGCGAACAACCCAGGTCAACCACGCGCCTGCAATCGCGTACTTCATGACCGGATCGGAATTGCCGGGCAAACCCAGCATCGGGTCCTGGTTGACCTATGGATTAGGAAGCGAAACGGAGAATCTGCCCGCTTTCGTGGTGATGACCAGTCGTGACAAGCAAGCATCCTGTGGTCAAATCTTCTATGACTTCTATTGGGGTAACGGATTCTTGCCGAGCAAGTACCAGGGGGTGAAATTTCGCGGCGCGGGTGATCCCGTTCTCTATCTGTCCAACCCTGCGGGAATTAGTCGCGAGATGCGGCGCGACCAGCTCGATGACTTGGCGGCGCTGAATGAGATGAACATGCAACGATTGGGCGATCCAGAAATCGCCGCCCGAATCGCTCAGTACGAGATGGCCTACAAGATGCAGGCCTCCGTACCCGAACTGACAGACTTGTCCGGTGAACCGCAGCATGTGCTCGACAGTTACGGTCCACAGGTCAGCGAGAAAGGGAGCTTCGCATTCAATTGTTTGATGGCGAGACGCTTGGCAGAACGCGGCTGCCGTTTCATCCAACTGATGCACGCGGGTTGGGACCAGCACGCCAATTTAGATACACAACTCAAGATTCAATGCGAAGACACTGACGCACCTTCGGCGGCACTCGTCAAAGACCTTGAACAAAGCGGATTGCTCGAGGATACCCTGGTGATCTGGGGCGGCGAGTTTGGTCGGACGCCCTTCGCGCAGCAACGTCCCAACTCGCCGCGCGGACGGGACCACCATCCGTATGCATTCTCGGTTTGGATGGCCGGTGGCGGAATCAAGCCCGGCATCTCTTACGGCGAATCCGACGAATTCGGATTCAATGTTGCGGAAAACCCAGTGGAAGTGCATGACTTGCAAGCGACGATTCTGCATCAGCTCGGAATCGACCACGAGCGATTCACGCATCGCTTCCAAGGCCTGGACCAACGGCTGACTGGCGTCGAACCCGCGCGAGTCGTGAAAGAATTGATTTCGTAAAAAACGCGGGCAACCTTTTCGTTTGCATGGGATTGTCACTCGACGGGCAACGAGTCCATCATCAGCGTGATCAGCGCGGCGGGTTGCCGATGCAGTACAGGGCGTCTCCGGCACGGATAAAGAAGTTGCCTTGGGAGACCGCAATCGATGCCATCGTTTTGCCGTCGAGTTTGTTCGTGGTGATTTTGTTGTACTGTGACCCCGGCTTTATCACTGTGGTAATACCCTCTTCCGAAGAATCGGCGAAGTGCCGAGTCCGTGCAAGCTGTGAAAATCAACCTCTTCGTTCCTCCACACTTGTTTGCCGTCGAAGTCGACCGCGACAACCGCCCCATCGTTGAATGCGGCGTAGACTCGTTGGCCGTCGGATACGGGTGTCGGCGTGGCGTAGGAGTTCTGGGCTCGCTTGGGTCCGAGTACCTGCCGGTGGACTTCAGTATTCCAAAGAACTTGGCCACTCTTGCGATCGATCCCGATCACTCGACAAGTTGCGCCACCTTCGGTCGCGGTCGTCACGAAGACGTGGTCGCCCGACACGATGGGAGACGACCAGCCTTGGCCCGGAATCGGTGTTTCCCAGGCGATGTTGTTGTCCTCGGACCACTCCAGCGGTAGGTCGTGCTCCGACGTGATGCCCTGTCCGTTGGGACCTCGGAAACGGGTCCAGTCGTCACCGTGAATTGAGTTAGGAATAGCCGACAAGCCGGCGACGAAAACCATCGTGCAACGCAGCAAACGCATGATCAAATCTCGTTGAGCTCTTGAAAGGATGCCGATCATGATACCGTAAAACTCGGCAAACACCGTTTCGTCGATGATGATTCGATATCGTGGTTTGGGATGACTGCGTGTGACGAAGAAACGCAATCTCGCTACGCCAGCAATAGTCGCCCTTCGATGGGGACGAAGCGGTTCGCGGCCTGGATCAAGGACGCGGCGGTGAGCTTTCTTTCACCGTACACCTCGACCTCCACGTGGTGGGCATCGCGCAGCTTTCGAACGACCAGGTCGAAGTCGCCGTCGCCCGACGCGAGCACGGCCACGTCAATCTTGTTCGCAAAATCGAGCATGTCGATGGTGATGCCCACGTCCCAGTCACCCTTCGCCGATCCATCCGCTCTTTGAATGAAGGGTTTTAGCTTCACTTCGAAACCGATGGTCTCCAGAATCTGCTGGAATTGAATCTGTTTCGGATCTTTGCGATCAATTGCATAGGCGAAGGCGCACACGATCTCTCGCTCCGCCGTCACTTCGTCCCAGAACGCGCGGTAATTAAAATGACATCCGTGGCTCTGTTTAACCGTGTAATAGACGTTCTGCACGTCCACAAAAATCGCAACTCTATCCATGCGGAAATCCTAAATTGTCATCGCCACGATCGGCAATGACGGTTGCGTTACCCTACCAGTAATCGGCATGCGGGAGAACCGTGTTGGTCTGTCGCGACGCGACGCCATGTGGCCTTATTTCAATCGTCCGGTGCCAGGGTGACCGCGGCCGTGAGCCGACGCTCGATTGGATCTCTATTTGCGAGTTTCAACTCTTGCAGACATGACGCTAAGTCACGTACTCCGGTTCACACGATAGCTCGTCGCGGGAAATTCTTGCGCAAAACCGTTCGCGAGCGTCTCGCCCGCTTTCAGCGAATCGGCGGGCGGGACGCCCACGAACCGAAAGAGGTTACATCGAAATGGCCGTAATGCCAGCAACGAAGTGACCCAACGACTGCCGTCGCACCGCACAAAGTAAGTTTGCCTGCAGATTGAGATAGCGGTTTTCGCGTCGAGGGTGACGCTGGCCAGCACCTTCGACAACCGCTGATCCGGTTGATAAAATTGCTGACGATGATTCAATCGCGTCTTTGAGAGATCTCGCTGCTGCTAACGCTCACGAGGCGACTGATACTCGACCTATATTAGTGGAACATTATGACCAAAATTTGTTTGATACTCGTCCTGTGCACGTGGTTCTGTCCTATTGTGACCGGAATGGAGACGATTTGGTCGGACGGCCAACCACAGATTCAGTTCATTGGTCCCCAGCTCTCCGGACGCGCGGAAGACATCGTTCCTAATACGCTTAATCGCTTTTTCAACGACGCCTTTGGTTGGACGATTCCGGTCGCTGACCAATTAAGCCCGACGTCAATCAATTTGGTCATTGGCAATGAGAATAATAATGAGGTCTTGAAATCATTGGTTTCAGGTGGCATTGAATTGGGCATCGATGGGCTGGGGGACGAGGGATTCAGAATCCTTAGCCGTGAGGTCGACGGCAATCGCGTGTTGATCGTCGCGGCTAATTCGCCACAAGGATTGAAGTACGGATGTCAGGAATTGATGTACTTTCAGACCGCCGGTACCTCGAGTCGCGTCTCTGTCGAATGGCCATTGAATATCGCGAAGAAGCCGCAGGTCGATTATCGGGGCATTTATATGTTGCCAATCTGGTCTGCGTACGACTCCTTGGATTCTTGGAAAAGAGTCTTGCGTTTCAACTCCGAGTTGACGCTCAATCGTGTCTGGTTTTGGCTGGATGGGTTTCCTGTTGCAGGTCACCCGGCAAGTGCTCATGGAACGGACTACCACTTCGATCGCACCGAGTTGGCAAAAAATGAAAACGTGCAAAGCCTCATTGACCTAGTGAACAGCGAAGCGATGAAGTTCTATATCGGCGGGGGCTGGTTGAGTTGGCACCACTGGGAAGTCGTCGGCCAGGATGGAGAAAGGGCGAGACAGTATTACTTCGACTATCTGCGGGCGTTTCAAGGAGTCTCCGGATTTTACTTCGAGCCGACCGGCGAGGGTACCGAGCGGGATGACTGGCTGCCGGGCGATTCGCTGCAGAAGATGATCGCTGACCTGTTGACGAGGGAGCCCAATTTCGAAGTGGCGGTGGCAATCGGTTCCTTTAACAACGCAGATTATCTCGAGCTCATGGCGCAATTGGATCCTGAAAGAGTCTTTTGGTGGTGGTGTTGGGGGAATCCGATTCAAGACAACGCTCTGGAGCGTTTTCCGAGCGTGCTCGGCTGGCACACGACAAGTCAAATGTCGAATTTCCACGGCAGCATGGCCCCGCCTTCGCCACAAGATTCCATGCTGGCCGGTATGGCGACCAGCTATGATCCCGGTATGGGTTATGGAAACCCTTGGAATGGCTGGGCGAAGATGGGCGTGTTTGATCCACGAAATTTTGATCCCTACACCATGCCGTACTTTTCTCATCAGTACAAGTTTCGTGAGCGATGCTGGAACCTGGAGCAAACCGACGATGAATTCGCAGCGCGACTATCGCGGCGTCTGTTTGATTCCGACATGCCTGATGAATCCATTGGAAATTACCTAAAGCTTGCAGAATTCTGTCCAGATCCCGTTGGCGCTGATACGGTGGAGGTTGACAGAATTTCTGCGTTTGTCACTGCCTATGCTGAACATGGCACTGCTCGCAATCAAGACACGTTAGGACGTATGCGGGAGGCGGTGGAAGGAGTGAAGAAGTTGAAGGCCGAAGCGGCAGCCAACTAAGAAGCGGACAGAAAACACTTGTTCTTGACGACGGTTATCACCGTGGGACTCAAGGCAAGTTTGTTGATGAACGACCTTGACTGGATATCGAACTGTGGCTACATCATCGGAGTGGACGAAAGCCGCCGATATGCAAATTTGCAAGTGGTCACAAATATGAGCCGTTGCAGAAAAATCTTTATTGCAGTGGCAATTTGTCTTACCCTTGGTTGCAAAGGTGTCCCTTCGAATTACTTTTCTGCAACCCCATCGTTCCTACGCGGAACCCCTACCGAGGTTCGCTCGCATTTGCTCACGCTCATGCCTATTGGAACGCCGCGTGAAGACGTGAATCAACTCGTGAAATCACTCGGTTTGGAACTGACACCCCAATCCGAACTTGCCTCGGTTACCGCAGACGCAATCGAATGCCGTCATACTGTTCAAAACGGACCATTCGGTCAAACAACGTGGGTTATTCGAATTGACTGTCCAGACGAAAAGGTCTCAGATATTCTCTGCGAGCCAATCGGTGTGTCATTTTGGTAACGAGGCGCTCACGGGAACGTTTTGGAATCTGTTACTGCGCGAATGCGGTTGGGCAATCACGAAACAGTCGCAAGCATGACACTTCCACTCCGCCATGGAACGTCCACGTGTGCATGATCGATGGGTACGAGACCTGCGAATGGATCTCGCTTCTTTCAAGTGGCGTTGATCGCCGCCAGCTTGTTGCGAAGGAATCGCTGCTCGGAATCCTGCTTCGCCAGGGACAACGCTCGTTCGAAAGCGAGTTTTGACTCGGGTAGCTTGCCGAGTCGTCGGAGGAACTCGCCTCGGGCGGAATGCGCGAGGTAGTAGTCTTGCAAGTCGCCTCGGTTGAGAATTTTATCGATGATGGTTAGGCCGTTGGCTACGCCGTCTCGCATCGCAATTGCGACGGCGCGATTGAGCTCGACCACGGGAGACGATTCAGCTTGCAGCAATACATCATAAAGGGCGACGATTTGTGTCCAATCGGTTTCGCTTGCGTGCTTCGCTTCGGCGTGAACTGCCGAAATCGCCGCTTGAATGGTGTAGACCCCGAATCTGCGGGATCTCAGTGACTGTTCAACGAAGCGTTTTCCTTCTGTGATCAAAACTTTGTTCCAGAGCGTGCGATCTTGCTCCTCCAGTACAATGATCTCTCCGGCGGAACTCAGTCTGGCTGGGCGTCGAGATTCGTGCAGCAACATTAGCGCGAGTAGTCCGATCGCTTCGGGGTCGGGCAGAAGATTAACCAAGAGTCTGGCCAACCGTATCGCTTCGTCCGACAGATCGACGCGAGTGAGGCTGTCTCCACTTGATGCCGAGTAGCCCTCGTTGAACACCAGGTAGATCACCGATAGAACGGGATCGAGTCGTTCGGGAAGGTCGGCCAGCGCAGGAATGACAAACGGAATTCGCGCATCGCGAATTTTCGCTTTGCCACGCACGATGCGCTGTGCCATCGTTGGTGGCGTCGTTAAGAAGGCGCGGGCAATCTCCTCGGTCGTCAGTCCGCAAACCTCGCGCAATGTGAGAGGGACTTGCACCTTGGGGTCGATGGCGGGGTGGCAACAGGCGAAGATCAGTCGCAGACGGTCGTCTTGAATGTCTTGCTGTGCCAGGGATTGATTGGCGGCTTCGATCTCCGCGAACCGTCGTGCCAAGTCTGGATGAAGATGATTGAGTCGCGATCGGCGGCGCATCATGTCCACTGCCTTGAATCGTCCGGTCGAAACGAGCCACGAAACAGGATTGGCCGGCGTGCCAGATTGCGGCCATTGCTCGACCGCGGCTGCAAACGCTTCGTGAGTTGCTTCCTCGGCCAAGTCGAAATCGCCCAACAAACGGACCAGCGAGGCGAACACCTTTCGCGAATCTTGGCGATAGATCTCTTCGATTTCGATAGGATTCATCAGGGACCTACGGCAATCCAGGCAACTCGACGATTGGACGAATCTCAGTCGTCCCACGCGTCGTGCCAGGGATTTTCGCCGCAACCGCAATGGCTTCATCGAGATTGGCGACGTCGATCAAGAAGTATCCAGCCAACTGCTCTTTGGTTTCCGCGAACGGTCCGTCCAACACCGTACGTTTCCCGTCGCGAACTGTCACACGAGTCGCAGTTGCAGCCGAATGCAACGGCGCTGCACCGAGATACTGACTTTGGTCGTTGAGATCATGGCACAATTGCACGGACTCGTCCCGGGCCGCTTCCAGCTCATCAGCCGGCCAGACATCTTCGGCGGAATAGATCAACAAAATGTATTTCACTGAGCTGCCTCTGAAAAATGGTCACCCTGGAAAAAGCTACTCGCTACCAGCAAACGCCTTTTCAAGCGTCGCAATATCCAACTTCTTCATCTGTCCCAAAGCCCCGAACATGCGGCCGAGTGCAACCGGATCGTCAGCCTCAAACCAATCCTGAAGCTGAGTTGGCCAGACTTGCCAGCACATTCCGTACTTATCCTTCAACCAACCACACGCCAACTCCGATCCCCCGTCGGCGATCAGACGGGTCCAAAGCGAATCCAACTCTTGTTGTGAGTCACAGTTAACCGCCAACGAAAACGATTCGGTGAATTTCCACTCCTCCCGTTCCGCATTGAGTGCAATGAACTTCATGCCGCATAGTTCGTACTCGACCGTGAGCACCGACTGATTCGAAGGGTTCAAAACTTTGCGAAGGATCTTGGAATCGGGCAGTACCGAGACATAAAACTCGGCGGCTTGTTCTGCCTGATTCACGTAAGACAAAAAGGGAGTGATTCGTTGTCTGATTTTCATCGTGTTTGACTATTGCATTGAGTCGAGCGGCAACGGAAACAGTGGTCGAATTTCCACAGTTCCCTTCTTCGCGGGCGGCAACGTCGCAGCGATTGCAATCGCTGCATCGAGGTTTTCGACGTCGATAATGTAGTAGCCGCCGAGTTGTTCGGTGGTCTCAGCGAACGGGCCGTCGGTAATCTGCTTCTTCCCGTCGCGAACTCGGACACTGGTGGCCGTCGTTACGGAATGTAGCGGCGACGCTGCGATCCATTTGCCTTCCTTTTCAAGCTCCTTGCTGATTCCCATCGACTCGATCATGCATTCCTTGCGTTCATCCTCTGACCAGGAACTTTCGGTCGCGTATATCAAAAGCATGTATTTCATGGCTGTTCACTTTCTTCGCACGGCGGATCCGGACATGAACGTCATCCACTTGCCGTCGTCGTCAAGCATTTTCGACGTCATCACAATCTCGTCCTTCGACTTGAACTCGTAGATGTCTTGGAACTTGGTCAGTTTACCATCGGATATGAAATTTGGACCGTCGGCGTCGAGTGTCAGCACTTGGCCAGACGCATCAACGTTTCCTTCGTAACGCCACATGTGAGCGGTCATCGAGTCGACCCATGTGCCGACATACTTCTTCGTGGCGTCGTCGTAGCCGATCGTTTGGACGCCCGTCATCGGATCGTTGGCCATACCTCCCTTCATCTCATTGACTACCCAGAAACCGCCTAGCATGCGTGACGAAAGTGTTCCGCTGCATTCCATTGGTGGTTGATCAGGAGCCATCTTCGCTTCTGACTTGGTGTCCCACTCGCCGACGAATTTTTCAAGCCAAGCATGTTCGGCGACGGGCGTTGGCATGGCTAGCGGCTCTTGGGCAACGAGAGGGATCGCGCCGAGCAGAATGCTAAAGGTGATCATGGAGATGATTCGTAAGTTCATGGCTCGTTTTCCTGTTGAGGTAAAATTGTGAGATTGGTTTCGGGCGCGTCGTGTGACGTGTAGGGGGAAACGCGAGAACATTACGGCGTTGGTGCGGGCACCATCACGATCCAGCCGACGTTGAATTTGTCTGTCAACATCCCGTAGCAGGGCGACCAGAATGTCTTGCAAAGCGGCATGTCGACGCGACCGCCTGCCGCCAGCCCACCGAATAAACGGTGCGCATCGGACTCGGTGGACACGGTGAGTGTCAAACGGAATCCGTCGAATTTCGATTTGTCGTCACAGCCATCGGAAGCCATGATGGTTGTGCCACCGATTCGAAAGGACGAGTGCATGACTTTGTTCTCGAAGCCCGCTTGCAACGTGTCCTTGGGAACAGGATCTGGACTTTCGTCGAACCGCATTGTGAAATCGACGATTGCCCCTGCCGCATGTTTGTAGAACTCAAGAGCCTCTTCACAACGACCGCTGAAGAACAGATACGCGCCGACCGTCGCGTCTCGCATCGCTGATTGACTGGCGATCACCTGCTCGCGCTGCTGAAGCTCCGGCGTAAGCTCGGCGCCGAAGTCCTCGGTTTCAAAGTACGGTCGGATTTCGAGGTACGACTCCTCGGAGTCAGGCATCGGCGATGGGCAACGTCGAGCCCACTCGATCGCCTCCTCCATCGACTTGACTTGCCAAACCCAGAAGCCTGCAATCAGCTGATTGGTTTCGGAGAATGGCCCGTCAATGACCGATTTGCCAGAAGCTGAGAAGCGGATCCGAGCCCCTTTGGAACTTGGATGCAATCCCGCTCCGTCGAGCAAAATGCCTGCTTTGACCAACGCTTCGTTAAACGCCATCATCTCCGAAAGCAGTTTTTCGCTGGGCATCTCCCCAGCTTCCGATTGTTTCGTGGCCTTGACGGCAACCATGACTTTCATTTGATTTCTCCTGTTGGCTCAGCGGCAGTTTTGCCCAATGATTTCCGGCGATATGCTTAGTCGTTCTGCTGTCGCCCGAATCGACATCGGCCTTCAAAAAACTTGCAAATTTGCAGATTGCCGCTGGACCACCAAAAGGGACTGCCATTTACGTGTGTCTCTACCGAAGGGAAGGTTGACAATCGCCAGCCTCACGGATCAATTTTTTCACCTCTCAAGCAATGTCGTACTTTCCCGAAACACGGCTTGTATCAACGACCGACGATTTCGTTGTTCGACATTCGACGCTTTCGTATGACTGCAAGAGCGACGCCGAACAAGCCACAAAACGATAGGGTCGATGGCTCCGGGACGGCACTGACTTGAGTCCTTGATGACCAAGACAATGTTTGGCCGGGGGCGATGTTAAAATCGTACTGAACCGCAAATGTCAGCAGGTCTGATTGCGAAAATCCTGTGCCATCGACAAGCCCGGAAAAACTGGGATCGAGCAGTGAGGAAACGAGATCTGGATATTCACCCGCTTGCAAGGCGACCGGTGAATCAAGTCCGCCGCTGCCGCCAAACGTTTGGGTCAGTAAATAGCCTTCAGGAACCGTGGTTGTGACAGTATTGTTCGAGCCAAGCGATGTCGGTCTCGACTGGAATTGAGTTACCTGGTTGTCGTGATAAAGGACCAGGGATCCGGTTGCGTCGTCTAGTCCTTTGTTGGTGATGTCGTAGGTTGCATTCAACGAAATCAGGCTGCTCGAATTGTCCAGAGAGAAGGTAGTCCGAAAGGTCAATGGTACTGCCAAATTGTCCCACTGGATCGAAGCATTACTCATGCTGTTCGAGGCAACGGGCGAACTCAGTAAAACCAATGCAGGGTTGTTTGCATTTGTGTAGAGAAACGGCACGATGTTGTACAAGTAGCTCATGCCGTCAGGACCGATCAGGTTTGCATTCTCAATCGGGATGTCCGCCGACCCTGCGGGCAGGGAATCAAAGTCGTCGGTCGAGAAGTCGAAATCGAAGCCACCCTGGCTAAGAAACACTTCGGCGGCTTGAGTGGCCGACCCGACAAAGGCAAGGGAAAGCAGAACGGCAATCGCGAGATTTTTCATGATGCGGGCGTCAGTTCAAACATTTGGGTCTGTGAATTTGGTGACATGCGATGCTGCGTGCCGTGCCGGTTCGCCATGCTAAACCTCGCCGGGGCAAACACAAGTGACAGGGGCCGGCATTCCTCTCGATCTTCGACGCTGATTTTGCCCACGCCGCTAAAGTGGCCAGGCGTATAGTCTAGGTTGGCATGCGTGCGCTTAAATAGGACGGTGGAAGTATTCGCAATTCAAAAGGTTGAAGTGATCGTTTGGGCGGACGCCATCCTGGTCATGAAGACAAACACCGGCAACGAATCCTTGCCGACTTTCCGGGTCAGAAACTCAGCTACCACCTGGCCCAAGTTCTCCTCCACAACCTGATGGCAGATTTCCCGAAACAGATGTCACTACGATGACGCCGGCAACGCGGCTTTGCGTAAGCTTTGCAACGTTTCGCTGGGTGATCGAGTCCAGCAGTTTCTCGGCGATGGCGACTTGGAACCGAGCCGATCCTATTCCGAGATCGACTAAAGCGATTCCTACCTGACAGACCGCATGAACCCACGACACATCGTCGCGAGCCGGTTCTTCATTCAAGCCATCGGCACTGTCGCTTGGTGGGTTTTGCTCGTGGCGTACCCGCCGAGCATTAAGTGGTTTCAGCCAAGCGATTGGCCAGCCGAATCATTGCTGTCGTTTTGGCTTGCGGAGAAGGCGATCTCGCCGAGCGGTTCGGAGAACGCGATGCGAGCTACCGGCAGGCGGTCAATCTTTGGCTGCCCAGCTACCAATCGCATCACGCTGCAAATTTGTCACAATGTCCGGATGATGAATCACAACCAGACACCTCACAGTGAGTCGGCCATGCGGATCGTTTCCCTTTTGCCCAGTGCGACCGAGATCGTTTGCTCGCTTGGTTTGCGTGACCAGTTGGTCGGCGTGACTCACGAATGTGATTTCCCCGATGGGGTGCAGTCGCTGCCGCCGGTGACGCGGACGTTGATTCCACACGACGCAACCAGCAGTGAGATCGACACGCTGGTGCGGGAGCATTTGAAAACTGAGAAGGCGTTGTACTCGCGGAAATGGAAACGCTGCGGCGACTCGAGCCGGACTTGATCGTCACGCAAGCGTTGTGTGACGTGTGTGCGGTTGCCGACGTGAAGTGAACGAAGCGGCGTGTCGCTTCCCGGTTCGCCACGGGTGATCAATTTGGAACCGACCTGTTTGCAGGAAGTGTTCGACTGCATCGCCGTAGTCGGGTCGGCGGTCGGGTTGATGGAAAGGCTCGCGAAGTGATCGCTAATTTGCAGGCTCGCGTGGATGCGGTGGTCGGGCGTGCAAAGGGATTGCCGCATCATCCGCGAGTGATGTTGTTGGAATGGATCGATCCGCCGTTCAGCGCCGGGCATTGGAGTCCTGAGCTTGTCGAGATGGCGGGCGGACGCGAAGTGATTCGGCGTTGCCGGCGAGCGTTCGACGACGGTGTCGTGGGACAAGATCGTCGAGGCGGATCCGGAATTGTTGGTCATCGGCGTCTTCCAGGTTCACACCCCAACGAGCGGAAGCAGGACTTGCCAATCCTGGAGTCCTATCCCGGTTGGTCGTCGCTATCCTGCGTCCGACACGACCAAGTTCACGTCGTCGATGGCTCTGCGTACTTCAGTCGTCCCGGCCCGCGATTGGTTGACAGTTTGGAAATTCTCGCGGACTTGATCGCAGGCTGCCAGGTTCCGGCGACGCATTCATGAGCAAACTGGAATTCCCAACCGTCGCTATCCTGATCACCGCCGCATCTTGGTCGGGCTTCGCTTTGTGGCTGGGTGCGAATCCCGGTGCCTTGCTACCGGCGTTTGGGGTCGATGAATCAACGCCCCAGATGTTGTCGGAAGTGAGGGCGTTTTATGGTGGGGTGGAAATGGCGATCGCTGTGGCGATGATCGTGTTGTGGCGACGTGGTGATTTGTTCGCGTCGCTTTTAATCGGCGGTTTGCCGTTCGTCGGATCGGCGAGCGGACAGCTGATGGGGTTGGTTGTCGATGGGTTTTCGATGATGCATCTGGGGTTTGCAGGGCTGGAAATCGTCGGTGCCGCGTTCTGTTTGACGGGTTGCGTGATCGTATCGAAGGGCAAATTCGATGATTGATCCTGACCATATAAACATGACGCTCACCGTCCATGTGGAGCGAAAGACGATCCATTGACCATCGGGTGTGAAGGTGACGTTGGGTTTTAGGTCTTAGTCGTGTGTGGACAGATCAACTAGCTTCTCCGCCTTTACCGTGCCGAGCTTTGCAGGCTCACCACTGAGTGTTCCCTCGGTGAACTCGCTGACGACCGGCCAACCTTCCTTGGACCAAGTCAGTTCCTGAATCGACAACTTTGATGCACCGCGATTGGTTCCGTCATAGTAATGACAACTCAATCGATAGCGGTCGCCATCTCGCAAAACATTCGCGTGCCCCGGTCCGATGAATGGACCTTCGCTGCCCAGCAAAAGCGTGCCGCCACCTTTCGCCAGATCGACTCCCTCTTTATCCAGGTAGGGACCGGTGATGGTGCGACTGCGACCGACGCGGATGTTGTAGGTGCTGTCGACACCGCTGCAGCATTTACCCCAATTCACAAAAAGATAGAACCATCCGTCGTGTTGATAAATGTGCGGCGCTTCAATCTGGCGATAATTGGCAATGGAATGAAGGGAATCATCGTTTGCGTGACGCTTGCCCGATTTTGGATCGAGCTGAATCAGCTTGAGTCCGCTCCAGAAGGAACCGAAGGACATCCACAATTCACCCGATTCGGTTTGAATGACGGCGGGGTCGATCGCATTGAAGTCGTCCTCGGCGGCGGACTGAATGACGATACCGTGGTCGGTCCAGCCAAATTCAGGATCTTGGGGGTCCAATGTCGGTGCCGAGGCCAAGGCGATCGCTGAGGTATTCTTTCCAAAGCTGGACACCGGAGTAGTAAAGCAATGCCGGTCATCGATTCGGATCACATCGGGTGCCCAGAAGTGGCCGCGTTGACCGGGAACCAGCTTCGGTCACCCAATCCGGAATCACTGGAAAAACGCGTGGTCCCCGTTGCCATGTTTCAAGATCCTTTGATCGCCATGACGAGACGCCCGTTCCGGTCGAGAAGAACCAATACTCACCGTCACTTTTGACAATGGATGACGGATCATGAACGCCGAGGTCTCTTTTGCCACGCAAGCTCAGCAGCTTGGTAGCTTCGGCATCGGAGAGGCGCGGTTCGGCCTCGGCATCGGACGTTGGAGCACTTCGGCGGCGCCATTTGGCACGTCAAGTTTTGCGGTACCCATGTCACTCAGCTCGACCGTCGTCTGCCGCCAAACCTCACGCTCGCGACCGTCACCAGCAAGCTTGCCTTCGAGGCGCACAACATACTTCACCAGAGATCGATCACGAATCGAAAAGCGAACGGTGCCGCTTGCATCTCGCAATGTTTCGTCACCGCGACGCGTTTCTAAACGTTCCTTGGCCGCGTCGGATGTTAACACCCCGACGAGCACATCGCCGTCTTCATCAAGCGATGTCAATCCGGAAAGCAACTCGCTTGCTTCCACAGACGGCGTTTGCACATCACGGGCGATCGACGCGGCGAAACCTGAGGAAGAATAACCTTGGTTCGTCAACCAAACCGCTTCCCAACGTCCATCACGATTGGTCACCGCAGCCTTGTCGCCGTCGATGACGATTTCCGTCGAGCGAGGTCCGAACGACATTGAAACGTGAGTTTTGCCGCCTCGGACTGTCGTGCCTTGCGTCGGCCCAGCGCGGAACCGAGTGCCCTCCGCAACCTCGACCTCGGATGCCCAGCTGTAGCTATCCTGTTGGGCGAGTCGTTCGATGGTGGTCGTCAGCCTTTGCGTGAGCGGTTCATCGGGCGCAGCCTCCGCCTCAAACGCGGCCATCAACGCGGCCAGCCCGCAGCAGGCGAGACAGAACGGCAGGGCCGGTGGCAAGTTTGTCATATCAGGACTTTGGTCAGGACTTACGGCTGGACTTGTGGACACCCTTACCTTACCATAATGCGCATTAACCCTACTTTAAAGTGGATCAGTGTTTTGGATCCCCACTTCTCAAGACGTTTGCTGAGTCACTTGATCCAAGTTCGATTGTTGCTGAGTCCGAAACCGAAAGCTGAGAAGGCAAACTATGAGAAAGCATCGGATTGTCGCGATCATTGTCGGTGTCGCTTTGTTGGGAGTGGGCCGGTCGTTGCAGGCCCAATCCGATAACGAATTACCGCAGACCGTTTTTCTCTATGACGGCGATGCCCCAGGCTCGGAAGGCATGTCGGACATTCCTAAACAAATACGGCCGGGTGACGACCGTGTTGTCACGCACGTGCATCGCCCGTTGCTCTATCCGTACTTGCCGGCCGAGGGAACGGAAACGGGGATGGCGGTGATCGTCGCTCCGGGTGGCGGGCACAATTCGCTGTGGTCCACCCACGAAGGTCACACGCCGGCTAAGTACTTTGCGGAGCATGGGATCGCGGCGTTTGTTCTGGAGTATCGACTTGCCGAAGAAAAGGACTCGAAATACACGGTCGACGAACATGCCCTGGGAGATTTGCAACGTGCGATCCGCTTGATAAAGGCCCGCGGCAAAGATTGGAAGATTGACCCGAGTCGCGTCGGCGTGATGGGGTTCTCGGCGGGCGGCGAGATCGCCGCGCTCTCCGGCATGAAGTTTGATGCGGGAGATGAAAACGCAGAGGATCCGATTGCCAAGCAGTCGTCGCGCCCCGATTTCGTCGCGTTGATCTATCCGGGCCGATCGCACCGATTTGAACCTCAACGGGATACACCGCCCACGTTCATCGCGGCCGGCTTTGGAGATCGACGAGATATTTCCGAAGGAATGGCAGAGGTGTATTTGAAGTACAAGCGTGCGGGCGTGCCCACGGAATTGCACATCTACTCGGATGCCGGGCACGGGTTTGGACTGCGTGAAGGAAAGTCAGGATCAGTCATGAAATGGGTCGATCGTTTCGTTGACTGGGCGGGCGACCGAAAGCTGATGGATCAACCGGCGAAACCGGATAGAACTGCCGCCAAGCCGAGCGAGCCACCGCAGGAGGACGAAGCGAGCAACATCGAAGGGGTCAAAATCGAAGACGGTGGGACCGGTCCTTACTCGGCCATCGCGACCGAAGACGCCTCGCTGCCCGGCATGACGATATTCCGCCCCCGCGACTTGTCGCCGTTTGGTGAAGCCAAAACCGAAAATTACCGATTCTGCTGTGGGGCAACGGTGCCTGTGCGAACACGACCCAAGAGCACAAGAACTTTCTCAGCGAGATCGCTTCTCATGGTTACCTCGTGTTGGCCATCGGCCTACTCGATCAAATTGACGACCGCGATGAAACGTCACGTCAGAAGACTCAGAGCCAGCCAACTGCTGACGGCGCTCGATTGGATCATCGCCGAGAAGGGCCGCACCGACAGCCAGTTTTTTGGCAAAGTGGACACAGCCGAAGGTGGCCGCGATGGGGATGTCCTGCGGCGGATTGCAGGCGATTGAAATTTCTCTCGACCCCAGGATTTCCACGACGGTGGTGTGCAATAGCGGGGTGCTACCGGATCCTTCTCCGCTCCCAGGCATGCCCGCGTTGAAGAAAGACGTCCTGCAAAAGCTGCATGCCCCGGTGCTTTACATCATGGGTGGCCCATCGGACATCGCCTACAACAATGCCATGGACGACTTCTCTCGAGTCGAGCCACGTTCCGATCGTGATGACGAATTTCGATGTCGGCCACGCAGGCACGTATGGCCGACCGCACGGCGGTGAATTCACCCCGGTCGCGCTCGCTTGGCTTGATTGGCAACTCAAAGACGACAGCGAGAAATCCAAAATGTTTCTCGGTGCAGACAGCACGCTCGCGAAAGACCCTCAATGGACCATCGAGGCAAAAAATTTCGAGTCGCAGGATTCGAAGGCGGCGAACGATACGACCGCTGACCAAACTCAACTCAAGTGAATCCGCCGGCATCTTTCAAAGGATCGTCCGATGGATTTCCTTCGACGCGTGAACCCAGTTCCTCCGGACGCTCGGCAAGTGACTTTCATCATGCACTCGCACATCACTCAATCCTTCATGCACCTTGAAACGGAACGCCACTTCGCCTCCTTTGTTTCAGCGTAGGTTCAATGCTCCCATGATTCGATACTTGATACTTCTCTCCGGTGCTTTGCTGTTGCATTCGTCGGCTCTCAAAGCGAGCGACGTGACATACGAGAATAATGTCAAGGGATTTCTCCGCACCTATTGCTTTGATTGTCATGCCGACGGCGCGAACGAAGGCGACGTGGATATCGGGGCGTTCTTGCAGCGGAGTGATTTTCAGCAGGACACGGTGTACTGGGACAAGTTACTGAGAAACATCCGTGCCGGCGTGATGCCTCCGGCCGACATGGACCAGCCGTCCGAAGACGAGGTGGCTCGCTTGGCGAACTGGATCAAGTCGGATGCGTTCAAGATCGACGAGTCGAACCCGGATCCGGGGCCGGCATTGGTTCGACGAATCAATCGAAACGAGTATCGCAACACGATCCGCGATCTGATGGGTTACGACTACCAGACTGACCTTTTGTTCCCCGCCGACGACACCGGTTACGGATTTGACAACAATGCCGCCGCGCTGAACATTTCGCAAATCCTGGTTGAAAAATACTTGAAGGCGGCCGAAGAGATCGTGGCTGCCAACGTGCCGATGGTTTCGCGAGAGATGAAGCGAATCAAGGTTGCGGGCACGGAACTGTCGCACTTGCCCCTGGATCCAGCACAGATCGACCGAGGATGCGGATAAGGATGCGGATGAATCGAAATCAGAGCCGTTGCAAGACCGTGGTAAAACCGAGCGTCTGGAATTCAAGAACCCGGCGCGTGTCGGTACGACGTTCAGTGTTGCCAAACCAGGGAAATACGTTCTCGATCTATCGCTATGGGTTCGCGGTCATTTCTTTTATGACCCCGGCAGAACCATGATGGTAGTTCGCTTTGACGACCAGGAGATTCATCGTCAGCAATTTGCGTGGGAAGAACGCGTGCACTATCCGCTGGAGTTTGAGTACGCGTTGGAACCGGGCGACTATGAAGTCGAAATTCAGTTGACGCCATTACCGGACGCTGAGACCGCGCCGGCGCGGAAAGAAGACGCCGACCTCTACATCCAAATTGACCACACCATGCTGGTCGGTCCCGAAGCCGTCGAAGATTGGGTGCCTCCGGACAACTACGAAGACTATTTTCATCGCAGCTTGCCGCCGGCCGATCCACAGGAACGAAATGCATACGCCAGCGAGATCATCCAGCGGTTCGCTGGCAGAGCATTTCGCCGACCGGTTGACCAGCGGACGATCGAAGGTTTGGTCGCGATCGCCGAGGACACCTACGGCAAACCCGGGCACACGTTCGAGGAGGGAATCGGTCGCGCGATGGTGGCCGTTCTCGCTTCGCCACGGTTTCTTTATCTGACAGAAGACGTGCAGATTTCTGAACCGAGTGATGAACAACTCACGACGAATGCGATGGTTTCTGCCTTGGTGGACGAGTACGCCTTGGCGTCGCGGCTGTCCTATTTTCTTTGGTCGACGATGCCCGATGACGAACTGATGTCGCTCGCATCGGCCGGCCAGTTGCGGAAGAATCTGGATGCCCAAATCAAACGAATGCTCAGGCACGATCGCTCTAAAAACTTTCTATCGAGCTTTGTGGGGCAGTGGTTGCGATCACGCGAGATCGAAAACTTGATGCTCGATCCGAACGCGATTGCCGACGGTGACAAATCCGCCGAAGAGTTGGCCGAGGAAGAGCGGCAACAGGAGAGAACGGTCCGATCGATTTCGTGGATTTCGGCGTCCGAAGCTTCGCTTCGATGTGGACATCCAGCGCGCCAATGCAGCAGGAAACCGAATTGTGCTTTGGCTACATCATGGAGAACGATCGCAGCGTCCTGGACCTGATTGACGCCGACTACACCTTTCTCAACGAAGACTTGGCGAAGCACTATGGCATCGAGGGCGTCTCGGGTGATCGGATGCAAAAAGTTGATCTGCCCGAGGACAGCCCCCGAGGCGGTGTGTTGACTCAGGGAACGGTGCTCACGGTCACTTCAAATCCGAATCGAACCTCACCGGTGAAACGCGGGCTGTACGTGCTTGAGAATATCCTGGGCACACCGCCATCGGCGCCGCCTCCGGACGTGCCGGAATTGGACGAATCAAAAGACGGATTCGCCGGACGGACGCCGACGCTGCGAGAGGTCTTGGCAGCTCACCGCGAGAACGCGGTGTGCATGTCTTGCCACGGCCGCATGGATCCGCTCGGATTCGCCTTAGAGAATTTCAACGCATTGGGGATGTGGCGAGAACGTGATGGCGGCCAGCCGATCGATGCCTCCGGAGAATTGCTCTCCGGTGAATAGTTCAATGACATTCGCGAGCTGAAGCGGATCTTGCGGGAAACCAAGCAAGCCGACTTTTATCGTTGTCTGACCGAAAAACTCATGATCTATTCGCTCGGTCGGGGTGTCGACGTGAAAGACACTGAGACGATCGATCATCTGGTGGACGAATTAGTGGAGTCCGAAGGACGATTCTCGGTCTTGCTCAATGGCATCATTCATTCACCCCAATTCCAACGCCGTCGATTGAACGCGGCTCAGGCGGAGAGACTTTCCGCTGTCGAGGGTCGCAGGAAAAACTCAATCGAATAAGCCCTCCGAAACCAACGCCCATCCACCAAGTAACGAGCGATGAATAAGTGACGCGTTTAACGTCCTCTCTTCCCCCGCCGCGCAGCGATTTGCGGGGGAGAGAGTTAGAGAGAGGGGAAAAAGAGAAGTCACTTATTGATCGCTCGTTGCTAACCAGCCCATTCACGATTCCGTCCGCCAAGGAACCTGACCATGCAATCCAAATTCACCCAATCCAAGCAAGCCGAACGAGCCGCCAATCTGCAGCGTCGTCGCTTCCTTCGCGGGCTCGGCGCCGGCGGTCGCGGTCCCAATGTTTCCCTCGATCGCTCGAGCCGTTGGCGGAACTCCCGCAGGTGCGGCGACGGGGACGAATGGTCAGCGCCACGACTCGGCGCCGATGCGAATGGCTTACTTCATCCACCCCAACGGGGTCGTGCCAAGATTATTGGTTCCCCAAGCTCAATGGCGACAAATTCGAGTTCAATCGCACGATGAAGCCGCTCGAGGCCGTCAAGGAGCACGTGCAAGTCATCACAGGACTTGATCAACTCAACGCCACACCGGGAAACGATGGTGGCGGTGATCACGCTCGCGCCGGTGCAACCTTCTTGACTGGAATGCGGGCGAAAAAAACCGGCGGAAAAGACATTCGTTGCGGAATCTCGGTCGATCAAATCGCCGCCCAGCATCTCGGTCACTTGACGCGTTTTTCATCATTGGAACTGACCTGCGACGCGATCCGAAACACCGGAAGCTGCGATACCGGATACGCCTGCGCGTATCAATACAACATGTCCTGGAGCTCGCCAACAACGCCGGTGACGCCGGAACCGAATCCGCGACTGGTGTTCGAGCGGCTCTTCGGAACTGGCAAACATGGTGAGCGGAAACGGTCTTTTGAAATTCGCCGCGAACGTCAAAAATCGATTCTCGATTTCGTGATGGAGGATACTCGTTCGCTGACCCGTGAAATGGGACACGACGATCAGCTGAAAATCGATGAGTACTTGACCAACGTACGGGAGCTCGAGCGGCGAATCTCCGACACCGAGCAGATTGCCAAGATTCCGGATCCGAATGTTTTAACGCCAGCCGGCATACCGGATGAAATCGGTGCGCACATGGATTTGATGTACGACTTGCTTATTTTGGCGTTCCAAACCGATCAAACTCGGATCGCAACACTGTTACTAGCTTACGACGGCAGCAATCTGCCCTATCCTCAACTTGGTATTTCCGAAGGACACCACTGGTTAACCCACAACCTTCGCGTTCCAGAGTACAAGGAAAAGGTTGGCCAAATCGAAGCCTATTGGATGGAACACTTTTCAAAATTCATCGGAAAGATGCGAGATACCCAGGACATCGATGGTAGCCGCTTGATTGACAATGTCATGATGCTGTACGGAAGTGCGATTTCCGACGGCAACCGGCACAAGCACGACAATTGTCCGGCAATTCTGGTCGGCGGTGGCGGAGGAACACTCCATCCCGGACGAGTGACCGATGGCGGCGGCATACCGATGTCAAACATGTACGTCAGCATGCTCGAAAAATTCGGCGTCCAGGGAGTCACGCAGTTCGGCGACTCCAACGGACGGTATGACAACATCTGACACTGGGGACTTGGCTGTGTCTTCCGATTGCAGATCTTCATGATTTTTGATTCTGGAATGATGAAAGTCACGGAGTGGCAGCGAGAATGATTCTGCGATACGCCGTTCCTCGCTCAAGAAGCTATCCCGACAGCACTTGCCAGCTGCGGTCGGTGTACCGGTAAGTGACTCCCTCTTCGATGGCGATCAGGTGAAGCCATCCGTTGTCGACCAAGTTGCCGATCATGTCGTGCTTCGCGATCACGCGATCGATCGAAACTCGCGGCGCGGCGATCACGCTTTGCAATCGCATCGGCAAGTGTTGGAGTTCCTCGCCGGTGTGCAACGATTGCCACGGCAAACCAGTCATCAGGTCGCCGCCGTTGCCAGACAAAATCCCGAAACGTCCCACGACGTTGTGGACCGTCTTGTTGCCGCTGCCGAAATGATCGTTGTCCACCGTCGAAGCGTAGTACTGCATGTTGATCCAGTGGGCGACGACCATCGGCGCGGTCATGATCGCCTCCAGGATCGTTCCCTCGGGGTCGGCTTGGTAATCGTAACTGTGCAAGAACGATCGACCGTTCAAGTTCGCGTTCTTTGTCATCGATCGTGGACCGACGATGAACGCGGCGTTGCCAGCCAGTCCCCACTCGGGTCGCACTTCTGACCAATCGGCGGCGCGTCGCATGACATCCGCCAAAGTGTCACTGCCCACGATCGGCATCCGCTCGGTCCCGGTTTGCTTACCAGCGGCGGCAGCATGAGCCGTCAGTTTCGCCAGATCATTCGAGTGCGACGCTGGCACTTCATCCAGATCAAAGAACTCAATTCGGTCGGTCGTGGTGTTGTGAAGTCCACCCACAAAATGAGTTTCGTCAGGGATCTGAATTCCTCGTTCAGCCAAAGCGATGCGAACGTACGATTGGTTGAGCAGCATCGCGGCCAGTCGAGCGTTCGGTTCACCCGAGTGACCGCCGCATGCTCCGCAGTCCAGATCGGCTGCCAACGGGTTGTTCTCCGTTTGGCTGGCGTGGCCACAGAAAACAACCAGCTTGGCGAAGTTGTTGGTTAAACCAAGATTCGTTAACATCGACTCCGCCAAATCGACTTGGTGCGAAGTGGTGATGCCTTGATGGTTCAAGCCTCGCAGCGTCGGACCTAAGTGTTTTTGATCCGCTCTCGCAACTCCTTCGAACTTGCCTTGGGAGTCGTTTGCACCCCATCCGGCCGCATTGGCAAACAACTTCCATCCGTAAAACAATCCCATCGTTTCGACGAACGAGAAGCAACCGACCGCCGAACTTTGGAAACGCTTCCACTGCTTTCGCCATGATCGACGGTCGATTCGCCTCTGGAGTGCCTCTTGCTCGGTGTCGGACTGCATTTCATGCAACCCTTCGTGCACTTGAAACTTAGGCTTTAGCAAAACGGGGACATGGGAATTGCCGGACGATTGACCCATCGGCACGAATTCGACTGGCATTCCGAAGAAGCCTGCGAATCCGAACGTCTCGATCTCGGGCGATTGAGACTCCAACTGACGACGGATTCGTTCGCTGCGAACGTCGATGCAAAACACCATCTGCGCAAGCTTTTGCCCGGTCGCGTTTTCTTCATGGCGATCGGTCGAAAGCGATCTGAGCAACTGATCTCGAAACGCGATTTCGCTTGTTCGCAGAAGCACGTAGCGGTACGTCAAATCGGTTTCCGCTTCGGCGTCAAAGGACGCAGACTCGTTGTGGCAAATCGAGTTCCAATCGAGTCGTATCGCGGAAACGTTGCTCACCGCAACATCATATGCCAATCGGATTGCCAACAGACCGATGAAGTCATTTTGCTCAGCCGCTTCGCCATCGGTCCAGTGCGTTTGGTACTTCGACCAAGCACTCCAACCTGGGATCGAGAACGCTTGACACAGTAAGAACGACTTCCAGAGATTCTCTGGAACGCCCAATTGATGCAGTAGCCAAACGATCGCAGCATCAGAGGTGTAGGGCATTTCTGTGACAAACTCCCGAAAGCCCATTAAACCACTCGCTTCGACATTCCGGTCGATGACGGCCATCGATCGCCAAGCTTGATACAGTGACAAGCCCTTCCAAGGGCTTGACCAAACCGCTTGGCCGTCGTCGTAGTGAGCGGAACAGAACTTTGAAATCTCATCGCGAATTGTGACCGACCAATGGTTGTCAGTGGTGTCATCAACGACCTCCGACATGGTTCGCAGCATTCGACGGTGTGCGCTCGAAGGTTCAGTTGCCGTTGCCAGTGCCTTCACAACCGACTTTGCATGAACTGTTGAACTCAATTCGAGTTCAACAATCGCCGCCTCGATGTCGGACTTTGCAAACTTGCCCTGCTTAAACTGATCGCTGTAGTAAGAAAGCGGCATCAGTGTTTCGCAGTCCGAAACGAGCCGCAAGTAAGATCGGCCATCTAGGAATGAACGATCGGAGATTCCCGCGTAGGGATTCACCGCAACGTAATCCTTCAACGGCCAGACCGGTGCGATGACCTGGGCGACTTCCGCCAGCAAGTCGTCCATCTGACTTCGCACCCGCGGCTTGGTGTGGGGCGTTGCCATGAAGTCTTGCGATTCGGTCGCTTGTTTTTCAGCTAGCAGTTGTGACATTGGAATACTTTCCGAAAGTTCGGCTTGATACAGAATGTGTTAGTTAAATTTGGGTGGCTCCCGTTCAACTATTTGCCAGCGACCCAAAAATCCGCTGGAACGATTTTTCGAAGTAGAAACCGTTGCTTGCGTGGATGTACCACCGATTGAGCAGCGGCGAACTTTGTCCCGATCCAAGTCGGACGTGGAGCAGGAACATGCCGACGAACCCTGTCGCAACGATCGCCGCAACGAGCCAAACCATGTCTGGGGCACTGGACGATGGCAGGCTCGAAGCGACGATCTTGTCCACGGATGCAAACCCGATCGAGTAGGCGAAACACATCGCTGCCGCGATTGCCAGAGAATGGATGAGCAATTTGTGGTTGCCGACTCGCATCACTTGGCCGACCCAGTGCGTTAAAGCTAAGCAAAGGATTCCGCCGAGCAGCAGGCCACCTGGTTTCGCGACCACGTTGATGCCGCAAACCGTCATGGCGATTCCAAGGAACGAGACGATGATGACGGACGCGATCGCCAACTTGGTCCAGGCCAGCGATTCGCTTTCAGGTTCAGCCCCTAGCATGGCCGCACGCTGAGACATCACGCTTCCGCTGCTTAAGAATGCGTGCGCCTTGTAGAGCGAGTGGGCGAGGATGTGCAACATTGCCGCAGAGAACGCTCCCATGCCACACTGCAACATCATGAACCCCATTTGAGCCATCGTGGAATACGCGAGTTGTTTCTTCACGCTGGTTTGAGTCAGCATCACGACCGCACCGAAGCAAGCCGTGACTGCACCAATGATCGCCAGCCCCGTCAAAGCGATCGGTGCCAATTCCAGCAACGGACTGGTGCGGATAATCAGGTAGCCGCCCGCATTGACGATTCCGGCGTGCATCAAAGCTGATACCGGTGTTGGCGTCTCCATGGTCTGAGGCAACCAAGTATGAAACGGAAACTGTGCGGACTTTGTGATCGCTCCGACGACCAGAAGAACCCCAGCCCAAGTCATCGCGGGAGTGACGTCGCTGACCGACTCGGATGCTGCGAACAATTCAGACAGGTTCAATGTTTTGAATTGTGAATGAATCAGTGCGATCGCGGCAATCAAAGCTGCGTCGCCGAGACGGCTGATCGCGAACTTGGTCCAAGCGGCCTGCCGTGCGGCTGGCCGGTGACGGTAATGAAGCAGCAACTGGTGAAGCCCCATGCTGGTCATCACCCAACACCCGAAAAACATCATCAGGTTGCCAGAAATCACTAGCATCGAGACGGCTCCGATCGTGAAGCCCGTCCATCGAAAATAGCGTCCTTGGGTCTCTTCGCCATCCAAGTATCGCACCGAGTACCGACAGATGACCCAACCAACAAAGCTGACCAAAGCCAGCATCAACGCGGCAACGCCATCGTAGTGAACCGCGATCACGTCCGGCAGCAAACCAAGCTTCACATCGACCATTGGCAGCAACCCAGCCGCAAGCGAAAGTCCCATCAGCGCCGCGACGACAAGCTGGACGGCCGCTAAAGTGGTGACACTTCGATGCAAGAGGTGGACGTGTCGGTTCGCAAACCGAGTAGGGATCAGTCCGTTGGTAATGAGACAGAAGGCGGGGGCGATCAAGATCGCGGCGAAGAAGGTAGACATCCGAAGCGGTCCCTGTGTTTCACGAAATGAGATGCACGAAATCTAATACACGACATCTGAGACGTCAATGTAGTTTCGTGCAATTCGCCTCGTATGTTTAGCCAATCTCGAGGGCCGACGTGCAAAAAACGGTCAAAAAGCGCGTCAACGCGACTAAAACATGCAAATTCAGCCGAAAACATTTTCGGGAATTTGTCTCGTGCGTAGGCATGGCCGTGCGGCCGTTTCGGCGAGTCGTCGGAGAGGCCCCAGCCTGGCCACTCCTTCATTCAAAGAATTGGAACAAGAAGGCTTCATTTGTCGACAGAAGCCAGGGCGGAAGAATCAACACGAAGTTCTTACCAAGGAGTCACTGCGGCACCCGCTGGAATCCCACCGAACCATCGAAGACCTGTTGAATCGGGTGTGCGAATCACGACGTTCTCAAAGTCTGATTCCCAGAACTCTCGTTCGATAGGCACAACATGTACTTCATCGCTGTCGCACCGATGGCGATGTTCTCTCATTACCGAATGCAAGTCTGAAGACTTCTGGCCGACGAAGCCCGAGTGCAATCCAAACGAGAACGCCGATGATGATCGGAACGTAAAATGGGTCTCCGACTCGCACGTGGGTTGCCGTTGCTCCGCCAAGATAGGCCGCAAGCAGAATGGCCGCCACGAACGACGTTTGGGGAATCAAAAACAATACTGCAATCGCAACTTCTACGACGCCGATTTTGTACATCACGTCTTCGGTCCAGCCCATCTTGCCGAACATCTCGGACTTGCCTTCCCACTGTGTGAACTTGCCCGTCGCGCTTGCTCCGATCAGAAACAAGGTGATCAGCACGCTCAGTACCCATCCAATGATTTTCGACATTTTTGATCCGTTTTTCATAGCGGTTCTTCGATGATCCCTATCCACTGTCGTTGTTTTCTCAATCGGTGAGTGACGAGCAGCGATCAACTCATTGGTTTCCGCATCGGCCGGACGAATTTCAAACGGCCCCATTGTCACGCCGGGATGTTGCGACATCAATGCGATGGCGTGATTCAGATCTTGAGCCTCAAGGAAAAGGATGCCACCGAGCATTTCTTTGGTCTCGGCGTAAGGTCCGTCCGTGACATCGACCGCACCATTCTTGCGGCGCAGCGTGACAGCGTTTCTGGCTGATTGCAGTGCTTCGCCGCCGAGAAAGTGTCCGCCAAGTCGCAATTCGTCGTCGTAAGCAAGACACTCCTCCATCATCCGCTGGCCGTCTGCTTGGGACAGCGATTCGTATTTGGATTCCTCGATGAATCCCATGCACACAAACTTCATCGGCTCATCTCCCTTGGCTCAGCGGCAGTGCGTGTTGTAGGCAGTTTTGAATTAGTCGAACAACAACAGCCTGAATCGACCATTTTTTACGAAAAACTAAAAACCTCGTTCTTTGGATCAGAACGACGGGGGAGAAGGGGCCAAACAATGAATTTCTTTCAAGCGATCCCAGGCGTTGACCGCATGGTCGTGCAGTTTCACGGCTTCGACAAAACGGACGAAGATTGAGGTTTCGTCAAGAGCGAGAATTTAGATGGATGCGTTGGCCGTGATGTGATCCATGAAGTCCAATTGGACGCGGACGATCTGTTTCGTCGATTCGAAAAACGCATCGAGCACGTCGGGATCGAAGTGCGAGCCCCGACCCTCCTCCAAGATCGAGAAGCACTTTTCACGCGGCAATGCCTTCTTGTACGGCCGTTCCGCCGACAAGGCATCAAACACATCAGCGACGGCCGTGATCCGCCCTTCGACCGGTATGTCCTGCCCAGCCAAGCCTAACGGGTATCCCGTCCCGTCGTACCGTTCATGATGCGTTTGCGCGATGCTTGCCGCCAACCGCATCAAGGCGCTGCCATTTCGCAGCATATCGGATCCGAACTCGATGTGGCGCCGCAACAATCTCGCGTCCGAAGCGGCATGCGGTTCGATGATTTGATGACCAAACTTGACATGGTTTTGAATGATCTCAAATTCTTCGGGTTCGAGCTTGCCGGGTTTCAATAGGATCGCATCTGGGATTGCGATCTTGCCCACATCGTGCAATTGAGCCGCCATTTCGATGTCACGCACAAACCAATCGGGCAACCCCATCGCCTTAGCGATCAAGCCTGCGTATTGGCCCACGCGAATGACGTGGTTGCCCGTATCGTTGTCACGAAGCTCGGCTGCACGAGCCAAACAAAAAACGACTTCTCGTCGTGAAGCCTCCAATTCGCGAGTTCGCTGTTCCACCTTCAATTCAAGTTCTGCGGCATGCAGTCGCAAGCGGTCTTGATAGGTTTTCAATTGCAGCGAGTTGCGAACCCGAGGTGCCAGATCCATCGGATCGACCGGTTTGAGCAAGAAGTCGGTGGCGCCGAATTCCAAGCACATCAACTTGATGCGTTCATCGGTGTTTGCAGTCAAAATCAGAACTGGCAAATGGCGGAATTGCGGATCCTTCCGCACGCAGCGTAGGATTTCGATGCCATCGATGTTCGGCATGTTGATGTCCAACAGCAGAATGTCTGGCTCGGCCGCGCTTAGAATTCGCAGCGCGGCGGACGAATCGGTCGTCGTTTCGAACGAGCGGTATCCCGCCCGTTCGAGGAACTTTTTGACGATCAACACATTTGCGATTTCGTCATCAACGATCATGACCTTGCCGGGCAAGATTTGCGGAACCGGGGTATGAGTTGCGGGAGTGGAGGCGCCAATCGCATAGGGCGTGAGCGATGAAACGGGCGACGTTTTGGCCGTGTCGTTTGCGGGCAAATCAATGCTCATTGTTCGCTGGTGGGTTGCCTGTGAATTTGTTCAAGTCGTTGTCCGCTTGAACTGTTGCTCAGAAACCCGTAGGCGGATCATGATTTTGGTCGAGGGCGGACCCGTTGCTTTGGCCTCGTCATCGAATCGGACGATTTCACGGATTGTTCGGGTTAGGCAGGCTCGGGTCATTCACGTCGCTGGAAGTCGGAACAATCATCCGTCGTCGAATGGTCTCAATCACGGCTAGATATCGACCAGCCGCTTCTTCATCGCCCATCGTCGCCGCGCCCAACAGATCACGGGCGGGTTGGGTGAGGGAGTCGTAGCCGACGGTGCCACCCGCACCTTTGAGCCAGTGGGCACTTTGCGACAACTCGGCGAACCGACTCGTCTGCAATTGGTCTCGCATCTGGATCAATCGAAGATCAAGACGCACGATAAATCCGGAAACAATTTGATGAAATTCGGCGTCGTCGAGTGGCAAAGAGCACTGGATCGACGTCGTCGAAACAATCTCCGGCGAGGACAGTTGTGATGGATGAATGATCTCTTGCTTTGTGGTTTCGTATGGCTGCGTCGCTTCGCATGGGATCACGACTCTTCGTTGCAAGTCGCGGATTTCCGCAAGCACTTCCATCGCCGCGGCGGACTCTTGATCGAGCGCCGCGGTCTCGAGCGTTAAGGCCGGTTGGGTGAAGACGGCTAATCCGACGGTGCCGCCGGCACCTTTGAGCCAGTGAGCATCACTTTGCACGCTCGTAAAGTCCGCGGCCACGATGGCACGTTCGATCGCGTCGAGTCGCGCCGGCAAGCGATCCATAAAGTCAGATGTGATTTCGCGAAAGTCGACATCGTCCATCGGCAACGTGGGCAGAATGGCATTGGTCGCCTGGGACGTCGGAATCGAATTGTGCCTCTTAACGACAGCACCGTCGGCTCGAAAGATCGAATCACTTCCTTTGATGCGACTAATCCCCGCGGCGGCTTGGCCCGCTCTCTCGGTCTCCCCAACAACATGCTCCGGCGCCGGTCCCAAGTGGGCCGAAACCAGTTCAAGCAACAGGTCCAAGTCGATCGGTTTAGTCAAAAAGTCGTCGCAACCGGCTTCGATGCACTTCTCGCGGTCGCCACGCATCGCATTCCCGGTCAAAGCAATGATGGGTACCGTCAATCCTTGCTCACGCAATTGTCGCGTCGCCGCGTAGCCGTCGAGCACTGGCATTTGCATGTCCATCACTACCAATTCGGGAACACTTTCGTTGATCGTATCGATCGCCTGCAACCCGTTCTCGGCGGTGACGACTTCGGCGCCGGCCCGGCTGAGCACCAATTCGATCAGTCGGCGATTCGACTCCCCGTCGTCGACCACCAAGACTCGTTTGGCAGGCAAGCGAATCAGTTCGGTGTTGCCGTCTTCTTCAACCCGCTCGAGCGATAACCTCGTCAATTCCGCGGGTGACACGAGTTCAGCGAGGTCATCGGTACCGAGCGGCAACTCCAACCGAAAGGTGCTACCCATCCCCGCCTTGCTGTGGACGGTCAGGTTGCCGCCCATCGCTTCGGTCAAACGACGGCTGATGGAAAGTCCCAAACCCGTCCCACCAAATTTACGCGTTGTGGTGCTATCCGCTTGCACAAACGATTTAAAAATCTTGCTTTGCTGTTCGGGTGTCATCCCGATTCCCGTATCGATAATGTCGATGCGCAAAAGTTTGGATGAATCCGAATCCGATGCTTCTCGCATTGCCGCGATCACTGTCACCGATCCTTTTTCGGTGAACTTGATTGCATTCCCGACCAAATTCGTGATCACCTGCCTCAGCCGCGTCGGGTCACTTTGAATTGTCCGCGGAATCGCCGTTTCAAACTGAACGTTCAAATCCAAGTCGTTTTCTTTTGCACGAACTCGGAGCGTGTTGGCGACATCAAACATCACGCGGTCGACTTGCGTGTCAATGGTCTCGACATGCATCTGGCCGGCCTCAATCTTCGACAAGTCCAAGATGTCGTTGATCAATTCCAAGAGGTGTGCGCCGCTGCGATGAATCATATTCAGATGGTCGACCGCCTCATTGGAGTCGGAGACCAAACCGCGGCGAAGCACATCGGTGAAGCCGAGAACGGCATTGAGCGGCGTGCGAATTTCATGGCTCATGTTGGCCAAAAACTCGCTCTTGGCCTCGTTGGCATGTTCGGCCGCATCGCGCGCTTCGGCGAGCGCGACCTTATTTTCTTCGATCAATGTGATGTCGTCGAAAGTGGCCAGAAACCCTTGCCCGGTGATCGGGGTGCAATTCACGCTGAAAGTCAGCCGACGATCACCCGCGTCAAATTGAAGGATGCAGTCGTGAACGGATTCTTCCGAACGTTTGGCTTGATCCCACGGAAGTTCTCGCACCGCACCAGCCGATTCGTGCGAGTTAGGATCGATCCAAGGCAAACTTGAAGTGCGTTTGCCCACCAATTCTTTCGCGTCGACATTCAACAATTGGATAAGTCGTTGATTGGCGAATAAAATGCGGCCGCTCGAGTTGATCAGCACCAGACCGACGGTGAAGGTGTCGAGCGCCTTTTCGACGTGCGTCGGCACCGCCCCCGACGGGTCGAGACTTTCGAGCGTCTTCTTCAGGAAAAACGAGAACTGGAAGAAGCAGGCGGGAATCAAAACGATCAATAGCCAAGCGGGCGCCCAATAGTTCAATCCCAATAAACCCCCGGTGGAGTTGAACGCGATCTGCATCACGCCCCATTGCTTGCCATAGCGAAATACGGGCAGTTGCATCTGGGTGATTCCATCGTTGACTTCACTAAGCCAAGCCGTGTCGTGCGGCCCGGCGGTGACGACCAAACGATCATCGGGTCCCCGCAGCCCAATTGACTGAATATTTGGGTCGCGATGGACCACCGATTCGAGCGTGACTTGCAAGCCTTCGAGTTGTCCGCTCGACGCCATCGCGGTCGCGCTGATCGCCAAGGTTTCGCACACGCGGGCTCGTCCCCGCAAAATTTCTTCCTGTTCATTTGGAAAAAATCCCGCCGCGCTGGCGACCAACAAGCTGCCCGCCATCAGCCCGACGAGGCCGAACGAGATGCGGAGTCGAATGGGGATTCGATTGTAAAGGGCGAGCATGAAGTTGTTGATTGGGTAATTTGAAGACTACTGGATTGTGTCAGTCTCGTCGGCGATCAATTCGTCGTGGCGGTTCATCATTTCCTCAAGCGTCTCGCCATCCGCACCGTCCGAGTCGGATGAGAACCCTTGCATGATCAATAGCGGATCCACAGCTCGCCAAGCCGGAATGTGAGCAATCATTCCCGACAGCAAGAACCCGCTGCGCAGAGCCCAAGCAACCACCCCGGCGGTCACACTGGACGCCGCCGCACCGGCCGAGCCCACCAAAATCAAATCGCCGTGAATCCGTGACTCGACGGTTTGTTGATAGTTGTCCAATTGATCCCACAACACGCCCGGACGCGTCATCAATGCGTAATCGATCGATGAGATCGGCGTGCCTAAACTCGAAAAGTCGCCCATCGAGCTGAGTTCGGTACCCGCGGAGTTCTCTTGGAACGTTGCGGAATCACTGCGTGTTGCAGATTCCGATGTCGAACTCGAATTTGATGTCGCGACCGATTCCGAAACGGTCATTCCGCTCATCACTTCCGCGATCGTCAGCTCGCCGGCTTGGGATCCTGTGAATGCATCCATCATGCCTCCGGACAACCCATGGTTTCGTCCGAGCGCCGAAGCGGCCGCAATCATCTCATCCTGATCAAGCTTTGATTCGGTGCCGGAATCGGAGTCGTTGCTTTCGTTGGAATCTTCTCCCGAATCGCTCGCGTCGTTTCCGGATGAAGATTCCGCCACGGGGTCAGATGGCGTATTTGGCGTCGTTTGCGAAATTCCGGGGATCACCGTGGGACGGACGTTGAATGTGAGCGTCGCGATTGAACTCTCGTTCGATCCGTCGCTCGCTTTCCAAACCAGCTTGGCGATGCCGGTAAATCCGATGGCCGGCTGGTACGTCATCGCACCGGATGGATCCAAAGAAAAACTTCCGTGACCCGGCGCCGACACCAAAACGGCAGTCAGTGGATCGCCATCGGCGTCGTTGGCCAACGCAGCGAAAAATCCTGGTGCGAGCGTCAATTTCTGGCCCGCAAAAATGCTGGCCGTCGCATCATTTAACGTCGGCGCCACATTAAACGTTGCGATCGCCAACGGTACGCTGGTGAGCGGTCCTTCGAGATTGCCGTCGTTGTCCGTGAACGTGACCACGACACGAAGTTGACTCCCACTATCCGCAAGCACGATCTCATAGAAGTTGGAGGTGGCCGCAACGATCGCGACACCATCCCGAGTCCACTGGTAGGCAAAGGTTCCCACACCATCTTGATCACCGATGCCACTCGTATCAGCGTTCACTGTTTGGCCGACTGAGCCGACACCGCTAATGCTAGGTAGGCCTGTCGCCGAATCGTTCGCATTTGAAATCGCGACTGCTACCGATTGACTATCCTCGGGCGATGCCAAGATCGTCGCGTCATCAACATTGACGTTCACACCGAGTGAAGCGATCGTTTCGAAGTCCAGCGTCACACCGGCTTTCAAAAATAATTCGGTATCGCCATTTCTCAATTCAAATAAGCCCGCATCCACACCCGAGAGGGTCACCAGGTTCGTGCCCTCGCCATCGTCCGAAATGACGACATCGGCGATCTTGATCCCTGTGCTGGTGTCGGTGTCTTCCGATAACGAAGTCACGATCGGTGTGATGGCGATTGTGGGAGCGTTGTTGACGGAGCTAATGGAGACGGTCGATGTGATGTTCAATGCAACCGAATCATTCCCGCCATCGCTGGAACCGCCCGAATCCCGTATTTGGGTCAGTGTGATGATTCGATCGCCAGTGTTGGGAGCATTGCTTTCGTTTTGATAGGTGAGGGAGTCGATTAGCGTCTCCATCTGTGCGGCGGTCAAGCCAGCACCACCGATCGTGACGGTTGCCGTCCCACCCGTCACATTGACGCTAAACGTCAAGGAGTTTGTCGAAGTGGAACCGGAATTGCCATTCACTAATGAAATGATGGTCCCGTCGGCGCCAAGGCGTTCGTCGGCACCGTCGAAGAGGTTGGTGAGCGTCAACGTCAGACTCGTCAAACTTTGGCCCGACTCGATCGTATCCACAACTGTGCCGCTAAACACCGACACTGGCCCGCCACCTTCGGTAAACGTCGGGTCGGTTCCGGTCGCAACGACCGTCGGGCGCATCGTTGATCGACTTGACGGTGGCCGTCATGTTTTGAGTCACGGTTGGTCCGCCGTCGATCACGCCCAAGGTCACCGTGGTCAGCACGGTCGATCCGACGGCAACTTGATTCGACGTGGGCGAGAAGTCAAGTTGACGCAGTGCGCTCTGGGCCGCCGCGACGCTGCGTGCGCTGAGCGCATATTCGCCCGCGCCCGTTTGCACGAATCCGCTTGACGCTAACGAAGTGGCAGTGAATGCGCCGTTCGCGTTTCCATTTGAAAGAGTAATCGTCAAGGCAACGTTGTCGCCCTCCACATCCACAAGCGTCACGGCCGAGAAAATCGCGGTACTACTTTGATCATTGAAATTGCGATCGGTCAAACCGCTGATTGACGGTGCATCATTCTCCGCCGTGACCGTGATGGTGACCGTGGCAAGATTCGATTGGCCTGTTCCGTCGGAAACCCGATACGTGAACGTGTCAACGCCAGTGAAATTGGCGGTCGGAGAGTATGTGAACGAACCGTCGGGATTGAGTGTGAAGGCGGCGGCGTTTTCCGGGTTACCGCCGACCAAGACCGCGGTCAAAGGGTCGCCATCGGGGTCGCTGTCGTTGGTGAGAACTCCACCTCTCGTTTCTACGGAACCGAAACTTACTAAATTGTCGTTTGACGCTTGATACTCCGTCGCGAACCAGTCCGCCGAATGAGTCGCCGATGAAATTCGAACCTCGTCGATCAATCCGTCGAAAGTCCGGTTCGCGGATGCATCGTTTCCGATTGTCAAATTGAGTCCCGCATCGGAGAACATGTTCCCGGTGGGCGTATCCGACTCGATCAGAGTTTGTGCCACACCGTCGAGATAGATCGTCGGATCGTTCCCCGCCGAACTGCTGTCATAGACCACTGTGACATGATGCCAAGCATTGAGCGACACCGTATTGGGTTGAAGTCGCCATCGTCCGATTCCACCTTGAAATCCAATTTCAAAGATCAGCCGATTGTCGCTCGCTTCCAGCTGTAAACTCCATCCGTTGGGACTCGGAGTGGTGCCGCTCGATTTATCCAGGATGCGGCCGTAGTCGCCTTCGCCCCACCCCGCCGCATTGAACCAAGCCGAAACCGACCCACCCCCATCGAACACGTCGTCGACGGATGCGTTGGAGGGAATGGTAATCCGACCGCTCGATCCGTCGAAGCTTTGCGCGTCGCCGAATCGGCCGACGGCGTCCAGGGACACGATGTTGGAAGCATTATTTAGATTGCCAGTCGAATCCAGAAAATCATTGTGCAGGTGATAAACGGCTTGGTCTTGACCGGCCCACACCGCGACCGCATTTTGACCATCCGCGGCGGCGACGTTTCCGTAGTACATCGTGATGAAGTCCGTCGTCGAGTTTTGGTCGACTTGCGGAATCCGCACCCATACGGTCGACGTGCCCGACTCGTTCCATGATTCAATTTCATGAGCCAGCAAGGTGCCGTCCGCATCGACAAACCGCAAATCCTGGCCACCGTTCTGGGTTAGCCCATAATCGATCCGCGACGCATCTAATTGGACAAGGATCGGGATCCCTATCAGGTTCTGATTGGGACCACCGTGATTGAACGTTAAAACGCGACGCGTACTCCACGCGTTGTCAAACCATTGGCCGTGGGTCGAAAGCGTGCCGTCCTCGCCTACGGTGTACGAATCGTCCACGGCCACGGGACCGTTGGCAAATTCGAACGCGCCCAAATCGGTGGCCCCGACGCGGGCTTGACCTCGCGAATCCGTCGCAGGCGCACCGCTTGAGGTACCGGCATTGATCGCGGCGCTACCCGACGCCAAAGCGTGCGTATCGATTTGGCCACCGTTGTTGGCAAGCGCGACCAAGTTGGGACTTGTGCCACTGATGAGGGTGCCAGTCACCGACGCATCGCCGACCGTTTGAATCAGGTTGAATCCGTTGCTTGAGAACGCACCGGAGACGTCCTTGTTTGCCGAGCCCGCGGAATTTCCGGCGATGATGCTGTTGGAGATCGCGACCGTGGCGCCGCTCGATTCGATTCCTCCGGCATCCGCCGCCGAATTGAGTGTGATCGTCGAGTTGATGACCGTGATCGCTCTGTCGGTGTGGATACCGCCGCCCTTGCCACCCGCATTGTTCCCGGTGATCGTCACGTTGGTCAGCGTCACCACGTTTGGATTATCAAAATAGATGCCGCCACCATCATCGTCCGCGCTGTTATTGCAGCAATACACGGTCCATGCTCAATGAACCGCGAACAAAAATGGCGCCCCCCTGGTCCGCCGTGTTATTTTGCAGCGTCGCTTGGCTCAACGTCAAACTCGCACTGTTTTCCACTCGAATGCCGCCGCCGCCATCCTGGTCTCCTCCTTGGATCGTCATACCCGACATCGTCACATTGGCGCTGCTACCGATTCGAAAGACTCGCTTGCCCAGTCCATCGGCATCGATGATGGTCGTACGAGCATCCGTACCCACGATGGTTAAATGTTCGTTTATCGTCAGCGTGTCAATCGTTAATTGGTATGTTCCAGCGCCCACCAAAATTGTGTCGCCATTGTTGGCTTGGGCGATCGCTTCACGAAACGAGGTCAAACCGTTGGAGGTCTGTTCATCGACCAATGTGGTTACGGTGATCGTCGCCAATTTGTGGTTCCATGTGTCTTGGAACGATTGTGTGACCGCGATCGTCGACTCGATCGACCCGGTGGTGTATTCCCATCGCCAATCCGATCCAAATTGGGCGTGACCGGTATCGTTGTCACTGGCCGCCACGTCGGCGCCCGAAAGTGCCGCCAGCGATTCGACTAGCTGGCGACCGTCTTCCGTCTGGGCGATCTCACAACCGTAGAGCAGGATGTCGGCATCGCTGGTGAGCGAAGATTGCCACGTGGCGACCTGTGCCGCATACCCATCGATGGTGGCGGCACCCAACCAAGTGTTGCCCAACTTGATCGCGGAATTCTCCGCATGCGAAATGATGTGGATGCTCTGGATTCCCGATCGACCGTCCAGGATTTCGCTGATTTGGTCCATCCCGTCGCGATCGGCGTCCAACACGTACACGTCCGCATCGCGTCCCGATGCGCTCAAATCGTCCAAGAACTTTTGGATTTCCGGTACCGCCGAATCGATGAAAATGATCTCTGCGGAATTTGAAAATGATTGTGTTTCCGCAACTGATTGAATCGAAGTCGATTGGTCGGAGTCGCCTGAGTTTTGATGGACTTGAGTTTGCACGATCACCGGCGTCTCACCACCGCCCATCATCATGGCCGGATCAATCGGTGTGGCACTGAACATGATTCGGGGCTCGAGATCACCCAACCGCAACGTGGAACCGGGAAATGACGTGGAGGAGCGAGAACGCTTCGGAGAAGAAATTCTCGTCGTCCACTCGTCAGCAGTCATTCTCACCCGCTGCCACAGTTCGTTCGGTACGCGCACAGTCATGAAAGAAAAGTACACGATGGCGGGGTACCGAGAGTCCTTACCTCTCGGGCAATTTGGGAAGTCTGTTCCAAGGGGTTGGTTTATGAGGGATGGTGTGACTTTTCATGCGAACATCGAGCTCTCGCTCGTCAACCGCCATTTGCGAGTGTCCCCAATCATTCACGCTTGCCGATTGAATCTAATAATTGTCCCGGCAACGGTTTGAGGAATTCAAGGCCCATGCGAGTTCGCGTGAAACATCGACAACACGCGACCCGTCGTCGACTTGTGGCGTGGGAACGGCCGATGGTATGGCTGGCGACGCTCGGTTTGCACGCCACATCTTGCTGGATGGTGGCCTCGACCGCGTGTGCCACCGACTTCTCGGTCGAGACCAGCACACCGCACAGCCCCGACGTGCACGTTCGTCAGCATCTACCCGGCATGCTCGCTTCGCCGCTCCCCGTTCCCATTTCACCGGGCCCATTTCACAACCAACTCGATTCGTATCACGCTCGCATTTGGGATACCGCTGAGACATCGACGGCGTCAGACGTCGACTCGATGATTAGCGGTGGCGAGATCTTAAACGATTCTTCGGCGTCCGATGATGAAACGCCGATGTGGTGGGAAATGCGGGTTGCCAGGCCCATCGGTTTATCGACCGATTGCTTGACGGTGAGCGTCAACGGATTGACCCAGGCAGCGTTGGTGGCTTCGCCCCATGTTCGCGGATTGCTGACGGAGCCAAAAATTCGTTGCAACGATTTGGTGATCGCCGATGCCCAATTCGACACGCTTTCGTTTGTCGAGTCTCGTTTCACGGGGACCAACGATCCGATCGGCAGCGCGTTGACGACGGGAAACAACGCCAATCGTTTCCGCGACAACTTATTTGCATCGTCGATCGGTGTGCGAAAGATCAACCGCAGCGGCGGCAACGTGGAACTGGTCCAACAGGGTGGCTTCCAAAGCAACAACTCCACGTTCTTAACCCCGAATCCGCAGGGGACGTCGCGATTGGAAATCAATTTTGCTCAACCGTTGATGCGAGGCCGGGGCCACGCATTCAACACGGCGCCGGTGATGCTCGCCCACGTCAACATCCAATTGGCGAACAGCGAAACCAGAGCGGAGGTGGTCGAGCATTTGCTAGACGTCACACGTGCCTACTGGGATCTCTACCAAGCTCGCTGTGAATACCTGCAACGACATCGTTTGCTCGAATCGGCAGTCCAACTGCATTCGATGTTGTTGGCCCGCGAGGCCCTCGATTCGCATCAGCGCCAAATTTTGCGATCCGAAGTTGCGGTCGCCCAACGACGCAGCGATCTGGTCCGCATCATCACGCGCATTCGCAACGCTCAATCGCGTTTACGGTTATTGACTGGCGACCCCGCTTTGGTGCAAGCCTCGACGAGCGAATGGTTACCCGGTGACCCGCCACTCGCCTCGCCGGTCTTCGTTTCCACGCGTCAGGCAACGTTGACGGTGCTGGACAATCGTCCCGATATCGCTCAATCCCTTCGCAAAATCCAGGCCGTTTCGATCAAAGTCGGTGCGGCGCGAAACCAGGTATTGCCCAAACTCGATTTGCTGATGAGTTCCTACGTTGCCGGACTCGACAATCAACGCAACACCTTCGGAGCGATCGGCAGGCAATTCACGGACGGAGGCCCCACGTTTGCGGGGGGATTCGTTTTTGAACGTCCGACGGGAAATCGCGCCAACCAGGCCCGTTTGGAACGCAATCGATGGGAATTGACTCGTTCGGTTTACGACTTCCAACAAACCACCGAATCGGCCATCACCAGCGTCGAAATCGCCGTTCGCGAAACGGAAACTGCTTATGCCGAAATGGTCGCAAAGCGTCAAGCCGTTGCCGCCGCGACACGCGAAGTCGAGTACCTCCAACAACGGTGGATCTATTTACCCGACCCCAACGAATCGGCTGTGTTGTTGATTGATGACTTGCTCGATTCCCAAGAGCGATTGGCGGATGAAGAACAGGCTGTGACCCTGGCGCAAGTTGCCTACGCTTTGTCATGGACCGGACTTCGCAAGGCGATGGGAGTGCTGTTGCAAGTCGACTCGGCGGAGTACATGCCGGCCGAATTTGACGGCACGATGGGATCAGTAAACGTGTCGCTCCACGGCGGAATGATCGATGCCGATGCGGCCTTTGTGCACGGAGACGTCAATGAATGATTCTTCGTCGCGGGTTTGGGATCGTACCGCAATCGCAAAATCTCGATCGATTCGAATCAACAATTCTCGTCACATCGAGTCGTTGATCGTTCGAGCAAAACGCAGCGCCAGTGAAATGACGGAACGAACCGGCGACGACTCGAACGTCCATCCACTCCCTCGACGATGGATTTTGGAGCAGACTCAGTTGCTTCGAAACTCCATCCGCGACCATCACGCGAATTCCCAGGGCGATCAGCCCCATGCCATGTCGTTTCGGGACGAGCACCTCATCACCGCGATCTCGTTGGTCGTCATCGCCGTCGGTCGCACGCTTGGAATTTCATTGTTCGATGTTCAGCTGCACGCGGGAATCGTGGTCAGTCTTGGCGCCGTGGCCGAAATGCAGACCGGTGAAGGCAAAACGCTGGCGGGAGTTTTGCCGGCGTTTCTTCACAGTCTGAACGGCCGGGGCGTCCACGTCGCGACACCCAACAGCCATTTGGCGGCGCGGGACTACAAACAACTTTCGCCCGTATTCGAGATGCTCGGAGTTTCGACCGGACTGATTCAAGACGATTGCGACGACGACGAAGCTCGGGCGGCCTACCGTGCCGATGTCACTTACGGCGCCAGCCACACGTTCGGATTTGATTATCTGCGTGATCAAGTTTTGAAACAGAAATCGCTAGACGTCCCCTTGGGACACCGGACGCTTACCCGATTGAAAGGCCTCAATCCGACTCCGGTTCGACAACGTGGTCTTGTTACGGCGATTGTGGATGAAGCGGATGATGTACTGCTCGACGACGCGATGTCACCCATGATCCTGAGCAGCGAGGCGTCCGGTGAAGCACCCGACGCTACGATCCACCGAGCGGCACACTCCGTCGCGATGCGTCTGCAATCGGGCACGCACTTTGCGCAATTGACGCGTGAGACGGTCGCTTTGACCCATGCGGGTTTGGACACCATTTATTCGGACGGTTTCTTATCGGTGGGCCATCGGTTCCAGCGGCCGTGGCATGAATACGTCCAATCGGCGTTGCGAGCCACACACTGTTTTCAGCGCGACGTTCATTACATCGTGCGAGACGATCGGGTGCGGATCATTGACAACTCCACCGGCCGTGTCTTCGCGGATCGAACTTGGTCGGGCGGCTTGCATCAAGCCGTTGAGGCGTCCGAAGAATTAATGATCAGACCCGAATCGATCGCACTGGCACGAATCACGAAGCAACGGTTTTATCGCTCGTACGGATTCCTGGGCGGTATGACCGGAACCGTTGACGGGTGCGAACCAGAATTTGCTTCGGTCTACGGCATGCCCGTCGGTGTGGTCCCGCCACGATTGCGATCGAGACGTCAATGGCTGCCCACCAAAATATTGATGACCCAATCGGAAAAGTGGAACGCGGTCGTTGGTGAAGCGATCCAAGTGTCTTCGGCCGGACGCCCCGTGTTGATCGGTACGCTCAACATCGCCGACTCGCTTGAGATTGCCGACCAACTCCGCACACATGATTGTGAATTTCAACTGCTCAACGGTGTCCAGGACGCGGAAGAAGCGAGCGTGATCGCTCGAGCGGGACAAACCGCGATGATCACGGTCGCCACCAATTTGGCCGGTCGAGGCACCGATATTAAAGTCACCGATGATGGGATTCGGCGAGGTGGTTTGCATGTCATCGTCACGCAAACGCATCGCTATCAACGGGTGGACCGACAATTGGTCGGCCGCGGAGCTCGGTGCGGCGACCCGGGATCCACGCGAACATTCATGGCGACCGACGATCCGCTCATCGCCCAAGACGCACCATGGATCGGCCGCGGAATGCAACGGGCGCTCCGCCGCGCCACCCGCGCCACAACGATGAACGAAATTGATCCTTCGGGACCACCGTTAACGATGGTGACGACGCGCCAGTTCGATCGACCCGTCCATTCGCTCCAGCGGCGTCATCAACGTACCGCGATGTCGAATCGACTGCGGCTTTTGCGAGCCGATCTCGAGGAACAAGAGTTTTTCGAATTTGACGCGAAACCAACTGCCCGTTGTTGGGCGATGTGAAAATGAAATCGGACTTCAATAGGTATCGAGACCTCATGATCAATCACCGGACATGTCGATCGCTCGTGATGGCGATGGCGTGCGTGTCGGCGTGCATGCCAACCACCTCGCATTCGGCCACTTCGTCGATAATCGAGGTTGAGACGTTTACCGAGCCGTATCGACGCATTGAAGTGCCTGCCGCCGAGATGGGTGTACTCTCCGAATTGCTAGTGGAGGAAGGCGATGAAGTGACACAGATGCAATTGCTTGCACGGGTCGACGACAGTGTTCTAAAGATTTCGCTGCAGGTTGCCAAAGCTGCTCGGGATGCCGACGGCGTCATGAACAGCGCGGCAACTGAACTCACCCTGCGCCAGCAACAACTCCACAGCTACCTTGAACTGCACCAACGAGGAAACGCCAGCCCGCGTGAAGTGGAACGTGCCGAGCAAAGTCACGTGCAAGCTTTGACACGCGTGGAAACGGTTCGGGAGGAGTTGGAGATTCGCGGGTTGGAGTACGAGCGGATTCTCGCCCAGTTGAAGATGCGCGAGATTCGATCGCCGATGAACGGTGTTGTCGTCAAAATTGAAAAAGAAGCGGGCGAATTCGTCTCGCCGACCGATCCGGTTGTGCTGCAGATCGTTGAGCTCCAGCGACTCAAGGCGGTCTTTTCTGTACCGATGGCGGTCGCCGAGCGACTGACCAAACAGCAAACCGTTTGGATGTGGGTGGGCCGAACATCCCAACGTGTCCCGGGCGTTATCGAGTTGGTGTCTCCAATCACCGATGCGGAAAGCGGAACGGTGCGGGTCAAAATCCGGATCGACAATCGCGATCAAAAGATCCCCAGCGGCGTGATTTGTCGTTGGGACATGCGAAGCACACCGCCCGAACTAAAAACGGCCCAATCGAACCCGTCATCCCCATCACGAGTTGGCAACTAGCACCGATCCCTCATGCTTCCGCCTTCGACCCCACTCCCCCACGCAAACGCTCCGCCGCATCCGGTTATATTTCCGTCGATGTCCGCTGCGCATCGGGTTGTGGAATCGAAGAACGCCGCAGAATGGGAAACTCTTTTCCTGGCGTCCACGATCGAATTGCAATCCCAACTCGATCGCCGAGAGACATTGGAAGACGCGGCCCATCACACCGCTCATCGTATGACGGAGATGTTGGGTGCGACGCGAATCATCATCGCATGGCAAAATGCCGAAAATGGTTCACGGTCGGCCCGACTCCGCCGGATTGCCGATACCGACGGGCAAACGCAGCAAAGCGAAGGTCTCGGGTGTCGTTTGGAAATGGCAGCCGCCGAAGAGGCAACGATGTTGGGCGGTGTGATCATTTGGCCGCCGAGCGACGATCCGAGAATGCCGGCGAGTGATGGAGATCGCGTCGGCTGCATGGCGATCGGCCAACTCGCGCGTCACCTCGGCGCCGCGTCAATTCATTGTGTGGGATTGCAAGATGATCAAGAATCCGAAGCGCGTGGATGCGCGATTGCGATCAACGCAAAGACAACTTCGGGACCTGCGATATTAAGAGTGTTGGCGTCGCCGCTTGCCAGTAAGTTTTCGGCTGTCCAGCGTGGCGAGCTGGGACCCGTCGCGTCGTTGCTGCGCCACGTCGGAAGGACCGCAACGGAAAAGAAGTGGCGTTGGATCGGGTTGCTTGTTTTGGCATTCGTGCCGGTTATGTTTTTTCCGGTCCATTACACGATACGTGCCAACGTCGAAGTTCAACCGGTCCAGCGTCGATACATCGCTGTGCCATTTGATGGACCACTGGACCAATGCTTGGTTCGCGCTGGTGATTTAGTGGCGCAAACGAGTTGTTGGCGACAATCGATCCACGAGAGATCTCGTATGAGTTGGCCGGCATTGAAGCGGAACTGAAACAAGCCATCCACGAGATGCACGGCCGCACGGTCGAGCATGATTTTGCCGCGCGGCGATTGGCCGAACTGGAGTCCGAACGCTTGCAGTGGCAAGCGGATTTGCTCGTCCATCGCCGAAGTCACTTGGAAATCCGAAGTCCCATTGATGGGATGGTCATCAGCGGCGATTGGCGACAATCCGAAGGCATGCCGCTCTCACGCGGAGAAAAACTGTTTGAGATTGCACCGACGACTCAAATGATTTTCGAGATTCACGTCCCCGAAAATGAAATCCAGTATGTCCGCGCCGGGATGATCGTGACGATGTCGCCGCATGCATCGCCCAGTCCCGGTCGGTCGGGCCACCGTTGGGCGGGACGGATCACGCACATCCATCCCCGCGCCGAACTTCGCGATCATGACAACGGGTTCATCGCCGAGGTGCTCGTCGTAAATCAAGATGACGTGTTGCAACCGGGGATGCGTGGCAGAGCGACGATCTACAGCGACAAACGTACGATCGGATGGAGTCTGTTTCACAAACCTTGGTTCGCGATGCGAACGATGATGGGGCTCTAACCGATGGACGCAAACCAGCATCCGCTGCGTATCGCTGATGACGTTTTGGTGTGGCCCATTCGCGAGCGCGGCGAGTGGATCTATCGCATCGAGATTCCCAAATTGCATCGCTTCTTTCGTGTCGGTTACCGCGAATACGTTTTGATGTCTTTGTTGGATGGCCGTAACACGCTCGCCGAGGCCTGCGGCAGGGCGACAAAATCGTTGGGGATGGATGCACCCACGTCGTCCGAGACCGAAGCGATCGCGAAGTGGTTGCTAAAGAACAAGATTGCGATTTTCGATGGCGATGCTCAACCGGCGAGGCGTCACGAAAACTCGGGTCACGGTTCGGCATCGGCGTGGCACGCACAACTGAATCCTTTTTGGATCAAGTTGCCGCTGCCCAAGAGTGAACGGATCGTGAATTGGATCGCTCGAAGGCTTCAATTTCTATTCGCGACACCGGCGATCATTGCGGCGGCTGGGTTGATTGTTGTCGCGCTGGCGACGGCACTCTTTCAGCGTCATGAATTGACCCGCGACGCGGGCGGCATCTTTGATCGCAGTCACTGGGTCTACTTCCTGGTGATCTGGGTCGTGCTAAAAATTGTCCACGAGTTGGGGCACGCGATTGCATGTCGGCGGATGGGCGGTGATGTGCATGAGGCCGGCATTGTCTTGGTTCTCTTCACACCATTGGCGTTTGTCGACGTGACCAGTTCTTGGCGAATGTCATCGCGATGGTCACGCATCTTGGTTGCGGCGGCCGGCATGGGTGTCGAGATGGGCGTGGCTGCCATCGCCATGCTCATCTATGCAACCTCCAATGACCAAGAAACCCGTTTTCTGTGCCACGGCGTCATCATGATGGCGGGCGTTTCGACGGTCCTGTTCAACGCCAACGTGCTGATGCGATTCGATGGATACTTCATTCTTTCCGATCTAGCCCAGATCCCCAATCTGGCCTCCGAATCGTCAAGCGAACTCCGCCGGATCGTCAAGCGATGGGTCGCTGACGAAGAGACATCGACGGCCCAGTTCGTCGGTTGGCGGCGTGGGTTTTTGATCGCCTACGGTTTAGCAGCCGCATTTTGGCGAGTCATGGTGTGTGGTTTATTGGCGATCACGGCATCGGTTTTGTTCGCGGCGCGGGCATCGTGCTCTCGGCGATCGGCATCACGATTTGGTTCATCGTTCCGGCACGACAGCTATTCGGATACGCCAAAAAACTTTGGCGACAAGATCCGGCCAGCTTGTTCCGCGCGAGCCTGGTGGGTGGTTTGGTCCTGCTAATGACCATCGCCACAGTCTTTGTTTTGCCGATTCCCCATTCGGTCCGCTTGCCCGTGACGACGCAACTCAATCCATCGTGTCTGGTCCGAGCACGCTCGAGCGGTTTCGTCGACACCATCCGGGTCGTCGACGGCCAGCACGTTCGTGCGGGCGAAACGCTCTTGACGATTGTCAATGACGAACTCAGCCACCAAGTGCGCGTGTTGGAGTCCGAGTTGGCCGAAAACGAGATCCGATTGCATCAGGCCACAAGAGGCCATGACGAGGGCAAGTCACAAGTGATCAGGCAACACACTGTCACAATCGAGACCCGGTTGAGTCAACTTCGATCTCGCGAAACCGGGCTGACGATTCGTGCACCGCACGACGGGATGGTGTTGGCACGAAATCTTGCCCAGACGGTGGGAACCTACGTCGCCGAGGGCGAGGTTTTGCTTTCGGTAGCCGGGGCGGACCACAAAGAATGGGTGACCCTCGTGAACCAAGACCAAATCCGAGCGGTCCAACCCTACATCGGAAAGCAAGTCGTAGTGACCGCGCCAGATTGCCAAAAATTTTCCGGTCGACTGGAACGAATCGATCCACGCGCCACCAATCGGCTGTTCGAAGCCACGTTGGCGGCAACCGAGGGTGGCCCGTTGGCCGTCGTCACTCGATCCGATCAGCCCGGGGAAGATCACGAAGATGACGGCCTGCGTCTGCTAAAACCCCATTTTCAAGGACAAATCAGCCTGCCGGCCGACGCCAACGGGATCCTCGTCGGCACCCGTTTGTGGGCGAGTTGCGGCTACCAATCTCAATCCATGGCCCAGTGGCTGTGGCGAGAGGTGTCTCAATTTTGGGACACGACACACGCGTCGCGCTGATACGCCGCAACGATCCGTCGCTCTTTACACACACGCGAGCACAGGCGACAATGCTTGATCACGCTCGACGCGGACCGAACGAGAACGGGTGCTGCGCCAATTTTAAAATTCGAAACCTTTCCCCGCTCCGGGAAAGGTTTTCTTTTTGTTAAACGTCAAACGTTAAACGTCAAAATGGAAGGATTGATGGGATGATCGAATCAGTACCCATGACTCGTGCGGGCTACAACAAGATCAAAGCCGAAATTGCACGGTTGGAAGAACAGATCGATGTGTGCACCGAAAAAATTGCCGAGGCCCGCGCCGAAGGCGACCTGAAAGAAAATGCCGAGTATCACGCGCAACGTGAAAACCAAGGCATGTTGGCGGCCAAAATAGCCCAGCACAAGGACAAGATCGCGCGAGCATCGATCATCGACGTCGCTGCGCTTCCCAAAAATGAAGTTGTCTTTGGTTGCACCGTCACGGTCGAAGACATGGCCTATCAAGACGAGGAACAGTTCACGTTGGTCGGCGCCGGTGAGGACGACGTCAATGCCGGAAAAGTGTTGGTGACCAGCCCGTTTGGCCAAGGATTGATCGGTAAAAAAGTCGGTGATGTGGCGGAGATCGACGCGCCCGCAGGAAAGTTGAAGTTCAAAATACTGAAAATCGAATTTTTAGATTGAATCAAGTGACCGAGTCAAATCCTCCTGCTGATTCTGGCGACGAACCGATCGTTGCGCCAACCAATTCCCTGAACGATGAGGGCCCGGGTTGGTTGCCGGCCATCTTGGCCGGCGGAGCACTTTTGGGCATTGCGTTTTTCGTTTGCTGTGGCGTTTCGACTTGGTACCTGTTCCAAAAACGGACCGAGTTCGCCATTCGAACCTTGCGCGACGCCTACTTGCCCGAGATCGAACAGAGTTTGCTATTGCCGGACGAAAAAGCTAACGTCATTAAGCAAGTTTCGACGTTGGTCGACGAGATGAAGCGTGGCAAGTATGAGAACTGGCAATCCGCCGGAATCCTGCAAAGACTCCAGCGGATGCCGGTAATCCAGTGGGGTGAGTTGTATGCGATCGATCGTTTTACCCAAAAGAACGCGAGCCCCGAGGTTGCGGCCGAGACCACCAAACAACTGTCGCGACTGCAGCGATCGGTCCAGATCGGCAAGGCCACCTCGTTCGATTTCGAAGACGTCCTCATGCCGGTCAACGTCGCGGACTCGACGCGTCCCAACGGTCACCGCCTACAGCAACCGCTCCAGCTCGAGTCCATCGCCCGGGTCGTTGATTCAGCGCGCGCGGTGGCCGACCGGGAGAAGGTGCCGGATGAAACGTTCAAGGATATCCGTATTGATAAGATCGTTCGCGAACAAATCAATTCTGGAATCGCCGACGGTGGTTTCTAGCGGCGGCGTTGCCGAACCTCTACAGTCTGGCCAACAGTTTGTTTCTCGCTCCATTGCTTGGGGATGTCGACGTTGTCTGGACGTAAAGTAGTTGTGGTGGGCGCCGGCCCCGGCGGCCTGGCCACCGCAATGCAGTTGGCCCACGCGGGATGTGATGTGACCGTGCTCGAACGTGCGGATCGCGTGGGCGGGCGGACGTCGGCGATCGAATCGGCCGGATTTCGTTTTGATTGCGGTCCCACCTTTTTCTTGTACCCTCGCGTCTTGTCGGAAATCTTTCAATCGGTCGGCTGTGACTTGATGGAAGAGATTCCGATGACCCGGCTCGAGCCTCAGTATCGGTTGTCCTTCGCCGGCGGCGGGCAACTCGATTGCACGGCCGACATGGACGAGATGGATCGCCAAATTGCAAAAATCTCGCCCGCCGACGTCGGGGCGCTGCGACGTTACATGAACGACAATCGAGTCAAGCTGGCCAAATTCCGGCCCATCTTGGAGACGCCGTTCCATTCGGTGCTCGACGTGATGCGACCTTCGTTGTTGCCGGCGGCTCGCCACCTGCACCCGATGCGATCGCTCGGTAGTGAGCTCGAACGCTACTTCTCAGACCCACGCTTGGTGATCGCGTTCGCGTTCCAAGCCAAATACTTGGGCATGTCGCCGTTCCAGTGCCCGAGCCTGTTCAGCATCCTGTCGTTTTTGGAATATGAGTACGGCGTTTGGCATCCGCACGGTGGATGCAGCCGGGTCAGCGAACGGATGGCTCAAATCGCCGAATCGATGGGCGTCAAGATTCGCTTGAGCGAACCGGTGACCTCGGTCGAGATGGAAGGTCGCCGTGTCAAGGCACTCCACAGCGACGCGGATCGCTACGACGCCGAAGCCTTCGTGGTCAACGCCGACTTTGCCAATTGGATGACCAAGACGATCCCAAACCAATACCGAAAACGATGGAGCGACGCCAAACTGGCAAAGAAGAAATATTCCTGCAGCACGTTCATGCTGTATCTCGGCATCGAAGGCATTTACCAGGACTTGCCTCACCACAACATTCACATCGCCAACGACTACGCCAAAAACCTACGCGAGATCGAAATCGATCATACGTTGAGCGACGATCCGTCGTTCTATGTCCAGAATGCGTCGGTCACCGATGTCTCTCTCGCTCCCCCCGGCCACAGTGCGCTCTACGTTTTAGTTCCGGTGACTCATCAACACGAAAACGTGGACTGGTCGGTGGAATCCGATCGGTTCCGTGAACTGACGCTCGATAAATTGTCCGCCATCGGATTGAGTGATATCCGCGACCGAATTTGTTTCGAGCATCGGATCACTCCCGACGATTGGCACAACGACTATTCAATCTACAAAGGTGCCACATTCAATTTGGCGCACAACCTTGGCCAAATGTTACACAAGCGGCCGCGCAATCGTTTCGAAGAACTTGATGGGGTTTATCTTGTCGGCGGCGGAACCCACCCGGGCAGCGGCCTGCCCGTGATCTACGAATCGAGTCGAATCAGCAGCCGGTTGCTGTTGAATGATTTGGGCGTGAGTACCGACTTCATGGCAACCCCACCCTGAGCGATAGCCAACATGCAGGCGCGCAAGGTCTTCGCGTTGGGCACGTTTCAGCCTGCCAACGAAGCCGACTAAAACGCTGATGTGCGGAATCAAACCGTCTCGCTGTCGCGTAGGGGCGGGGCGACTTTCTTTTGCCGGCCGGATCTGGGTCGCGGTCGCTCCATCGTCCGGCCCGCTTTCTTAGCGACGTTTGACGCGTTTGACGCTCGCTCTTGAAGCGATCTTCTGAGCCGGCTTGGCCGTCGTCTCGATCATTCGAACTTTTGAATTGACAGGGCGGACGCGAGCACCTACTGTACTGTTGTTGGCAGTACAGCAACGCAGTTGGCCGCCAGGTTTTTGCGGGGAGGGTTTCGATGTTTCGGATTCAGATCACGACCGGTGCCAGCCAACCGATTTATCGCCAGATCGTGGACCAGGTTCGGCATGCGGTGGCGACGGGGGCGGTCGAGGTCGGCGATCCATTGCCCAGCGTTCGTGCGCTTGCGACTGAATTGGTCGTCAATCCCAATACGATCGCCAAAGCGTTCTCGGCGTTGGTGCGTGACGGTGTGATCGAAAGCCAGCAAGGGCGTGGATACTTCGTGGCCGAGCGGCGTCAAATCTACACGCAAAAAGAACGCGCCCGACGTTTGGCCGAAGTGATGGACCCGTTCCTGGCGGAAGCCTTATCCCTGGGCTTTGATGAAACGCAAATTGTTGACGAAGTCCGGAAAAGGCTGCGCAAACTCTTCAAGTCGTCCCCGCAAAAATCGTAAACACTTTCCAAGGAATTTTCATCGTGATTGATCCTGTGATTCAAACTCGTCGACTGACGCGATACTTCGGCAGCCGCCCGATCATTCGCGACTTGGACTTTTGCATCCCGGCCGGGCAAGTGACCGCAATGTTGGGGCTCAACGGTGCGGGGAAGACGACGGCCATTCGGATTCTGATGGGATTGCTTGCTCCCACTCGCGGCACCGCGACGGTCTTGGGTGAAGATGCGTCGCACATGTCGCCGGCAACGTGCGCACGCATCGGTTACATGGTCGAAGGACACTTTTTGTACTCGTCGATGACCGTTCGGCAATGTGAAGACTTGCAGCGGGACGGTCATGCCAAGTGGGACAGCCGCTTGTATCACGAAATTGTGGATCACTTTGGCATCGACCAGAATTCGCGGATCGGTGAGATGAGTCGCGGTCAACGAGCGGGCGTCTCATTGGCTCTGGTGTTGGCCCCCGATCCCGAGCTTCTGATCCTAGACGATCCCGCACTCGGGCTGGATCCGGTCAGCCGACGAGCTGCTCAATGAAACGTTGGTCGAGTTCGCCGGATCGAGCGGCCGAACGGTGTTGCTCAGCACTCATCTGCTCGACGACGTCGAGCGCATCGCCGACCGCGTGATGGTGCTGGTGGGCGGCCAATTGAAGGTCGACACGTCGATGTCAGATTTCGCGTCCCGGGTTTCCGGATTCGCGATCCGGGTTGAAAAAATTGATCACGAAAGGCTCGCCGCGATACCGGGCTTGATCGAAGCGCGGCGGACCGGCGACTGGTTGCGTTTGTCGGTAGCCGATTGCGACGATGAAACCATGGCGGCGATCGAGCGAGCGGGCGGCGAAACGGCCGAGCCGATCGAGATGACCTTTGGCGACGGGGTGCTGGCGTACTTGTCTCGCCAACGCGGTGAATCTTCTTTTTTAAACCTCCATCGCTAGGGAGCCGAGTCATGAACCGTTGGTTTTGCAAAGCATTGTTCGTCAAAGAGCTGCGGGACGTCGTACGTTGGACCCCAGTTGGCATGATCATTGTTGGATTGCTGTGCTGGCAATCGATGCCGCCTCGTCACTACAGCGCAACCGGGTTGAGCTATTCGCTGTTGACGATGACGAGCATCGGAATGGCGGTCGTAGCGATCGGTTTGGCGTGGTTGCAAACCTTGCCCGACCTGAGGACCGACGCTCGGAGTTTTCTGCTGCATCGTCCGGTTCCGTTGCTCGCAATTTTCGTTTCCAAACTACTCGCCGGAGCCGTGGCCTATTTCTTGGCCGTATTGCCGCCGCTGTTTGTGACCGCATTTCGGTTGGAATTGCTAGGCCCCCAGACGATTCCGACCGCGTGGTACGATGCATTGCCGGCGATTGCCGCGACTCCGATCGTATTCATGATGCATCCGGCGGCGATGGGGACGGCGTTCCGCTCGGCGCGTTGGATCGGGACGAAGGCGCTACCCATGGTCTTCACGGCCGGCGCCGTCATGCTATCGCTGGTCACGATGACGGAGCTCCACGAAGGGTGGGTGCCGCACGTCTTCATCTTGTTGCTCGTGATCGGTTTCGTCGTCACGCTGCGTGCGGCCTGGCAAGCGTTCTCGGAAGAGACGTTTTTGCCGTCGGAATCGACATCGCTGGCCCGCTCGGTCGCGCTAACGGTCTCCGCCGCGGCACTTGTCACGACGGTCGCCCTGTTTGTGATCGAGTCTCAGCCCAGACCGGTCCAGTCCAATTTGGTCGATTACTCGTTTGCACTCGATGGATCGGGAGTGGTTTGGGAACTGAGAAAGTCGTATGCCGACGACCGCCAAATCTCTGGCGATGAAACCAAGATCGAAGGTCGGCTCCTCGCCGAAGATTCATCGTTCGCGGAACTCAGCACGATCGGAGCATTCGAGCCACTTCCTCCCGATTGGACCGCGTCGCCATCGATCACTTTGAATGGGTTGCATTATTCATCCTGGATCAACACCTACACTGCCGTCGGTGACACGATGGCTGGATTAAATCAATCCAACTCGATTTCTTTTCTCGAGCGAGACGGTTGGTTGTGGGGCTATCAGTGGGGCGAGGGGTTGAGGTGGATTGTGACCCCAAATGGCATCTATTCTTCCACCCAACAACCCGACGAAAGCCGTTTCAAGAATGCGATCCTGTTGAGCAGTCAACAAATCAGCGCGGTGCAGCCGATGACTTCGTACCGCATGACGGGGCACCCGATGCTGGCGTCCCAAGACGGCATTTACCAATTGGATTTCGATGAGAAAAAAGTTCAAAAACTGATCGATGCAAAGGTTGAGGGCGTCGCAGTCCAGCTGCCAGCACGCACTGAAGAAACGGGGGTCGAGGTTTGGATTCAAAGCGGTCAGCGGCTGACCCGATACCGAGCGACCCCCACGGGCGACCAGCCACTCGACTCGACCTCGGATCGTGTGATCCAAGCGACCCGGTCGTACCCATTGCCGCTGCTCGCAGCGGAGATCGTTTCACAGTTCGACACATTCACGATGAACGACATACGCCGCATCTCATTGACTCCGATTGATGACGGCCGAGTCTTCTTAACCCAACAGATCGATTCCATTCACCATCGCTTCGATATCCTTCGCGAAAGTACTGACGCGGAAGGATCCGACGTTCTGTCCTCTCGTTCGATGATCGCGACCTTAACGCCCAACTCCACTTCGTACCGGCTCTCACGTGAACTCTTGGCACTTCCGCCCGGGATGGTCATGACGGCGGTGCCGATCATACTGTTCGTGACGCCAGAAATGCGGGAGGGCCAACTTCTCGCGATACGGTCCCAATGGCCGTACGTCGTTTTCTGGGTGCTGCACGCCTTGATTGCCGCGATGTTGGCCAACTGGCTCTGCCGGCGCCGCGACGTCGGCCGCGGCGCGAGAATGGTGTGGACCGTTTTGGCGGCGATGCTTGGCGTTTCGATGCTGTTGGCGATCGTGGCGATCCACCCCAATCCGGTCGTCGAAATTTGCTCGCAATGCGGAAAGAAGAGACGCGTCGATCGTGACGTTTGTGACCATTGTGAGGCCGCGTGGGAGTCGCCGCCGCGCGAGGGAGTCGAGGTGGTCGATGGTGGCACGCCCGCAAAGTTCGCCTCGCCGGTATCGCTTGCCTGATGTTTCACGCCCCGTGAAACGGACGGTCGTGCCAACGTGTCGAGTCCGCGCGACATAAAATCGGGCGCAATCGTTAGAAGCGTTGGAAGCCGCCCCGAAAAGATTTCCAAAGCTCGAAAGTTGGCTCACGAAATGTTGACCAAAACGTTGCTGCGGCGTCCACTTACATCAGACGCCGAGCGGTCTCGTTTTCGGTCTCGGCGTCAAGGTTGAGTTCCTCCGTTTGGATTTCGTGGATGTCTACCCGACGCCTTTCGATCGCACTACTAATTCTCGGTACCACCGGCACCGTCGTTTCGGACTCGGCCAACGCGTGCTGTTTGACCGATTGGCTGTTCGGACGCTCGAGAACCCCTTACGCCGCCGGCTACGCGCCCTACCAGGCTATGTACACGCCGATCGGAACTCCTCAAATCCTGACGACTCCGGTCGGTGGCATGCCTTATTCCGCCGGCTACAGCGGCACTTACGCGGCCAACTACGCCCCCGGCTACACGGCGTTGCCGTTGACACCGCCCGGATTCACAAACGGCGTTTTTCAAGCCCAACGTCCGGCCTACTTTGACAACCCATCGGTCTACACGGGGCTGCCTACGGTCGCCAATGCCCAAGCCGGTTACAGCGTCCCGATCACCAGCAATTACCGCGGGGGTGCCCCGGCGACTTCGTCCGGATACTTCGGCGCCGCCAATTCGTATCCGACGAGCCCGTACTCGGCCGGAATGCCGATCAACAGCTCGTACGCCGCTCCTTATGCCGCAAACGCTTACTCGTCGAACTTTCAATCGGCAGCCGCCCCGGGCTTGCCAATGACCACCGTGACGCCATCCGGCTCACCGGTCACCGCCATTCCGACGACCCAAGTCGCTCCGCTGTTGCGCCGCAAGCTCAACCCAGTGGTGGCGGGCTAGCGCAGTTTTGCGGGTCCCTCTTCGGGACGGATTACAACACGTCGAATTACCGGGCGCCGGTGACGTACTATCGCCCCGTCACTTCGATCGATCCAGTGTCGGGGGCGACCGTGACGGTCCAACAACCCTGCACCTCTTCGATCACGCAAGTCCAGCGGACACCCTACAGCAGCTTGCTTGGAAACCAGCCGGCACCCGTTTACGCTCAACCCTCGGATTGTCAAACCCCGCTCGGACCACCGCAATTGGGACAAGCTCAACCGAGTCTGTACGGCCAGAGTGGTTACGCCCAGCCGAGTCCCTACGTTCAACCATCTTATGCACCGGGCGGCAACGTCAGCCAGGCGGGAGCGATCGGCAATTCGCCGACCGCTTACCGGGCATCGCCTGACGGCTTCACCGTGCCGATTCCGTCCACCGCTCCGATGACATCACCGCTCACTGGCTTACCGTCCGCTCCGCGTCCTCAATCGGGTGTCGGCGATTCGGCGCCGCTCCAACAACCAAGGCTGGAATCTTTTCGAACGGAAACCAGTTCCCGTTTAGAGGACCAACCCCAGTACAACGATCCATCAGAGCCCATTGCACCCGAGCAGACAGAAACCAAACCCCGTGAAGCGGCTCCCAAGTCGTTTTGGCAATTGCAAGAAGCGGACGACTCCACCGCGATGATTCGCCGTGAATCGCAAACGCAACAACCAGTGAGTCTGCCACCGCCGCCGACATCGACTCGCCCGCGAGACCCGATCAGCTTGACGGCACCCTCGTTTACCGCTGCCGAACCAATCCACGCACCGGAGGTCGCCGGGGCAGGCGGGTATGAACCCTCACCCTTTGAGAATCGAGACACGGAAAATCGGGGCATCTCGCGAGCCAACTTCGAGGCACCTCCGTTGCCGCCCGCTCACCAGCCGAGTGCCACTGACGTCAACAGCGCTTCGAGTCGATCGTCATGGTCGGGCACCCCCGCCCGTGAGGTCGCACTGGTCCGCGGTGAAATGCCGCTCAATCAGGCTCCGTCGCGGTCCAAGCCACAACCAAAGCCGCAGCCCGCCCGCGACGCACGATGGTTCACGGTCCAACCAAGATAGGTTGACGAACCTTCGAACGTCGACATTTTGACGGAAGCATTTCGAATGCCTTTGCGAAGGTTCATCCCTTCCTCGTCGTGCTACACTTCGGCGGAATGAATGGGTTTGAGCCTCGACGGGAAACGACGACGTGGACAATGCGGCGATTGCGGACGTATTTGACGAGATGGCGGAATTGCTGGAATTTCGCGGCGAGAACGCATTTCGGATTCGTGCGTACTCCAATGGAGCCAAAGCGATTCGCGAACTCGACGAGTCGGTCGCGTCCATTGTCGCCGATCCGAGCCGCGATCTCTCGAAGATCCCCGGCATCGGCAAAACCCTGGCCGAGAAATCAGCGGTGCTGGTTCACACGGGTTCGCTTCCTCAATTGGAACAACTCCGCCTCGAAATCCCAGAAGTCACGATCCAAATGGCGAGGATCCCGGGCTTCGGCGCCAAGAAGGCTGTCAAGTTGCAACAGGAACTCGGACTTGAATCGCTTGGTGATCTTCGCAAGGCTTGCCACGAAGATCGCATCGCGAAACTAAAAGGTTTCGGCGCCAAAACTCAAGCCGCGATCCTGGACGGATTGTCGATCGCCGAAGCGGCCGCCGAGCGGATTTATTGGTCGTCCGCCGACGAACTGGCCCGTTCAATCGGTGATCACATGAATGATTGTCGTGCGATTTCGAAAATGGAGTGGGCGGGCTCCTATCGACGTGGTCGCGAGACCGTCGGAGATCTCGATCTGTTAGTCGTTGCGGAAGATCATGTCGCCGCCATGGACCACTTGGAATCGTATTCCGGCTACGCCCAGACGATCGGTCGTGGCGAGACAAAAATCTCGATTCGCGTCGGAAAATCGTTCCAGGTGGACATGCGAGTCGTCCAGTCGGACCAGTTCGGCGCGGCGTTGCAATATTTCACGGGTTCCCAAGCTCACAACATCCATACGCGACGACTTGCCAAAGACAGGGGCCTAAAGATCAACGAGTACGGCGTCTTCAAGGTCGACGAGAATGAAAGCGGTGAAACGAGAATTGCCGGAGCGACCGAAGCCGAGGTGTACGCCGCGATTGGCTTACCATGGATTGCACCGGAGTTGAGAGAGGATCGCCGTGAGTTCGACCTTGCCGAACACGATTGCTTGCCGAAATTGATCGAGGTGACTGACATCGTCGGTGACCTTCACATGCACACGAACGCCACCGACGGAAACGCGACGCTGCGCGAGATGGCGGATGCGGCGATCCACCGTGGGCTGAAGTACATTGCCATCACGGACCATAGCAAACGCGTTTCGATGGCGATGGGGTTAGACGAAAAACGCTTACGTGAACAATGGGCCCAGATCGACCAACTTCGCTCTGAGTACGAAGGCCGACTGGTGATCTTGAAGGGGATCGAGTGCGACATTTTAGAGAAGGGCGGCATGGATTTGGCCGACGATTGTCTGGCCGAAGCTGATTGGGTGCTCGCCAGCATCCACTACGGCCAAAAGCAATCCCGCGATCAAATCACCGAACGAATTTTGGGTGCGATTGAAAACCCGCATGTCCATTGCCTTGCTCATCCGACCGGACGACTGATCAATCGCCGCCCGCCGTATGATGTTGATATGGATGCGGTCATGACGGCGGCGAGGCAGCACGGAAAACTGATGGAGCTCAACGCTAATCCGGCCCGACTCGACTTCAACGACTTGCACCTTGCCGCAGCCAAGCGATTGGGCATTGGAATTGTGATCAGCACCGACGCTCACTCTACCGACGGCCTGGACGTCATGCGTTACGGGATCAAACAAGCACGTCGCGGCGGATTGACGCGAGACGATGTCGCCAACACTCGGCCGTGGCCATTTTCGATGTGAGGAAATGAAACCGAGAACGCGGCAGTCGACGCGTTCCAGGCTGCAAGCCTGAACCCCTTCACGGTGAATAAATCAGCACCGTCAAGTCATCCGGTTTACCAGGTTGATCATCGACCGGATCGGTCATGCGGAGGGTGGCCAGATCCGTTAGCGACGCGATCCTTTTGGATGGCTTCCCGGACTTTGCCAGTTCGACGACCTCGCGGAGGTGCAAGTTGTCGAACAAACCGTCGCTGGCCACGATGACCGTGTCGCGAGGCGAGAGCAGGCGGGCGGGACCAATTTCGATCCGCATGCTGCGTGATCCCACCAAGTTGGAGACCAGATGCCGCTCGACATGATGCATCGCCTCGGCCTCGTCCAGCATGCCTGATTCGATCGCGTATCCGACGGGCGAATGAGGAGTGGATTTCCACTTCAAGGCGCCGCGTTGGCCGATGAACAACGTCATCGAGTCACCGACTTGATAGGCTCGCGCCATGCGGTCTTGGATTTCGACGACCGCCAGCGTGGTCGCGGCACCGATGCCTAGATCAAGGATCTCATCGTTGGCCCGTTCGATGCCGTCCAAGATTGCGGGCCGGAGATCTGAAAAAGGCTCGGTCTGTTGGACACCTTCGATGATCGCCTCGACCGCGATCGCCGACGCTTTATAGCCGAGCGGGCAACCGCCGACGCCATCGGCAACAACCATCACGATGCCGCCCGACGCCGTTTGAATCAAGGCTGCCGAATCATCGTTGGGTTCGAGCTTGTCAGGACATCGCCGACAGAACACCGCCAAATGACCGTCGGTCACCTTGATGATTTCCGCGTCATTCATGTCCGATTCGACATAAAGGCGGCGGAGCGGCGAGGCGACGGTGGTCAGCATGGTGGTTGGGATGGGATGGCTTTGCCGGGCCGGACGGGTTCGACCGAATAGGACGAACCCCGCCACGGCGTGTCGGGACACCTACATTGTAGCCTTTTGCATCTTAACGCCTGGCGTATCGGATAGCCTTTAACCGGACTTTTTCCCAGTCCGCGAGCAACGCATTCGCATCGCGATGCCTGTGACGGGGTAGGATTTCGAGGCTTTTGCGGATGATCGCGATCAGGTCGGGATGCGCACGCCGGCGAAGTCGTACCGACCCCGGCATCGGCCAGGTGAACGGATACTCAGGCCATTTGCCTGAAAACATCCGATAAATGATCAATCCGATCGAAAACACGTCGCTGCGGGCCGACGGTTTCCCCATCGCTTGTTCGGGCGCCATGTACCCGAGCGTCCCCGTGCCGCTACTGCTGATCGTTTTCATCGCCGCCTTGGCAATTCCAAAATCGGCCAGCCTGACGACGTTATCGTCAAACATTAAAATATTTTCCGGCTTGATGTCACAATGGATCACCCCCCGTTCGTGTGCATGGGCGACGCCTCGAATGATTTGATCGATCAGCTCGTACGACGTCTCAAACGCCATCCGCTTGGCCAACCGATCATCGAGCGTTCGCTGGGCGAGAGGCGAAACGATCACAAATTGGCCGTCGATGAATGACGCATCGCGGATCGGCAGGATGTTGGGATGGTCCAGCTTCATCGTCAATCGCGCTTCGCGACGAAACTCGTCCAGCAATTCCGGCGTCACCATTTCAGCAAGCGGGATTTTGAGCGCCACCTTGATTCCGAGCAACGTGTCGGTGGCGGCATAAACCGTCGCGAAACCGCCCATGCCCACACGACGATCCAGCCGATACTTGCCGACGCGTGAACCGACGCGAACTTTGCCGAGCGATTTGGGCGGAATCAAAGACTTGGACAAAAGGTTACTTTCGGATGGGTTGGGCGGCGATGAATTGGCTGCCGATTTGGATGCCCAACAAACTGTAACTGAACGCCCGGAAACTACCAAAAAATGGGTCGAGCGAAACGTCGATCCCCGAGCGAACGACACCATAGATCGGCAAACACGCCACCAAGATTCCGGCAGCAGCCACGATCAGTCGCCGCTCGGAAGTGGGCATCGCAAACGAAGCCGCGACCAACACCGCGGCACCGATCCAATATCCTCCGCCGTAAACGCCCAGCAATAAACCATCCGTCCACCAACCGATCACCAGCGCAAAAATCGCCAGCCCCAAGCAGGGTGCGATCAAGTTGGATGCCCAACGTTCGGTCCGGTTCAACAGGTGTTGTCCGAAAGGGTGAAAACGCAACACCGTGTTGAACAGCGGGGTAGCGATCCAAGTCAGAATCACGAACAACACATAGAAAATCAGAATCGGAAAGATCAGCGGTGCCAGCATCGGGACTCGCCCCGCCACGCTGCCCAGCACTTGCATCAGCAACCACGCGCCGAAGATCAAACCGAACGCCGCTTTCGAATTCAGCCGGCTCATCGCGACGTAAAACTTGTGAACCAACCGGAACACAAAGCTGCGGTTGTTCATCGCCGTCATCAATCCTTGACGAGCCATTTCGTCCGACGGATCCAATCTCAAAGCTTCACGAAAAGCGACCTGAGCTTCTTGGTACTTTCCGTTGTTGACCAACGTCCAGCCGAGCGCGGAGTGCGAGAGCGAATTATCGGGATCGCGTGCCAAGTTGGCTCGCGAAGCCGCGATCGCTTCGTCGCCCCGGCCGAGTCGTTCCAGGGTGATCGCGCAAGTTCGCGCAATTGATGTGCTCGGGATCAATCGACAATCCCTGTTCGGCCGCGTCGAGCGCCGCCTGATATTTTTCGTTGGCTAAACGCGATCTCGCCAAGACGGAGTAGAAATCCGCGTCGTGCGGTTCCAAACGCAGCGCTTCCAAAATGGCTGTCTCAGTTTCGGCGTAGCGACCCCGTTGGAAAAGGCACTGAGCCAACGCGTAATGCGTGAACGCGTCGTCGGGCTCGATCCCGACGCCGGTCTTGGCCTCTTCGGTCGCTTCGCCGAGCCGCGTGGAGTCCGGTAGAATCACCAGTGCCAATAGCGCGTGGGCGGTCGCATCACGCGGCTCTTCGGCCAACATTTGACGCAAATCTCGCTCGGCCAAATCCATCCGACCGGTGCCGGCCAGCATCTGTGCCCGCTGGTATCGATCGCTCATCGTTTGATTTTCAAATAGTCCAGAATGTCGTCGTACAGTCCGCCTTCGTTGGCGTAAAGCGCGTGATTGCGAGCGGTCGAAAACCACTCACGGGTCGATGGGCGAACGTCCTTGGCAGCCGCTAACAAGTCTTTCGTCGTGATCGGTTTGGGCAAGCCCGACTTGACCGCTTCGTGCAGTTTTGCTTCGATCGTTCGATCAACGATCGCCTTCAAATCCGCCCGGAGTAATCGTCGGTCTTCGCCGCCACCTTCTGGACGTCGACGTCATCGGTCGGTTTGCCCGCCAACTCGATGGCGAGGATCTCGGCCCGCGCTGATGCGTCGGGCGGAGGGATGAACACGATGCGGTCGAAACGTCCGGGCCGACGGAATGCCGCGTCCAAATGCCATGGGGTGTTGGTCGCCGCCAAACACAACAATCCGTCGTTGTTGGACTCGACGCCGTCGAGCTCCGACAAAAATTGATTGATCAATTGGCGGCCACCGCTGCGTTTCATATCGCTGCGGCTGGCTCCGAGCGCGTCGACTTCGTCAAAGAAAAGCACGCACGGTTTGCTGCGTCGCGCCTGTTCGAACAGTGCGTGCAAATTCTTTTCGCTGTTGCCGATCCACATGTCCAGCACGTCATTGATGCCGATCGACATGAAGCCCGCCTTGACCTCCCCAGCGGTGGCTCGAGCCAAGTGAGTTTTGCCGCATCCGGGAGGACCGTACAACAAAATTCCACCGCCGACTTTCTTGCCGTAAGCCGCAAACATCTCCGCATGCTCGATCGGATAAATGATTTTGACGCGGATGTCTTCTTTGACGGATTCCATCCCACCGACCGACTCGAATCCTTCGCTCGGACGCAGCATCTCGAACTCGGGTTCGTCATCGTCGAAGTCGCCGTCTTGCCACGCCGCCCCCTCGGGCTCCGCCTCATCGTCCTGCTCGCGAAAGTCGGTGATGCCCAGCAAACTTTCGAGCTCGGAATCGGCCACCTCTTCGTCGCGGTCGACGGCGTCGCGGTACGCCGAAACGGCGCCGCGGATGTCGCCGGCTCGCTGCAACAAGCGGGCGTGCAACACGATCGCTCGCGGATCGCCATTTTTCCCCGCGGCCAAAGTTTCAACAATCGCCAATGCGTGCGAGTCCTTGCGCTGACGCAGATAAATTTCCGCCAGCGACAATTGCAGCAAGACGTTGCCGGGATTCCTCGCCAGCGACGCGCGAACGTTCGACTCGGCTTCCTCGTATCGCATCAACTCGACCAACAAACCGGTCAATTGGTTCGACAATTCAACGTTATCGGGCGCCACATTCACGGCGCTGCGTAACGCGGCGATGGCGGCTTGATTGGCGTCGCTCACTTGGATATCGGCTCGACGGTGGGTTGGGGTGCAATGGAGTTTGATGGATCGGAAACGGCTGGCTCGCTAGTCGGCACGACGGGCGGCTGCGTTTTTCTCTGGTCCGTTCGTCTCTCTTCCGCCGAATTTTGAACGTCGACTTCATGGATCGTCGAGACCGCAGCGGCCGAGGCGAACATGCCGACGATGAACAATCCGACGGGGATCAGTAATCCGCGGCGAGACGATTCAAATCGCTCAAAAGGATCCAGAGACATCGGAGTCCGCGAAAACGAGGAAACATCAATCAGTTAGCCGTCATCGTAAGCGATAAACCAATCGCTCGTGAGATGACGATCCGAAGGCCCGACCCTATTGCGGGCCGGACCAAGTCGGATGGTCTCCCATCTTCGACGAGTTTATCGCCAAAATCGGATCATTTTTCCCGACCGCATTCTTTGAATGTGGCATCCTTGCATCGGATGCGAAGGACGCATCTCCATCGGTTTCCCTTTCAATTCATCAGGCGTCCCAGCCATGATCAAAATTACCACGATCACGCGAACCACTCGGGCGGCATTGTGGATCACTCTTTCGGTTTCGCCCATCGCGACCTTCGAGGCCGGAGCGCAAGATCACACGCATCGACGGCGTGGCGCGATTTTGGGTGGACTCGCCGGCGCCGCAATCGGCGTCGCCATCGGTGACAAGGGAGACAACGAAACGGCCGGTGCATTGATCGGAGGTGCCGTGGGCGCCGTGGCCGGTGGCACGATCGGCAACGCTCGTGACCGAAGCATCGAACACGACCAGCGGTATCACACCGGTTACGCCAACGATCTACACCGCGGTCATCACGCCAACACCTACCCCATGCACGTCCATCCGGGCCACCATTATCCGTCACAAATGCCGGCCTACGGGGACTCACCGTACATGACACCGCGGCTCAACTACTACGCGCCTCACGTTTTTGCCCCTCAGTCTCCGTCGCCATACGATTCGTCCTATTCCTACGGCGAAACGGTCATCGATCCGGGCATGCCGTCGGCTGCCGCGGCACCACCGATGTCGACCGAGGACGTGGTCGCGTTGGTTCGCAGCGGGCTGAGCGAGTCGATGATCGTTCGTCAAATCCAACGACGGGGCTTCAATCGATCACTGTCAGTGTCCGAGATCATCGCGTTGCACCAGCAAGGCGTCAGCGAAAATGTCATTGATGCGATGCAGGGCATATTCTCCGACCCCGCGTATCCAAGCTCATCGGCGAATCATTTACCGATGGCGATCGATGGAGCCGACTTCGATGGGATGACGGATGCGTATTTTCCGCCCAGCGAGGGACGATCTTATCGGTACCCGATCGAATCGCGGAATCGTGACAACGCAAGCGACGGCCCCAACCTGATGGCGCCTCGCAACTGATCACGATGCGGCTTCCAAAGTGGAAGCCGGTTGACGCGATGAAAAATTAAGCTGAGGCGCCGTTGAGCGCTCTTGGAGCGCGCTCTTAGGACGCACACCCACAAAGCTGTCGGCCACCTCACCTCCCTTGAACACCAACAGAGTCGGGATGCTGCTGATCCCAAACTTCTGGGCGATACCAGGGTTATCGTCGATGTTGATTTTACCGATCTTGACCGACGGATTTTCGTTGGCCAACTCGTCAATCATCGGCGCGATTTGGCGGCAAGGACCACACCAGGGAGCCCAAAAGTCGACCAGCACCGGCGTGTCGGACTTGAGAACTTCGCTGTCGAAGTTGTCATCGGTAAATTCTTTAACGGCGTCTGAAGCCATGGGAAGTTCCTTCGTGAAGAATTGAAATCGAAGCGGGTGCGATCACCAATCTAAGCATTCAACGAACAAGCTAGCAATTCCCCAAAAGAAATCGCATCGTCCGATAGGACCTATCATCCGAACTCATTCGACGTGAATAGGCACCAGGATATGATCGCCGTGGTGCCTTGTCCGCCAAAGTTGGCAGTCATCCCGGTCGGTCGGGATTAAGTAGCAATAACTGGGCCAATCGTTCCAAGATCATCCCGGTCGGGCGCCAGACTCGAGGATCTCAACGAGTGATCGCCGCGGTGCAAGACTCAAAAGAGCGGTGCAACAGGCAGAAAAGCCGACCGTTGCCTTAGGCTTTCCCCAAATTCACCACTCGATCGCGTTACATCAGGGTTTCCAACAACCGTCTCAGCTTTCGAAGCTCAACGCGATGATCGAAATCGGCCATCGGGGTCATGTGGACGGTCAACGCACGGTCGTATCCGTCGCGTGACAATTGCGTCGCAATCTTTCCGTAGTCGACTTCGCCCTGGCCGACGCTGACCTGGAACGCATCCGGCCGGGTATCACGCAGATGAACGTTGCACACGAATTTCAGGATCTTGTCCAGGCTTTTTGCCTTGGCCGGACCCGCGATGTAAACGCTCGGGTCCAAGGTGATGCCGAGTCCGTCGACGTTGTTGCAGAGCACCATCAAGGTGTCGGGATCGTCGCTCAAGCAATTCAGTTGGCTACGGACGCTGATTCGGACGCCTTCGCCCTCACCGACTTTGACCAACTTTTGCAAGCGTTCAACTTCTTCGTTGAACGGCGTTCCATGCTCACCCGAAGGCACCGTGATGTTGACCACTTTGGTTTGCTTCGCCAGATGACAAATCTTTTCAAAGTCTTCGTAGTGCTGGTCGCCCGTGGACGCCAACTCGACGCTGTAGCCGGAGATATCGAGACGATGGGAATGACGCAGCATCTGAGCGGCGCGATCCAGGTCTTCTAACAACTCACTCGGCTTGACCTTGCCCGACTCATGCAGCGCGATTTCGACGGCGGTGAACTCGAGGTCTGATAATACCTCGATCGCCTCCCGCAATTCCATCTCGGGCCAGCACTCGGTTGATGCTGAAACAAACACGTTTCGTCCTTCCTAATCAATGCTCGTCACATGCGGGTCCCACGTCATCCAACGTCGACGGTGACGAACGAAATTTTCCGTAACTGATGATGCATCGCAATGCATTTCGATCCGCAAACCGCCTAGACCAGCACGGTTTGCCGAAGCGACACAGCTTACCGAGTCCACGACGTCTGGCAATAGACCGATTTTCAGGGTGCCGATCGCTTCTTGCCGACGGCATCCATGACGTCGTTGGCGACCTGGTCGAGCGACTTGCCCGTCGTGTCAACGCGGTAGTCGCAAGCGGAAAGGTACAGATCATTTCGTTCGGCGAGCAAACGCTCGATTTCTTCTCGCTGGGAGAGCGCCGTGAGTGCGGGCCTGCGCTCGCCGGTTGATGGATCCGCTAACACACGTCGGCAAATTTCATCCGCGGTCGCGTCCAACCAAACGCACACGCCGGTCGACGACATCCGTTGGCGGTTTTCGTCTCGCAAAATCGCACCGCCCCCCAGCGAGATGATCGATGCGCGGCCCGCGGAGACCTCCGAGAGTGCCTCGCTTTCCAAATCGCGAAAGGATGATTCGCCACCTTCGACGAAGATCTCACGAATGCTCTTCCCGGCTTTCGTCTCAATGACTTCGTCGAGGTCGATCGAAGGTGCCGCCCAAGCAGCCGACAATCTCGCAGCAACGGAAGTCTTGCCGGTGCCGCGGAATCCAGTCAAATAGAGATGGCGTGTGATCAACATGGACAAACAATGACAAATGATTCTGGATTCGACAAGCAACCGTTCCCTCGTCGCATCATGCGATCACGGCCGGCAATGATTGTGGCAACGATCATGCTGTCGCTCGTCCCGTTTGTAGTCGTCGAAGGACTCGTCCGCGTGTTTGCCTCACCGCCCGCCGTCGTCGACGTCAACCCCATCAAGAGTCTGGAGCATTTGCGGCCCCTCTTCGAGCTCGACGACGCGACGGACCGCTACAAAATCCCTGACTGGCGGCTGACGTTCTTTTGTCGCCAGTCCTTCTCGCGAATCAAGTCGCCGGGCACACGCCGCGTTTTTGTGCTCGGCGGATCCACGGTCCAGGGCCGACCCTTCGCGACCGAGACGGCTTTCTCGACCTGGTTGAAACTCCGGCTGGAGGCAGCCGACCCCGACGCGCGATTCGAAGTGGTGAACTGCGGCGGCGTCTCGTACGCCAGCTATCGGGTCGCCAAGATCATGGAGGAAGTGATCGCGTATCAGCCCGATGCGATCGTGATCTATACCGGACACAATGAGTTTTTGGAGGATCGAACCTACGCCGCCGTTCGCGAACTCGGCCCCGTCCGCCGCGCGATCACTCGCGTTACCTCGGCGTGGGCGACCGCACAGTGGATCCGCGGCAAGCTTGCCACTCCAAACGAGCCAGCATCCATCGAACCCGTCGCGGTCTGGTCTCTCTGCGGAGGTGAATACCCGGTTGGATCATCTCGGCGGGTGGGACGGTTACCGCTTCGACCCCGCCTGGCGACGCGAAGTGGAAACTCAATTTGATCGTGCGTTTGCACACATCCTTCGTATCGGCCAAGTCGCCGGGCGTGCCGATCATCGCATGCTCGCCGTCGTGCGATCTGGTCAACACTCCGCCATTCAAGTCGGATCCCACCCGTGTCGAATCCGACGCGTTGGCGGCCTACATCACAGGTCGAACCGAATGGGAGGCTGGCAACGAAATTGAAGCGAAGCGATGGCTGACCCTGGCTCGACAACGAGACCTTTGCCCACTTCGTGCGACCACGCCAATCATCCAATCCGTCGGGCAAAGATGCCGAGACTTCGGCGTGCCCCTCATCGACACCGACGTGCTGTTGGATACGCGTGATCACACCGGTGCGAAGCGATCCGATGGCATCGCCGATCCCGAGTTCTTTGCCGATCATGTCCATCCCACGATCGCGGGTCACCAACGCATCGCCGAAGCGATCTCGCAACACTTCATCGGGCTGGGGTGGATCACCTCGGATCAAAAATCGGAAGCTCGATACCAACGTGCGGCCGCCGAGCACTTGTCGTCGCTTGATGAAACGTATTACGCGCGAGGCCGCCAACGACTAGCGGGTCTGAAACGCTGGGCCGCCGGACGGGCGGCGATGCCGATCACCGCGGACGACGCACCTGGCAAATGATGCTCTCGCTCGGTCGCACGAGCCATGGTCGTGGATCGCTCCGCCGATCCATTCAAATCGCATCGAATGACGGCCGGACAGAGGAATGTTGGACAGAGGAATTTTGGGATCGGGGGACAGAGGAATCGGGTGAAATATTATTCCTCTGTCCAACATTCCTCTGTCAATTCTTCCTATGCATCAATCATAGGACAATCTGTTTTACTCGACGTCGGTGACGCGACGTTTTTTGGGTTGGGACGATGTTGGGGCAGACCCGGATGATGGGAAATGCGGTTTGGGAACTGTCGACGGTTGATTGTGACGATCGACGTTGTCGAGGTCGCCCAAGTATTCTTCGCGGACCTTGGGATGCTGTTTGACTTGCTCCGGCGTGCCGTCGATCAGCACTTGTCCCTGGTAAATGACATAGCATCGATCGACCGTGCCTAAGATTTCTCGCGCCGCGTGATCGGTGATCAATACGCTGATCCCGCTCTCACGCAACTGGATGATCACTTGCTGGATCGATTGGACGGTTACCGGATCGATGCCAGCGAAGGGCTCATCGAGCATTACGATTTTGGGATCCGACACCAAGCATCTTGCGATTTCGAGACGTCGTCGTTCGCCACCCGACAATCCACCTGCCTTGCTTTTGCGAATGTGAGTGATATTGAATTCTTCGAGCAATTCGTCCGTGCGGATCTTACGCGCTTTGCGGTCGACGCCTAATAATTCCAACAGCGCCGAAATGTTCTGTTCCACGGTCAACTTCTTGAAGACACTGGGTTCTTGAGGCAAATACCCCATGTGCCCGTCTCGCGCTCGGCGGAACATTGGCCAGGTCGTCACATCGACTCCGTCCAAATAAACGCGTCCCCGATCGGGTTCGACCATGCCGCAGATCATGCGAAAGCTGGTCGATTTCCCGGCACCGTTGGGGCCCAGCAGGCCCACAATTTCGGCTCGGCCCACGTGCAAATTTACACCGTCGACGACGCGGCGGCGTCCATACGTTTTCTGGAGCTCGAAGGCTTCGAGGATCCAAGGGTTCTCGGTGGTCATGGTTGCAATCCGTTGCTATGTTTCTGTCTTGCTCGAACGAGTCGACGGGTGGGGGCCAAACGTTACCGAATCAACTTCATTCGTTTGAAGTTCGGCGTGAACGGAACGGGTGAACTCCACGAATGGGGCCAGAATACGACCAGGGCTTTGCCGACCAGCAAGTCGCGCGGAACGTAGGAATCATCGGACCATTTCCAGGCATCTTCATTGACGCCACGCGGCATCGGATATTGGCCTTTCGTCCCGGCCCAACATCGTGCGTCGAGACTCTCGGGGCTGTTGTCGCCCATCGGAAAGAACTGGTCCTCTTCCAATTTAAAAGTCACCTCGCGTCGCGAGTCCCATCCGACAAAATCTTCCCATCGCTGTGGCATTGTGAAGACGGATTGGATCTCGCCCATCGAAATGCTGCCGCCCGCCAACCGAAACAGCTCGCTGGAGTCATAATCATTGATCCCACCAAAGCTGGCGTTCTTGGTTGCGATGTAGTACTTGTCACGTCGCAATTCCAAGCGACGAATCGTGGCGCCGCCGCCCTGGATGGCCAAACCGGCGGGCGCCGCGTCCAAGGGATCGTCGGCGGTCCAGCGAGGATAGTCCTCGCTGCGGTCGCGGTATTGACGCGCGTCAAAGGTCGTCGGTGAATCGAACGAGACCGCGTCCCCGTTGACCAACAAAACCAACTCGTCGTCACAGTTGCTAAAGCGGATCGTGTGTCGTGACCCCGCTTTGATTCCGGTCGATCCCTTCGGCGATAACTTCGCTCCGGTGAATGGTTTTGTCTCGCCCGCGATCGCATCAGTGATCGACATTGTGGCGATGCCGTCGGCGAGATTGATCCTGCATTGGTATTTGACGCCCGCCTCGACCAGTTCGATCGTGGCCTCGGTCGCATCCGTGTTCGTTTCCAGATCCGCCTCGACGATCAGATCGCCGACCCAGTGCGTGCCGTCGCGACCGATCTCTTGACCACCCTGGTCTTGCCCACCCCAGATCGCGACTCCGCGAAATTGTTCCGGTCCGCCGCCGCTCTGGTAACTCGATTTGAATTCACCGCTGCTGAAGCCACCGTTGAGCGACCGTTGCAGTCCCCCGCCGCCCGTGGTCGAAGGACGTTCTTCGTAAATGTATCCGGCTGGAACATGGATGTAGGAATCGTAAGCATAAAAGTCGGTGATGGCCCGCGACTCAAACGGATCGACCTCGGCGAGCGATCGGCCCTCGTCGGCCATTGCCCACTGCTCATCCGTCGGAAAGCGATGGAAATAACGCAGCCACTTCTCACCATCCGACTCACCGCTGTCCGGCCCCGCTTTCAACGTCGCGACAAACTTATTTTCCGCGCGGTCGATCGTCCACGAGTCGGACGGTGGTGCGTCGGCGCCCGCCGTCCAAGGCTGCCAACGGCTGGGGTAGTCGGCCTTGATCAATGATTCGGATTGATGATCGGTCGTGTAGACCAAATGGCTCATCGCTGCACGCGTCGAGTCAGGCTTGCGAAGGATCGTGGACTTTTCGGTTGATCCGGTCGTCGCCGCGTACACGTCACCGTGGCTGAGCGTCAAGGTTTCCGACGGCAGCCCGACCAGTCGCTTAATGTAATTCTGTTTCGGATTGCCAGGATACTTAAACACGATCACGTCCCAGCGGTCGGGCGTGCTGAGCATGTACTTGAACTTGCTGACCAGAATTCGGTCACCGTTGAATGTGGCGTCTTCGCCATTTTCCTTGAGGTCCAGCGAATTGACGTGTCGGCAATTCGGGCAAATGCCGCCGACGACGACCAAGTCCGTGCTGGTTCCCGAGCGTTCGCGACTGGCACCGACCTGGAATTGTTGCCCACACCGGTCACAGAACAGATCTTTGTGGGCGCCCATCAACGTCGGCGCCATCGAACCGGTGGGAATCACAAACGCTTCGGCAAGGAAGGCGCGGAACAGCAGCGCCAGGATGAACGCGACGACGAATGCCTCCACCGTCTCACGCTGGGCGGCGATGCGGAATTTCTCCGTCCGTTTTTCGGCGGGCGTGCGACGATCCTGTTGGGCGGCCGCAGCCGCAGTCTCTTGCTTGATTCGATCCGCGTTTTTGGCTCGGGCCATCGGCTGGACTCAGGTCGTCAATGAAAGGTGGTCAGGTGGGAACGGTCAGAGAATTGACGCATCCTAGCCATTCTCCCTGATTTACGGAACTTCGATTCATTTGCGCGGCGGGTCTCATTCTTGGCAACCTCTACGAAACAACCTTCCGCGTCGACAAATACGTGTAATTTCCCAGCGAATTTTCGTAGAAAGCGACCGTTTCACCCGCCTGCTCGTTGTCCAACACGCCTCGCTGCAGGGCATCTTCGACCGCCTCCTGCAACTTGTCGACCAACTCGCGTGTCTCGTACTGGACGTACCCCAGCACTTCCTGGACGGTGTCTCCCTTGACGATCGACTGAACTTTTACGTTTCCGTCCACGACATCGACGTGAACCGCGTGCGTGTCCCCAAACAGATTGTGCAAGTCACCCAAAATCTCCTGATACGCGCCAACCATCATCACTGCCAACTGGTACGGCTGGCCAGGCTTGAATTCGTGCAGCAGCAAGGTCCGACTACGTTTTCCCCCACAAATGAACCCGTCCACTTTCCCGTCGCTGTCGCAAGTGATGTCGCCCAGTACCGCATGCCGTGACGGTTTCTCGTCCAACCGATGAATCGGCATGATCGGAAACAACTGATCAATCGCCCAAGAATCGGGCATCGATTGGAACAGCGAAAAGTTGGCAAAGTAAATGTCAGAGAGCATCCGATCCAAATGCCGAAGCTCGTCCGGCAGTTCGCCCATGTCCGCACCGATCTGTTGAATGCCATGACAGATCGCAAAGTAGAGATCCTCGGCAATGACACGCTGCTCCAGGGGCAGGTAACCGCCGCTGAACAGGTTCATGCAAAGGTCGAGCGAGACCTGGGCATCGTGAAAGACCTCTTGGATATTGCGAGGGTTCAAACTTTCCAACGACATCCAAAGGTCGTGAACCGGTTGCTCGAATTCCTCGGGCAATTCGAGCGGTTCGGCTTGCAGCTTGCCCTGGTTGGTGACGCCCAACACATCCATCACCAACATGCTGTGCTGGGCCGCGATCGCGCGTCCGCTCTCGGACACCAACGTCGGATGCGGCACTTCGGCCTCGTCGCAAACCGTTTGCACGTGGTAAACCACATCGTTGGCGTACTCTTGCATGGTGTAATTCATGCTCGATTCGGTATCGGTTTGCGAACCGTCGTAGTCGACACCCAAGCCACCGCCGACGTCCAAGTACTTCAATCCTGCACCGCGGCGATGCAGATCGACATAGATGCGGGAGGCTTCCAGAATCGCGGACTTCAATTGCCGAATGTTCCCGATCTGGCTGCCGACGTGGAAGTGCAACAACTGGAAACAGTCGCCCATGCCGAGTTCGATCAATCGATCGAGTTGTCCCAACATTTCGGACACGGTCAATCCAAACTTGCTGCGATAACCGCCGCTAGCCTGCCACCGTCCGGTGCCTCGCGTCGCCAATTTTACTCGCATGCCCACCGTCGGGCGGACACCCAACTGCTCGGCATGCTTGAGGATCAAATCCAGCTCGCTGACCTTTTCAACGACCGGAATCACCGTCCGCCCCATCCGCTGGGCCAACAGCGCCATGTGGACGAACTCGTCGTCCTTGAACCCGTTGCAAATGATCGGCATCTCGGGATCCGTCATCGCCACCACGGCCAATAATTCAGGCTTGCTGCCCGCTTCGACACCAAACCCATATTGACGCCCGTGCGCGATCACCTGTTGGACCACATCACGCTGCTGGTTGACCTTGATCGGGAACACGCAACGGTATCGATTTTGATAATCGTGTTCTTCAATCGCTTTGGTAAAGCAATCGTTCATCCGCTTCAAGCGGTCAGCAAGGATGCCGTTAAAACGAATCAGGATCGGCAGATCTAAACCGCGTTTGTCCAAACGATCGATCAACTCCTTGACATCGATCGCGTTGGCTCGGTTGCGGTCGGGACAGACCAGAAGCGTGCCATTTTCGGAAATGTGAAAGTAATCGTCGCTCCATCGCTGGATGTCATACAACGCGGCGGAATCTTCGACGGTCCACGTTGGCGTAGCGGCGACACTCATTAAGCAGGCTTCTTGGCAGGCGATATACGGACCATTACGGTTCGGATTATCAAGCAAAGAGAGCCGATTGCAAGCCGCCCAACGCTATCCCTTTCGAGCCAACTGTTCTTCCACCGCAGCGATCGGAATGGGGATACCCCGCAAACTGCCTTCGACCACCATCGCGCCGTTGGCGACACCCTGGAACGCGGCAATGATCATCCGGTTGCGACGTGCCTTGATCAACTTGACCATCAACAATAGATCATCGCCGGGGGTCACGATGCCGCGAAACCGCACGTCATCCACGCCACCGAATCCGACAATGTCGGCGCCGAGCAGATCGTTCTTTTGAGTGAAATAGCTGGATAACTGGGCGACGGCTTCTAACATGACGACGCCGGGCATCAACGGCATTCCCGGCATGTGGCCCCGACACCAAAATTCATCCTTGCCAACCTTCTTGACCGCCGCGCAAACATTCTCGCCGACATCCTCGTAAAGGATCGCCGTCAATTGCTCCATCTCATGTCGCTGGGGATTGAACTTCCGAATCGCCTCGATGTCAGCGATCGGTCTTTCGACATCCAGCAATCCGAGATCGATGATGAATTTGCTTTTCAACTTGCTTTCACCAAGCGAGGGAGGGAACGCTCGATTCTCAGTCGTAGACGGGAGCGGGGCTTAAGTCTTGATCTTGCGGCGGCGTAGCTTGCGTGCTTTGGCGTTGGCAGGACGGGCGCCGTGATTAGCTTTTTTCAGCTTGCGATGCGGTTTGGCCATCGATTCTATGTCTCTTCAACGGGGATCGAAAATGGATGATTGGTTCGTGAAGGTCGAGAAAATAGCAGCTTTCGCTTCCCAGCGGTAGCCGCGAGCGTTCAATTAGTAACGCGATCCACCACCGCCACCGCCACCGAGTTGGACCTCGGGTTGAGGTTGAGCGGACTTGTACCGGCCCGGATTGCGGACCGACGGTGGGACCATCGGGTTGGCCGCACTCGGTGCCTCGGCCAGCGCCGGGTCCACCGAGACGGCTTCGAGCCGTTGGCGTTGGTACCAACCGTCCGACGAGGTGCTGGCCAGTGCCGAGACGGCAGCCGAGTTTTGTGGCGCGATCAACTCAGTCGCCGGACCGGCCGCGGCCAAGGGGCGAACGCTCGACGAGGGCACCGCGTAGAGGCCGCGCTGATTGTACTGACTGCGTGGATCGTATTGAGAGCTTGGGTCCACGGAAGCTTGATACTCGACTTGGTTGGCGGGGCCGTTGAGGGCGATCGAGTTGATGGCAACCGCACTTGAACCACTCGAGGCAATCGGAGCCGGGGAATTTGGACGCGAATTCTTAGCAAACCGTTCGACCGGGCCGCTGCCCTCCGATACCCATGCCAACCAATACTGTTGCAACTCGGCAAGCGAATCGTAGCCGTAATGTTTCTTGATGTTCTCGGTCCAAGATGGGGACCGCATGTAATCACTGAGGAACTCGATGAACGTCGGCGCGTCTTGCTGTTCGATCAGGAATCGACACACCGAATAGCCCTGGGCGTACATCGGCAACACGTCGTTGGGATACTCGGTCAACAAGAACAATTGGTTCATCGCGATGCCGCGACGTGTGCTGAGGAATTCGCGAAGTTTGGCCTCGTGCTTGTTCTTTTCCGACTCGTGCTCGACCGTCGTACAGATTCCTTCGTCGGCCCATCGAGGCAACGGGCGGCCGAAGTGAGTCGCCAAAACGGTGTGCGTCACTTCGTGCGGCAGGACGCTGTCGAGGATCCGCTCGGGCGTTCCCACGACTTGCATTTGAAAGTCGCGAACCGGTGAGGTGTGGTAATTGGTTTCGCCCTGGGCGGCCAAATTGGGGCCCGCGACCACGACGACCGGACATGGCGTCGGCCATGCCGGCAGGGGGCGGCCGATCCAGTACGACGCCAAATCATGGCGATACTTCTCCGCCGCGTCACCGACCTGTTTCGCCAGCGTCGGATCGGGCGCCTGGATCAAAAAGTTGCGAGTCCGGTAATTGGCGGCATCCGCTTCGCACACGGCCGTGGCCACGGCGATGCAAACGATTCCAGCGGCAAACGCGACGACTTTGCCGCGCAATTTCGAGTCGGCTTCCATGCCGAGGGCTCCTAAAATGCGGTTCGATGGGGACGTCGCGAAGTCTAAAAGATTCGCGTCGGCCACCGATAGGCGAATCTTGAGTCCATTTGGATCGTTTTAATGCAAAATGACGTTTTAACGATCAGTCAAATTTTCTCGAATCTTTTGCGCGACGGTCTCAACGTCTTCGCGAGCGTCCACGATCGCGGTCCGATCGCTGGCATTTTCTAACTGTTCGCGGAACGCTTGACGCACCGACTCCATGTAATCGACTCCCCGCGACTCCATTCGGTCGGCCGGTCGATCGATCCGCGTCATTGACTCCGCCGCCGGCATATCCAGCAATAGGGTGACGTCAGGCATCAAACCACCCGCCGCCAGCCGTCCCGTTTGCCACAGCCAATCGGGAGAGACGTCACCGCCGACACTCTGGTACACGACGGTCGACAACAAGTACCGGTCCGAGATCACGACTTTGCCTTCGCCCAGCGCCGGGCGAATGATCGTCTCGACCAACTCGCTACGGCTTGCCATGAACAGAATCGCCTCGGTTCGGCGGTGCATCACCAAGTCACTCGAAAGCAACATTTCGCGAACGCGTGTTCCCACCGCCGTGGTGCCTGGATCACGAACGCAGACGACTTCACGACCTTGCATGCGAAAATGTTCGGCCAACCGACAAATCTGGGTCGACTTGCCGACCCCGTCGATGCCATCCAAACTCAAAAACAGCCCGCTGGTCATGAATCCGATGCTCGCGAAGAGGTGGTCGAGTTGAAGGTCGTGTGGTTCGAGGCACGCTTGTCGATATTGCGTCCACGGTCCAAAATTCGCAACGCGTGCTCTCTCAAGCCGCCTTTTTTTCGTCATCGCCGGTACGTGTGGAACCCATGGACGCAACCAGACTCAAGCCCGGCGACCGGGTGATCTATCGAAAACAAAAGTCTAGCACGTCACCGGGCGAGCGGGCGATCGAGGTGCGGCCCGCATCGAGCGGCGAAACGTACCAATACATGGTCGACAAGTTTTGGATCGTCGACGAAGTGCTCGAAGATAATCAAATTCGTTTGCGCACCCGCCGTGGAAAGATTCATATCGTTCCCGCCGACGATCTACGGATGCGGACTCCGCGTTGGTGGGAAAGATGGCTTTATCGAAGTCGGTTCGAATCAATCGAATTGGCCAACCAAGCTTCCGAATCTTCGTCCAAGCCCGCGTCCGAATCGTCAATTCGCGAGTCTTCCACGAACAAGTCGCACGAAAATGACTGAATCGATTCTGTCGCCGAAGTTATTTCGGTTTCTCCGCGAACTCAAGAAAAACAACAATCGCGATTGGTTCCATGAAAATAAATCGCGTTTCGAACAAGACGTGCGGGACCCGGCCGTTGAGCTCGTCACCCGGCTCGAAAAACCGCTCGCCAAAGCCGCTCCGATGTTGGCCGTGGTCCCCAAGGGTCATGGCGGAAGCGTGATGCGGATCTATCGCGACACACGATTCGCAAAAGATAAGACGCCGTACAAAACCAACATTGGAATTTCGATCCGCCATCAAGCCGACAAAAATATCCACGCGCCCGGCATCTATCTGCATCTTTCGCCGGGGGATTGTTTTATCGGCGCCGGTTCGTGGCGCCCGCCGTCCGCTCAATTGGCCGCCTACCGTGCCGCAATCGCCAATGATCCCAAAGCATGGATCAAGGCCCGCGATCAAAAGGCATTTCGTGAGACGTACACGCTTTCGGGTGAGAGCTTAAAAACGTCGCCGCGTGATTACGACAAAGACCATCCGATGATCGAAGACCTGCGACGCATCGACTTCATCGCGATCTCACCGCTGGAGGAGTCGGATGTGACCGCCGATGATGTCGTCGGCACGCTGATCGACAGAATCAAAAAGGCGAAGCCGATGATGAACTTCCTGTGCGCTGCCATCAAGGTTCCGTATTAAAAGCGTGAATCTCTGGCACGTGATCTCATTCGTGCCGTCACGGCATTTCGTCGATACCAACGTCAACGAGAAAACGTACCACGCGTTATCTTGGGTGCATGACGATTCTGATTCGAATCCTGATCGCCGCATCCGCCATCGGCTTGGCTTCCGGAAATTCACTCAATTTCACGATCATCGCACTGGCGGGTCTGTTGCCGTTTGCCGTATGGGATTCCGTGGAACACCCACTGCATGCGTCCCGTCATGGGGGCCGCGTCGCGTGCTGGCCCCGCCGGATCGCCGACACGCTCTGCTTCGTCTTGCCCTGTGTCGCGTTCCTCGACGCGATGATCTACCAATGGATCGGGCACCATCTTTGGTCCACCGCGATGGCGCACATCGTCACCGACCTGCGGACCGGATTGATCCGTCACGCCTCGATCAACGTCGTGCGAGGATTCGGGATTCTGATCGCCAAAATGACAGCCTACGTCATCGTTTGCTGGTCGGCCGGCCGTTTCGCCGCCAGACTGAACCACACCAGAAAAACGATTCTGTTTGCTACCGCCGTCGTCTGGATCGCCGCGATCATGATCACGATCAACCCGCGATCGACCGAGCAGTCAAGCGTCACCGGTTCCACGGCCCGAACCCCGATGAATCAGATCCCGTCCGGACCGGTTACAACTCCAAAACCTTGGAGCTTTCGATCTGCCGTGCTTGACCGAGAAGTCGACCAGCGCATGATCGGCACGCCTTCGTCCGTTACCACTCGAATCACCGGAGATTCGTACCCCGACATTTTGATCGTGATCGCCGAATCGTTTCGGCCCGAGTTGATCACCCCTGACGGCACTCCGAATCTATGGAAACTGGCTCACGAAGGAGTCTGGTGCCGCAATCACTATTCCGGTGGCAACGCGACCAATCACGGTATTTTTAGCCTGGTCAGTGGCTTGGAAGCGATATGGTATTCGCGAGCCGTTCGATACTCACCACCGATGAACCGTTACTTTCACGCGATCGGATACGAGTTAGGATTCTTTGCCGGACACGACGATTGGCGTACTTTTCGCATGGATGGCTACCTCAACGGGGACCACTACGACGAATTCAAAATCTCGCCGCCCAATGGCTTGACGTCTGACCGGCAGGCGACCATGCAGGTGATCGAATTCTTGAAGAACCGTGACGCGGCGAATCGAAACCCACGACTCGCCGTGTTGTATCTGTATGGAACCCATGCAACTTACAACAGCTATCCCGAGGACCAAAAGTTTCAACCTGCCGCGGATGATCGCTTTACGATTCCCTATTCCCCTTCGGAAGCCGCAAAGGTTTGGAATCGATATCGAAACTCCGCCGTCACCACCGATCGATTCATCGGTGCCGCGATCGGAAACGATGCCGCGGCGAAGTCACGAATCGTCATCTTCACCGGCGATCATGGCGAATCATTTTTAGAGGACGGCACGATTGGTCATGGCACAACGTTATCGCCCCAGCAAAATCGGACGCCCGCGATCATTCGCATTCCCGGCCTGGATCCTCGGATCATCGAAAAACCGACCATGCACGCGGACGTTCTCCCTACACTGCTGTGGGCCGTTGGAGTCCACTGCAAAGAATCCACGCCGCCGGTGCTCGACGGCATCAATTTGGCTAGGGCCACCGATGCGGAACTTGCCGACCGAACCTTGGTGACCCGCAACTACTTCGATGACGAAATCGCGATGGTTCGAGACGGGCAAGCCATGCAAACGGGCAACGCAATATCGCTGAACGATTTCACCACGGTGGGTGACGATGATTTGATGCGACGTTGGATGCAAGTGCGTTTCGGAAAACCCAATCCGAGCCATTGAAGCACGCCAGCAAGCGTTGAGGGCAAGATCGCCAACGGATCAAAGCAACTATCGCGAGCGAAAACTCTCGCTGGTCAGGACTTCCATCAACACGGTTTTCAAACCCAAGTCGTCCGTTTCAGCTCGCGTCAAAATCTCATCGATCTCGTAGCGATCGGCCCGCTGGGTGATTCGGCCGGTCGTGTAGGTCATCAGCTTGTCGATCAGATTGCGGACGAACAAATCGCGACGTTTGGTGAGCAAAAGAGTTTTGAAGTCGGCGAAGTCTTCAAATGTTTCACCGGAGGGCAATTGGCCGGACGGATCGATTTTGGGTGCCTTCGTCTTTGATTTGGAAGACTTGTTTTTGGGCTTTGAGTACTGGCTTCTCCATCGTCCGATCGGGTCGAATCGTTCGAGCGAATGGCCAAGCGGATCGATGTTGCGGTGACACACCGCGCACGTCGCATCGGTGCTGTGTTTGGCGAGCCGCTCTCGAATGGTCGTGGCACCACTGACGTCAGCTTCGATCGCGGGCACTTCGTCCGGTGGTGGTGGGGGCGTGATGCCTAACAGATTCTCGGACACCCATACGCCTCGGGTCACGGGTGACGTGTCGACCCCGTTGGCGCTGACTGTCAAGACTCCCGCCATTCCCAGAACGCCGCCCCTCTGGACGTTGCCCTCCAAGCTGACTCGCTTGAAACCATCCGCCAGTCGTAACGTTTTTCGCTCGGGCAGCCCATAGAGTTCGGCCAACTTCTTATCCACGAACGTGTAGTCGGAATCGAGCAGATCAGTGACCGGGCCGTTTTCATCGAGCAGATGTCGAAAATACAAGTACGCTTCCTGCTTCATCGAATCAGGCAAGTTTTCGGCATAGTACTGCCCCGCGTCTTCTCGTGGCGGGGGTAGGTTTCCGATGTCGCGAAAGTTGAGCCAGCTGTCGACAAAGCCGCTTACAAATTGATCCGACCGAGGGTCCACCAACATTCGTCGGATCTGTTCCCGGAGCTGATCGGTTTCGAGCAATTCCCCAGAGTCCGCGGCCGCCATCAATTCGTCGTCCGGGGGCGACGCCCACAGCGCATACGAAAGCCGCACCGCCAAGTCGTGAGGCCCCAGCGAGTGTTGTTCCTCAGGCGTAATTTCGCTGAGGTACAAAAACGATGGGGAGCACAGGATCAGTTTCACCGTGTCGAGCGCGGCTTGACGGGGTGCTGCGTCTTCGGAAATTCGGCGGCGATAAATCGACTCGATGCGATCACGATCCTCGGACGTCAATGGACGGCGATACGCTCGTCGGCCAAAAGCGAACAATTGCTCCAGCGCGGTTTCGGACTCGAACCCGTTCGCTCCAAACACGGCGATCTCTTCCTTACCACCTCCCGGCTCCGCGATCGGACCATGGATTTTGATCTCGCCGATTTTGATGTGGGGAAGTTCCCCCTCACGCAAGATGTGAGTTCGTCGAACGCCATTGGCCGCTTCTTTATCTTTGAACTCGTCGTTGTAACGTTTGTTGACTTCGATCACGGAAGCCCGTGATTCATACGGACCGTTGGGAAAGATGAAACGCGGAGTCTGGCCCGCTTCCAACCAAACCCGAAACTTCAGCCACTCCGGTGCATCATCTGGCACGATCGCCTGTCCGAGAATCGGTTCGATCGACTGCGGGTAGTGAATGTGCCCCCTGGTGACATCACCAGGAACCACCGCCAATTGAAAAGGTTCTGAGAAATCGATGCGGAAGATCTTTGGGTCGTAATGAGTGTCACGATGCATCGCTTGGGCATTGACTTCGATGTCGTACAACCCCGACACGGGAACGCCCGCTAAGAAGTCTTCGATGTGAGCGTATCCGCCTTGCCGCGTATCCGTGTTGGGTTGCTCGTACAAGCATAAGAACTCGAATTTGAACACGCTTCGGTGGGCCCCCGATAATTCTTCGTACTGTTGAAAGTTATCGGTGAAATGCCAGTCTTTTGCTTCGATCGCGGGGTGGCCCAATCGCGTCTCTATCAAACGATCAGCCGCTTGAAAATACTTGTCCAGCAAAAAGCCCGACGTGATCAAGGCATCGCCCACATTATCCATGTGATGGATGGTGTTTTCCTTGGGGAAATCCAGAATCAATCCCAACGTATCGACGCGGCGATCCATCAACGTCGCAAGCGTATTTTCGTACTCGCGGTGGGACAGTCGACGCAGCACCGTCCGCCCACCCGAACTTCCCAGTGCATCGCGGGCTCCCGCAATGCTCGCACGCAACGTCTGGACCATGGCCAACCGTTCATCGTCGCTGGGCTGCTCGGCATCGAGCGGCGGCATCACGCGCAGCGTCAATTGATCGATGATTTCATCGGCCGTGATCAGGTCCGATTCATCGGTCAACGGCAGACTGAATGAGGCAAAGTCGCGGTCTCCCTCGAACGAATCCGCATCGTGACATTGGAGACAGTAGTGATCAAGAAAATCGCTGACGATCTTCGTCTCGTCGGCATGCGCAAGATCGGTTGCCAGACTTCACAGAAGAGCCACGCCGAGAGTCCGCAACATGACCCACGCGATCCCGGATGAGATCAAAGCGAAACGGCCTGAGCGACGCCGGGAGATCGGCGTCATGAAAATGTGCCGGTGCTGAGGCTGAAACGCTCCGTCGGTACACCCATTTTTTGTGCGATGTCGAGAAACAAATTGCACAGCGGAATTTTCGCGAGGCCGTCGGCCGTGACATCTCTGAATTCGCCCCGACCGTACCCACCACCCGCCATCACGATCGGCAAGTCGGTGTTGGTGTGCGAATTCGCGTTGCCCATTCCGCTGCCGAAAAGCACCGCGGTCGAATCGAGCAATGATTGTTCACCGTCGTGGATGCCTGACAACCGCGTCAAGAACTGATTGAACTGTTCCAATTGATAGGTTTCAAGCTTGATCAGATTCGCTATCACCTCCTCGTCGTTTCCGTGGTGCGACATGCTGTGATAAGCCTTGTCGATGCCCAGGTTTTGTGGCAGAAAACTACCGCCAATTTCGAGCGTCGCGATCCGGGTCGAATCGGTTTGAAGTGCCAACGCGATCAATTCGTAAAGCATCGGCAAGTCTTCGACGGTGTTTGTATCGGCCGGTCGATCGAACGGCGGTTGCGGTTTGGGATGGTCGGCCCACTGCTTGCGATTGGCCAGCCGTTTTTCGACATCTCGAATCGAAGTGAAATACTGGTCCAACTTCGCTTTGTCTTCTTGGTTGACCCGTTTGGCAAGTGAGCCGGCTTCCTCAAGTACCGAATCCAAAATCGACGATTGCAATGAGTTCGCCCGTACCGCCCTGGCGTGGCGTTCCGCCGACTCGGTCACAAACAGTCTCTCAAACAACTCCGCCGGTCCGGTGATCGGTGGGACACGAACACCCGACTTGGTCCAAGACAATTGACACCCGCCGTGAATGCCTCCCTCCGAACCGACCGTCAATGAGGGAAACCGAGTCTGTTTGCCGACCTGGTCCGCAATGAATTGGTCGATCGTGACGTTGCCATCCGGTCGATTCTTGGACTCGTGATGCAGCACGCCGGAAAGAAAGGTGTGCACCGCGAAGTGCCCGCCGCGGATGCCGTGATCGAGACCTCGAAAGACGGTGATGTTTTCGCGATTCGATGCCAGCGGTTTAAGCAATGGGGTTTCGTCGAATGCATTCTCAGGCGCTTTGGCTTCGGGAGCTTCCGAAACGTCGGGGAAAAAGTGCTTTTGTTGAAAGCCCAACAAGTTACCTACCGCGACAAAACGCCGAGCCCACGCCGGATTCGGTGGTCGTGCTTGTCAATGCATCGGTGCCCATTGCACCGACCCGCGATGAACTGACCCCCAACGAGCACAGCGATGGCAGCGCCAACGATCCGGCGAGGGAGCGGACAAAACGACGGCGGGTGAATGATTTTGACATGGCAACAGCTTATCGTAGGTGGAATCCAGGTCAACTTCATTTGCGCCCGCCGCTATATTCCTGCCCATCCGCCTCGTCGATCTCGTCCCGCACCCCTCTGAACCAAAGTCCACCATGATACGAGTTCGCTTCGCGTCCCTCCTTGGTCTGCTAGCCATTTTTGCGACTCTCACCGCCGTCGCTATTGCCCCCCCGCCGCTTGATGAGAAAACGTCGAACATCTCAATCGCGGAGCCGAATCAAGTCGCTGCTGGATTAAAAGTGGCCACGTTCGACATCGACGCGACGCCACCGGTCGGTTCGATGATGGCGTACGATCGCGTCGTCCGCGTCGCCGCGCTAGGGTTGAGGTGTCGTGGCATTGTCATCACCGGTACTGACAAGCCGATCGTTCTGTGCGCGGTGGATTGGATCGGGATTGCCAACGAGAGCCAGGATCGATTCAAGGCGACACTCGCCGCCGCGGCCGGCACCACCTCTGATCATGTGGCCGTTCATACGATTCATCAACACGATGCGCCGCGATCCGACTTCTCCGCCGAGCAAATCATGCATCAAGCCGGGTTGAGTGATCTAGGTGCGATGGAAGGTTCCGTCGCCCGCGATGTGTTGGATCGATTGAAACCTGCTGTCATTGAAGCGGTCACCCGTGCGAAGCCGATCACGCATGCCGGTTTTGCAAACGCGGTCGTAAAAAACGTAGCATCCAATCGCCGAATTCTGGGAAAAGACGGCAAGGTGACAGGCGTCCGATTCACGGCGTGCCGCGACCCCAAACTGAGAGCCGAACCGGTCGGCACGATCGACCCCGAAGTCAGTTCGTTGTCATTTTGGAATGGTGATCAACCGATCGCTGTGCTGACTTACTATGCATGTCATCCGCAGAGCTACTACCGCACCGGAGTTCCGAGCCCCGATTTTCCCGGCATTGCTCGCTTGATTCGAGAGCAAGATCAACCCAACACGCTGCACGTTCATTTTGCCGGCGCGGGCGGGAATGTGGGTGCGGGAAAGTACAACGATGGTGAGCCGGAGAATCGTATGATTTTGGCCAATCGCTTGGCGGACGGCATGAAGTTAGCCTTCGAAACGTCCGACCGGTTTCCGATCACTGCCGCGGATGTCGGATGGACGACCGCGCCGGTTCATTTACCGATCGCCGCTCATTTAGACGCCGCCGAGACGCGTGCCTCGATCAGTCCGGACGACGCCCAACAATACTGGAACAGCCCCTCGAAATTGGCGTGGATCCTGCGATGTCAAGGTGATCATGCGATCGACTTGGGATGCTTAAGAGTCCGCGATGTCCGAGTGCTCCACATGCCGGGTGAACTATTCGTCGAGTACCAGCTTGCGGCAAAATCGATGAACCCCGACCTTCGCGTCGCAATGGCCGCTTACGGCGACTACGGTCCCGGCTACATCGGGACCAAAATTGCGTACGGCGAGGGGGGCTACGAAACGAGCGAAGCGGCATCCAACGTCTCGCCCGATGTCGAAGCGGTTTTGATGGACGGCATGCATGAACTTCTTGGCACATCGGGAGCGAATGAATGAGAGCTCGAAACGCAAATGGGTTCGGTTCGTTCGTAGTGCTTCTCGCGGCAATCGTCGGGATGGACAAATCGCTGGCCCAGGAAAACTACGCCGCCGAGTTGCCACGCATCCCGCCTAGCTCGCCCGCCGAAGCGATGGATCAATTTCACATCGCCGAAGGTTACAAGATCGAAGCGATCGCAAGCGAACCGTTGGTCACCTCTCCGGTCGCCATCGAGTGGGACGCCGAGGGCGCACTGTTCGTTTGCGAGATGCGTGGATACAGCGAAGATCGCGAGGCGGGAATCTCCCGAATCACTCGGCTAGTCGACGTCGACCAAGACGGAAAGTTTGACCAGCAAACGATCTTTGCGGATGGGTTGCTGTGGCCGACCGCCGTATTTCCCTACCAAGACGGGCTGTTTGTCGCTGACGCTCCCCACGTTTATTTTTTCCGCGATACCGATGGTGATGGGGTCGCCGATCAAAAGCGAATTGTGCTGACCGGCTTCTCGACTTCGAACGTCCAAGGATTGATGAATTCCTTTCGTTGGGGCTTGGACAATCGCATCCACTTGGCCTCGGGAACCGTGGGTGGCAAAGTCCGTCGCGCGGTCGATCCCGAATCTTCCGCGATTGAGGTTCGCGGCCGTGACCTGGCCATCGATCCGCGAGACGACACGTTCGAATTGACCAGCGGCGGTGCCCAACACGGAATGTGCTTTGATGACTTCGGACGCAAATTCGTTTCATCCAATAGTGACCACATCCAGCAAGTGATGTATGAGGATCGATATTTGGCGCGGAATCCGTACCTAAAGGCTCCCGCGCCGCGTCTTTCGATCGCGGCGGACGGACCCCAGGCGGAAGTTTATCGCGACAGTCCCGTGGAGCCTTGGCGGATCGTGCGGACTCGGTTGCGAGCCAGCGGTGCGGTTCCGGGGATCGTCGAAGGGGGCGGTCGGCCCGCCGGTTACTTCACCGGCGCCACCGGGGTCACGATTTGTCGCGGCGATGCCTTTTCGTCAAAGATGCGAGGCATGGCCATCATCGGCGACGTCGGCAGCAATCTGGTGCACCGAAAACGCTTGGTACCCGACGGAGTTTCGCAATCGGCCGAGCGCATCGACGAAAAATCAGAGTTCGTAACTTCCGAAGACATTTGGTTTCGCCCCGCCCAGTTCGCCAATGCACCCGACGGGTCGCTGGTGATCATCGACGTGTCGCGAGAAGTGATCGAGCATCCTGCCAGTTTGCCGCCCGAGATCAAGTCGCACCTCGATCTGACGGCTGGACGCGAATCGGGACGACTCTATCGCGTCACTCCCGAAAACTTTATCCATCGGGCTACACCGAACATCCGCGGCGCATCGACCTCGCAATGCGTGGCGTGGTTGGACCACCCCAACGCTTGGCATCGCGAAACCGCATCGCGATTGTTATTCGAACGTCAAGATGCGGCGGCGATTCCCGAACTCAGAAAACTGGCCCGTGATGGCGAACTGCCGCAAGGCCGTTTGCACGCGATGGCGACGCTCGACGGGATGAACGCGTTGCGAACGGCCGACCTGATCCAGCGACTGGATGATGAGAATCCGAATGTGCGTCGGCACGCCATCCGATTGTCCGAGTCGCGACTCGATTTTGACTTGCGTGACGCCGTGCTGGAGCTTGTCACGGATGACGATATCGAAGTCCGTTACCAATTGGCGTGGACGCTCGGATACTTGGCGCCGCCCCGGCGAACTGATGCATTGGCCGCATTGATCCGGCGCGACAGCGACAGTCGTTGGATGCGGGCCGCCGTCTTGTCATCAATCGGTGATGACGCAGATGATTTATTGATAGGTCTACTCAGTGACCCATCATTTCGGTCCGTTTCCGATCAACAGTTTTTGATCGAACTGACCCCGTTGATTGCTCCGCTTAGCGGGCCCGAGCGTGCCCTCGCGGCGATTTCAACGCTCCCCGAATCCGATGCCTCGCTCGTGGTGCCGATCGTAGGCGAATTGATGCGTGGTCGAGCGGTTTCCGCGACGGACGCGACGACGAATCAAGACGCCTCAGCCCAGCGTTTGATGGACCGCATGATCGAGATTTTGATCCAACGAGTGGACGAGGCGGGCGTCCCGATCCAAGACCGGTTGGCCGCCGTCGATGCGTGCCGCTACGGTGAATACGATCGGGTCAGAGCGAGTTTGCTCGAATGGATCGACATTCAGCATCCAGCCGAGCTGCAACGTCGAGCGCTCACCGTGATGGGATCTTTTCGGTCGGAGAGGGTCGCGGGTGACGTGATCGAAGCATGGCCCCGTTTGACTCCACCGCTGCGCGAGATTGCCAGCGAGATCTTGTTTGCTCGGCCCGAGCGAATTTTGGTTGTATTCGGCGCGATCAACGACGAAAAGATCTCGCCGGGCGCGATAGGAAAGTCCCGTTTTCAAGTGGCCGCGAAAACGAAGAACGCTGAAGTCAGTCGTCGTGCAACCGCCGTGCTGAACCATTTTGGAACCCATCAACGTCAAGCGGTTGTCGACCGTTACCAAAGCGTGCTGGCGATGACCGGCGATGTCGAAGCGGGACGTCGTGGATTTGCAAAGCATTGCTCGAGTTGTCACAAGATGGAGGGTGTCGGCCACGAGCACGGTCCGAGCTTGGCATCCATCCACGCTCGCGGTGCCGAAACGATCCTTGTCAATGTGCTCGATCCCAATCGGGAAGTGAATCCGCAATATCTCAATTACGTCGTCTTGACGCTCGATGGTCGAACCCTCACCGGAATGGTCATCTCGGAGACCGCAACCAGCGTGACGTTGGGCCGCGCCGGCGCGGCGACCGACACGATTCTGCGCCACGACATCGAAGCGATGCAAAGCACCGGTCTATCGCTAATGCCCGAAGGGATCGAGGAATCAGTGGACCAAACCGCGATGGCCGATATCATCGCTTATCTGATGCAACCTCAATGATGAAGCTCGGCATCCGTCGGGGCTTGGCCCCGTCGGAGCGACAAGCCGCGGCCGCCGATGAGTCACCGGTTTGCCGATCTGTCGCGGATTTCGGCTGTCCGATAGACTCTCTGGCTTCCCCTTTGTCCTCGTTTTGCTGCGTGAATTCTGGCCATGCTTGTTTCGCTGAAATGGTTGTCGAAGTACATCGAACTGCCGATGAGCCACGAAGAGCTGGCTCTTCGGTTGAGCCTCTCGGGTCTCAATCACGAAGAAACGACGAAACTCGGTGAAGATTTCATCATCGACCTGGAAGTCACCAGCAACCGTGGAGACTGTCTCGGACACCTCGGGGTGGCCCGCGAGATCGGCGTGCTTTACGGGTTAGACGTGACGACGCCTGAGCCCTCCCTGACGGCGTCCAAAACAAAGGTCGAGTCGCTGCTATCCGTCGAGAACCAGTTTCCAGAGGCCTGTCCGCGTTACACCGCGCGGGTCATCGAGGGGGTCAAAATCGGCCCCAGCCCATCGTGGTTGACCGAGGCGCTCGAGTCGGTGTTTTGGAAACGACGCCTCGACGGGTCGATTGAACCCTACCAATGCATCAACAACGTCGTTGACGCAACGAACTACGTGATGATGGAATGCGGACAACCCCTGCACGCGTTCGACTATGACAAACTTGCCGATCACCGAATCCTTGTTCGCCCAGCTCAAAAAGACGAAAAGATTCACGCGATCGATCACCGTGATTACGAACTCGATGAATCGACGTGTGTGATCGCCGATTCGCAAAATGCTCAAGCGGTCGCCGGTGTGATGGGCGGATCGTTATCCGAAGTCTCCGACGCAACGAACCGTATCGTGATCGAGGCGGCCGTGTTCACGCCATTGTCGGTTCGGCGAACGGCGCGGCGTTTGAAACTGCACTCGCCATCGTCCTACCGATTCGAACGCAAAGTCGATCCCGTCGGTGTCGATTGGGCGTCTCGCCGGGTGTGCGAGTTGATCACCCAAATCGCAGGCGGGACGGTCGCCGACGGAATCATCGACACCGCCGCTTCGATTCTGCCCCATCCGCCAGTGGTCTTGCGAGCCAGCCAAATCGAACGCATCCTCGGAATCAAAATTGACGCGGATGAAGTGATCCGCATCTTGACGAGTCTGGGGTGCCAGAGTGACAAATCGGATGCCACTTCGACAACGTACACGCCACCGAGCTGGAGGCACGACTTGACGCGTGAAGCCGATCTGATCGAAGAGGTCGCACGTATTCACGGTTACGACAAGATCCCCGAAGACGCGCCAATCGCGGTCGCGCCGAGTTCCAAGCGAGACTTCGATACAGCGATTGATCGAGTGCGGCACGTGTTGACCTCGGCATCGATCAGTGAAGCGATGACGCCCAGCATCGTGACCGAGAAGCTGGACCAATCGCTCAGCCCTTGGACCGAGACGCCAGCCTTACAGACGGAGACGCCGATGCTAAAAGGTGCCCGACGTCTGCGCCGCACCTTGATTCCCAGCTTGCTCGAAGGTCGCGCCAAGAATTGGGCGTCGGCGTCGCTCGCAGCCGACCTGTTCGAGATCGCTCACATCTATTTGCCTGCCGGCGGCAAGAATGACACACTGCCGTCCGAACAGTATTCGCTCGGGATCGTCTCGGGCGAAGATTTCTTTTGCGTCAAAGGGACGCTCGAGTTGCTGTTTCAACGGATGGGGATCACAGGGCGATTGGAAGTCGAGCCGGTCGTGTGCGCCGGCTTTACCAAAGGAGCAATCGTGTCGATCACGATCGGCGAAACTCAGCTCGGGTACTTGGGCGTGGTCGATCCCAAAGTGCTGAAGTCTTGGAAATTGCCGGCGCCAGTCGTGGTCGCCGAAATTTCGCTGCCCGCGATGCTGGAAATCGCGTCGCTGGTGCCCCAACAGCGAGCCATCAGCATGTTTCCGTCAATCGAACGAGACTTGAATTTCGTGGTCGCCGAATCCGTTCGCTGGATCGATCTGGAAAACGTGGTCCGCGCTGCGGTCGGGGATTCACTCGCCGATGTCCGATACCGCGAAACTTATCGCGATGCGGCAAAAGATGGGAAAGATCGTAAACGAGTCTTGTTGACGGTCCAACTGCAACGTCACGATCAAACACTTAGCGGTGAGCAAGCCGACGAATTGATCGGAAAAGTGATTGGGCAATGCGGCAAAGAACTGTCGGCCGAACTTTTGTCATGACCCATCCCACCAATGAAGGCAACGTTTACCTCGGAATCGATGTCGGCGGAACCAACGTCAAAGTCGGATTGGTTGACGATGACGGTGTCATGCACGCGCACACCGCGACAGCCACGCCGAGCTTGAAGACTCCCGAAAAAGTGTTTCGCTTTGCGATCGATTTTGCCAACGAGCATCTCGACCATTGGCAAGTCGATCGCCGACGCCTTCAATCGGTCGGGTTGGCGGTACCAGGCGTTTTGGACACACGAGCCTCGGTGTTGCGGGAGGTCGTGAATCTTCCCGGTTGGTTGGGGCAACCTCTCAAACAAATTTTGTCGAACGTTTGCGAGCGACCCACTGCGGTGGTCAACGATGCCAATGCGGCCGCGTATGCGGAACACCTGATTCGAAATTTGGGACAACAATCGTTGGCGCTGGTCACGCTTGGCACCGGCGTCGGATGCGGTGTTGTTGTCGATGGTCGACCGCACGGCGGTGATCATGGTTGCGCCGGCGAAATCGGTCACATCACAATCGACTTCCGGGACGACGCGCTCGCATGCACCTGCGGCAGCCGCGGTCACCTGGAAACTTATGCCGGATCGGGCGGAGTGATCAAGCGTTTAAAAAATGCGATGAACGATGAAGGGGTTCCCGGCTCCCACGATGACACGCTTGATCATGGGGCGACGCAAGAATGGACGACGCGGGAGATCGCCGATGCCGCCGAAAATGGAGACCAGCGATGCCAACAGGTCATCGATGAGACGGCGGTTTACGTCGGTCGTGCGATCGGATTGTTGGGCCAGAGCCTCGATCCGGCAGTCGTCCTTCTGGGCGGCGCGATGACGTTCGGGGGCAACACGACCCAAATCGGCCGCCAATTCATCGACTGCATCCGGGCCACCGTCAAAGCAACCACCTTGGTCCAAGTCGGTGAAAACATCACAATCGAATTTGCATCGCTCGGAAACGACGCCGGAATACTCGGCGCGGCGATGGTCGCAAAAAGAATCACCTAGAAATTTGTTGTGCGAGTAGCGCCGGTGACCACCAAACCCAACGAACGAATTGCCTGTCGAATTTTCTCGCGAGCCTCGGATGCGTCCGCCGCCGCGGCCAAGGAAATCGCCGAACTGATCAAAACCAAAGCGAGCCAGAACGAAAGGGTCGTGCTCGGCTTGGTCGCCGGGTCGTCACCCGTCAACGTGTACGGTGAGTTGGTGCGGATGCACCGCGCCGGCGAGCTATCGATGGCGAACGTGGTGACGTTCAATTTGGACGAATACCATCCGATGCGTCCGGTCGAATTGCAAAGCATTTCGCGGTTCATGCACGAGCATCTGTTCGATCACGTCGACGTGGATCCGTCGAACATCCACTTGCCCGACGGGACGATTTCCAAGGACGACGCCGCGGCGTACTGTGCAAATTATGAACAACAGATTCGAGACGCTGGCGGGATCGATTTGCAGTTGCTCGGTGTCAACCGAGCCGGTCACATCGGGCTGAACGAACCGGGCTCGGACCGCAGCACGCGAACGCGTTTGATCACGCTCGATGAGCCGACGCGGACCGAAGCGGCCAGCGACTTTTTTGGCCTCGAAAATGTTCCCCGTCACGCAATCACGATGGGCGTCGGTACGATCCTGGCGGCGCGACCGTATCCTGTTGCTCGCGATGGGCGAAGGCAAAGCCGATATTGTCGCGCGAGTCGTCGAGGGATTTGCCGGAGCCAATATTCCGGCGACGTTTTTGCAAGACCATCCCAGCGCCGAGATTTTACTGGACGAAGCCGCCGCTTCGGCTTTGACTCGGATGGCAACCCCATGGTTGCTCGGTGAAGTGACGTGGGACGATGCCACGACGCGTCGCGCCGTGATCGACTTGGCCGAAGGTGTCGGCAAGGCAATTTTGAAGTTGACCGACGCGGATTACAACGAACATGGTTTGCAAGATTTGTTGGCGGCGCACGGCAGCAGCTACGACATCAACCTCCGCGTCTTTCGCGATCTGCAATCGACAATCACCGGATGGCCGGGTGGAAAGCCGGAGCATCGCAAACGGCCCGGAGACCGACCCGGTCATCGCGACGATATTTTTCCCAAACGAGTGATGTTGTTCTCGCCCCATCCCGATGACGACGTGATTTCGATGGGCGGCACGCTGATTCGCCTGGTCGATCAGGGGCATGACGTCCACGTCGCTTACCAGACATCCGGAAACATCGCGGTCTTTGACGAGGATGCTTTGCGGTTCGCCGAATTTGTTGACGACTTTTGCGAGGAATTTCAGATTCGCGCCGACGGACTCCAACGGCTGGCCAACCACATCGACGAGTTTTTACGGAATAAAAAACCGGGGCAACTCGACAGCAAGGAAGTGCTGCAGATCAAAGGATTGATTCGGCGCGGCGAAGCACGCCAGGGTGCGCGATGCTGTGGCGTCCGCGACGAGAACCTGCACTATCTGAATTTGCCGTTTTATCAAACCGGGCGGATCACCAAGAGTCCGCTGTCCGATGAGGACATTCGCATCACCGTCGATCTGTTGAGGTCGACCGAGCCGCACCAAATTTACGCCGCCGGCGATCTGTCGGATCCGCACGGGACGCACCGAACTTGCCTCTCCGTCATTTTGCAGGCCTGCAATGTCTGCAAACACGATGCCTGGTTCGAATCGTGTGCCGTTTGGATGTACCGCGGCGCGTGGCAGGAATGGGCACCGCACCAAATCGAAATGGCAGTCCCGCTCAGCCCCCAAGAGGTGGCGCGTAAACGCGTCGCAATCTTCAAGCACGAGTCGCAAAAAGATCGTGCATTATTTCCGGGGTCCGATGTGCGCGAGTTTTGGCAACGGGCCGAAGGCGCAACGCCGACACGGCCCGCCGATACGATGCACTCGGAATGGCCGAGTACGCGGCGATCGAAGGTTTTGTCCGCTGGGATGGCCAGACCGGCATCGAGCTTTAGATTGACCGAGCAGGGGATCGCCGATGCTCGATCGGAGGATAAACACCTATCTATGATTAGCCGTCAATCACCGTTCTAATTGTCCCTCGCAACTCTTTACGTTCCGCAAAGACTCCTTGGACAAGGATGACTCCATGTCAATGAATTCCGATGACCCGTTCGAATCAAATCCGAATGCACGCGGCAACACCGCGGCTTATGGCCAGTCGCCGCCGAAGAAGAGCAAAACCAAATTTTGGCTGCTCGGCTGCGGGATCACGGGTCTGTTAGGCATTTTGGTGTGCTGTGGTGGCAGCATCCTGATGACCCAATTCGGCCTCAACGTGCTGGCCGGCGAATTTCAAAAGCAACTCGATGGTAATCCCGTCATCGTCGAACACGTCGGCGATATCCAGTCGTTCAGCATGAGTTGGGGCGACACGATCAAAGCCGCTCAAAATGCGGAGAGCAATGGCGAAGAATTGGCGTTCGCAATCTCCGGAACCAAGGGCTCCGGCCGAGTTCTGATCCAACAGGACGGATCCGGCGACGGCACCGGCATGCGCTCCGCCACGTTGGTCATGGATGACGGCCAACGTTATCCCATCGAACTGACGGATGACGCCGCCCAAGATATGGACATGGACACGATGTTCGACGACGGTGAAATCCCCGTAGAGGTTCCGGTTGAAGCCCAGTAGAGATTCGTTAGACTCCGGATCCTTTGTTCCCCCAATCCGTCGCCACGCGATGCTGGGGAACGAGTATTTTGAAATCACCTTCATTAAAGAGAAACATCATGAAAGTTGCCACGTTTGATACCACCAAGGGCGTGATCAAGGTCGAGTTGTTTGACGACAAAACCCCTAAGACCGTTGAAAATTTCGAGACGCTTTGCGGCAAGAATTACTATGACGGCTTGAAGTTTCACCGCGTCATTCCCGACTTCATGATCCAAGGTGGATGCCCCCAGGGCACTGGATCCGGCGGCCCCGGCTACAAGTTTGAAGACGAATTCCATCCCGACCTCAAACACGACGGACCAGGCGTTTTGTCGATGGCGAACGCCGGACCAAACACGAATGGGTCCCAGTTCTTCATCACCCACGTCGCCACGCCTCACTTGAATCAACGCCACAGCGTGTTTGGCAAGGTCATCGAAGGCCAAGATGTCGTTGATGCGATCAAAATGGGCGACGTCATGACGACGGTGAAGGTCACCGAGGAGTAGGTCCAACATGACCGCTTGCGTGGTCCGCTGGTGCGTCGGCATGATCGTTGGCACGATCATCATCGCGATCACGTCACCGATGTTTGTGCGAAGTTATCTGCCGCGACAATCCAATCGCGGCGTCTGGACGTTGCCTGCTGGCGGCGATTATCGATGGCGAAGCGAGGGTTACGCGACCACCGCCATCGGCCCCCATGGCATGCCCGGCAAGACGATCGTGCGCACCGCGGGCGATGCCAAGCCCGTCGATGGCCGACGCGTCGCACTTTGGGGTGATTCGCAAGTCGAAGGCGTCTGTGTCAACGATGACGAAAAAATTTTCGCTTTGGTTGAAAGAGATCGGACAAGACCCATCGACGTGTTTCCGCTCGCGCAGAGCGGCGACGATCTGGGTGACTGGATGCGACAACTCGCGTGGGCCGAACAGAATTTGAGCGTGACGCATCATGTGTTCGTCATCGTCGAATTATCGGATTTGCGGGCCGGCAACGACGTCACCCCTCCGGTTGGCCCGTCCGATTGGTCACAATTCGCGGCGACTCACTTGCCCGCCTTCGTGGTGGCGAGCATCCGCAATTTGACGACGACTGCCGACGGCAATCCCCGCAGGCTCAGATTCTCGCTCGGTCCGGTAACTGCACGTCGTTCCGATTCGCCGATCAATTCCTCGCCGATCAATTCCTCGAAGATTAAGCCCTCGAGAGATCGGTCTCCCAAAGATTTAGCGAGCGGGTGGGAGCGTGACCTGACGCGATTGAGAGCAATGACGTCGATGCCGATTGCGATCATTCACGCACCGAAGCTTCCCGAGATCATCGGGGATGAGATTCGCATCGACGATGGCGACGATGCCGCGATGCGTTCGATACGGCCGATCTGCGACATGCTCGGCATCGATTTGGTGAGCGTGCGAGCGGCGCTGATCGATGCGGGACGACGGGGCGATTGGCCGCACGGCTTTGATAACGGACGAATCGGCAGCGGGCACTTGAATGCGACCGGCAACGCGATCGTGGCCGACGCGGTCACCGAATGGTTGCGATAGGCTCGGACCATGATTTTCACGCAAGTCGAGTTTTTGATCTTCTTTGCCGTTGTGCTGGCCGCGGCATGGATGTGCCGCCACCGAAGATCAAGAAACTCCATCCTGTTGGTCGCCAGCTACTATTTCTATGCCTATTGGGACGTTCGATTTTGCAGCTTGTTGATCGTGTCGACTGTGGTCGACTACGCCGCTGCGAGGCGGATCCAGGCCAGTGACAATCCGACGACGCGCGGGCGATGGTTGGCGGTTAGTCTCGCGACGAATTTGAGCATGTTGGGATTCTTCAAGTACTACAACTTCTTCATCGAGTCCGCATCGTCCCTACTTTCGCCGATGGGGATGAACACCCATTCGCTGTCGATCCTGTTGCCCGTCGGCATTTCGTTTTACACATTCCAAACGATGTCGTACACGATCGACGTGTATCGCCGAAAAATCCCGGCCTGTGATCAATGGATCGACTTCGCCCTGTACGTCGCTTTTTTTCCTCAATTGGTCGCCGGCCCAATCGTTCGGGCCACGGAGTTGCTGCCCCAATTGGGACGCGTCCCGTCGTTCTCACGCCGCCGCTGCTATGGGGGTGCCCAGCAGATTTTGCGAGGTGCGGTCAAGAAGGTCTTGATTGCCGATCGCTTGGGCGAAATGGTCGACGTCGTGTTCGCGGGACCCGACCTCTACTCCGGTGCAACGTTGTGCATCGCCTCGATAGCTTACGCGGGGCAAATCTATTACGACTTTTCCGGCTACACCGACATCGCGATCGGTGCGGCGAAGATGTTGGGTTATCGGTTCCCCTCAAACTTTCGTCATCCGTATCTGGCGATATCCCTTGCCGATTTTTGGCATCGCTGGCACATGACCTTGTCGCGATGGTTGCGCGACTACGTCTACATCCCACTTGGAGGCAGCCGAGGTGCGAACGCCACCACCTATCAAAACTTGATGATCACGATGACTCTTGGTGGTCTGTGGCACGGCGCCGCGTGGACTTTTGTGATCTGGGGAGCGTGGCATGGGATTTGGTTGTGCATCCAACGTTTGGTAGGTTTAACGATTCCGAGATGGGTGGGATGGATCTCGACGATGGCAATCGTGTTGGTGGGTTGGATTTTGTTTCGAAGTCCGGATCTCGACACCGCTCATCGATTCGTCTGGCGAATGATGACTTGGCAAGCGGGAATCGACTGGTATCCACCACTTGCGATCGGCGCGATTGGTTGCATGCTAGGTGAACATGTCGCGTGGAGAACAAAGCTGCGACGTGCCATGCGGTTGCCCTGCAATGCGTGGTACTCACCGATCGCAACCGCTGTGATGGTTTGGTCGATCCTGTTGTACGCACCCCGTGGTTTTCAACCGTTCATCTACTTCCAATTTTAAAGATGATTCGATCAGCACGGCCAACCTCTTCGCCGACTCATCGGATGCGACAACCGAAACACTGATTTTTGAGCTTTTACGGATTGATTGACTCTAGCAATCTCGCCTCGACGCCTTCTTGGGTGATCTTGATCGGCTCAATGAACCCGTTTTTGTCAAACGTCATGCGGTCGATGCAAGTGTGTCGTGAATTGCCGTCTTTTTCGCTCATGGGACGCCGATGATAGACTGCATAATAGTCATCGGAGTTTGGAATGTGGATCACGCTGTGGTGACCGGCACCGTTGGCGATTTTGGAGTCTTGCTGCAACACCTTGGCGATTCGCTTGAACGGGCCGAACGGTGAATCGGCGATCCCGTAGGCGACGGAGTAGTTTGGTCCCGTCCATCCGCCTTCGGACCACATGAAGTAGTACTTGCCGTTGCGGATAAACATGAACGGACCTTCCGTGTAACCTTCCGGCGTAATCTCTTTAAAGATCGTGCCATCCTCGAACGCGGTGAAGCCCGTGAAGTCCTCGTTGAGCTTCGCAATGTTACAGTGTCGCCAACCGCCGTAGATGAGGTAATGAGTCCCGTCGACGTCTTTGAAGACAAACTGGTCGATCGGTTGGGCACCGTTGTGGAATTTGTCAACCAACGGTTTGCCAAGATGATCTTTGAACGGACCCGCGGGTGAATCGGCTACGGCGACGCCAATGCCACCGAGCGTTTCATTGTTTTGGATGTCGTTGGCGCCAAAGAAGAAGTAATACTTGCCGTCTTTCTCGATGATCGACGGTGCCCACATCGCTCGGTTCGCCCACTTAACTTCATTCGTGTCGAGAATCCGCGAATGCTTTTTCCAATTCACCAAATCCTTCGATGAGAAGCAATCGAAGAACGTTTGCTTTTCGTAGTTTGCAGAATACGTCGGATAGATCCAATACGTGTCGCCGAAGATGATACCTTCGGGGTCAGCGTACCAACCTTCGAAGACGGGATTACCCGAAAACCGTTCCTGTTCGGTCGACTTTCTTTTTTGTTGCAACAGCCACTCAAAGAATTTCGGGTCATCGTAAGTCTGCGTCCACGAATCATGGCCCGCTTCGGGATAAACGGTCAGCCTTGCGTTTTCCGCGCCCCTCGTTTCAACGCACCAATCATTCGCTCGGATTCTTCAAGCGGCACGACCTGGTCTTTGGCTCCGTGGAACGCCCAAACGGGAAGCCTATTGAAAGCTTCTTTCGTCGCGTCGCTCGGCAGCAGCACCTTGATCACTTCACCGCCGCCACAAATCGGTGCAATCGCGGCAAACCGCTCTGGCTCGCTCATGCCGAGACTCCAAGTCCCGTAGCCGCCCATGCTCAGCCCCGTCAGATAGATGCGATCAACGTCAATGTTGTGGTTCGCAATTAAGTCGTCGAGCAATCCCGACAGTGTCGATGCGTCCCAAAGCTTGCCTTCAGGACATTGAGGTGAAACAAGTACAAACGGAAAGTCGTGACCATTTTCAACCATTTTCGGTGGACCGTGTGCCTTCACTTTCGACAGATCATTACCGCGTTCGCCTGCTCCATGCAGGAACAACATCAACGGCGAACCGTCGCCTCGATCTGCGTCGTAATCGTTAGGCAAGTACAACAGATAACTTAATTCCTGCTGGACCGTCAAATTGCGACTAAACCGCTGAGCGGTTTGGGCGTCCCCAACTTGTTCTGTGGACTCCTTTGCGTCAGCACTGCGGCCTACCGCAATTCCAAATATCGCTAGAACAAGTAGCAAGACGAGACGTGTGGTCACCATCTGAATTCTCGATTGGTGGGTACGGGCTAAAGTGAACTTGACGGGATGTGCATCCATCTTTTTGACCATTTTACTAGCGGTGGGTTTTAATTTGGTAGGTGGAGTTGGTGATCTTTGGTGGTCACTTTTTTGTAGGATAGCCACAGCGCGATGGTGACTCCCATCGCGATTGCGGCGGCGATCACGAACATGATCATGATTTGATATTTGACCGCATCAATCGGAGATGCTCCGGCCAGCAATTGTCCCGTCATCATGCCGGGGATGCTGACGATTCCGGCAACCGACATCGTGTTCAAGATGGGGACCATTGCGGTTCGCGCCGCGGTTGCGAACGCGTCACGGGTCGCTTCCCAGCGGGTCGCGCCGAGCGACAGTTGCATCTCGATCTCGCCACGTCGCGATTTTAATTCGCCGATGTAGCGATCAACTCCCAACGAGATGCCGGTCAACGAGTTGCCGAGCACCATCCCCAACAACGGGATCACGACCTGGGGAGAATACCAGGGATCCGGACGCACGATCAAACCGATCATCACCGCCGTCACCAACCAACTGCTAGCCCAAACCGAGATGATGGTGGTCAATCGGATCGATGGGTAATGATGCTCGATTCGCGAGATCGCTGACAGACCGGCGATCACGGTCATGATGGCCGCCAGCAACATGACGGGCGGAAAACTGGAGAGCGCAAAAATCTGTTTTAGCACCAATCCCAAGAGCGACAGCTGGACCGCCATCCGAATCCCGCTGATGGCGATCTTTTGCCCGAGCCCCAGCCTCAACCGCCACGACATCCAACCGTTAATGACCAATAAGGCGGCAGCGATCGAGACCTCGCCCCACGATAAAGTCAAATCGTTCATGCCATCGCCTTTCCATCGGATAACCGCACCCGCCGCCGGGTCATGCGATCGATTTGGTTCGCATCGTGGCTGGTCCAAATCCAAGCTCGCTTCGGGTCGGCGTCTTTCCACTGCCGGGCAATGGCTTCAAAGCGTTCGACCGAAATCGGATCCAACGACGCAGTCGGCTCATCCAACAACATGATCTGGGGGGATACTAAGATTGCGCGGACGAGCGCGACCAGTTGCTGTTCTCCGCCGCTAAGCGTCGACGCGTCTTGATCCAAGATCAACTCTCCTCGATCCAGACCGCTTAGCAAGCGGGTGGCGCGGACGCGATCGAAAGACAATTTCGATCCGACGAACGAAAACGGCAGCGTCAAATTGGAGAGCACCGTGCCGGGTACCAACGACGGACGCTGGGCTAGGTAAACGACACAGCGGCGGAATGCGGGGACTTCATCCGACGTCACGACGCGGCCGCGAAATCGAATCTGGCCCCCTTCGATTGGATCGAGTTTCGCGATCGCTCGCAACAACGTCGACTTGCCGCTGCCGCTCGGACCGACCAACCCGATCGCGTCGCCGGCAGCCACCGAAACATTGATCGCTGACAAAATCGTACGATCCGTTTTGGAGTTTGCCCGAGTGACATCGATCAACTCGATCAGAGGCTCGGCGGCTTCGAGTGGCAGCTCGCTCATTTTGGTTTGAGTCCTCTCGATGTCGCGGATGCGGTCAACGGATCGTCGGGCCAATGGTGTTTCGGGTATCGCCGACGAAGTTCCTTGCGAACATGCGCGTACGTTTCTTTCCAAAAGCTTGCCAAGTCAGCGGTGATCTGTTGTGGTCGATAGTTGGGCCCGAGCAAGTGCAACAGGATCGGTACCCGTCCGCCAGCGATCCGGGGCGTCGTCGCCCATCCGAACAATTCTTGAATGCGAACCTCCATCCACGGCGGTTGCCCGGCCGAGTACTGGACCGCGATTTGATTCCCGCTGGGGACCTGGATGCTCGACGGCGCGTGCCGGCTGATCGTTTGTTGCTCGGACCAATCGTATCGGTTCTTGAAGTGATCCAGCCAGGATGCCGATCTCAACTCGGCGATCGATGTGCGGGTTTGACAAAGTTGGACCAGCACCTCCTCGACACCCGCGTCGTCGAGCGGTGGCAATTCGAGCTCGGGCATTCGCTGGGTCAAGAACCGGACTCGCTCGATCCAGGCACCCACGTGTTTGTCCTTGGCCGGGAAGACGCTCTCCAGATTTTGCATCGCTTGGCGGGCCAAGATGGCCGCGACTTCGGGACTCGGTTCGCACTTGATCGGCGATTCCATCAACATCAAATCATCGAAGTATCGGCGACGCCGCGCGACGACGGATTTGAGCGTGGGATTGAAGAATGGTTCATCTACCTCGCGAATCCATCGCTGGTCCAACCACGTCTCGTCGATCATCGAAGCCGCCCGCACGGTCGCTTCGGTTCCCTTCGCATCGACATCAATGCACAGAAACAGCTCGCCATGGCGGCACGCCGACGATCGGTCTAACTTGACGCCGCGTCCCCCCACCATCAATCCTCTTTCGTCACCTGGGCCACGTCGCCGCGCGACCCGATCGGGATACGCCATCAACAGCGATCGCCGCAGAGATTGCTGACCAGATTGCTCCGGTGAGTTTACCTGTTCGACCTGGTCACGGTGCTTTACCAACCGCTCGATTTGGTTTGCGATCCTCAGCACGTGCTTGGCGGCGGGCACGTTTTGCACCGCGGATGAATCACCGGCCTCGAACCGTTTCATTCGCTCGACGCGGTCGGAAACGTCGCATGAGGACAGCGAAGCGGAGACGTTGGCCGGCGCTCCGCGAAAGGGATCTCGTTCGGTCAGCAGGGCGGCGGCGATGGCTGCCTCGTCGACGACCGAACGGCGGGCCGCTTCGATCATGAAGCGGGCCAGCCTCGGGTGCAGGGGCAGCGCGGCCATCGATTTGCCGATCGCGGTGACATTTCCCGCATGGTCGATCGCATCGAGTCGGTTGAGCAGGCGAGTGGCGGTTTCAACGGACTCGGTGGGCGGTGGTGTCAGCCAGGGGAACGCGGCCACGTCCTTTTCACCCCAATTCGCCAGGGTCAGGACGGCGCCCGAGAGGTCACCGCGCTGGATTTCGGGCGTGTCCGCGGTCCGCCGCGAACGCTGCATCGCCGACGGCCACAATCGGAAACATATCCCCGGACCGGTTCGCCCCGCACGGCCGGCCCGTTGGTCGGCGGAGGCTTGTGAAATCGGTTCCAGCATCAATTTGGGCAGTCCGACTTGAGAATCGAATCGCATCACTCGCGCCACGCCGCTGTCGATCACCGCGGTGACGCCCGGAATCGTGATCGACGTCTCAGCAACGTTCGTGGCCAAAATGATTTTGCGTGCCGTCGAATCACCGATCACCGCGTCTTGGTCCGCGGGTGATAAGTCGCCATACAATTCGAGAACGACGGCATCGCGATCGAGTCGTTTTTGCTCGATGACCCGTTTGGTGGAATGGATTTCACCGACACCGGGGAGAAACACCAACACGTGTCCGTCGGTGGCCCGCAAAGCTCCCGGTAACGCGGCGGCAACTTGATCGCCGATCCGATCTCGCGACATCATTTTTGTGTAGCGAATGTCGACGGGGAAGGCACGCCCTTGGCTGGTCACGCAAACGGCGTCGCCCAAAAAATCGGCAATCGGTTGAGGATCCAACGTCGCCGACATCACGACCAATCGCAACTCGGGTCTCATCGTCGTTCGAATCCGGTGGAGCATGCCGAGCGCCAGATCCACGTCCAAGCTGCGTTCGTGAAACTCGTCGAGCAAGACGCAGGAGACGTCATCGAGCAGCGGATCGTCCTGCAATCGCCGGATCAGGATCCCGGTCGTCATCGCGATCAGCCGCGTGTCGCGGGTGACTTGATTATCGAACCGAACTTGATAGCCCACGGCTTGACCCAGCGGTGTGCCGATTACACGAGCCAACCGCGCGGCGGCCGAGCGAGCCGCTAAGCGACGCGGCTGGATCAGCAAGATTTTGCCATCGCCGCCGACGGACGATCGGATCAAGTGCGGCGGCACGCCAGTCGTTTTCCCGGCTCCCGGCGGTGCCTTCAAGACGACCGATGATCCCCGCGCGAGCGCATCGGTGATCTCGGCGAGGCACTCGGTTACTGGCAATTCCGATTCGATCGGCGTTGTCACCACGCATCCTCATCCGGTGAAATGGAAGTGTTCGAATCTAGCTCGTTCAATCCCAACTCTATCGGATGGTCGCGGTCTCCGGCGAGGGCAGGGACGCTTGGGACGGCGGCTTTTCCCAAGCCGAAAATTCAGCCCACACCGGCATGTGGTCCGAAACTTCGAGCGATTTTTCACGCGAGAGGCCGTAGACACGTTCGAAATCCATGACTCCCCATCGACCGGTGTATTCGCCGGTGAAGCGCCGATCGAACAAGATATTGTCGTACGCTTTGGTTTGCCGCGTGTTGGTCATCGCGCCGGTGACGACCCACGTCATTCCCGGCAACTCGGCCAGCGCCCCGAGTTCATATTCGCTGGCGTTCAAATCGCCCAGCAAGATCACATCGTCTTCATCCGCGCGGGCGGACTGCATGACGGGAAACACTTCCGACAGGGCCTCGATCTCCGTTTTCACTTCATCGGGGTCGGTGTGAATGTCGACCAACCAAAACGTAAATGCTTGGTCGGGTGACGAGGTCCGAGCGCGGAAACGGGCGGCCAGCGGTTCGCGATGCAACAAGTCGTTGTGATCCGCCATCGTTCCGAATGAATACGGATCGTGCTCGATGCGGGTCGTGTCATAGATGAAGGCGTACTGTTCAGTACTGACGGAGCGTCCCAAACGGGGGCCGATCAAAAAGCGATATTGGCTTCCGTCGGAGTTGATCGCTGCGAGGAAGCGCGGCAAGATTTCATCGCTTTGCGCGCGAACCTCTTGGATCGCCACCACGTCGAATTGACGCACCACATCGGCGAGCACTTCCACGGCGTCAGGCTTCCCGAGCTTGCTTTCGCCAAAGACTTGGATGTTGAACGTGGCGATCAGAATTCGGTCGCTGGGTCGGCCCGTCGCGGATTGGCGATTTGACGCGAGTTGGGTCTGAACTCGCTTGGGCGGCTTCTGTTCGGCGGTTTGATTGGCGGCACGGGATCCCCCAGCGGGCTCTGCTTCGCTCGAATCGAGTGAGGCGTTCGGATCGGTGTCGGTTCCGACGACCGCGTGGACGAGGGGGCCAAAGAGGGGGAGGTCGCGATAGAAATATCCACCGGCGCTGCTGCCCAATGCGGACAAAAGCAACGTTTTGAACACCGAGGAAATCCACGATGAACGCCGCGAGCGACGGTTCTTGCTTGCCACACCAGGCCTCCCTGCCGGTAACGGTGCCGACTCAACTGATCGGCCTTCCTGGCCGCAATGCACCTGCTATTCTCAATCCGCAAATCGGTATGATCGTTTCGCATTGATCCATAGTCACCATGGGCAAACGGGGGCAAGACCAAATCAGGCACTCATCGGCGTTGGCTGAGTGGTTGACCATTCAACCGGGGCGGGCGCTGTCGACGTTTGACCGTACAATCATGGCCGCTAGGTTCCGATTCTGAACAAACCAGGGTCGTGCTCTTTATCAATCATTTGCAATTCCCAGTCCCGATCCCCGCATTTTCAGTTGCTCATGCCCAGTCCCCTTCGTGCCCCCGCCGGCAGCCCGAACTTTCCATCGCTCGAGCAAGACGTACTGAAATTCTGGGACGATCATGACATTTACGCCCGATCACTGGCGGTGCGCCAGGACGGGCCATCGTTTGTTTTCTATGAAGGACCGCCCACCGCCAACGGCATGCCCCACCCCGGTCACTGTTTGACCCGCAGCATCAAGGACGTCTTTCCCCGTTACAAGACGATGAAGGGATTTCGATGTCATCGCAAAGCGGGTTGGGACACTCACGGATTGCCGGTCGAAGTCGAAGTCGGCAAGGAAATGGGGATCCACTCCAAGGAAGACATCGAAGCCTACGGCGAGGAACCTTTCATCCAAAAATGCCAACAAAGCGTTTGGCGATACATGCAACAGTGGCAAACGTTGACGCGGCGTCTCGGATTCTGGGTCGATCTGCAAGATGCTTACGTCACGTATCACCAAAGTTATGTCGAGAGCGTTTGGTGGAGTTTAAAAAACCTGTTCGATCGCGGACTGCTCTATCAAGGCCACAAGATCGTATGGTGGTGGGCCCAGGGCGGAACGGCGTTGTCGGCCGGCGAGGTCGGCCAGGGTTATCGCGAAGTCGCCGACCCCAGCGTTTATGTGTTGTTCCCCTTGCTCGATGAGTCGGGCAAGGCCACCAATCGATCATTGGTGGTTTGGACGACGACTCCGTGGACGTTACCGAGCAACATGTTCGCTGCGGTCCATCCGACGGATGTCTCGTACAGCGTCGTGCGTGATTCCGAAACCGGCAACGAATTGGTGATGGCATCGAAGTTGGTCGAGACGATCGCCGGCAAACTAAAACGCGACCTCGAGCCAGTGGAAACGATCAGTGGCGCGTCGTTGATCGGTCGCCGTTACCAACCTCCGTTCGATGACTACGTCAAAGCGACCGGCGATCCCTCGGGCAAGTTGGCCGTCGGCGGAGATGCGGAGCCGAAGTATTGGCGGGTCGTCGCAGCCGACTTCGTCACCACCGAATCGGGATCCGGCATCGTTCATCAAGCGCCCGCTTTCGGTGAAGTCGACCATGAAGTGTTAGTCACCGAACAAAAACGTTTCGCCGAGGGCAACGGTCCCGAGTTGTTATGTGCGGTCGCCCCGGATGGCAAGTTCACCGACGAGTTTGCCGCGATGAAAGGGACGTGGGTCAAAGATGCGGACAAGCCGATCATCCGCTTGCTCAAAGAATCCGAAAAACTTTTGATGCAAGAACAGTACTTGCACGAGTACCCGTTCTGTTGGCGGGCGAGCCAGGATCCATTGATCCAATACCCGCGCCGCAGTTGGTTCATTCGAACCACCAAATTTCGCGAACTGATGCTCAAGAACAACGCTAAAATTGGTTGGCAACCCGAGCACATTCGTGATGGGCGGTTCGGCAACTTTTTGGAATCCAACGTCGATTGGGCGCTGTCGCGAGAGCGTTATTGGGGCACGCCACTACCGATCTGGGTTTGTCAAGAAACGGGCCGCGGCGAAGCGATCGACAACTATGACGATTTGCTCGCAAAGCCGGGCATGACGGGCGACGAGGTGTGGTTGAAAGCGAAGGCCGACAACCCCGATTTGGTGGACGATCTGCGCGTTCACAAGCCGTACATCGATGCGGTCACGTACGACTCGCCCTTTGCAAAGGGTGCGCGAATGAAGCGAGTCACCGAAGTGATCGATTGCTGGTACGACAGCGGCGCGATGCCCTTCGCACAGTGGGGTTGGCCCCACCAAAACGATGAACAGTTCCGCGACCAATTCCCCGCCGACTTCATCAGCGAAGCGCTCGACCAAACCCGCGGCTGGTTTTACAGTCAACTTGCGATCAGCACGATGTTGTTTGGCGAAGGTGCCACGATCCGAGAATACGAACCGGGCGATGAGCCGGCCAATGAATCGTCACCAAGTCGCGTTAGCGAGTTAGCCCTCACCGGTTTGGAAGACCAGGATTATCCGGTCCCCTTTCGCAACTGCATCGTGCTGGGATTGATGATCGGTGAAGACGGAAACAAGATGTCTAAAAGTTTGCGGAATTACCGCGAACCAACGGAGATCTTTGAAAAGTACGGCGCCGATGCATTGAGATGGTTTTTCTTTGCCGGCCAGCCGCCGTGGACCGCGATCCGCTACAAGGAACAATCGATCAAAGACTCGATCCCCGAATTTTTGCTTCGAACTTGGAACACGTTTAGCTTTCTGACGATCTACGCGGAGATCGATGGGTTTGATCCGACGACGGCGACGGGTGCCGATGACCAGCTATCACCCGAATCGCTGGCCAGTGCTCCGATGTATCGTGAAGCATCGGAGCGCAGCGAGATCGACCGTTGGATTCTATCGGAATTGAACCAGACGATCCGAGTGGTGACCCAGAAGATGGACGCGCTGGACAATTACAACGCGTGCAGGGCGATCACTGCGCTAGTCGATGGGCTTAGCAATTGGTACGTCCGCCGTACTCGCGATCGATTCTGGGCTTCGGACGCCGATTCGCAAGACAAGGCCGACGCCTATTGGACGCTTTACGAAACGTTGCTCGAGCTGACAAAATTGGTGCGCCATTCGTTCCCTTTTTGTCCGAGACGTTGTGGCAAAATTTGACGGCGCCGTTTGGTGACCAAGTCAGAAAGAGCGTTCATTTATGCGATTATCCGGTCGCGATGACGGATCGCATCGATGAGAATCTTTCCGCGTCGATGACACTGCTTCGCGAGATCGCATCGCTGGGACGGGCCGCGCGGGCGGAAGCGAAATTGAAAGTTCGCTTGCCACTTTCGCGAGTCGAAGTGGTGCTGACCCACGACGCTCACATCGCTTGGCTGCAAGACCATGATGAGTTGGTGCGTGAGGAGCTGAACGTCAAGGCGGTCGAATACACAACCCAGGGCGATCAATACGTCCAGTACACCATCGTTCCGAATTTCAAACGATTGGGCCCCAAAGTGGGAAAACAGATTCCCGCGGTCAAGGCGGCGCTCGCTAGCGCGGACGGAAACGAGTTCTTGCAACAATTGTCGTCGGCCGGTTTCGTGACGCTGGCGTTGCCCGGTGGCGAAGTCAAACTCGACAGCGACGATATCGAAGTCCGGCTGCAGGCTCGGGAAGGTTGGGCCGCCGCCCAAGGTTCCCATTGCGTGGTAGTGCTCAACACCGAAGTCACCGACGAACTACGCCGCGAAGGAGTGGCCAAAGACTTGATCCGCACGATCCAAAGTCAACGAAAAGAGATTGCGTGCGAGTACACCGATCGAATCGAAGTCGGGGTCGTCACCGAGGAGGATGAGGTCATCGTCGCGATTAAGCAGTATGGAAAATTGATCGCCGGCGAGACGCTGGCCGACCGTGTCTCGATCGGCGAAATTGAAGGCGCCGCATCCGTGGAGACCGAGTCGGGGACGGTTTACGTTCGCAAGGTGAAGGGATGAGTGAAAGCATGCCGTCGCTTTCCGTCGCCGTCTTTTTGAGCGGTGGCGGTCGGACGCTGGAGAATTTGTTGTTCTATCGTGATCATCACGATTTTCCGATCGATGTTCGATTGGTCATCACCAGCAATGAGCGGGTGCGGGGCACCCGAGTCGGCCGCGAAGCCGGAATCGAAACCCAAGTGGTTTTAAAAAAAGATTTCCCCAGCGAAGATGACTATTGTCGAGCGATGTTCGATCCCGTTCGCCGCTGTGGCGCCGATTTGGTGGTGATGGCCGGATTTTTGAAGCATGTGTTGATCCCAGACGATTTCGTCGAGCGAGTGATCAACATTCACCCGTCGTTGTTGCCGGCCTTTGGTGGACCGGGGATGTACGGATCGCGAGTCCACGCGGCGGCGATCGTTCGCGGCGTCCAAGTCAGCGGTTGCACCGTCCATTTCGTCGACAACGAGTACGACAACGGACCGATCATCCTGCAACGGTGGTGCCAAGTCGAACCAACGGATACACCCGAGACACTGGCGGATAGAGTTTTTGCGCTCGAGTGCGAAGCGTTGCCGACCGCGATACGAAGGGTTGCGAGCCGGATGTCGTAATCCCTATTACCGATGATAACACCCACTCCTTTTTGAAAGACTGCCATGAAAGCGGCTTACATCCGATCGACCGGACCCATCGACGTGATCCAGTTCGGCGACTTGGAGACCCCCAAACCCGGTCGCGGAGAGGTGTTGGTTCGCGTTCACGCGGTCGCAGTCAATCCGATCGATACCTACGTTCGCAGCGGCGCGGTCGCGGTCGAGTTGCCCGACCCATTCATCATCGGATGCGATGCGGCGGGGGTCGTCGAGGCGATCGGCGATGGCGTGCATCACGCCAAGGTCGGCGATCGTGTTTGGTGCACCAATCAAGGTCTGCTCGGACGCCAGGGCACGTTTGCCGAGAAGATCGTGATCGCTCAAGAATGGTGCTTTCCACTAGCGGACGAAGTTTCGTTCGTCGACGCGGCGGCATGCGCACTGGTCGGAGTGACGGCGCATCTGGGGTTATTTCGCGAAGCGGATCTGCAAGGTGGTGAAACGATCCTGGTGATCGGGGGCAGCGGTGGTGTCGGATCGATGGTGGTCCAGATGGCGCGATCGGCGGGTGCGACGGTCATCGCGACGGCGGGCACCGATGAGAAATGTGACGCGGTCAAACAACTCGGTGCCGATATCGTGATCAACTACCAAACCGAAACACTCGCCGAAGCGGTTAAGAAGGCGGCCCCCAGGGGCGTCAACGTGCTTTGGGAGACGCGTCGCGAACCCGACTTCGACACCGCGGTTGATTTGATGGCTCCGCGGGGTCGAATGGTATTGATGGCGGGCCGCGACTGCGCGACCACCATTCCCGGTCGGGCCGTTCTATGTCAAAGAATGCTCGTTGCACGGGTTCGTGATGTTCAAAGCCACCGCATCTGAGATGCGAGCGGCGGCCGAGGACGTCAATCACTGGTTGGCGATGGGCAAGCTGAAAGCCCACATCGGGAAGACGCTCGAGCTCTCCGAAGCGGCCCAGGCACACCGTTTGCAAGAAGCTGCCACATTGGAAGGCTCCAGCGAACTGGTCGGCAAGATTGTGTTGACGGTTTCCTAGTAAAAGTTTTGCATTATGAGTTTCAGCCTTTCAGGAAAACAACATGAATCATGAAACGATCAAACTCGCGACCGGACGCACGATACCGTCGGTCGGGCTGGGGCTGTGGAAGATTGACAACGACATCACCGCGTCGGTCGTGGGCGAGGCCATCGAGTGCGGCTATCGTCACTTTGACAGTGCCGCCGATTACGGAAACGAGATCGAAACGGGACAGGGTTTGTCGGCGGCGATCCGGGGTGGCAAGGTCGCGCGCGAAGACCTTCGGATCACCAGCAAGTTGTGGAACACATTTCACCGTCCCGAGCACGTGCGCGGCGCACTCGAGAAATCACTCGTCGATTTGCAAGTCGACTATCTCGACTTGTATCTGGTTCACTTTCCGATCGCACAAGCCTTCGTGCCAATCGACAAGCGGTATCCACCGGGATGGTTCGCCGATCCTGACGCGGCCGAGCCGAAAGTGGTGACCGAGCCGATCCCGATTATCGACACTTGGCGTGCGATGGAAGAGTTGGTTCGCGAAGGATTGGTGCGGGACATCGGGGTCTGCAACTTTGGAGTTTCGTTGCTGCGTGATCTAAAGAATCAGGCTAAGATTCCGCCCGCGATGTTGCAGGTGGAAATGCATCCGTACCTGACGCAAGAAAAGTTGCTGCGTTACTGCCAAGAATCTGATATCGCGGTGACCGGATTTTCGCCGTTGGGAGCCCAATCATACTTCCAATTGAACATGGCCGAGTCGAGCGAATCTCTGATCGAGCACGAAACGATTCAAGAGATTTCCCGATCGGTAGGTCGAACACCCGGACAAGTGTTATTGCGTTTCGGCGTCCAACGAAATACGGCGGTGGTGCCAAAAACGTCGAAAGTCGAACGATTGAAAGAGAACATGGCGATCTTTGATTTCGAGCTGACGACCGACCAGATGACCCGGATCGCTGGTTTGGATCGTCATCGACGGTTCAACGATCCCGGTGACTTTTGCGAGAAGGCGTTCAACACTTTCTTTCCGATCTATGAATAGCCGACACGAAAAGCAATATGAAAACTGAACAAGAGTTATTGATCACCGCAACCGCCGCCGCCAAGACGGGTGGCGATATTTTGATGCGATATTGGCGAGATGGTGTCGAAATGCGCGACAAATCAACGGCGGGTGGTAAGTCTTATGATTTGGTCAGCGACGCGGACGTCGAAGCCGAACAAGGAATCGCAAACTACTTGCGAACCGAACATCCCGACCACGAAATTTTGGGCGAAGAGGGGGAAGCGGGCAGTGTGGACGCCGAGCATCTTTGGATCATCGATCCGCTCGATGGCACGAATAACTTTGCGCACAGGGTGCCCCACTTCGCCGTGTCGGTCGCGTACTATCACCGCGGGGAAGCGGTGGTCGGAGTTGTGTTGAACCCCGTCCGCGGCGAACTGTACACGGCGATCCGAGGCGGTGGAGCCTTCTTGGATGGTCAACCCATCTCGGTCGATTCGGCGGACCATCTTTCAAAATCATTGATCGGTTGCGGCTTCTACTACGACCGTGATGAGATGATGAGATCGACGCTGCGCGCGATCGAAGATTTCTTTGGTCAACAGATCCACGGCATCCGCCGGTTCGGTACCGCTTCACTCGATTTGTGCCAAGTCGCGTGCGGTCAGTTCGGTGGTTTTTTTGAATATAAATTGTCGCCATGGGACTTTGCTGCCGGCGTTTTGGTCGTGCGTGAGGCAGGCGGTAAGGTCACGGATGCAAAAGGAAGCGAGTTGACCCTTGCGACGACAAGCCTTGTGGCGAGCAACACGAAGCTCCACGAGGCCATGATCGAGATCACGGCGAAACATCATCCTTGATCGAGTCGCGTCGACATTTTTCCCGCTCCCTTCTCATCGGACCACCCTGTTGATGACCATTCCCATTTACACCCAGTCGCCGGCCGATCTTCCCGCCACGGATCCACTCGACATGTTGGTCGTCGCGCCGCACCCGGACGATGCCGAGCTGGGGATGGGCGGCACCATCGCAAAGATGATCTCCGAAGGAATGCGGGTCGGGGTGTTGGACTTGACCACCGGCGAACCGACGCCGCACGGCAGCGAATCGATTCGAATGGCTGAGACTCGCGTCGCAACCGACGCACTCAACCTGACGTGGCGCGGTAATGCCGGTTTGCCCAATCGAAAACTAGTCGATACGTTGGAGGCACGCGCGCACGTGGCCAGTTATTTCCGGATGTTGAGACCGCGATGGATCTTTGCACCGTATTGGAATGATGCGCACCCGGATCATGTCGCCGCGACTCAGTTGATCGAAGCGGCGCGGTTCTGGTCCAAGCTGAGCAAGACCGACATGCCGGGCGAGCGATTCCATCCCGAACGTATCTACTATTATTTTTGCATCCATCTGCGGTTGGCCGTGCAACCGGGTTGGATCCTCGACATCAGCGATCATTGGGATGCAAAGTTGGCATCCATCAACGCTTACCAAAGTCAGTTCGTCGAAGGTCGCCCGACCGAAACACCGACGTTGATCGACCAATTGCACGATGAGGCGTCGAATTGGGGTCGCTTGATCAACCGTCGCTACGGCGAACCGCTGGCGACGAAAGAACCGTTGGCGATGAAGTCTCTTCGTGATCTGATTTGACCCACTCGGCTTTTGGGACCAGTCAACAAGCTACACAGGCACTCGAATGAATAGTCGCTCTCTCAGATTCTTGTATCTGTCGGCCATCGCACTGATGCCGCTGAGCTTATCGGCACAAACTCTCGAGGAAAGTTTGCTGGCCGAGCCGATCGACGAAGCTGGTTGCCGACGCCCAGAGGGACGGTGACGCGCCACGCGGAGCGATTGTGTTCTTTCAACCATTCATGTCGTGCCGCAAATGTCACGACGCCGACGATCAAAATCAGCAACTCGGGCCCGATTTGGCGCGTTGGGAGAAGCCGGCCAGTGATGTTCAACTTGTGGATGCGATACTGCGTCCGTCGAAAGAAATCCGCGAAGGGATACGAATCGCTCACGGTGCTCACCGAAGCCGGCAGGGTGGTTGTGGGGCTGGTGGTCGAAGACGGCGAGCGGATCGTCTTGAGGGATCTCTCGCAACCGGGCGAGCTTCACAGGTTCGAACGTGATCAGCTCGAGGCGGTCACGAAAAATACCAATTCGTTAATGCCGCAGTCATTGGTCAATCAACTCTCCAGCCGACAACAGTTCTTGGATTTGATTCGCTACCTGATCGAGATTCGTGACGGAGGATCATTGACGGCAAGAAACCTTCGACCCGCGCCTCATCTATATACCGCCAGACCCTTGCCTGACTACGAAAAGAGCATCGATCATGCGGGAATGATCGCTGAATTGGGACGCGACAACTTCATACGGGGCGAAGCGATCTACAACCGCCTATGCGTCAATTGTCATGGCACGCACGACAAAGCGGGTTCGCTGCCGACCTCACTTCGATTCGCGACGGGTAAATTCAAAAATGGCGCCGATCCGTTCACGATGTATCAAACATTGACTCGTGGATTTGGCATGATGCAGCCGCAAACATGGATGGTGCCGCAACAGAAGTACGACGTCATCCATTACATCCGCCAGGCGTACTTGAAGGAACGATAATTCGTCGCAGTATTTCCCCGTCGAAGACAAGTGGCTCGCCTCGCTTCCCAATGGCGACTCACGCGGACCGGGCCCACAGAACGTCGAAGATTGGTTGAGGATGGACTATGGCCGCACGCTGATCAACACCTACGAAGTCGGAGACGATGGATCGAACTTTGCATACAAAGGAATCGCCGTGCGGCTGGACGAAGGACCCGGCGGCGTATCGCGCGGCCGTCACTGGATGATCTTTGATCACGATACGATGCGGATGGCCGCGACGTGGACTGGTGACAAGTTCATCGACTGGAAAGGTATCCACTTCAATGGCCAGCATAACATTCATCCGCGAATCGTCGGCGACGTGCAGGCTGAAAACAAAACGGGACCGGGCTGGGCGGAACCGGAAACCGGCTCGTGGGATGATCCACGCCTCGTTGGCCGCGACGATCGTTTGTATGGACCGCTGCCCCGCGAGTGGGCCCATTACAAGGGGATGTATTATCACGGCAACCAAACGGTGATCTCTTATCACGTTGGCACGACTCCGATTCTTGAGCGGCCGAGACTATTGACCGAATCACCACAACCGGTTTACGCAAGAGAAATACAATTCGGTCCCCGGGATCAACCACTCACGCTGCAAGTCGCACAGCTTGGCGACTCAGTCAATCGTTTGTCAAAGCTTACGTCCAATTCAGTCCTGCTTGGGCCTGAGCCTGCGCAGGCGGCTAGCCGCAACACGGAATTGCTTCGCTTCGACGGTGCATCCCACGCACAAGTTGAATCGGCGGACGACTTTCGACATGACGACGAAGAGTTTTACGATCACGGCACGGCTGAAAACGATCAAGGGTGGCAGCCTGTTCGCCAAAACGGATGGGGGTGCCAACTGGGGACCCGACGGCAAAGTATTGTTCGTTCGCGATGGTCGACTCGTTTACGACATCGGATGGGTCGGTGAAGTGCAATCGAAAAAACAGTGGCCGACGGACGTTGGCACGATGTTGCGATCACGTGGGACCATCGAAGCGGCGAAGTGACGCTCTACATCGACGGCAAAGAGGACACCAAAGCGGTACTGCGACCTAAGGCGAAACAAAACGACCAGCTCGTTCGACTTGGATTCGGTGCTTCTGATTTTCCCCGCCCCAAAAGCTACTTTGACGGAGAGATCGCATCGATCCAATTTTTTGCCGAAAAATTACCGGCGTCGCTAATCGCCTCGGGCGTGGGCACGGCCCAACCTGTGGGCGATTGGAATTTCGCCGCCGCAAAGAACGGCACGGTCAAGAATCTTGCCGCGGATCGACATCACGCCGCGGTCTGGCAAGGAAAACCGGCCTCGGAAGCCGCCAGTCGCTCTCTAGTGGCCGGCGTCAAAGGCGAACCGGCTGATCTAAAGTGGTCCAACCATAGCGGTGCCCTTCGTTTGACGGTCCCCGAGGGTGACCAGCCGTTGTCGTTCACACTTTGGTTTGCCACGATCGATTCGGCGGCCGACGCGTCCGATGGTCCAGCAAACGGTCGCAGGATTGACGGATGGCGACGGATCTGACTTCGTTGCTCGACGGAGGTCCCGCACGGTTGCCCGAGCAACTCGTGACCCAACCAACCGTTGGCAGCGACGATGGACCCTTCGCAGTCGACGTGCTGACGCGTCCCTCGACAAATCCCTGGCTCGCCCGCGTGCGGCTATCAGGATTCGACTTCTTTGCTGATGGAGACACGGCGGCGGTTTCCAGTTGGGACGGTGACGTTTGGAAAGTCTCCGGCATTGATTCAATTGACAGCCAACTGCAATGGCAACGAATCGCGACCGGTCTGTTTCAACCATTGGGTGTTCGCATTGTCGATGGTGACATCTATGTGACATGCCGTGATCAACTCGTGGTCTTGCGTGATAAAAACGGAGACGGCGAAACGGATTATTTCGAGAGTTTCAACAATGATCACCAAGTCACCGATCACTTTCACGAGTTCGCGATGGGATTGCAGTCAGACGACGACGGAAACTTTTATTACGCCAAGTCAGCGCGTCACGCGTTGCCAGCATTGGTGCCACATCATGGAACGTTGCTTCGCGTCAGCAACGACGGCAAGCGGACTGACATCGTGGCCAACGGTTTTCGTGCCGCCAATGGCGTTTGCGTGAACCCCGATGGCTCGTTCATCGTGACGGATCAAGAAGGGCACTGGAATCCAAAGAACCGCATCAACTGGGTCCGTGAAGGGGGATTCTATGGAAACATGTTCGGCTACCACGATGTCCAGGACACCTCGGACTCGGCGATGTCACAGCCGCTCTGCTGGATCACCAACAGCTTTGATCGGTCGCCGGCCGAACTGCTTTGGGTTCCCAAGGACTGCTGGGGACCGCTCGGTGGATCGCTGCTGAATTTGTCGTACGGCTACGGCAAGGTCTTTGTTGTTCCACACGAAGAGGTTGACGGTCAAATGCAAGGCGGTATGTGTGAATTACCCATGCCGCAATTCCCAACCGGTCTGGTTCGCGGACGATTTCATCCCACCAATGGGCATCTTTATGCATGCGGTATGTTTGCTTGGGCGGGCAGCCAACAACAGCCCGGCGGGTTTTACCGAATCCGCACGACCGGCAAACCGATGCACATGCCGGTTGGATTGTTGGCCAAGAAAGAAACGATTGAAATTTCGTTGACCGACGCGGTGTCGCGAAAATCCGCGGAGAACCCGGACAGTTACAACATCAACGCTTGGGATCTGAAGCGAACCGCCAACTACGGTTCGGAGCATTACAACCAGCAGCAGTGGAAAGTCAGCAAGGCAACGCTGTCGGACGACGGAAAGACTGTCACCTTACAGATCCCGGACGTGGCACGCACTTGGGGAATGGAGATTCGGTGTTTCCTGGAAACGATTGACGGAAAGAAAGTCGAGCGAAGGATTCACAATACGATTCATCAACTTCGGGATTAGCGAGATTTTTATCCCGGCCCGGCATTCCCTGACACCTCTTCAAATTCCACGCTTGGCGGCGGGCGAAGAAAGGTGACGGGGGAAGTAAAATCATTCAAACATCAGTCACACGTTATTGAGTACTGATACCTTCGATGCGTCCGGACTCGTTCTTGACTCTGGACACCTTTATTTCGTCTTACACCACCCTACGATCATGCAGATAGAGGTAGCACACCAACAGACATAGAGGGCTAAACAAAGTGGGAATGGCCCAAAGCACAACAGCCATCTTATGAACCCACCCCTTCCAAATTGCGACGGCATGAATCACGAGCCAGAGAAACCAACCGACAGAGACTGCGGCAGATAGGATGCAGAACACCACGTCTCGAAAATACCACGGACCAACGAATGGCTCACCATCGTAGACCCAATAAAAAAGCGGCAATGGTGGCAATACTCCGGCGACTCCGAATATCCAAAGATATTGGATCATCCATGTTTTCGATCGGGCAACTCCGCCCAGCGCACTTTTGGGCGGTTGGAGCGTCGTAAGGATTCGTAGGGTAGCGTAATAGGAAATCCCATCAACTTCTTCCAAATCGGCTGAACCACCTGCTGGTATCGTCTGGTAAATCCACTCTCCTGTTTCTGTGTCGACGCGGGTCACTGTCGTCGGACCACCAGAGTTGTTTTTGAAACAGCCACCCCACGATCCCCAATCAATAAGCCCACTTGGATCAATATTGACAAGAGGCGTCGAGGAGACAAATTCATAAAGCCCCCATTCGCTCCATTCATACCCGATGGGATCTTTGGAGCAAGACCCCAATCGTCGGCGACCTTCGTTAATGCAAGTCGGTTTGCTAGTGCGTTTTGCGATGGTCTCGATGCAAGCTCGGCGCGTGTTGACGCCTGAACACCTCACGCGTGCGCGAGTGCGGTTTTTCAAGATGCGGCGGCGGATCGTAGATGCGGTTTTCACAAGCTCGATTGTAACCGGCAGCGCGGCCGCGGGGGCGAGAACGAAGCCCAAGAAGTTTTTGTTTATCTGCCCGTTCGACTACGGGACTCATCAAAGAGTTTTGAGTCATTTGATCGCTCCTCGTAACAGAGTGACGAGCTATCGCCTGTCAGTTGGGTAAGGCTGCGCCGGGGTCAGGCCTTGTGTTCGGGTAAGGCTGCTGCCGGGGTCAGGCCTTGTGTTCGGTGTTCGGGAGGAGTAGCTTGACGGCTGCCGCTTTTCTTCCCGGAAGTTCGCCATGCCCAGACCGCCCCGGATCCAGTTTCCTGGCGCCAACTACCACGTCGTCACCCGTGGGGATGGGCGGCGCAAGCTGTTCCACGATCAAGGACACTACGATCGCTTCACACAGGGACTTCACGACGAGGTCCAGCGAAGCGGGTGGGTCGTGCTGGCCTATTGCTGGATGCCCAATTATATTCATGCCCTCATCCAAACCCCTGAGCCCAATTTGGCTCGAGGCATGCAGCATTGGCTTTCCGGTTACGCAAATTGGTATGCCAGACGGAATCAACGCACCGGGCATCTCTATCAGGGCCGCTATAAGGCCTTCTTGGTCGAAGATGCGGGCTATTACTGGACGCTCAGCCGTTACATTCACTTGAATCCCTGCAACGGCACTCGCCCACTGGTTACCGATCCAGAGTCTTGGCCCAACGGCAGTTTTGCAGGTTACGCGCGGAAGTCAAAACGAGTCGACTGGATTGCCTACGACCAGCTACATACCTACTGTAATGCGTCGGTGGGAGGCAAGAACCCCTCAGCAGCCTACCGCCGCTATGTCAAAGCTGGCTTAGAGGTCCCTGACGATCCCTTCAAAACCGACCTGCGCGAGTGGGTTTTCGGAAGCGAAGACTTTCTGCGTCGTATGATCCAGTTGGCGGACCGAGATGATGTGGTTCGCCAGCAGAGCACATCCCGGCGACTGGGATGCGTAGGAGCCGATGAGATCATTGCGGCCGCGGCTGCCTACCATGGAGTAGAGTCGGCGGACTACGCGGTGTTCCGAAGCGCCGCCGCGGGCCGCGACATGGCGGCCTGGCTTTGCCGACGATGGTCACCGGCCACCCTGCGAGAGTTGGGACCGCGGTTTGGCCTGTCGGGCGTGGACAGTGTATCGAACCTGGTCCGTCGAGCGGAACAACGGCACAAGGAGTCCTCGCGGTGGCGTCAAGATGCTACAAACATCGAACGAAAACTTCACCTGAACACCGAACACAAGGCCTGACCCCGACGAGGCCTTTCCGCGGAGTGAACATCAGTGAGCGAATACCAATACCTCTACTTTGCTGCGGTCGACAAGCCGCTCGATGACCAACAGCTCGCATACATGCGGCGCCAGTCGACGCGGGCGGAGGTGACAAGGTGGCAATTTCAAAACGAGTATCACTACGGTGACTTCCACGGCAACTCGATGGAGATGATGCGTCGCGGGTACGACGTGCATTTGCACTACGCAAACTACGGTGTCCGCAAGTTACTGTTTCGATTGCCTTTGGGACTGCCCATGAGTGCGAAACAGTTCAAGGCCTACTCGATGGAGTACAGCATCGAATGGAAGAAGGACAAACGCGGTAAAGGGGGTGTGCTGTCGATTCAGCCTGAATGTGATGCGGGTTTTTACAGCGAGGATTACTTCGACTTTGATCGAATGGTTGCGTGTCTCCCGAAAATCCGCGAGGGCTTGATGACCGGTGACACCCGTTTGCTCTATCTCGGCTGGCTGGCTTGCAATTGGGATGAAGAATCTGTCGAGCCACCGGTGCCCGCTGGTCTAGGAAAGCTTCTGCCCGAGCTTACCGAATTGATTGACTTCTATGAACTCGACAGCGATTTGCTCGCCGCTGCCAACCAACAGTCACCTAAAACGCGTGGTCAAGCTGCCCGCGAGCCCGATGTTGATGATTGGTTGGCTCACCAGTCGACCGACACCCTGCGTGCACTGATGCGCCGTGTTCTTGAAGATGACGCGGCAGCAGTGCGTGCCGAAGTCCTTGCCGGCATGCGAAAGAAATCTGGGCAGCCTACTTGGCCGGCTAATGCGGGCTCTCGCACGCTTGAAGAACTCCGCGAGCTGGCAACTGCAAAAGCGGATCAAAGAAAGAAACGGGAAATTGCCAGCGAGAAACGCAAACTTGAAAAGCGACTTGCAAAAATACGCAAAGACCCCAGGGCAGCGATCTCCGATGCCGAGAAGATGATTCAAACACGGTCGACCCAGAACTACACCAAAGCCGCGAAGATGCTCGCCGAACTCCGCGACGCGGTGGGTGGCGATGCAGGATCGCGAATTGCTGACCAAGCCGCCAGAAAGATCGCAAAGAAGTACCCAACGCTCAGTTACGCCAAGCGAGCGTTCAAAGAGGAAGGATTGAACTACCGATGAAGCCCCGCGCAAAACCAACCAAGAAGGTCCACAACGTAGAAACGTCGCCGAGTGACCTGATTCGATCCGGGCTCAGCAAATGCAAAAAAGCAGAACTCGTTGATTTCCTGATGGGGTTCTCGAAACAGCACCTCGAGGTCCGTCGTGAACTGGAAACACGCCTGAATGTTGAAAAGCCAGTTTCGTTAGTGGTCAATGACATCGAATCGGCGATTGCCCTGGCTACCGATTTTGATGAACGCCGAATGAACTACAACTTCGATTACGACGGTGAGTCTTACGAAGCGGTCGAAAAGGGACTCAAAAAGCTGGTCCAACACGAAGAGCTCGAGGAAGCCAAGCGACTTTCAATCGAACTGATGAAACGCGGCAGCTACCAAGTAGCATTCAGTGACGAGGGCTTGATGAGTTATGAGATTGAGGACTGCCTGAAACTAGTCATCAAGGCTGTCAAACGTGCCGGTGGTGAACAGGCGAAGCAGTGGGCTTCCGAGATGATCAGAGCCGATGAAGTGGGCTTTATTTGTGACAAGGAGCTGGAGAAGCTAGCGGAAGTGAAATCGTGAAAATTGCCTATCCAAATTGGCTGACCAAGTGCGACGCCGCTGAGATCGATGAAGCCTACACGGAGGCAACCGTTGACTGTTACGGAGACGAACAGGCATCGGGCTTGGTGGACATGGCCATTCAAGAACTCGTTGTTCCCTTTGCTGCCCACGTGTTGGGGCAACGACGAGGAAAGGTGACGGGGGTAGTAAAATCATTTCCTGCCTCAATTTTATTGCGGTGGCTTCTTCCTGGGGCGTCCGATCGAGCGCATCGTGTACCACAGACCATGCCGTTCTGCGATCTCGTCCGTCCATGTCTCATCACCAAAAGGGCGACTCCGATTAACGGAAGTTCGCATCGCCGCCAGTTCTTTCTCGGTCAGTGCGGTATTGACTCGCTTGAGCCAATCACGCGTGCGTGGAATCGGCCACGGTGAGAGAATCTTCGGTGGGGGTTTAGGACGACTGTACCAACGGAATAGCGAACTGTGCGGCCAGTCCTCTGCCGCTTCGACAAGACACGCACGCAATGGATTGCGCTCGACATAACGGCAAACCACGGACGAGGAAAGGTGACGGGGGTAGTAAAATCATTTCCTGCCTCAATTTTATTGCGGTGGCTTCTTCCTGGGGCGTCCGATCGAGCGCATCGTGTACCACAGACCATGCCGTTCTGCGATCTCGTCCGTCCATGTCTCATCACCAAAAGGGCGACTCCGATTAACGGAAGTTCGCATCGCCGCCAGTTCTTTCTCGGTCAGTGCGGTATTGACTCGCTTGAGCCAATCACGCGTGCGCGGAATCGGCCACGGTGAGAGAATCTTCGGTGGGGGTTCAGGACGACTGTACCAACGGAATAGCGAACTGTGCGGCCAGTCCTCTGCCGCTTCGACAAGACACGCACGCAATGGATTGCGCTCGACATAACGGCAAACCACGTAGAAATGCTCGTCGCTCTGAACCGGAAAGCTCTTGAATCGAGACTGATAAAGGTGACCGTAGCCGTGACGGTGGTAGTGTCCATGATACCGCAAAGTGTGCGTTGCAGAGACCCAACGCAACAGCCTCCCCATCTGGCCGTCCTTTTTTGGACGCAAAACAAGATGCCAGTGATTCGGCATCAAGCTGAACGAAAACAATTCCACGGGGTATTTCTGCAAACCCTCGTCGAGGATGCGAATAAAGGCATCGTAGTCCTCCGGTTTCTTAAAGATGGTCTTACGATCATTTCCACGGTTCAGTGCATGGTAAATAACACCCGCTTCGTCGGATCGCTTTTGTCGGGGCATGGCTTGCTCCGTGAATACCTGCCTGTGGAAATGATTATCCTAGCATGCTTTTCATCAAAAAGTGCCTCCGTCACCTTTGATCGGTCCTGAACGAAGTTCTCCGGGCTCCGGCAAAGCCTCCTCTCACTCGGACAGCTCGTAATCACGCATGTCAAGAAGTTCTTTTGAATGACTAGGCACTGTTTAGCAAATTGATCTGGCGAAATTTGAACGCATCGGGCAGCCTCCCGGAGTACCTACCAAAGTGCTCCAAGGAGGAAGCCCAATGCCCCGACATCGTCTCACAGATCGAGAGTTCAATGCAATCCGTCACTTGCTGCCAAAACAACGAACCGGCAAAAAAGGTCGGCCATGGACCGATCACAGATTGGCAATCGATGGCATCTTTTGGATTCTAAAGACCGGAAGTCCGTGGAGGGATCTCCCCGAAGATTTTGGAAGGTGGGAAACCGTTTATGCCAGGTTTCGACGTTGGAATCTGGAGGGACTTTGGGACCGGATGAGGTGGTGACCTGATCCCGGCGCGCGCCAGGGCTTATTCTCGACCTGGGTGAGTGGATTCAAACTGGTTGGGTGTTTGGTAGCCAAGACTCGAGTGCTTTCGATCTTGGTTGTAATAGCTGAAGTAACTTCCGAGTTCGCGCTGTCCTTCAGATACAGTCTCGTATTCGGTCATCTCGAGTTCAGTCTTGATTGTTCCAAAGCAACTTTCCATGAATGCGTTGTCATAGCAGTCACCAGCGCGACTCATGCTCTGTCGAATTGACGAACGCTTAAGAATCTGGCGAAAGCGATTGCCAGCGTATTGGCCACCGCGATCGCTGTGATGGATCAATTTACCGTCGGGCTGTCGAATCATAATCGCAGCTTTCAGACTTCCAATGACAAGTTGCTCGGTCATCGTTACATCGAGTTTCCATCCGATGAGTCGTCGTGAGAATCGGTCCATGGTCATGGACAAGTAAGCGAAGCGCCGACCTGCTATAGGGATGTAAGTGATGTCGGCGACCCACAATCTGTTGACTGCGTTGAGTTCAAAGGGATCCAGAAGTAAGTTTGGACTGTACCCCAGTCGGTGCCGACTGTCGGTAGTCTTTGGTTGAAACGACTTGGGCTGAATCGCTTTTAATCCCTGCAATTTCATTGATTCCGCAACGGTTCTTCGGCAAGCGACAATGCCGCGATCAGCCAATTCACTGCTGATTCGTCGGGCTCCATAGCGTCGCCGATGCTTCCAAAAGATGTCGATGATCATCGGGGAGAGTTCCTCTGCCCGCGTTGACTCATCTCGTTCAGTCGCCTCTTGGAATCCATAGAACGAGCTTCGCGAGAGTGAAAGAACCTGACAGACCTCGGTGGCCGATGCTTTCGTCGAATCAATGACTTCTGCTGCCGCGACGAATCGATCATTCAATCGCTTCGGCTGAAAATAGATAACGCTTTTTTTAAAATGTCACGCTCTCGCTCGACTCTCTTCAGCTCGGCTTCCAATTCTTTGACCCGGCTGTCAAGCGACGAAGCAACGGGGCCACCTTGTCGCAACTGTTCTCGTTTCCATCGGTACAACAAGTTTGTACCTGTCAGGCCGAGCCGGTCGACGATTGAACTCGCGGTATGGCCGTCGAGCAGCATCTGAACCGCATCGTTCTTAAATTGATCGGTAAACTGACGCCGTGATTTGCTGGTGTCTTTGAGGGGCTTCTTGCTCATTCTGGCAATCTCCTTGAGCGGCCATCCTAAGCCCTGGGCGCGCCCGGGATCAGGTCACCACCTCAGGATTTACAACACGATGCTCAAACGACTCGATAAGCTCGACAAGATTGATCGAACGCTCTGGTGCGTCGACGGAAGCGTCATCCGCGCCCATCGGTGTGCCGCAGGAATGATCCCTCAAAGCGAGGAAAACGACGAACTGGTCGCATTAGGACGCTCTCGCGGAGGTTACTCGACAAAATACATATCCTCTGCGACGGCGAAGGAACGCTGCTGGGAATCACCGCGACTGGTGGGCAGCGTCATGAATCCATCGAACTGGAGAATCTAATCGATCACTGCGAACTGAGTCTGCATCGCTACGAGTCCCGCCCCAATGCGATCGCCGGCGACAAGGGATACAGCAGCCAAGCGATTCGAGATCGTTTTGATGAGCTGGGCATCGAACCGGTGATCGGATCGAGGTCCAACGAATCGCGTGCGGAAGGATTTGATCGCGAAGCCTATCGTCGTCGCAACATCGTCGAACGCTTGATCGGTTGGCTAAAAGAATCACGACGAGTTGCAACGCGGTACGACAAACTCGCTTGCTCCTACATCACATTTGTTCAACTCGCCGCAATGCGGCGTGCTTTAAAATTGATTTGCTAAACAGTGCCTAGTCGAATCGATCCAACTTCGAACGATATGCCTAGCTTTTATGAGTGGAGCGACCGCTTCACGTTGAGTAGGCGTCAAGGATTCAAAGTCGTGGAACGATACTGATATGACTTTGTCCCCACAAACGACGAGCAGCGTTCGGACCACCTCATCCGGTGACGGCGGGCCTACAAAGACGTGCTGGCTGTTCTGCAGGTACTGGAGGTGCGGTGAAATATGCTTCTTGAAGACGAGAGTTCGTTTCGCCCGACGTCGAATTCAATGGTTGTTGGGTGAACGCTTTCAACCACAAGTGAGGCTCTACCACTTGAGTTCACACTAAGTTCCCAGCCAGTGTGATAATTCATGCCGCCGTGGGTGGATGCAACAACCGCAGTTGGCAAATCCTCGACGGACGCCTTCTTTCTACAGCCTGCGCAAGACACGTTAATAGCGCAATACCGAATGCACAGCGGCTACAAATTAGTGCATCCGTGTTCTTTCTTGGCATAGTCAATCGTATCCTGTAAATATTTCTCGACCCTATCCCTACACGCTTTGTCCTTACAGCTATTTAGTCGATCACGCATGCACTTCACTTGTTTCTTGTAGGCTTCGCATTCAATGTATCGAACCTGGTCCGTCGAGCGGAACAACGGCACAAGGAGTCCTCACGGTGGCGTCAAGATGCTACAAACATCGAACAAAAACTTCACCTGAAAACCGAACACAAGGCCTGACCCCGACGGGGCCTTTCCGCACAAAGAGTGACGAGCTATCGCCCGTCACTCTCGTCCTTCGGACTCGAAACTACCCCCGTCCCCTTTGATCGGTCCACGAACTTCTGTTTCCAACGCAGATTTCACCGGTCAAAAAGCTCGGCTGAATTAATCGACAGAACTCGCTCCGGCTGGGCGGCATCGATCAGTGCTTGAAAACGGGATAAATCGATCTCCGCGTCTTTGGTCTCGGTCGCTGCGTTGGGAAATTGCAGTTCTTGACGAAGTCTACCTCTCGCTCGCATTGATTCCGCAAGTTGGTAGGCTTCCTCGCGTTTCTCTGCGACGCTGCAACTCTTCTCGATCACTCGCAGCGCCTTTTTCGTCGCACCGGTGCATGCCAACATCAAAGCGTACTCTCGCAGCACGTAAGCTTCGTCGGTTGGAAAGAATCGAAAGACCCAACTGGCACGCCGAATGATTCGCAAGGCCCGCCGCCGTATCTTCTCGGCTTGGCAGGGATCGTGATTGTTGACCGCATCGGCATGAAGCCGTAATGAAGTGACCAGACCGGGAATCGTCGGCAGCGTGGGCCAGTTGAAGAGTCGATTTTGCTTCAGAAGGTCAAATGCATATTCGAAGGCGTGAACTGCTTGTTCGGTGCGACCGTGATGCAGGTGCCATTGTCCTTCCGCTTGGAACAATTGGTTGGTCGATTGAATGTCGCTTGGGATGGGCTGAAAGCAGCTTCTCGCTTCTTGAAATGGCATTTTTCCTCGTGCGGCCTTTGCCCACGCATCAATCGTGTAGTGCGATAACGCGTTGTCTTCCAACTGTAGCCCGATGTGAAACGTCTGCCGCAATTGATCAATGGCTTGATCAAGTTCGCCTAGCATCCAGTGCGATAATCCGATGTGATATCGTCCGATATTCAGATACAAGGGGTCACCAGTTTTTTCAAGAATCCGTACGGCATGGGAGAGTTCCTCAATTGCGTTTCGATACTTTCCACCCGCAAACAATCCCAATCCTCCAAAAAAATGCGTGTATCCGACACCGAGTTGATCAGCGCGTGCACGATAAATTTCCAACGCGAGTTTGTTGTACTTTTGTCCGCGGGAGGAGAGTCCTACGACCGTCATGACGATCGCATGCTGACTGTAGACCGTCGCCACGTCGGATTTTGCAGCGGACCTTTCCGCCGCATTCATCGCGGCAAAATGAGACCAAAAGAGTCGCAGAGTGCTTTGAAACCAATACGCTACAGTGATCGCGTGCAAGAAATCGTTGATCATCGCCGATCGACGGTCCCGATTTTGGTTGGATCGGTAAAACGCGGGTGGCAAAAAGCTGTGAGCGATCTGCACCATCACCTCTTTGGCGGCAGCGATGGCAAAGCCAATATCGCTCCGGGGGACGCGGCAGCCGAACTGACGGAGCGTCCCAGATAGCACCTCGACGCTTTCGGCAATCTGGCTATGCTTCATAGCCAGTTCGCCCAGCAACAAGGCGATACGGGCTTGCTCGTACTCGTCCGTCACCTGTTGATTGGCAATGTTCAGCTGCATCTTAGCGTCTTGAAACCGCCCCACCAACATCAGCGATTCACCGAATCCTTCGGCAATGCGATAGCGGGTTGATTGCTTGGCGGTGGAAATGGCGTTGCGCGACGCAATTGCATACTGCTCTGAGCCAGAAAAGGTGTCAGGACTCTTTTCCGCTTGGTCGAGTGTGAACTGTCTTGTTCTTTGGGCACCCGCTTGGTCGCAGAGTCAATTCGAATTCCAGTCGTCGAGCGATTGACACAGTCTAGTTCGCTTCGCCAAATGGGCTGACGCGTCGGATTGCCAAGCGGACCGAATCGGGCTCCTTTTCTGACAACAGCCCGTTGACTCTCCATATCCAATTCGCGGTACACGGCGAGGGCCCAAGGCGATGGCAGGCGTGGCAAGGGTTCGCTTGATTGGAGCCAGAGGTAGAACGAACCTTATCGCCAATCCTGGGCTCTTTGGGCGAAGAAAGGTGACGGGAAGCTCTTGAACCGAGATTGATAAAGGTGACCGTAGCCGTGACGGTGGTAGTGTCCATGATACCGCAAAGTGTGCGTTGCAGAGACCCAACGCAACAGCCTCCCCATCTGGCCGTCTCTCTTAACACGCAAAACAAGATGCCAGTGATTCGGCATCAGGCTGAACGAAAACAATTCCGCGAGGTATTTCTGCAGACCCTCGTCGAGGATGCGAATAAAGGCATCGTAGTCCTCCGGTTTCTTAAAGATGGTCTTACGATCATTTCCACGGTTCAGTGCATGATAAATGATGCCCGCTTCGTCGGATCACTTTTGTCGGGGCATGGCTTGCTCCGTGAATACCGGCCTGTGGAAATGATCATCCTAGCATGCTTCTCATCAAAAAGTGCCCCCGTTACCTTTCTTCGACGCCGTTCCTCGCCGGGTCTACCACGCGGCGCTAGCGACACTAGCGACACCAGCGAAAATCCCGTGATTCGCCGTGGACAACGCCATTCAACTCCGTCACCTTTAATCGGTCGCAGATTGAGCTCAGAATGCATCCAAGAGTGGACCAATTCCTTTGTTTAGCGTGGACAGGCTGCGCTCTGGCAAAACACAGCTGCCGTCCATCAATACCGCCACTATGAAATCTGCCTTGAAGCCTTCGCTATCATCAAACTTGGCTTGCGTAAAATTCACCACCCAGTACCACACTTGAGGTTCAAACTGTATCAAAGTCGCCGAATCCAACTGAAGTTGTAAATCCTTGACATCAATCTCTTCAAAGAACACAATAGCCTTGCCGGCGGCTTGCATTGCCTCCAACGCTCCAACTGGCGGCCTCCCGTTCGCAGGCGCCCATTTGCTCCGCACGAATAAATCACGCCTGCTAATCCGCAACTCGTAATGCTCCATCCCCCGTAGCAACATTGCGTGAGTAGCATAATTCTGGGACTTAGATGCAAAAGGAATTAACCGTACTCGATTATGCCAATGCTGAACTCCCAAAAAAACGACGGCAGCAACACAGCACAAAAGAAGGAGACTTGAAAGCGAGAATCTCACACATTCCTTCAGTCGATCAATCACCATACCACCTCAGTTATTAGTAAGTAGAATGGTCGAAAACGTAGTTGTCAATTAAAGGTGGGTTGCAGCAGGTCCATTGGTGTTTATACCTCCGTCGGCCGGCTTCGATTAGACGCCCAAAAGACCATGCGGCAGCGGGCCAGAAAAGGTGTCAGGACTCTTTTCCGCTTGGTCGAGTGTGAACTGGCTTGTTCTTTGGGCACCCGCTTGGTCGCAGAGTCAATTCAAATTCCAGTCGTCGAGCGATTGACTCAGTCCGATTCGCTTCGCCAAATGGGCTGACGCGTCGGATTGCCAAGCGGACCGAATCGGGCTCCTTTTCTGACAACAGCCCGTTGACTCTCCGTATCCAATTCGCGGTACACGGCGAGCGCCCAAGGCGACGGCAGGCGTGGCAAGGGTTCGCTTGATTGGGGCCAGAGGTAGAACGAACCGTATCGCCAATCCTACGGCTCTTTGAACCAGAGTCGCACGCGGGGAATTGCGAGCGCAGCTTATTGAGGCAAACGAGCTTGGCTGACGTAGGGGAAGTCGCCGGTCAGGCCTTCGACCAGGAACGCGATCAGGTCGGCCTTCTCGCCATCGGTCAGGTTGAGCGGCTTCATCTTGTCGCTCAGGTACAGATTTTTATGACCGCCCTTGTCGTACCAATCGATCACTTCCTCGATCGTGCCCTGGCTGCCGTCGTGCATGTAGGGTGCAACGAAGGCCACGTTTCTTAGCGTCGGCGTCTTGAACGCTCCTCGATCTTTATCCGCCGCCGTCTCGACGAATCGTCCCAGGTCGGGATCGTCCGCTTCCATGCCGACGCCAAGGTTATGGTATTGCTCGTCGGTGAAGTTTGCCGCCGACGTGACACGTGGCGCAGTTTGCTTTGCCGCTGAAGAGCGTCATGCCCCGCTGGGCAGATTCGCTCATCGGCATCGCGTTGGCAGACGCTTTCAGCGCGTCGTACTTGGCCTTCAATTCGGGTTCTTCGTCCAGGTACTCCAGGTCATCAGCGAAAGTCTTTTCGAAGTTTGCCAGCTTGCTGTAGGCGTCGTAGGGCATCGGGCCGGTCACGATCGCGCGTTCGAACGTAGCGAGTGCCCGGCCGAGATTATCGATCGTCAATCCGTCTTCGAAAATCTTTTCAAATTGCAGTCGATATCCGGGGATCTCACCGATCGTCTTGACGCTGGCTTCGTGCGTATTGCCCATTTCAATCGCGTTGGCGATCGGACCCACGGCTTGATCTTCGAGCGTTGCGGCGCGACCGTCCCAGAATTGTGCCTTGCTCAAAATTCGGTTGAATGAAACCGGTGAGTTGCGACCACCGAGTTGACCGCGGACGCCGACACCGAATCGTACTTCGGCGCCCCAACCCTGGGCCGGGTCGTGGCACGTGGCGCACGAAACGGTGTTGTCGGACGACAGGCGTTTGTCGAAGTAAAGTTGACGCCCCAGCTCGATTTTGGCACGCGTCATGGGGTTGTTCTCGGGGATGTAAATGTTGGCCGAGGCCGCATCCAAACCGGGCGGTAGCGTGACATTGAGCGGCAAGTGGTTCGACGGATCATCCAACCAAGCCTCGATCTGGGCCTGAGTCAAAAGTGCGATCCCCGGGATTCCCGATGTCAATTCAGGATCACCCAACGTGACTGAATCGCTCTTCATCGTTTGCGGCGAATCCGCACTGGCGGAGGTCGAAAGTGATGAGCCGGCGGTACCGATCACGCAACCGGCGACACCGCACCACAGCAGTGATTGAACCAAGCAAATTCTGCGACTCGGTTGGCGACTTTGAATGATGGAACGCGACATGAATTAACTCTTCAATCAGGTGGGTAGCGGGGGGTATGTGGATCAGACCTCTCATTGTAGTGAAACCACAAACCAGATCATCCCAACAGCTTCGCAATTTTCCGGCCCGTCACGCTCATCGGTAAATCCGCCATCTCGGACAAAGTCACATACCGCCAAGGAGAGGGCGGAGAGATTGCAACTGCTTGTCCGGCGTCGATCCACCGGGCGGCATGGACGTTGAGTGAAATCCGGTACTTGGTGACGGCGTGCTTGATCGTCGTCAAATGGTCACCCGGAAGAATCGGTACACCCCACAAACTCCTCAACTCGTTCGCCGCCTCGTCAACGGTGTCGATCGACCGCTCGATCGTTCGTGGGAAATCGTAGAGGCCCGCCCACCGAGATCCCACCGGGATGGGACGCACGAGATAACGAGTGCCCGCGGGTTGCCGTTTGCCGGATCCCACCGAATGGGTCTCCGGTTGCTCGATCACGAAAGCGAACTCGGTGCGATTCTCATAGGCAATTCGAGTGACCTTGCCGGGAATCTCGGATTGTAAACCCAACGCGCAAGCCCGACAAAACTTCTCCACGGGACACTGTTTGCACTTGGGCGACTTGGGTGTACAGACGAGTGCCCCAAGTTCCATCGCAGCCTGATTGAGCAATCCGGGAGCGAGTTTTGATTTTGCCGTCGGCAGCATTGCTTCGGCCACAAGCCACAACAACTTGGTCGACTGTGGGGCGGTGGCAGGACCACGCAGCGCGATCCAGCGGGCGAAGACGCGAACGGTGTTGCCCTCCAGAATCGGATGATGCTGGTTTTTCGAGATCGACAGAATCGCGCCAGCGGTGTAGCGACCGATTCCGGGCAAGGCGACGACGTCGTCAAAAGTGACGGGGAACTCACCGTCGTGGTCCGTCACGATTTTTGCCGCGGCCGCGTGCATCGACCGCGCGCGGCGGTAATAACCGAGTCCTTCCCAGTGCCTCATCAACGTCTGTTCGTCGGCGGCGGCTAACGTTGCGACATCGGGGAACGTTTGCATGAAGCGATCAAAGTACGGTAGCACCGTCGCGACCTGGGTTTGCTGCAGCATGATCTCGCTGACCCAGACTCGGTACGGCGTCGGCTCGCTGCGCCAAGGCAGGGTACGTGCATTGGCGGCGAACCATTCGACAAGCCTTTTGCGAACCTCGCGTCTCCAACGAGGATCGGTCCAGACCGTGTCGTGGGCGGGATCGGTGTGAACGGTTCCGCTTTCATTGATTTTGGGGCCATGTCCATCGGCGGAATTCAACTTGCTAATCTTTAAAACGTCTTAACTGCAAGTCGACCGTTTTGACGACGTCGGCGCGTCGGTACGTCAACGCGACCGTGTCGCCGGGTAGGTGTTGATTGATCGCGTCTTGCAATTCTTTGAATCGTGTGACCGGTGTGTCGTCCAAACTCATCACCACATCTCCTCGGATCAGCCCCGCCTCTTCGGCGGCGCTGCCGTCTACCACGCCGCTAATTTCGCAAACGTTGAACGACTCGATGCAGGTCACGCCGAGGAAGCCACCTTGCCGGTGATCAATTTGCAATCCGGGTGCCGCTTGGCACATCAACGCGACCTCATCGGCCGAAATGCCCGTGCCCATCAAGTTCATGGAAACGCGAACAGGCATGGAGGCAATCTTTTCGCCTTGTTCGTCCGACAAACGAACATAGCGAAACTCCAAATCGCTAATCGGTTTCATGTCCACTAACGGTTGGAGGGTCGCATCGTCGATGGTGCCGTCCACGATCGCCAATGATTTGAGCGAAGGGATCTTTGTGATTTGAGCCAACACTTCGATGGTGATCGCAGCCCCTTTGACCCGAGCGTTGGGAATGCCGTCCAACCAACTCAGCCACTCGAGCGCCGCGACGTCGCCATTCCACGTTTCGTCGATCTGGACAATCATGCTGGGAATGCTCTTCGCTTGAATCACAAACTCGTCGAATCCCACAAAGACTCCCGCGGCTGCCAATTCATTCCGCGCCTGTTCCGATCGATGCGTGCGGATTTCTTCGATCGCCGTTTGAGCACGCGAAGCGACTCGGCCCACCGAACTGGACACCAGCTCGTTCAATTGGACCCACGCGCCTCCGTCATCCGATGGGGCTCTTGTTAAAGCGATCTCGGTGATCACGTTGCTGGCACGCTCGACGACTTCCAAATCACCCGACTTCATGACTTGCAGTAATCCTTGGATCGCCGCCGGGCCCGCCTCGGTCAACTTTTGCGCCGCGGTCTCTCGCCGCCGATATTGGTCGCTGCCGAGTTGGACGACCCAGTATCCGACCGTATCTTTACGGGGTTCCTCTGTGCCAGTATTAGGTGCGCCGGCTTTCAGGTGCGCCGGTTTTAGGTGCGCCGGATACTGGTTCAACAACCTTCTCTCGATCAGGCGTGTCTTGGGCCGAAGATGGGAGCGAGATGAGTGGCATCGCAATCACCATTGCGATCCCGATCGTACGCTTAGCAAAACGAGTCTTTCGTAACATTCACCCATCCGTCAACTGAGACGACGTCCCGAACATGATCCAGCACGAAGTATAGCGGCAAAGCGGCGTTTGCGGATTGAGACGCCTCTTTTGCGGCGGTTTCGGTGTTGGGCGACGCACGCGCCGACACCGAAGAGGGTCGCACCATCCGGATTTGCCACATTGGATGGGGCGATCAAAAACGTAGCAAATGGGGACTGCGAAAACCGGCAAAGTAGACCGCGTTACTTTGCGTCCCATCCGGTGAACTTCCAGCTCACCGTCGTCGGGGGCGACAACTTGGTGACGCCGACACCGGCATGGACCTTTTCGCCGTCGATTTGGTAGGTCCAGCCTTCGCTGGCCGAAGTGGATTTGCCGTCGATCTGGTCCACGAATGCGGTCGTGCCGCTACCCGAGATCTTTACGGGCAAGTCCTTTGCCAATCGCATCACTTGCTCGACGGTGGTGCCGGTGGCCACGTCATCGATCGTGATCGTTTTCGTCCCGTCGGGCGAGACGACTTCGATCGTCACCACGCCGGTGACTGGATCGGCAATCTCAGCCTCGCTGGCGGATGGCTTCACCGGTGCTCGCTCGCAACCGATGAAAAGGGCGATGGCGAGACAGAAGACGATCAGACCGGTCGGAATAAAAGCTCGCATCGAAGGGAGTCCGTCAATCGGTTAGCGACGTGCTTTCTTGACTTTCGCGCCACCCTGGCGGACCTTGAACTTCGGGTTGCTCTTACAGATCACATAGATTCGCCCGCGCCGCTTGACCACTTGGCAATCGGGATGGCGGTACTTCAGGGCACCAATGCTGCTGACAACTTTCATCGGATCGCTCTCGGGGAACTTATGGTTTACGTTTTGGCTTGAATGATTCAGTTTGGCCGCTGGTTTCGCCTCAGCCGAAAGGCTGTGCGGAGCGGGAGTATACCAATACCACAAAAAGCTTCAACGCCAAAGCTGTCAATCGTCAAACATCTCCCGATCCCACCCCACGATTTTGTTTGAAAGTGAGAAAATGACTCGAATCGCTTACTTCGATTGCCTCTCCGGGATCAGCGGCGACATGACGCTGGGGGCTCTGGTCGATTTGGGGGCCGACGTCACCGCGATCGAGTCCGCCGTCCGATCGATGGGGCTGCCCGAGTTGTCCCTCACGGCGAACATTGTCAAAAAGTGCGGTTTTCGGGCGGTTCACGTCAAGGTGGACCATCCCGACGAACACGCCCATCGGCATTTGCACCACATCCACGAGATGATTGACCGAGCCACCGAGGTGGACGACACCGCCAAAAATCTTGCCAAAAAAATCTTTCAAGAGGTTGCCGTTGCGGAAGCCAAGGTTCATCACTCGACGCTGGAAAAAGTCCATTTTCATGAGGTCGGCGCGGTGGACTCGATCGCTGACATTGTCGGGACCGCCGTGGCAATGGGGATGCTGGGCATTGAACGGGTGGCTTCATCCCCCGTCCCGACGGGTACCGGATTCATCACGATCGCTCACGGCCGGGTGTCGATTCCTGCCCCGGCCACCGCGGACATTTTGCGAGACGTTCCGATCGCGCCCTCGGACATTGAGGCCGAATTGACCACACCCACGGGGGCGGCAATTTTAAAGGCCACATGCGGATCGTTCGGGCCGATGCCCGCCATGACGATTCGGTCGATCGGTTACGGTGCCGGAACGCGTGACTTGGCGGGCCAAGCCAATGTGTTGCGAGTTTTGATGGGAGACTTGACGGACGATCAATCTGGCATCGCGGGCGTGGAAGCTGACCGCGCGGTGGTATTGGAAACCAACATCGATGATTCAACCGCCGAGCAGGTGGCCGATTGCGCCGAGCGACTGTTCGAGGCGGGGGCGTTGGATGTCTTTCAAACGCCCTGCACCATGAAGAAAGGGCGTGCGGCAATCGTGTTGTCGGCGATCGTGCCTCCCTCGCGAGTGGGGATGATGGAACAGATCATTTTCGAGCACACATCTTCGATCGGAATTCGGCGGCAAACCGTTGACCGTCACAAACTGATCCGCCGCCGCGAAACGATCGAAACGAAGTATGGCCCGGTGCGTGGCAAAGTCATGACGTTGCCGGGCGGCCAATCTCGTTTGACGATCGAAGACGACGACGCATGTGCCGTCGCCAAGTCGAACCAAACCACCACCTCGGAAATTCGCCGCGAGGCGATTCACGTTTGGATGACGCGGTAGTCCTAGCACGCGTTGGTTTCAAGAAACACGTTGCAGGAAAGTTTGCAAAAACTTTTTTCTTTGCTCAAGTCGGGCGAATCGTCTTGCCGATGAGAGACTATTGCAAGATGCACCGTTGTTTTAGTTTCATGGACGAAGCTGGTTTCTTTCCATCCAGCTCCGAGTCCTTCCCTTGCGTAATCTTACTCTTGGCGTGTTGATCGTCACCGGTGGCGCCTGGCGGCGCTACCATTTCGTCGTCACGACGCCGTTCGCGATGACAGCCGCAAAACGGGCGTCGCCACCGGCCCCGTGCACTCCGCGTTGGACATGCCGCCACCCGGATCGATGGCGGCCAGCTCCGAGGTCGACCTGCCGCTGCCCCATTCCTTGCCGATTTGGCACCGGGGAGTCCCCCCCAAACTGGCGCCACGACAAATTGACGTGCCGTTGTCCTTCGATGATTTGATGGTGCCGATCGATCAACCGGACCCGATTCGGCAAAAATTTTCCGCCACCTCCGAGAACAACCGTGATCACAATGACCGGCAACGAGTGGCCTCACTCGAAATGCCGCCGATCGACGACTTGGCACCCGAGGCGCGAGCGGAGTTGCAACGGAAACTGGATTTCGCATCGGCGGAAAAGTACGAACGAATCACGCCGAAATCAAGCTCCGGTGCAGTCCATGGTTCGCTTGCGAGCAGTGCGCCGTGGTTGGCATCACCGCCGGACCGATTGCCTTCACCGACCACGCCCGCGGAAGATCGACACTGGATTCGCCAACCCTAAACGGCAGCTTCACGTTTGGGGTCTCGAACGTGATACCAAGAAGGATGCCGCGAACGTCAACAACGTCAGCGGAGCGACCCCGTAGGCGATGATCGTCCCGAGCGATCCGATCATCGGTGACTTCACCGCGATCAAAATCACCAACGCCGTGTAGATGGCGTAGTAGATCAAAAACATCGCACCCTCCCAGCGACGGACCATGTTTCCGGTCGCGAACACGGGAAAGCAAAGAAAAGCGACGGCGACCATGACCGGAATGTCAAACTCAATCGCCTCAGCGCGCCACCAGGATCGGCGTCGGTGAAACGATGGCGGTCAAACCAAGCACGCACAGGATATTGAACAGGTTGCTGCCGACAACGTTGCCGACGGCGATGTCGCGCTGGCCACGGTAACTCGCCACCACCGACGTCACCATTTCGGGCAGTGACGTGCCGATTGCCACCACGGTCAAGCCGATCACCAACTGGCTGACGCCCAACGCGGCCGCGACTTTCGTCGCACCGTTTACCAAAAGGTTTGACCCGAAGCCCAACATCACCAACCCACCGATCAGATAGGCCACTTGGACTAAGACGTCTTTTTTGGACGTGATCGAATTCGTGTAGTCTTCAAATTCGTCTTGAATCAGTTTGGTTTCTTTACGGCTCCGAACAATCGAGAAGGTGATGTAGATCAACAGTGCGGTGAACATGATCGCACCCTCGCCACGCCCGATCGATCCGTCGGTGGCCATCCACCACGCCGCCAACGATGCAGCAATCATCAGGGGGACGTCTTTGCGAATCAATTGGCTCGAGACCACCAACGGCGCGACCAACGATGCGACGCCCAAGATCAACAACACGTTGATGATATTGCTGCCCACGACATTCCCGACGGCAACGTCGCCGTTGCCGGAGAGCGACGCTTGCAGGCTGACGCCCAACTCCGGCGCGCTGGTACCGAACGCCACCACCGTCAAACCGATCACCAACGGAGAGATCTTAAACGCGGCCGCCAAGGAGGCGGCACCTCGAACCAGAAACTCGCCACCGGCGACCAACAAGATCAGTCCAACAATGATGCTAAGGGCAACCAACGTATTCTCGATTGAAGCGGGGGGAACGCGAGCGTGAGCAAAGAAGCGGTGACGCAACAACGTACCAGAACGATGGAGTTTGCTCGATAGTCGCTCACAGCGGTGCGGGCAGATCTCGGCGACCAAAATGATAAATCGCGATGGCGTAAAAGAGGCACCCCAGTCCGATCAGAATCAGCGGATAAGCCAGCGGAGGCAACGATGCGTCGGGAACCGTCTGCGTGAGACTCCAGGGGCCCGATGAACCCTGTTTTGCCACGAGCGATGCCATCTTCTGTGGCTTGTAACAACTGAAAAAACTCAGCGACAAAAGCCACTGAAGAGAATCCGCCGCTTTCCCCAAACCGAACATTACCAATTGGACCACATAAACACCGACCACCTGACCGACCGTTCGCCAGCGGTACCGATCAAAGGCGCGTAAACATCGTCGCCAATCCGAGCAAAAAGAATCCGAATGCGAACAAGTGGAATGTCGACGCCGCGTACATTTCCGCGTCCACCCGGTCGCTAAGCGGTATCGTTTGAGTGATCGGCTTTTCGACCGACAACGGAATGTCCAAGTTGAATATCGGAATTCGGAAGGTTGGCGGCGCCACCGATTCGGTCACCGAAGTGAACATCACGCCGACCGCGATCCCGGCCCAAACGAGCAAACACAACAATGCCAAACCAACGATCGAGACGGTCGCGTGTGAGAGCAACAAGGTGCGGCGGCGGATCGGTTGAGCCAACAACATCTCCAGCGTCCCGCGGCCTAATTCGCCACTGACCACATCGCTGCCACGCGAAATGCACCAAATCACCGTGCACAATATCACGATCGGTTCGTCGTACGTCATCCCGACGCGCCCCGGATACGTGAACAACGCGTCGAACTCGATCGGCGCGTACTTTTCGAATTCACGGAACTGTTCCAGGATCGTGGTGAATTGGCCCATGTCCAACAAGCACACCACCCACACTCGCACCCACGCAAACGCAAACAACGCAAGTCCGCAAGCCGCGAACAACAACATCGATTGACCAATGTACTTGCGAATCAAAATCCGATTGATCAACCCATCACGGCTCGAATGCAAGTTTCGCGACTCGGAGTCCTCGGAGTCCCCACGCCGTTCATCCAGGCTCTGCGTTTGGAGAATCGTCATCGCGACTCCTCCCGGTCGACGTGCCCGGATTCGCGCGATTGGAAAGCTCGCTTCATTTGCCCAGTTCCGTCGATCGGTGCGGCCGCGCCCATGTGGACCGAATCGTAAACCGCTTTCAAACCGAGTGGCTCGACCCGAACTCCGGTGAGTCCGAGTGAATCAAGCCAGGAGATCAGGGGAGCCAGGTCGCCATCGGTATCGATGCACGTCAGTGAATGATTGGCGCGTCGGATCGTCGACACACGAACCCGGTCTGACAAACGCTCGGGAATCACGATCGGCACCGACGAGGGTCGAGCCGTTACTCGATGTCGCTGGAACAATTCGTTCATCATCAACTCACGCACCAGCTTTCCTTTCCTCAGAAACGCAACGCGATCACATGTCTCCTCGATCTCGCTGAGCACGTGCGACGAAAACATGACGGTGCGTCCCTTCGCTCGGGCTTCGACGACCAAATCCAACACCGCGGCCCGAACCGTCGGGTCCAAGTTCGCCGTCGGTTCGTCCAAAATCAACAACGGGGTGTCGAGCCCCAACACGACGGACAACGCCAACTTTTGCCGCATGCCGGTCGACATGAATGCGACGCGAGTTTTTGTGGCGAGTTCCAGCCGATCGGCGATTCGCAGGCATCGATCCAGATCGCCGCAGGGATGCATCTCGGAAAAAAACTTCAAGACACCGCCGCCCCGCATGTGCCGTGGTAATCGAGCGTCGCCGGGCAAATAGGCGACCCGCCGCCGCAGCCCCACGCCATCGATCATCGGATCGAACCCGTCGACCTCACAGCGACCCGATGTGGGATGCAAGAACCCCAGCAAGGACCGAATCAAGGTGGTCTTGCCCGCACCGTTGGGCCCCAGCAGCCCAAAAATCTCGCCCCGCCTGACCGAGACGCTGCAATCCGAAAGGGCTTCGAAGTCGCCGTAACGTTTTGTCAAACCTTCGGTCCGCACGATCGCCACGTGATCCGGCGTGAAGGGGCGGTTCGACGGATTGGGCGCCCCCGTTTGATGAGGCGCGTTTGACGTTAGACTCTGCGAATCATTCAAAGTGAAACCTTGTGGGGTGAGGTCTTTATTGTCGCGACCCGTCAACATCTTGCCACTCCCCTCTTTTCGATCACTCTTTCACCACACTTTCTAGTTCATCATGGCCAATCCCGAAGACATCCTGCCGGCCGGTTTCCAATTCGCGGGCGTAACCTGTGGCATCAAAGCAAGTGGCAAAAGCGATTTGGCGTTGATCGTGACGGATCATCCGGTGACCGCCGCCGGCGTCTACACCAAGAATCAAATCGTGGCGGCTCCGGTGACGCTCTCACGCAGCCGAACTCCATCGAGTCACATCCGAGCGGTCGTCATCAACAGCGGCAATGCCAACGCGTGCACTGGCGACCAAGGCATGGCGGATGCAAAAACCATGTGCCGCCGAGTCGCTGATCGGATCGGATGCGAGCCTGATGACGTGTTGGTGATGAGCACCGGAGTGATCGGTCGTCCGTTGCCGATGGAAAAAATTGAGAATGGGATCGACCAAGCGAGCGCGGAACTGATTTCCGATTCACCCGCTTTTGTCCGCGCCGCCGAAGCGATTCGCACCACCGATGCCGAGCGAAAAACCGTGACGCGAGAAATCGAAATCGGCGGGCGCAAAATCAAGTTCGCGGCGATGGCAAAGGGCGCCGGAATGATCGCTCCGAACATGGCGACGATGTTGGCAGTGATGATGACCGACGCGACGCTCTCGGCCGATTCGATCAAAGCCGTTTTGACCGAGGCAGCCGACCGCAGCTTCAATCGCGTCAGCGTTGATGGTCACACCAGCACAAACGACACGTTCTTGTTGTTGGCAAGTGGACGCGACGAACCGCTCGCCGGCGAAGAACTTTCGCAATTCCAATCGCACATCAACGATGTTTCGATCTCGCTGGCAAAGCAGTTGGTCGAAGACGGTGAAGGGGCGGTCCACACGATGGCGATTCGAATCCGCGGCGCCGCCAACGTCGGCGATGCCGAAACGATCGCCAAGACTGTTGCCGCCAGCCCGTTGGTGAAAACTGCGATCACCGGCGGCGATCCGAACTGGGGCCGCATCGTTTCCGCCGCCGGCTACGCCGACGCCACGATCGATCCGGCGAAAACCAGCCTCAAAATTTGCGGCGAGGAAATTTATCGCGGTGGGACACCCGTCCCCTTCGACGCCAAAGCGCTGAGCACCAAAATGCGAGAGAAAAAAGAAGTGCCGGTCGAGTTGACCGTCGGCGACGGACCCGGCGAATCGGAGTATTGGTCGAGCGATCTGACGTGCGACTACGTTCGTTTCAATTCGGAATACACCACGTAGTGCGGGCTGCCGGCGCGTATCCCCTCGTTCAACGATTTTTGAGAAGCCAGCGGCCGGATTTGACCTTTAAAAAATGGTTTGAGCGCGGACTTCATGCGCACCGGTTCGGACGATGAAGCGGCTTAAGCCGCTTCGTCGAACAAGCCGCCACCCGACTTGGCTTTTGCGTCACCTTTTTTCGCCGATTGGTAGGTTTGCGGGCCATCGGTTCGGGTCAAGGTGCGCACCAAATCGGTGGTCAGACCGGCCAAATGAAATTGACAGACAAACAGAGATACGGCTCGGGTGTGCGTCATTTCGATTGTGGCCGCCAATTGACGGCATCGCATCGCGAGTCGGGCATCTTCGATGCGGTGTGACCCCAATAACTTGGCGCTCAGCGTCAAGCCGTCGGGTGGTGAATCGGGATCGCGTAGCAATTCCTCACGCTGGGTGATCTTGGATTCCAAATCCTCCAGCGCCGCTTGCAATTCCCGTGTCGATTGGTCGACTTCACCTACTCGCACCCCGATCGTTTGGATCCGTGTGTCGTCCAAAATCACGTCGATTGCGTTGGCCGTCTGCTCCAGTTCATCCAGATACGTTTCCACGCGCTGTGCCCAGTTCATCACGATCTCCGTTGCAAATTAAAGAGTTCAAACATGGGATCGGCGAGGGTCGACGCCGACGATTCAGTCAGATCTTCGACGATGTGTTGATCCAATTGTTGTTGAAAGACTTCTTCGGTACGTCCGCCGTGCATGTAGGCGGGTTTTCCGACCGTCTTTCGCATGGACGCCAACATGCTGCCGAATAGAGTCTGGCCGACGAAGTCGGTGAATGCCTCCTTCATCTCCGACGCATCGTCATGCATTGACAATTTGGGCGTCGACATGTCGGTCATGGACGGCATCATGCTCGACGCCGATGGCATCGTGTTTGACATCGACGACGATGGCCCGATCGATCGCATATCCATGGATCACTCGCTCCCGTTCTTATTCATCATTGAAATACCACTTCGCCGTACAGGTCGCCCTTACGTTTGAGCGTTTTGATGATCGCGATCAAGTCTTCGGCTGGAACATCGAGCGCATTGAGCGCGTCGGCGAGACTTTTAAGCTTTGCGTTGGCCGGCACATCCGACACATCACCGACTTGCGCGAACCCACCGCCACCGCCGGCCTCGATCCGGAGGCTGCGATGGGTCACCAGCACCGGTGCGATCTCGACATCCTTGCCGATTACCACCACGCCGTCACGTTCGTTGATGACCACGCGTGTCGAATGCCCAGCGATTTGGATGGTCGTTCCCAACAGCAGCGTGATGAACTTGATCGGATTCTCGCTGTACAACTCGGGCACCGACACCTCGATGTGCAATTGATCGATTGCGCGTGCACGCGTCCGAGTGGACTTGCCCGACGATGTGCTTGGGTCACCGAGCGTCAATGTCGAGAAGCTATTGATTTCATCTTCGATCCGCTGGGCGGTATCAAAACTGGCAAAATCCTTTTCCAGAACCAGCGTGATTTTTCCATCTTTTTGATAGTGGGCGGTCACGGCGGCTTCCATCTTCGCCCCGCCCTGGATCGTGGCGGAGGTTGCCGGACCATCGAGCGAGACGTTGAGGGTGCCTCGCGCCATCGCGTAAACGGTTGGATTGTCGGCGCGGGGGCCCAACATCGGCGTCAACATCAAAGTGCCGCCTTCTAAGCTTTTTGCGTTGATGGCGTTTACCGTAACGTCGACCAAGTCACCCGGCTGGGCGCCAACGCCGCTGATCGTAGCGGTCACGAACACCATCGCCACGTTGCGAGCTTCGGCCACATCATCGAGATCCAAATTTCCGGTGCGATCGGTCGCCATCGGGCCGCCCATCAATTGCATCATGCGGGCCAGCGCGCGGGCCGTCGGTGCGGCGTCGGAATCGCCGGTCCCACGTAGTCCGACAACCAACCCGAGGCCCTGCAACGTGTTGGTCTCTTGGCCCTTCACACGACAAATGTCCGCCAACTTCAAACCCGCTCCCGCGCATGAATCGATCGCGATCGCGATCATCCAAAAAGCGGATGACGAAATGAACAGTCGTTTGAAAAGGGCCATAAAGTTCAGATGGTTGAAAGATTGCATTTAAAACGGCTTGAACCGGTCCACCCATCGGGCCAACCAACCACGCTTGTATCCGTCGCGCAAGTGTCCCTGATCTTCCTTGCGAATTTCAAGGTCGATTAAGTCTTTGCTGAGCACCACGTTATCCGGTGCAATGTCTTGCGCTCGACAGATTCCCATCAACGATGTTTCCCACAAGTTGTCGTTGACGCGAATCGATTTGCGGGCTTCCAAAACGAGTGATCCGTTGGTGCGAATGTCCACCACGGTCGCGGCGATGTTGAACGTCAACAATTCACGCGACTGGATCGTCGATTGAGCTCGGTAGTTCGTGTTCGATTCGGCCGCCAAGGCGGGGTCGCCGTCGGGTTGGGGATCGGGCGCAATTGGCCCTGGGTCAACTTGATCCAGTCCGTCAAAATGGCTTCATAGAGAGTTTGTTTACGCTGGTTGGCCGCTCCATCCGCCATCACGCGAGTGATCTCGTCGACACGGATCGTCACTAAGTCATTCTTTTGAAACGTTCTTACCGGCGGTGCGGGCTGGTAAGTCCAACTGGCGCGATCGATCATCACGGGCGGGTTATCCGCGTAGGGTTGGCCGTACGCGACGCCAGGTCGTGACTCGGGTATCGGTGCGTGCATCAACGAACTGTCCTGGGCATTGCAAAGCGTCGTTGCGGTCACGGCGACCATCATGGCCAACCATGTCCCCGATGCGAAGCTCAGCAGCGATCGTCCTTGCTTCATTGCTTGTTTGATTGTGTGATTCATTGATATCGATTCCATCCTCTTAGCGGACGATCGGCGAACGGGTCACAATTTCGACGACGCCTTGCCGGGCCACTCGGCCGAGCAGTCGCTTGCGAGGATTCATCGTTTCGACTTCGATCAAGTCCGATTCCGAACCGTCCCCCAACGCCTTGGCATTGGTGGTCACGTTCACTCCACCGCCGATCACTCGCACTTCGATCAAGTCACCGCGATGGATCAGAATGGGTGAACCAAAATGTTGATACTTGATCGCTTGTCCGACGCGTAAATTAGATCGAACCTCTTGGCCGACTAACACATTGATGTCCGTGATCATGTCGCGATCCATGTCACCGGGAGCCATCGACCGCATTTCCAAATCGGACGCTTCGATGCGATGACCACGCCCCATGCTGCGTGTCGGTACGACGATTTCGGGATGGGCCACCAACTTGATTGTGAATTCTTGATCGATGGGCCCGGCGATGTTTCGAGCGATCATGCGAAAGCGGCACATTCCTTCTTGAATCGACGAGACGGCTTCCAGATGTGTGACACCGCCCAGGTTGCGCAATGCGGCGAGTTCGGGTTGGTCGGTGGGAACCTCGATCGCGTAATCCTGTGCCACATCGGGATAAAACTGTTTCATCGCAAGCTCGATCCAGTGAACGACCCGTTTCGCATCGACGATGGAGAGCTCGGGTGTTTGGGTGGGCGGCGTGATCGAGTCTTGGCGGCCTGCGGTTGGGCTGGGGTCAACGATTGTGTTCGACACTCGATATTGGTCGTAGTTGACGCGGCGAACCGTGTCGGCTGCTTTGGCGAGTTCCTCGTCGGATGGTTTGCGATAGCTGATGTGAACCTCGTTGGCCGCCGTACCAATCGATCAGCCTCGGTGTGGCCTCCGCGGCCAAAATCGCTTTTCCCAAACGATCACGGCGGATGGTCATCGTCTCGCCGCTGATCGGTATCAATCCGATCGCCGCGCGGCTCAACCGCTGCCATCCGGCTTGGTGAGGATCGACGGGTTGGACCACGTCACCCAATCGGACGATCGGCGAGGTCAAGATGACGGGAGTGACGACGCGAAAACCCCAACGGGTTTCGGCGCCCACGGATCCGTCGAAGGCGACGGCACGATTTTGGGCCGTCGCCACGGACGCATCGCCGAGCGATGTCATCAACATCAGGGTGGCGAGAATCGATAGTGGGCGGCGAAGGTGCATCAACTAGTATCGTTTCAAATTAGTGATCGTTTTGCATGATTTGGTCGCCCGCTTGGACGGCTTGGCTGTTGAGTTCAAAGGCGCGTTGGGTCGTGATCAGGTCGATCAGCTCTTGGACCGGTTGGACGTTGGAGGCTTCCAAGTTTCCTTGACGTATCGTCCCCAGACCTTGGTCGCCCGGGTTCGCGATTTGTTCCTGGCCCGATGCATCGGTTTGCATGTACATGTTTTCGCCGACCTTAAGCAATCCATCGGGGTTGATGAATTGAGCCAGTTGCATTTGTCCTTGGATCGCCAATTCGGTTTGTCCGGGAATCCGTGCCACGACTTGGCCGTCGGCCGTGATTTGGATCGCGGTGGCGTCTTGGGGAATCGTGATCGGCGGATCGAGCAATCGCCCGACTTGCGCCGATCCGATCACGAGCTGTCCGTTGGCGTTGATGTCCAAGTTGCCGGCGCGGGTGTACATCGTTTGCTGAGTCGATGGATCGAGCACCCGCAGGAATCCGTTGCCTTGGATCGCCATGTCCAACTCACGCCCGGTTTGTTGCAAGGTGCCTTGGCTGTGATCGGTTTGCGTGCTGGTCACGCGAACGCCCAACCCGATTTGAGTTCCGACCGCGGTTGGCGTTTGATTGGCATCTTGAACCCCCGGATAGACCTCGGTGCGATACAACAGGTCTTCGAAGTTGGCACGGTCCTTCTTAAATCCAGTGGTATTGATGTTGGCCAAGTTATTGGCGATGACATCCAACTTGGTTTCCATCGCCCCCATGCCAGTGGCGGCGGTGTAGAGGGTTTGAACGCTCATGGCAAAGAGTCAGTCGTGTGGAAAGTGGGTTGTTGAGAGTGGCAAGACGTTTAAGCTTGCAACACTCTTGAGATTAAAGAACCCATCACCGAATCTTGGTTTTGGATCATTCGCACATTGGCTTCGTAAACTCTTGATGTCTCGATCAATTCCATCATCGCGCCGGTCGGGCTGACGCCGGATTGCTCGAGCACACCCGCTACTACCTTTCGATCGGCACCGGCGACAAGGTCAAACGGCGCGAGGGGCTTGAATTGGTTTCCGCCCAAGTGTGAAACGTCACCCATGCTTTTGGGCTTGGCCAGCATCAATTCCCACGTGTTCTCACCCTGGCGCATCCGACCTCCGGGAATCACCTCGATCGGAAGTCCCGGTTCGATTTGGATCGGCGTCCCATCGCTGGCCATCACTTGCTCACCAGCCGGATTGATCATTTGGCCTTTCCCGTTGAAAAGGAAATCGCCGGCGCGGGTCAGCAGTTGTTGATCACCGCGTTTCAGGACGAAGAATGCTTCTTCGTCGTTGATGGCAAAATCCAAGTCTCGATCTGTCTTCTTCATCGGCCCGACACCGAACCGAGTGGCCGAAGGTTGGATCGTCACGCCGCCGCCGATGTCGTCCGCCCCACCGAGTCCGGGGGAGACGTCGCCCGATTCGATCAGTTCAGCAAACCGCGCCTGCAACACCGTTTCCTCGGGCTTGAACCCCGTGGTGGAAACGTTCGCTAAGTTATTGCTGAGCACCTGCATTCGGTGGCTCTGGGCATTGGCACCGGCCGCGGAAAGATAAACACCGTAGGGCATTGGAAGACTTCCTCGGAAGGAGTCGTGGAAGAAACGAAAGACATCGGTCTCTGTGGCTAACAACTTTTCGTGTCGGTGCACAAGCCCATTTCACGTCCGCTCCGACCGTGGGGAGACCGCAAATGAAAAGAGCCGACGTGTTTCCACGTCGGCTCAAAAGTAGTCTAGGCTTCCAGCCAATGATGATCAGCTTCCATCCGGCAACGGGGGGAAACACAGGCGGGATGCCGGTACCCACTCCGCGACGGATCGCGGGTCAGTTTCCGATACCGCCGCCGCCTCCAAGTCCACCACCCGCACCGCCCAGGCCACCGCCCACGCCACCGGCGCCACCGCCGCCGCCCGGTGTATTGGTGCCATCACCCGTCACAAAATTGAACGTCGCCACGTCACCGACTTGCGAGAAGAAAGGTGCGGGAGAGATCCGCACGTAACGACGGTCGGCCGAGATGATCGCCAAGGTTTGCAGCGAAGCGCCTTCGGGGAGCACCGTGATTTCGGGACGGTATCCGACCGCACCGCGACGTGCAAAACCGCCGGGACCGAAAACGTTGTTCGCTCCTCCGGTGAGTTCTCGAATGTCGTTGTACAGATCGCTCAACACTTGACCGCTGCTGCCCGGGTTCCCGGGAACGGCGGGATTGCCGCCGACTTGGCCGAGCACTTCGTCTCGAACATTGCGTTGGACGTCCCTCAAATTCGCCAACTGGGCTTCGCCGACTTCTTCCGCCCGTTTGCCGTCTTTGACCTCGAAGATCACCAACGCATCTTTTTCTTGAAGCGGAACCTCTTGACGAATGAAACGCTGGGTCGGGCGGCCGATGTCGGTCAACACCTCAACGGTGACGCGACCGGTCGAGACGTTGCCCCAGACGCGACGCACCAGCAACCGGTATTGGCCGCTAAAACCCTGGGGACACAAGTACGTTTCCGAAACGGTTCCTTTCTCATCACTCGCGCTGCCGGGGAACGCATCGGCAACCAACGTGCCGCCGCCGGCGGTGGCACGGTTCTCGAGCGAACAAATGGTGCCGGATGGTTCTTCGACCGCCAAATCGATGTCGGCGTCACCGGTCCACGACACGCGGACGATCACATCGTGCGACGCCGCACGCTTGAGTGACTCGTTGAACTTGGCTGCCAATTCCGTCTTGCCCTGTTCGAGCAACTCGGCATGCGTCGCACGAGCGACCAAACGAGCTTCCTCGACGATCGGATTAAAGCTCTCGGGCCATGCTTGACCCAGAATGCCATTGCATGCCCACATCAAACCATCGACGTCGTTGACTTGCCGCGCCAATCGCAAACCCATCACGAACGTTTCGCGACGATAAGGATCGATCACCGCCACTTTCTCGCACAATTCAAGTGCCGCTTTGGCGGACCCGATCTCTTCCAATCTGGCCGCCACATGCAGAACGTCCTCCGGAGTATCGGCGAAATCGACAGCCGACAGTAAGGCGCGTTCCACGTCGGCTACCGGTGCCGACGTCGCTTTCAACGCGATCGCGTAAGCTTGGTACATCCACGGTTGAACGTGACCCGCCCGCATCGCTCCTGCGATCACATCACGAGCTTGAGCAAATTGGTCGACCGCCCCATCGGTGTCACCGGCGGATTGCAAGCGGTCGGCTTTGGCCGAATAGAATGCCACCGTGGACCGAACACGTTGATCGAGGATCGTCAAGTCTTTGGCACCCTCAATCGTTTGTTCGGCGAAGTAAGCATCCCAGGCGTCGTCGCGAGACTCGCCATCGGTGACCTTCAACAGAATCGCACTGATCGATGGGTCGGACTTGCTGATCGGCATCGCTGGGGACTTTGAATCCACAGCCTTCGGCGTCAACGTTTTTGGCTGGTTCTTCGCGGCGGGCGCAGACGTATTCGACTTGTTGCCGAGAGTGACATCGTCGGGCACGGCGAACATACCGCCGCCACCACCACCCATGCCGCCGCCCGTACCGCCGCCCATGCCGCCACCGCCCATGCCGCCGCCCATCCCGCCGCCGCCCATGCCGCCGCCGCCGCCCATGCCGCCGCCGCCCATGCCGCCGCCACCCATACCGCCACCACCACCGAGTTGAATGATCGGCACGACCAAGTCACCGACCGGATAGACCTTATTGATCAGGTTTTCTTCGGCCGATTCGATCGTAGTGATTTGCATGACTTCGTCTTTGATGACGTAAGTCAATTCGGATGGACGTAGCAACAATCGCAGGAAAGATCGCAACGACACATTCTTCAATGTCAAATTGATCGGCTCGTCCTTTGACAAACCGAGTTCTTCAAGCGCCTGGTCATCAATGACGATCGGAATCGCGTGATCCCGGCTGAGCGTTTCGATCGCTTCACCGAGAGGCATGTCGACAAACGTCTGCGAGGTTTCCTCGCCCAATGCCGACTGGATTCGTCGCTCGGTCTCGTTGTCGCCGACCAATTCGATCGCTCCGTAGCGTTCCAGACGACGACGGCTGAGCCGTTGCCAAACGTCGGCGTCGGGGTAAACGATCGGAGGTTCATCAACGAACGGAATATTGCTTTTGAGCACTAACGAGAATGCATCGACGAAGTTGCGTTCTCGCATTTCGCGGTAACGACGGTCGCGGTCATAAACCTGCAAGCTCAACGGTTCGTCGGTGAAATGTCGACCGGCCACCGAGTCACGCGTGATCGTGTCACCGGCGATCGCCGCAAATTCAAGCGAGACCGCACCATCGGCCTCGTCGTATCGACCTTCGTCGATCAACGAATTCATCTGCTCCGACAACGTCTTCAACGTCGATTCGCGGCGGAACGTTTCCGCCAACAACCGCTGGGAGGCATTGGCCGACGAGACGATTTGTTCCAAGTTGCGTTGACTCTCGCTGTATTCGGCCTCCTTGCGGCTGGCGATTTGGATCGCCGAACGAACTTGCGATACCAATTCGCGTTGCAATTGGGGATCCAGATCAGGAGTCGTTTCGAGGTTCGCCAGCAAACTTTTGAGCGATCCGGCCACGTTGGTCGGATCGGTTCGCATCTGTCTTTCGGCCTGGGCCAATGCGGCGCGGACGATGGATCGCATGCGACCATCGTTGGCGGCTCGCTCGGATCGGACACGGTCGAGCAGTTCGCCGCCCGGTTCCGTCACTCGTCGATCGGGTGCCCCGCGTTCAAATCCCGAAAAATCATCGAAACCGCTGGCGCGAGGCGCCGCCGGTTGGGGTTGATAGACGGGCGGAGCGGCGGGAGGCGGAGCCATCGCACGAGGAGCGGGTGCCACGGGGGCGGTTGGAGCCACCGGAGCGACGGGTTCCTCACCAAAGGGTGATGCGTCCAAATCCATTGGATCATCCATCAAACCATCCGCCGGTGCCGGCGGTGCCGGTGCATCGGCAGGTTCACCGAACGGGTCATCGCCCGCCGCGCCGCCGAATGGGTCATCGCCCGCGGCGCCGCCGAACGGGTCGTCGGAGGATGCCGGTGCATCCGAGCCAGCCGGTGCGTCGGAGCCGCCAAAAATGTCATCCAATCCGCCTTCGTCGTTCTGGATCACCAACCGATTTCCGGCAGCTTTCTCGAGCGACACCGCGGACGCGTTGTTGGGGTCCGCCTGCAAGGCCATCTCCGCGACCACTTTCGCGCCACGCTTGTTCCCCTGTTGCAAAGCCATATTTCCGGCACGCACGAGCGCCTCGGATTTCGCCGTCAACATTTGTGCCGTTTGACGAAGCATGGGCGAACCGGCGGTCGCCAAACGCAACCCCTGGTCCCCTTCGGCATCGTCCACCAACCCGCCCAAGAAGGCAAAGTCAGGATGGCTGGGTTCCAATTCGGATTCGGCCACGATGCGAATCTTCGACGTCGTCGTTTCTCCGGTGAATTGCATGGTCCCGGCCGACTTGGCCGACGCATCGATGCGTCCCAGAATGATCGAGTCGCGATCCAAGCGTAGCGGGGGCATCCGATCGGCCTGGACCGATGTCATGCCGCCGAGCAACTTTGCGTCGGTCAACCAGATCGGTGAGACCGTCGCACTCCGCGCCACTTGCGGTGCCAGGACGGCCACGGAGGCGTTATCCGAACTAGCCACCACGCCGAGCACACCGCCGGTCTGGTTGGCCAACACTCCCATCAATTCGACATTCGTCGCTGGTCCGATGGCCAACGAGTGCACGGCGATCCGATCGGCTCGAAGTGCACTGACGAGCGCGCGCCAAAGCGAACGCTGTCGCCCATTGCGTCGAGCGACGAACCGTCGCCGATGTAAATGATTGATCGCGTGTGATTTTGGGGTTCGGCGACCAATGCCGATCGAACGGCATCAATCACGCCGACCATGTTGGTATTGCCGAGCGGCAATCGCTTTTTAAGCTGGTTCACCGCCGACTCGATTGACGATGCCGCGATAAACGATCCCGTCATGTCGGCCGCCGAAACGTCCGCGGCGTACACGCGAACACGGTCGCCGGATCGCAATTTGCCCGCGATCGTGCGGACCGCCGCGATCGAATCGGATCGGAATTCACCGACCTGGCTGGCGGACGTATCGACCAGGATGACCACATCCGCGGGCGCTTTCTCCACAGCCGCCATCAAGTCCGCGTCGGCCGACGGTTGGACCGAAGCGGCGAAGTAACCGCTGGCGTCCTCGCCGCGATACGTGGCGATTCGAATCTGGGCACCGTCCGAGCCCGCCGTGGATGAATGAACGGTGGCGGCGGATTGGGCAGCCAATGAAGGCGCCAAAATCACTCCGGCCAAGGCCCAGGTGAAGACGGTTCGTGCGACGTGTCGCGATCCCATGAGAAGTTTCTCCGTGTCGAGGCGGCCAAACGCCGGCCGTCGACGAACAAGCCGGTTGGTTGAATGAGGGTGAAAAGCAGTCCGAGAAGACTCAACACAAGAGTTTATTCTCGCTCCGACGCTCTCGCTATGGAAAAAAGGTGCTTTCCAAAGCTCCGACTTTGCGTCGGTCCGGTTGTAGGTGTTGCAAAATGCGCCGATTGACGCAAGCTGCAACATCGAAACCGTACAAACATGTCCGATGAGGCGCCGAATCCCTTAACAACGCTATTGGTGTGCCAAGCGTCGATGTGTGCGTGTCGCGGGCGTGTGCCGCTGCGCTCGAGCGACGTCATCCACCGCGGCACCCTCCCCTTAACTGAAATCCCTTCCCTGACCCCTCCCCCTAACCCCCTCCCCCAGCAAGCTGGGGCGAGGGGGGACTTTAGATGGGGCGTGGGGTAATTTGAGCTGGGGCGAGGGGGGACTTGGACTGGGGCGTGGGGTAATTTGAGCTGGGACGTGGGGGACTTTGGACTGGGGCGTGGGTATTGGCGGCGGGGGGGACTTTGGACTGGGCGTTTGGGGAGCATGAGTTGGGGAAAGGGGGACTTGGGCTAGGGCGGCAAAACGTCCCCCCTCCCCCGAACTGTTCGCGGATAAAACGTTTGCATCGAGGAAATGCCGCCGATGCGAACTGTTCGGGGGAGGGGGTTAGGGGAGGGGCATCCGTCAGGAGTTTCGCCGCGGCGATCCGCAGCTCACGATTGACTTTCCCCCGGCCGGCCCATGGTGCACTAACTCGAGTGCTTGCCTTTGCCCGACTTCATCTTGCCACCTTTGTGCTTGCCCGAACCGGGTTTGCCGCTGCGATGCTTGGTGCCGCCGAAGTCGCGACCACCGCCACCCATGTCTCGGCTGAGGTTTAACTTTTTGCCCATCACCCACGTGTTCTGTAGCGTGTTGAAGATGTCATTGGGCATGCCTTCGGGAAGATCAACGGTGGTGAAGTGATCCTGGATGCTGATCGGGCCGATGAATTCGCTGTCGATTCCGGCTTCATTGGCGATCGCTCCGACCAAGTTTCCAGGCTTGACGCCGTCGGTGCGACCAACTTCGACTCGAAATCGCTGCATTCCTGGACGAACCGGCCCGACTCGGCGGGGAGCTCGGTCGCTCCCCGGTCCACGCTCCTCGCGATCCCGATCGCCAAATCGCCCGCCGCTCGAATTGCCGTCATCGAAATCGCCACGCTTGGATCGCGGCTCCGCTTTCGGACGATCCTTGACCAAAAACGGACGTCCGCCATTCAACAGATCCGCCAGCGCCGCGGCGACCTTCTCGATGGACGCGCCGGTCTCCTCGACATGACTGGCGATCAGCGATTCATAGTAAGTCACATCTCGATCGGCCAGCGTTCGAGTGATCTGGGCTTTCAAGCGGCTGATCCGTCGCTCGTTGATGTCGTTGGTGGACGGCCAATCGCAAATCTGGATCACTTGGTTGGTCAATCGTTCGATCGAGCGAAGCTTGCCCCGTTGGGCCTGGGTCAGGAAGATGATTGCTTCGCCGCTGCGACCCGCACGCCCCGTCCGACCGATTCGGTGAACGTACGATTCATTGTCATGCGGCAGATCGAAATTGATCACGTGGCTGATCCGCGGCACATCCAATCCTCGCGCGGCCACATCGGTCGCGACCACGATGTCCAGCCGACCATTCTTCAATTGATCGATCGTCCGCTCGCGAGCCTTTTGAGCCATGTCGCCATTGAGGGCCGCGGCGTTGTAACCCATTTGGATCAGTTTCTCAGCGACCACCGTCGTCGATTCTTTGGTCTTCGCAAAAATGAGCACGCCGTCGGTTTCTTCGCACTCCAGCAAACGACGCATCAGTTCGATTTTCTCACGCGGCGACACGTAGATCGCTCGTTGGTTGATCGAGTCGGCGGTCATCGTCTTGGACTGGACCGTCACGACGTGAGGATCGCGGAGATGTTGATCGGCGATGCGGCGGATCGGGTTGGGCATCGTGGCCGAGAACAATGCGACTTGTTTCTCCGCAGGACATTGCTGGAGAACAAATTCGACGTCCTCCAAGAATCCCATGTTGAGCATTTCGTCAGCTTCGTCCAGAACCAGACAACGCAAATGGTCAAGCGACAACGAACCCCGACGGACGTGATCGATCACTCGACCGGGAGTGCCCACGATCACGGAAACGCCGCGACGCAGCAAACGCAGTTGCGGTTCATAGTCCTGTCCGCCGTAAATCGCGGCGATTGAAAAACCTTTCAAATCGCCCGCGTAGGTCTCAAAAGATTTAGCAACTTGAATCGCCAACTCGCGGGTCGGTGCCAGCACCAGAACTTGAGGCGAAGGTGCCTTGGGCTTCAACTTAGCCAGGATCGGCAATGCAAACGCGGCCGTCTTGCCGGATCCGGTTTGGGATTGAGCGACAATGTCACGCCCCGCTAACATCGGCGGGATGATCGCCGCTTGGATTTCCGAGGGAGTGATGTATCCCGATCGCACGATCGCCTCTTGGACCGACCGCGGCAAATCCATTTCGGCGAAGGTGTTTTGCGCGTCCAAACTCTTCACGCGATCGCCTGCACCGCCGTCCCAATCGTCGGCGCCATCCTCCGGTGCATCATGCTGTTCGGAAACGGCAGCCTTGGCGATGGCCTTCGACTTCGGTTTTGCTGCTTTGGCGATATTGCTGGAATCTGTCGCGGGCGCTGCGAGGGTGCTGTCATCAACTCGGTTGACCGGATCGGTCGACTCGGGGGAGACATTCTCGCTCGGATGATCAGCGTCGCCGGCCGTCGTGGCCGCAACATGTGCCGCCGCCTCGAGTGCCGCCGCCGCTTCGGCGGCCCGTCGCGCTTTCTTCTCTCGCTTCTTTTGCTTTTTGCGTTCCAGTTTCGCGTCGAAACTCTCGTCCGGCATGTCGGCGGCCGATTCGATGGCTGTGTCAGGGGCCGGGAGTCCCTTGCCGCCGGCGACCAATTTTTCAACCATCGCTTGGGCGACGGCGTTGCCAAAACGGATGGGTTGGTTTTTGGATCGCAGAACGATTCGGCGTCCGCCGCGAGGGAAATGATCAGGAGTTTGCGATACAGAACTTTCAGTGGACATAACTTGAGACGACATGGGTGCTTTGGATCAGGTGGGTGAACGAGTCCGCAGCGTAGTCGGGTCGTACCGAGACAGGTGACGACGGATCGAGAGGCGGTTGATCAGGCGGTCCTCGACCAAGCGGCCGCCATCGGCAGCACAAGTCAAGCGACCCCTTTCAAGCGACGCAGTTCAGGAACGCGAGCGGGAGCTCCCTAAAATACGTGCTGGCCGCCGTTTTCACAACTCAATTGAGCCTTTGCCCACCTGACACGCCGCATCCACGCGCCGACTATGCTGGCTAGGCAAAGCCCAGCGATGATGCACGGTGCGCCGCAGACCCCTTAAGCGAATTCTGATCAAATTTTTGGAGCACCATCGATTCGCGTTTTCAAATCGGTACGGAACTCGACTCACCATCTCAACAGCGAGACCGCACCGCGTTCCCGATCCAGCTTGTGGCTCGCCAAGTCGCGTCGAATTGCCGCGAGCGGATTCGCGTCTTTGACTTTCATCGCTTGGCGGATCCGCTCGCCGAGCATCCGTTGCCCAGCTTCATCTTTGATCATTCCGGCGGTACAGGCCAGCAACGTCTCGCCCTCGAGCATCCGAAAACTGCGGGTCACGGGACGCGCGTCGATGTGGCTGTTGAGCGGTTCGCCTCGTCCGTCCACCAGCGGCCGAAATCCGTACGCATTTCCGATCATCGCCGAAATGCTGCCCGCCGATGCGACCTCGCCTTCGCCCGTTTCCGGGTCCACCGTCGCGTACAACAAGGACACCAATTGCTCGCCCGTGCTGGTTTGCCAAAGCGTGTCGCTGACCCGTGCCAAGATCTGGGCCGCCGTGTGCCGGTATCCGGTGTGCGACGCCAAAGCGGCGCGAGCAACGGTGGCACTCATCGCACCCATGATGGTTCGGTCCACCGCCTCGGCGATCGACAACATCAATCTGCCATCGGGTAATACGTCCCAGGTGTGCCATCCGGTCGCCCAATCCGCCGGCGATTCGATCATCCCATCGACACGCCAACGCTCGGCCAGGATCGCACCGACGGGCATCGATTGATGCTGCCAAGCGGCGACATCGCGAACCACTTTGTGATCTTGTTTTTTCCCGGACCGCTCGGCGCGGATCGATGAGGCGGACAATTCCGATGCGATCGCGCTGGCGACAATGCGTGCCGCCGCGGCCTCGGCTTTGCCGAACTCGGTGACATCGTTTGCGAACAACCATAGCGTCCCGATCGGAACCCCCGCCGATTTGATCACCACGCAAATTCCGGCGGCGAACGATTCGGGCGGGTTCCAAGTGTCAATCGATCCGGCCGCGAAGTTGTCGATCGTGACGACGTCGCGAACCATCGCTTCCAAATCCCCGCGACAGCCACGTAGCGTCCGAGCCGGTTTGGCAAGCGTGCCCTTTGACATGCCAAAAGTGGCCCGCGGCAACAGGTGCTCGGTATCGTCATCGAGCAAGTACAACACGGCGGCGTCGCATCCGCAGGCTAGCGTCGCATCGGACATCAACGCCTCGATGCGATCGGCCAAACGCGTGGTTTCTTCGTCGCTGGCGATCAAGGACGCTCGTGCGGCCAACTCCATCGATTGAAGTCTCAGCGCCTGGCGAGCCTGTTCTAATTCCTCGGTCAACCGCTTTGCGGAATCGGCCAGCCGGGTGGCGTCGATCTTGCCCAGCCCGAGGACCAAATCAGGACCGTGCATCGGATCTCGTCCGACCGTATTCTCCGGTGCAACGCCATGTGGCGCGGCGACGCGGTGGCTGGCCGAATCGATGAACGCTTCAAACTGCGTTGCATTCTCCAAGACGCTCCCCAAGTCAACATCGCTGACCGACGGCAGAACCTGCGTGGGCTGTCCTCGACGCTTGGCTCGTCGATCCAGCCGCCATCCGGTGGTGCAGGAAAAGTCATTCCAAAACTGTTCGGTCGCATCCGTTTGGGTTGCGGGAGGGTGGCCCGACAAGGATGGACGATCGTTTGGTTGGTCAGGTCCGCGATGGACTTTTAAATAGTTGGGGAGCGTCTTGGTCACGGGAGGATCTTGGATGTTGGTGCAAAGCGGGAGAGCGGGAGGGGCAATCCGTGCCATGCTGTTGGGCCCGAGCAGTGTGGAGGCTCTTTGTCGAAGAGCACCACTCGGTCACACCAACATCCGATCGGTGCAAGAGTAGATATCGCCCGTCGTCACCGCTTTCCTGAACCCCCAAGTCGTCAAACTCAACGAACTTTGCCACAACGACCGAATAACCCTCCCAACCCAAAGTAGTGGATCGCTCCGCCGATCCATTCACAGATCCTCTTCGCGCTTTGAACGTCTTTTCGATGGGTGGTGAGAGGCATGGATCGGCGGAGCGATCCACGACTTTTGCGCAGATCGGCGTGATGACTAGGATCCAAAAAAAATTCGTGCCCACTTTGCAGCGGACACGAATTGAGGAACTTCAGTCTGATGTGAGGGGTCTCGATCTATTCACTCAGTTCGTCAGTCAAGACGAACTCTTTCCACGGGACATCGCTGCTCTTTCCACGTGGCGTCATCAACGCTTGGTAAACGCGGTAATCCTGACTCGCGCTGACAAAGCGTGTCGCACCGTCAGCGAAGGCTGCGTTGACGCCATCAATGTGAGCCGATGACGGACGGGCGAGACTCGGTGAGTCAAGCGGCGTCGAGGTCATCAGCTTGTTGAAAATATCATCCGCCACGGTCAGTCCGCCACCATTGATTCGGTGTTGCTGAAACAAGTCGAACACGATCGTTCCGGCTGGACTAGTCGGAGGCGTTGGCGTGATCGAATTGAGTTGCGATGCCTTGTCGTCCTCATAATGCCAAACCATTCCGTTAGTGTAACGTGAGTAATTCAGGCCAAGCGTGTTCTCGATGTCCTCAGTGCCTGTAACTGGAGTCAACGCAACCGCCGCGTTGGTCGTCGTATCGGGCTCAAGAAACCGGGTCGGTGCCAAGGCGTCGCTTGTACGTTTTCGGAAAACAACATTGTGAATCCCTGTCCGTCCTTCATGTCATCCAGTCCGATACCAGGGGCCAACGGGACAGCTGTACCGGACAAAACTCCGAGGTATCGAGCGGTGAACACGCCATTGGACTTGCTTTGGGATTCGAGATATGTGGCGACCGGGGTGCCGGCTGTTCCGTCGGTTGTTGTTCGAACATGCGACATGCCGTTGTTGGGAACGTAGCTGTTCTTTCCGTGGCTGCCCTCGGAGACTGGATTACTGGGGCACTGCATGATCGCCAAGTTCGGCGCCGCCAACTCGTGGAAACCTTCTCCCGAGGCACCGGTGGTCGCATCGAGGTCGCCGTTGGTGTCATGGACGACCGGATAACGATCTTGTGTCCAGTGCTCATACGTGGGTTGGGCGTCGAGCCAAGGCAGCAGCGATACTCCAAAACCGCCGACCTTCACGTGAGCCGGGACCGAGCCACTGAAATTACCCAGATCCGAGGGATCAGAACCGCCCGCAAAGAAACCATATTTGGCTACCCAACCGGGCATGTTGCCCTTGGTGTTCTCATATTGAACACCGGCTAATGCGAGGTTCTTCATGTTCGTGGCGCACTGATTTCGCCGCGCAGTCTCACGAGCCGCGTTGACGGCCGGGATCAGCAACCCCATCAAGATCCCAATGATGGAGATCACCACCAGCAGCTCGACGAGGGTAAAACCTTGCTGTGTACGTTTCATAAAGAGGCTCCGGGTGGAGTGTGAGAGAAGAGAACGGATGCGGTGAAAAGCGCGGCCGGTGGGAGACGAACTCGGGTATCGCCTCATTATCGCAAAATAAGGGTCACAGTGCAAACGTTCAATTTCAACTATCCGATGATGAGCGGTCGTTCGCCGCGTATCCCAGCGGGGCGTCCTGCTGCTGAGAGCGGGTTTCCGCCCCACTTTTCTTCGCAAGTCCTTCAACTAACCTGGGCATGGGCTCGCCGATGGCACCGGGCACGCTCCCGCCACCCAAACTTCACTCTTCCACTTTTCTTTTAAAAAATTCGGTCTCCCGCTCGCCACTTGGTCGTTTTGTGTCCCGACCTGCGTTGACGACGGCCCTTTTCTTAGCAAAACCAACTTCCGGCAACCGTTGTGATTTACCTCGATTTTAATCGAACCACCCCGCTGGCACCCTCGGTATTGGAGGCGATGAAGCCGTACTGGATGACCCACTTCATGCTGCCCGGTCAAGAGCATCCGCAGGCGCAAGCGGTTGGGGAGGCACTCGAGAATGCTCGGGAAGGCGTCGCGATGCTGGCGGGGTGCGAACCGTTCGAGATCGTGTTCACCGGCAGCGGCACCGAGGCGAACAACTTGGCGGTGCTGGGGATCACCGCCAAGCAGGATCCAGGGCATCTTTTGGTGAGTGCGCTGGAGCATGATTGTGTCCTCGCGGCAGCCACGAGTCTGGAGGACCGAGGGTGGGAAGTTGAAGTTCTCCCTTGCCAACCCGATGGCTTGATCGAGCCCGATGACGTTGCCGGCCGAATCCGAGCCGACACCCGTTTAGCGTGTATCCAGCTCGCCAATTCGGTGATCGGCACGATCCAGCCGATTCGGGAGATCGCGGACATCTGTCACAACCGGGGGGTGCCCTTGCACTGCGATGCGACCCAAGCGTTTGGCAAGATGCCGGTGGAAGTGGGATTGCTGCGAGCGGACACGATGTCGATCAGCGGCCACAAGTTTTACGGCCCCAAGGGCAGCGGGGCACTGTACGTCCGCCGCGGCCTGCAACTCTCACCGATCGGATTCGGCGAACCTCGTGAAATGGGGCTGCGGCCCGGCGCCGAAAATATTCCCGGATGCATCGGCTTGGGCGCCGCCGCGGCGCTCGCGGCGAAGTGTGCCAGCGACGTCGAGACCGGCATCGGGGACCTTCGAGACCATTTTGCTAACGAGCTGATTGCCACCCTTGACGGACGGGCGCGAGTGCTTTGTGAGGACTCTCCCAGGCTGGCCAACACGATCGCCATCGAGATGCCCGGTGATGCCAAACGGATCCAGCGAACGGCGCGACAGCTGGCCGTGGCGACCGCCCAATCGGACTCGCCTCCGGACGAGATGACCCGGGCCCTCAAGGCGATCGGATTGAGCAGCGCCCAAGTCGGCCGCACGCTAAGAATCTCATTGGGTTGGACCAGTAGTCGAGACCAGGTCGCGAGGTCGATCGAATTGCTCGCGGACGCCTGTGACGGGCTGGCGGGCGGTTAACCCATCGACCGCTCGGGTGCCCACCTGACCGCCGCCTGTCGGCGGCCAGGAAGCGGATCACCGATCGATGCCACAGCGGTGGAATGGCGACGGGGATGTCACCCGCCACCCCACCCGCCCACCCGAGTCCGCTGCTCCGCGGCGTCTCCGACAATGCACCAGACCGGGGTCAGGCGATCGCCACGCTGGCAACTTTTAAAAAAGAAATGACAGCATTTACCGGCGTGGACACCTGGTGCTTGCACATCTCTGCGTGCCTGCAAAACAAGCACCCGCACCGGACCCAACAGAGGGGTGGCCGATGCGCAGACTCCTGGGCACTTCACTTAAGCTGTTGATGCTATTGGGTTTGCGGCTGTTGACTTGACGGCCGGAAAGCATTGGGCCATCACCCCCGACGCGTGCTCGACCCGAGCAAAGGACAGTCTCGACCATGGCCCCAGCCCTCCCATCCAACGGTGCTTCTTGGAACTCCGATCAAGTCGACGCGGCGAGCGGTTCCCGGCTCCCCCGCATTCTTGACTCCCCCGAGGCGGGCCGGGCCACGGACGCCTCACGATCCGGGACGGCACCGCGTGGGGAGACGATGACGCATGCGGCTCGGCTGAGCTTTCAAAGTCGGGCGGCGGAGATCATGCAGGCGGCCGAAACTCAGTTCGCCGATTCGGGGTGCTGGGTCGCGTTCTATCGCGAGATGCTCGGACCCGCCGGATTGGTCAACAAGACATTCCCCACCCCCGACGAACATGAGTTGTTTTGCCGCGGAAAACAGTTTGCCGAATTGCAAGAAATGGTGGCGGCGTTGCGGAGCCATGAAATGGCCAAGGGAGACATGACCGAGCCCGAAAAGATGATCACCATTCGACTTCCTCAAAGCCTTCACCAGGCGCTTACGGAGGAGGGCGAACTGTTGAATCTGAGCATCAACAAGCTGTGCATCACCAAGCTGCTCCAACGCACCGAAAGCCGCTTCACGCCGGTCCAGCAAGGGCGTCGCCGCGGCCGTAAGCCAGGACCTCAAAAACCCCGTACCGCGAAGGCCAAGGAACAATCGGACGATCAGAGCGAGAACCGCTGAGTCGCCAAATCGATCACATCGAAACGATCCGGCCGTGCTCGCGAGCCGCCCAGGAAGAATGGTGAATCGGCCGCCTCGCAAGCTATCTCACGACCGAATTCAAGCTTCGCGTGCCGACGACTCTGGATCCGAACTTGGGACGCCAGGACTGGCCCCCTCGGTGCCTGGTGATTCGAGTCCATCCTTCATCAATCGGTCCAAAACTCCGTTGATGAATCGGGGACTATCCTTGTCGCCATACCGCTTCGCAAGCAGGATCGATTCATTGACCGCTACCCGTCCGGGGGTGTCCCCAAACAGGATCTCATAACCACCCAGCCGAAGTACATTCCGATCGACGACCGGCATCCGGGGAAGGGTCCAATTGGTGGCCAGTCGCCCCAACAGGACGTCGATCTGGTCGCGATGCTCAAGCGTCCCATCAAGCAGATTGCAGGCAAAGTCAGTGAGCGCCTTGCGGCCCTGCATTCGCGAGCGAATGAATCGCCGACACGACTCGGCATCACGCGTTCCATTGACGTCCGACTCGTACAGCAATTGCAAGACAATCTCGCGGGCGCGACGGCGGGTGGACATGCGGACCAAAATTCTGGGAGGGCGGCGGAGAGGAAGCGGAGAATCCGATTCGGCTCGTTGAATTGTAAACGCTTGCGAGCGAAGCGCGTATCGGGGCAATCCCAGCGGCGGCTTCCATCCAGGGTAGCGGCGTTCGTGTGGTTGAGCTCCGCATCGATCCGGAATCGCTAGCGGGTGCAGGCTATGAACGCACGATTGACGTTCATGTCCGAGCGTTAAGAAAGAAGATGGGCGCCGCTGACCTGATCGAGACCGTCCGCGGAATCGGCCACCGATTTCGCGAGGGATCGAGAAACCATCGTGACCGGAAAGTCCATCAAAATCCCTTTCTGGTCCGCCGTCACGGCCAATCCGCCTAGAAAGAACAAAAACATGTGGACCATCGGAATGATCAACACGTCTTGGAACATTCCGTTCGCGAAGTAGGCGATCATGGCGCCCAGCAAAATCAATCCTATGAATCGCGACTCGGGCTTTTGGGACGGTTCACGTGTCAGTCGCCATCCGATACCGACGAGGCTGATGAACCATCCCGCGAACAATGACAGACCGGTCAGCCCGGTGTCGACCAGGACAGACAAAAAGACGTTGTGTTGATTGTACGGACGGGCGATCTCCAGCGGCATTTCGTAGCTGCGATCGCTGTGGTAAGGGACGTTGTGCGCGGCGTAGTGGCCAAATCCGTGGCCGGTGAGCGGCGCGTCTTTGAACATCTCATAGGCGACCACGGCCAACAACGGACGCAACGCCATCGACTTTTTGGCATCCTCGGCGGTCAAGTTCTTGTCGCGTTTGAGTTGAACGAGCTGGTCTTTCAAGCCCATCACGGACGCGCCTCCGACCAAGATTACCGCCATCAATCCGAGCACGCGAACCCAACGCGGCGAGTACAGAAGCGCGACAAGTGCGACCGCACCCACGCCGCCCATCCAAGCGCTGCGGGTCAAGGTCGCGTAAATACCGATCAACAAAGTGGCAACGATACCCGCGTAAATCAATCTCATGCGGTGAGACGCGTACACGAATCCGACGCTGGCGGCCGCCAACGCGATGCTGATCAAAAAACCGTTCCCCGAGGGATTCATCAGCGGACCGCGTCCGCGACCAAAAAACTCCCACGTTTTCGCGTCAACGATGTAATGCGGAAACACGAGCGAGTGCAGGTTGGTGATCTCAAGCACCGCGGTCACCGCCAGATAAATTCCCAATCCGATCATGCCGATCGTCAACCATCGAACGTCGGTTTGACGGATCGCAATCAAGCGAGCGATCGCGTACATCCCCGCCGGCATGGCGATGTAGAACAGCCATCGCGCCGTCGGCGAGCTGCCGTCGGGAATCGGACCGCCGCCGATGGTTCGAACCAAGAACCATGCAACCATCCCCACCATCATCCAGTCGATTCTCGTCAGCGTCGGGAACTCAATCTCCCCCATTCGCCAACCGATCGCTGCGAATCCAAACATCGCCCCCCATAGCAATCGATCCACGCTGATTTGGATCGGTCCATCGATGGCAAAAAATGAGGGGCCAAACACCGTGCCGACGACCAACACCAACATCGCAATGATGATCAATCGACCGGATTGTAAAACCGGAATCAGCCACACCGCAGCGGCGACGCAGAACATCGCGATCAGAAATTCCATGGCGTTGATCTCCGGTTAAGATACCGACGTTTGCGTCGGAGAATGAGAGGAGTGGGTCGGAGACGTGGCGGCCGATTTTTTACCCATCGTCGGTGCGCGTCCACCGGTCAAGATCGCAAATCCACGCGGCGCAAATCGGCTCAACATCACCGCGGTGGTGTATCCGCCGACCAAAACGATGGGTGTCAGCACCCAGCACGAGAATTCATGGTCGATCAACCGGTCGCTGATCCGATGAGCGATCGCTCGGACCGGAAACTCGTGGACCAGATAAACGAAAAAAGAGCCGCCGGATAGGTTGAGAAGCCATGGTCGGCGCAGCCGCCAAGCCGTCGCGAATAACGTCGGCACACCGACCAGAATTGAACATTGATGGAACATCAAATCCGCTCGGCCGTGATCGGCGGCGTACCAGATGTCGAAATCGGGACGCAGCATGACTCGCGTTCCAACCAGCCCGCACCATAGCAACCATCCGAGCACAAGCATGGTGGTCGACGAGCACCCGACCCGTTCGACCCAATGGTATCGGGACACCGCGATGCACCCGAGAGAAAAGAACAACAGCGTTTCCATTTGCAGCAGGCGCCAACCCGCCACCATCGGAAAGACTTGCCAATCGATCGCCCAAGCCGATGCGACCACGCCCAAGAACAGCACGCTCGGCATGCGTCGCTGGCAAAACCAACGAATCACGGGTGCGACGACCACCATCACGATCAAGTCTCGCAAAAACCACAATTGTTCCGCTGGCGGGCTCAGAAACCACATTTCCAGAAATTTCGGCACTGACAATTCGATCGGTTTGCCTTCGCCACTTCGGACGAGCAACCAACACACCATCGCCACCGACGCGACGGTGAAAAATGGGATACCAACCGATCGACCGCGTTCGCCCAATTTGCGGCGGTACGTCGCGAATGATCCGTCGTCGCTGCGGAAGTAAAATAGCCCGGCCACAAACGCAAAGATGGGAACCGCGACCCGTGCGATGCCGCCAAACCAGAACTCTTGGCCGAGTTGATTCCAGGTCGCCATCGCGATGTTCGGGTTGTCCGGAACGTCCGATTTGTAGTGAATGCCAACGACCAACGCGGTCGCCAATAAATTGACGACCATGAAGGATTGTTTCGCTTCGATCGACAGATCTCTAGCCACCGGCGAGAACCATGAAGTGCGTTGGAAATTTGGAAACGATGGATGGAACGCTGAATTTTTCGTGGTCTGGCTTTGAACCACGGTTTCCCCGCGAGTGCCACCCGCTCTCAGCAAAACTCTAGGTCATAGAATCAGCCGGCGCTGCAATGTTGCGTCCTCCACGGCGAGCGGTATCCTGGTGGCTGACCATCCACTCCCCTCCGCCAGGATCTTCGATGACCGCGCCGCCCACCCTGAGATTGACATCCCGTCCCGAGTGGAAATCGCTGGTCAAGCATTTTGACGCCATCCAAAGCGTTCATCTGCGTCAACTGTTCTCGCGCGACGCGGATCGTGGACGGACGATGACGGTTGAAGGTGCGGGACTTTATCTGGATTACTCCAAAAACCGGATCACGGGCGAGACCATCACACTGCTGATGTCGCTGGCCAAATCGGTCGGTCTGGCGGAGCGGATCGAGGCGATGTTTACCGGCGAAAAAATCAATTTGACCGAGGGACGCGCGGTGCTGCACACGGCGCCTCCGATCACCCAAGAGTGCGTCCGTGATGGTGGACGGGGTCGATGTGATCCCCGATGTCCACGCGGTCCTGGATAAGATGGCGGCTTTCTCGGATCGTGTCCGCGGCGGCGATTGGAAGGGGCACACCGGAAAACGAATTCGCAACGTCGTCAACGTCGGCATCGGTGGATCCGATCTCGGACCGGTGATGGCGTACGAAGTGCTACGTCACTTTAGCGATCGTGAGATGACGTTTCGATTCGTCAGCAATGTCGACGCGACCGACTTCGCCGAAGCGACCATCGATCTGGATCCGGCGGAAACGCTGTTCATCGTCGCGTCGAAGACCTTCACGACGATCGAAACGATGACCAACGCGGACACTGCCCGCACGTGGCTGCTCGATGCAATGGGCGGCGACGAGTCGGCGATTCCCAAACACTTTGTCGCTTTGTCGACCAACGCCGAGAAAGTATCAGCGTTCGGGATCGACACGGCCAACATGTTTGAGTTTTGGGATTGGGTCGGCGGACGCTATTCGATGGAGTCCGCGATCGGTTTGTCGACGATGCTGGCCATCGGACCCGACGCTTACCGCGAGATGCTCGCCGGTTCCCACGAGATGGACACGCACTTTCGCACCACGCCGCTCGGCGAAAACCTGCCGGTGATCATGGGGATGTTGTCCGTTTGGTATTCAAACTTTTTTGGGTGCGAGACGACGGCGGTTTTGCCGTATGACCAGTACTTGAAGCGGTTCCCCGCCTACTTGCAGCAGTTGACGATGGAGAGCAATGGCAAGTCCACGACCACCGCCGGCGGCGGAGTCGATTACGACACCGGCATGATCTACTGGGGTGAACCGGGCACCAATGGCCAGCATTCGTTTTATCAACTGATTCACCAGGGAACTCGGTTAATCCCCTGTGATTTTATCGCTTTCGGAAAGTCGTTGAATCCGATCGGGGATCACCAAGACATCTTGATCGCCAATGTCTTGGCACAAAGCGAAGCTTTAGCGTTTGGAAAGACCGCCGATGAGGTTCGCACCGAGGGCACCGAGGATTGGTTGGTTCCTCACCGCGTGTTCGATGGCAACCGACCGTCCAACACGATCCTGGCGGATTCGATGTCGCCGAAGATGTTGGGTCGACTGGTGGCACTTTACGAGCACAGCGTCTTTGTTCAGAGCATCGTTTGGAACATCGACGCGTTCGACCAATGGGGCGTTGAGCTCGGCAAGGTTTTGGCCAAGAACATCATCCCCGAACTCGGCGCCAAGTCGACGAGCGAACCGAAGCACGACTCGTCGACCAACGAGCTGATCCGTCGCTATCGATCGATGAAAAAATAAGGCCGGGGGCAGCACACCCCCGTTCGAAGATGCATCCGCCGCCGGCCTTTGAATTCGTTTACCGAGCCGAATGTGCTGGCCCAGTACCAACCACTTTCGACCGCGAAGCGGTCGTGGCTTCCTCGCTTAGAGGCTATCGCACCGGAGTGGTGTCGGGGTTGGCTGCTTGTTGCATCGGAGGATCCACCGGGTGCGACGAAACTTGTCACGCAAGATTGTCCACGAAGCCGGTGGACGCTCGGGGACGAAGTTGTTCATGAAGACGCCCAGGGCGGCACCGATGCTGTTTCGCTTCACGTCACTGAATTCGTACTGGTCCCACTTGGGCGCCGTTTTGAAATCGAAGTTCGGGGCGTACATTTTGAGTGCCTGCGGCAGGAACGTGTTGGCTTCCAACGCGATTTGAACCAGCTTGTATTGGGCACGGTCTTCTTGGCGTTTGGGCCAGGCTTCGATCAGGACGATCCCGGGCGAACCCGCATCGACTTGACGGATCCAATAGCGTTGTTGAATTTGAGCGGCGTCCAAATTGAATACAAACGGCAGCGGGCTGCTGATGATGTTCTTGCCTTGCATTTCGGGCGGCAGATCCTGGATGCGGCATTCTTTTTTGCTGCGATCCATCTCGATCGATTGGGTGCCGTTGCAAACCCAGTGTTCACCGAACTGACCTTCTTGAGTTTTGTAATGGGGTTTCTCGCCCTCGATACCGGCATAGAAAACCAGTTGATCGACGCGGAACAGGCCTCGGTCGGGGGCGGCATACTTGAGCACTCCATCAGCCCGCGTGGCATGCAGCCCGGCCGGTGCGGCGAACATGTCAAAGTGCCAACGGGTGAACTTGCATTCAAGCGTTTTGGTGCCCTGGCTTTGCTGTTGCCACGCCAGCAGCACCTTTTGCAGTTGGGCTTGCACTTCGGGCGTGAGTTCAAAGGCGCCGCCTCGCCGGCGTTATTTTGTAAGCCGGCCTGTGCCGCATTGATTTTTTGGGCTGCGTTTTGCTCGGCCGCTTGATTTGCTGGACGTGACTGCGCGGCTGGACGCGACTGCGTTGCTGGACGCGTTTGGGCATAGCTGGGCACGTTGCCAGCTTGCTGGGCCCAGAGGGTCGGAGCCGAAAGGAGAATCGCCACGCTGGTGGCTAGGGTTCGTCGCATCATCCTTGACGCTGCCTTCATCGTTCGTGAAACACACACGGGGTCAAAATACTCGGGAGGGGGTCATGCGACCCGCCGGCCAGAAGCGTCCACGCCATCGAGCCGCCGAAACGCACTTGTAATCAACCGATGACGGACGATGAAAGAGCGATTCGAACGCTTGCGCAGGCTTTTCCGATTATTCAGGTGATGACGATCAACGCTTGCTGCCGATCTTCACCAAGGGTACGTCTTTGCATAAGTGTCCGTTTCGGGCTGCGCGTCGACCAGGCCGAAACCTGTGTGGGTGCGTCGGACCAGCGCGGGCGATGGGTCGGAACCAGAGACAAATTCAGATCACGAATCTCCGGAGGGGAGAATCATGACGCCAAAAATTTCGCGTCGATATTGGTTGGGTGCTATCGCGGTTGCGACTTCATCGGGGCTTTTGCACTCCCGTGCGGTCGCGCTGGCGGAACCACCGGGTGGTATCACCAAGACCACCGAATTGCGAATCGCCGACGGTCATTCGTTGGCGCTGCCGCTGCAAAGCCGAATCTATCGGCTCAAAGGGGAGACCGACGCGCCCGTCGTGGTGACTGCGATCGCGGCGGACCCTCGCGGCCAGTGGTTGGCAGCAGCGGGCGACGACCACGTGATTCGAATCTTGCACCCCTCCACATTCCAAGTCGTCCACCAGTTGGCCGGTCACCGTGACGTGATTCGGACCTTGGCCTTTGATCCGTCGGGGGACCGATTGGTGTCGGCGGGCAACGACGGACAACTGATTTTGTGGGATCGCAATGAAGCGTTCGCGGTTCAGCAAAAAATGGCGGGGACACCCGCACTCGCGCGAGTCCGCTTTGCGCCGGATGCACGCGAGATGGCGGCCGTCGGATTCAACAACGAAATTTATTTGATCGGTCGGCGTAACCGCGAGCGATCGGTGCTGCATTGCCATTGCAACGATTTGCGGGCCGTCGCCTATCGCGACGACAACGGCGTGATTGCGGTCGCCGGTCGCAGCGGCGATCTGCACCTGTTCGATGCAAACTCGGGGACGCTCGCCAGTGAGCACTCGCTGCATCAAGGGCGGATTCACGATATCGTCTTCCACCGACAAAGCGATCTTGCCGTTTGTGTCGGTGAAGATGGTAACGTCACCGTGTTTGATAGCGACACTCGAAAGTTGAAGCATCGGATCGACGTGACACCCGGCAAATTGTTTGCGGCGGTCGTTCTGAGCCGACACTGGGTGGCGGTTGCCGGTTCGGACAATGTGATTCGGATTGTCGACACCAACGAGGGTCGTATCGTCCAGACTTTAGAGGGGCACCACGGCAGCATCACGACGTTGGCCGCCACTGATAACGTATTGTTTTCGGGCGGCTTTGATGCGACTCTTCGTCGCTGGATGATCAGCGAGATCGGTCCGGGCGAGCAACGGATTGCCGAAATCGATCCGACGCATCGATAAGGACAAGGGACGACCGTACTTTCGCTCGCGTTTGATTCGTGAGTGCAATTGGGGCACACGGAGGTGCCGAGCGTGATTTGGAAAGCAAAACGAAACCGCGATCGTAAACCGGCCGTCCGCACCGAGATGCTCAAGCGTCGCGCGATGGGTCCCGAACGTCTCGAACCTCGACGATTGTTCGCTGCGGACCCGATCCACGTCGGTGTGGTCTATTTGGAAACTGACTATTTGGAAAGTGACCAGGACGTCGGCAGCGACTCCCAGGGTGACCGCTTCATTTTGTCATTCAACGGCGGCGCCGTCGGAACTCTTCTGACCGAGCTTCGGATCAACACCGACAAAGACGGTGACGGCTTGAGCATCGGCGATCCGATGTTTGACACGGCCCTGGGCGGCCGTGGAAAGAACGGTGCGCACGACTTTCGCATCGTCAAAATGACATCCGCCAGCGGTCAACCGATCAGTGCGACCGCTGAGGTCGAGGACGGCGGCCAAGAACTCATTCTACGATTCACGAATTTTCGTGCCGGTGATCGGATGGAATTTACCATCGACGTCGACGAGATTCTAAGGATGTCCAGCGATTTGGACATGTTCAATTCGCGATTGGACGTCATCAATTCGGGCCAAGAATTCCAAGATTCTTTGTTGGCCGCGACCTTCAACGCGCCGCATTTCGAAACCGCGCACGCCGATGCCATCTTCCTCAACGATTACGGCTCGCCGAATGTCGATTTTGGTTTGAATTTGCCGCCCGACGAGGGCACCGGCATCGACAGCCGTCCCAACCGATCGGCCGCCGCAGTGGGCGAGACCGTGCAAACACCCAAACCGATTGAATTGTCGGGCACCGTTTGGGTCGACGACAACCTGGACTCGATCCGCCAATCCAATGAAAGAACATTGCCCGGTGTCGACATCTCGCTGTGGAAACAGGCCCCGGACGGAACCTATGCCGACACGGGACTAAAAACCAAGACCGACGCGTCGGGCCGTTACACGTTTGCAAAATCGCTGAATCTATCGCCCGGCACCTACCGGATTGTCGAGACCCAGCCGGCTGGTCTTTTGAGCGTTGCGGCGATCCCGGGAACCGTCTCGGGTGCATCGATCGGTGTGGCGGAGTCGAAAGACGTCCTGGGTGAGATCCATATTCCACTTGGTGATTCGTCCGCGATCAATTATGACTTTGCCGAAGCTACCCCAGCGGCGATCGCCGGGTTTGTCTACGTCGATACCAACAACAACGGAAAACGCGACACGGGCGAACAGGGGATCGCGGGCGTTCGCGTCCAATTGGTGCCCATCGACACGATCGCGTCCCAATCCGTATTGATCGCCACAACCGATGGCAATGGTGCGTACTCGTTTACCGGGTTGGCACCGGGCAGTTACGAAGTCATTGAGATCAGCCAACCGGCGGGTCTGAACGATGGTTTGGACACCCCCGGAACGATCGGCGGAAAAACGGTCGGCATCGCTGAGAATCCGGGTGACCGCATCCACGACATCGTTTTGGCCGGCGGAAGCAAGGGAATCGAATACAACTTTGGCGAGACACCGTATGGTTCGATTGCCGGTTCGGTCTACTTGGCGGCCCCCGGTCAAGATTGTTACGGCGACCATGGAGCCGACGCCAGCACTCCGATACCGGGTGTCGAGGTTTTGCTGCAAGACGCAAGCGGCACGACCCTGTTTCGGACGACCACCGGCGCCGACGGTACCTATCAATTCAATGATGTTCCCACCGGAACCTACCGCATCGTCGAGTTCACGCCCGCGGGTCTACTCGATGGAGGCTCGCACGTCGGTCGCATCAACAATGTGACGGTCGGCGCCTCCGTGAACGGTGGTTTGATTTCGCAGATCACGATGACGCCGGGCGGCGTGGGTGTGGAGTACGACTTTTGTGAAGCGGCACCGGCGTCCCTATCGGGCTCGGTCTTTCACGACGCCAACGACGACGGCAAACGCGATTCGGGCGAAGTCGCCATCCCGGCGACGAAGGTCACTTTGGTGGACGGATCTGGCAAGATCGTTGCGACGACAACGACGAATTCCGACGGACGATACGAGTTCAAAGGCTTGATGCCGGGTGAATACTCGATCATCGAAACCCAACCCGACGGATACCTCGACGGCAAAGATTCGGTCGGTACGGTGCGTGGCGTCGAACGGGGCCAGGACACAGGGCAAGACGAGTTGGCGGCGATCGTTTTGAAACAGGGCGACGTCGGGGTGCAGTACAACTTTGGCGAACTTCGACCCGCGTCGCTGTTTGGCAACGTGTTCGTCGACGTCGACGAAGATTGCGAGCGCGACCCCGATGAACTTCCACTCTCCGGTGTAACGATTCGTTTGCTCGACTCGTCCGGACGTGAAGTCGCAAAAACGACGACGGACCAAAACGGAGATTATTCGTTCACCAATCTGACGCCGGGAACCTACACGGTCGTCGAAAGTCAACCCGAGGGTTACTTCGAAGGCGGCGCCAAGCCGGGAAGTGAAGGCGGCACCGTCGTCGACGCCAGCCGCATCGGCAGCATCACCCTATCGTCGGGCGTGGTGGCGGTGGAGTACGATTTTTGTGAACGGCCTCCGGCGGAAATCCGCGGCAACGTTTTCTCGGACCTCGACGAGGACTGTGTCTTTGATTCGGATGAAGTCGGAATCGAAGGGGTCCGCGTCGAGTTGTACGATGCTTCCGGAAAAATGGTCGGCTTCACCAACACCGATGCATCGGGGCGCTACGAATTCATCAACTTGCCCGCGGGCAGTTACACGGTCCGAGAGATCCAGCCCGCGGGTTGGTTGCAAGGCGGCCAAAAAGCCGGCAGCCACGGCGGTGATGACTCGGTTCAAGACGTGATCTCGCGGATCCCGATCGGATGGGGCGAGCGATTGACCCAGTACAACTTTTGCGAGCTTGAACCCGCTAGCATCTCGGGCACCGTCTACGTCGATGGCAACGGTGATTGCATCCGCGATTCCCACGAACCGCCACTCGCCGGTGTGACGATCGAGCTACGTGATGCGTCCGGCGTGTTCGTCTCGCGGACGATCACCAATGCGATGGGTCAATACACTTTCGAAGGTCTGCGACCGGGCCGGTACCAAATCTTTGAACAGCAACCCGAGGGCTACTTCCAAGGCGGCCAGGTTCCCGGCACCGGCGACGGCGTTGTGCTCGGCGAAGACTTGCTCGGCACCTTGCTGAGGTCAGGCGACTCGTTGGTGGATTACGATTTTTGCGAATTGCCGCCGTCGTCGATCGGTGGCCGCGTGTGGCAAGAATCGGAACCGAACCAGATTTTCGAGCCCGGCGACACTCCGATTCCCGGTGTGGTGATCGAGCTGATGAACGAGGCTGGAGAAGTGCTCCAGCAAACTCGCACGAACGATTCAGGCGAGTACTTGTTCCAACATCTTTCGCCCGGCGTTTACTCGGTACGTGAAACGCAACCGACCGACTTGTTCCACGGCGGCGAGATCGTGGGCGATGCGGGCGGCCGAATCGGCGGCGACGACTTGATCGTCGGCATCGCGATCGGCGGTGGCGTCACGGCAGCGCACTATGATTTCCCCGAAGTACCGCCCGCTATTTTGTCGGGATACGTGTTTCAGGACGGTAAAACGCTGACGTTGAGCACCGCACCCGATCCGACGGACCTGCGTCAGTATCGGGACGGACAATTCACGCCCGACGACACACCCCTGGGAGGTGTGACGATCGAACTTCGTACTCTGGTTGGTACTCATTACACGGCCGACCGCGCACTTCCCGGCGTGTATGCCGACGGACCGATCCGCGTGACCACCGACGCCAACGGGTACTACGAGTTCACGGGACTGCGGCCAGGCATCTATCATATTTATCAAATCCAACCGGACGGATACATCGACAGTTTGGACACGCCCGGATCTGCGGGTGGCGTTGCGCTCAATCCGGCAGATGAGATGACGGATGAAGATCGAATCATCATCCAAACGTTGACGCAGACCGAAGCGACCGATCCTCGCAACGACGCGATCTTGCGAGTGGTGTTGGTCGGCGGGGGCCAAAGTTCGGACAACAACTTCAGCGAGATCCTGGTCTCACCCCAATTGATTCCGCCACCCCAGCCGACTCAGCCCGATGTGCCCCGCGTGTTGGTGCCGATCGAGATTTTTGATCCGCAAATTCGCGTGATGACCTTCGCCAATCCGGTGACCTCCCGGACTCCGGCGATCGAATACGACGAGTGGGCGGTATCGTGGCACTTGAGCGTCATCAACGGTGGTTTTCCTCGTGGCACCGTCGGTGAGGACGGATCCATCCAAGGTGTCTCGTCACGTAAGTCGGCGGAGAGTTGGGTCGGAGGGGACCAGAACCGTGGTCGCTGGACGATTGCCGATTCCAAGGGTAATCCGACCGCCAAGGGCGACAAATCTCTCTCGGCATGCTACGCGGCGTGGCCTTGGCGGGTGACTTTGACGGAGACGGATCCGACGAAGGGGTGATCTTTAAAGATGGCCAATGGTTCGTCGACTTCAACGGCAACGGGAAGTGGGACGCGGGCGATCTGTGGATGCAATTAGGGACCGAACTCGATCGCCCCGTCGTCGGAGACTGGGATGGTGACGGCAAGGACGACATCGGCATCTTTGGCCGGCAATGGCATCGCGACGACCAGAAAATCAAAAAGGATCCTGGGTTACCGGACCCGGCCAACAAACGTCGACGCGAAGTCGATGCGCGATCGTTGGCTCAGTCCGATTCGGACCGTGGCGAAGATCGCAAACGCTTACTGGTTCGCGGCGACCAGGGTGCACTCCGCGCCGATGCCGTCGATCACGTCTTCAAGTACGGCGAGCAAGTGGACACGCCGATCGCCGGCGATTGGAACGGGGACGGAATCGACCAGATTGCAGTCTTCCGAAGCGGCAAATGGTTGCTCGACGCGGACGGTGACGGACGCTGGACCGACGCCGACCAGCGTGCCGACTTTGGACGTTCCGGCGACGAACCGATCGTCGGTGACTTCAACGGGGACGGAATCGACGAGATCGGAGTCGTGCGAGGCGACCTGTGGATCATCGACACCGACGGCGACCGCCGGATCACGGCGAACGACTTGCAGATCATCGTCCCGAGACCAAGCGCCGACAGCCAACCCATCGTCGGCGACTTCGACGGCGATGCGGTGGACGATCCCGGCTACTACGACGAAGCCGCGTGAGAAAAGGAAAGTCCGGACCGAGGCGCGTGTTGATTACCTTCAAGCATTCTAAATTCCAGTGCCTTTGGCGCTTAGCGTTTGGAGCTTAGCGTTTGGCGTCGGAAAAGTGCGCGGCCTGGTCCTCGACCAACTGGCTGAGCTGCGACATGGTTTCGCAGGTGCACTGGAAATGGCAAATCAGCATTTCGTCGGTCGAATCAGGGCCCCAGTGGACCGTCTTGGGTGGCGAGTTCGGGTTCAACGAGTTGCCTTCCGAATTGTCGTACCACGCATCGACGTAAATCTTAGTTCCCTTTCGCAGACGCACCGGGTGGGCGAACGAGTATTTGCCCTGCCAATTGAAATCCCAATCTTTGATCCACAACAGCGGTCGGGTTTGCCCCTCGGATGACCTGGACCAGACTTTCATTTCTCGACCGAAGACGTGCATGTGAGGCACCGCGTCAAGCAAAGTGGTGTCGACCGGCAGGGTGTACGTCGCACGTTGCAGATGATGCTTCTCGCCGGGCGGGATGCGAATCTTCTTGGTTCCGACTTGAATTTCGACAACCAACTTTCGCGCCGATTCGGGAGCGAAGTAGAGCCCGACCTTGGATCGATCTTGCTCCGGCTTGCCTGTGGTGACGTAGTGAATCTCGGCAACAATGTCACTCCCCCGAGGAAGCAGGCGGCCCATCCCATCGGGCAGACGCCGTGGACTCATCCCAGGAAACCAACTGCTTAGCGTCCCTTCGGGTTCGAATCGCGGTCCGCCGAAACCAGCGTAACCGGGACCGGGATCCGCTTGGTCCAAACGACGACCAGCTTGTTTGGTGTCAAGAAAAAAGCTGGCGTGGTGAACCGCTCGAGGTGTCCCCGGATGAAAGTCGATTGCGCTGATCAAACGATCTTCCGTCAACTTGGTTGGGATCACGAAATACTGTCGAAGATCAGGACCACTGGCGGGGACCGGAAACAGTTCATGCATTTCCAAAACCAGGTCCGGTTCGCCGAGCGGCCAACCGTTGGTGCGCGGCACAGCCGCGGGAAGATCAGCCGGATCCCCGGCCGGTTTTCCCTCGCGAACCCATACATCCAACAGCGACAATTCGTGTTGCGTCAGTCGCATTTCGTCCAGGAACCGAGTGAAACCCGTTGCCGGTTTCCAAGGCGGCATGAACCGCGATTGCGTGACTTCCAAAATCTGATTGGCGTGCCCACTGACATCATCGTAAGTCACCAATTCAAAGGGGCCTGATCCGTCGGAACAGTGACACGCCACGCAGTTGGCTTGGATGATCGGTGCAATGTCGCGAGTGTAAGTCACCTTTCCGGTTGTCGTTTTGTTCGGCGGTTGTTCCATCAAACAACCGACCGGTTTCGTCAACGCCGTGGTGATCGGGCGGCCCGAAATCACCGCATTGATCGCGTCTGACAAATAAGATTGCGTCGCCTGGTCTTTCTTTTTCCCGAGTTGAACATGCCGATCATCGATTGCCCCACTGTACAGTTTGTTGCCACGTGGACCGAGCACGATCACTTGTGGCGTGTGTGTGGGGGCGAGTGCCAACCGCAATTCCCCAGAGGCGTCAAACAACACCGGGAATTCGATGCCATATTCGTCAGTGTGTGCTCGCGCCTCCGATCGATTTACCGATGGTTCCGAGATCACGCCGTACAGCTCGATGCCGGGCAACCGATCATCGGTGGCCATTTTGTTCAATAGCGGCACATAGCTGTTACTGATCGGGCAAACCGTCGACAGAAACACAACGACGACCGCCTTGGTTTCGCTCGACTGACCCAATCGAACGAGCCGACCGTCCAAGCCGAGGCCCTTCAAGGGCCCCATTGAATTGGCATTTTGCGCATCGGTCCGGCCAAAGCCGCTCGCGCATAGCATGCCACCGATCAACGCCAACACCACTGCGGTTCGTCGGCCAGAAGGTGCCCGAGTGAAGGGCGACCCAATTACGTCGAAGATAATTCACCCACTTTATGTTGGTGACTTGGTGCGCACGGGCGACGTGCAGGAGAAGACCCGCCAATGTACCCATCAAAAACTTCCACCGCAACGCGATTTAGACACGAAGGAGCGACATGGACGCAGATCCCGGCAATCCTAGTCACCCGTTTATCGGGTCCCCACGACGAAAACGTGTTCGGCGGGTGCGATCGCGACTCGATAGGTGTTTCGGCCATTGACGATCGAGACACGATTGGTCGATCGCGGGCCGACGGTTTGGCCGGCGAAACCGAGCGATTCGAATCCGACGCTATGGTTGCCTTCGGGTAGTTCGCATCGGAAGACTTGGATCTCGCGTGGCAGCAATCCCCAGCATCGGGTGTCAGCCTTCTCGGACCCGGCCCAGGCCGAAGCGGCGGCGAAATGGAATAGCGATCCGGACATCCCATCGAGCCCCAAGGAGTCGCCGACTTTCGCGACGGTGGCCTCCTTGGTCGCCCTTCGAACGATGGCTCGGGCGATCGTGTAGGGCATTTCCGATTCGACTTGCCGCGTCGCCAATTCGCCGACATCGGTGATCGTTTGCGTGGCCCCCAACAATTGGCCGCCCATGCGGATACCGATCGCGGCCACCGGCGAATTCGGGATCACGACCATTGGTACTTTCACCGATGCAATGTTCGGCAGCACCGGTCCGCCGACGCGCTTGCCATCAGGCGTTTCTTTGGCATTGGTTTCGGCGTTCAAGACCGACGAGGCGATCAACAGCGCGGTCGAAGTCGTTTCGGCCACGGTTTCTTCGAGGACCGGGCCGCGGCCGACGCACGCGATCACGTACAGCACGCCGTGTCCGGGTCGGCTATGTGATCCGCCGCTGGCCCGTGCGATGTCCTCCGCGGCGGGCGCGAATTGGGGCCGCACGGCGCTGACCAAGCGATACGCGCTGGCCGCGTCATCGAAGTCGTGGTGCGTGGCTTCACGTAGCATGCCACGCAGGTATGGTGAGAACGCCATCGGTTGATCGATGTCGGCGGGCGCCAACAAACCACGGCTTTCCGCGTCACGTGTCAGATCTTGCTGTTTCGAGGTCGCCTGTAACACGTAACTCTCGGCATCGATTTGGTCGCCGGCCAACGAGCACACCGCCAACATTGCGCGGATCATCACCTCCTCGTATCCGGAGGGATAGTATCGACGGACGCGATCATCGGTCACCGTCGATGCGGCCTCGGCGACCAGGTTCACTTTGGAGAGCCCTTCAAAGTCGTCACGCAGCTTTCGCAAGCGTGCTTCAGCTGATCGCACATCGCCGGCCGCCAATTCGACCATCGCCAAGTCCAACGATGCCACGTGCGCGGTGCCACCACGCTTGAGTGATAGCTTTGCAAGAGTTTCGTCAGCCGTGATCAGATCTCCGCTGGCAAACGCCCCTCGCGCGTGATCGATCGTCTGCACCGATCGGGCGCATCCGATGGTCATCGTCGCGATGATCAAGGCGATCGGAATGCCGACGGCGGTCCTAGCCATCGGCTTGATCAAACGGACCCCAATTCCACCATTTGCCCGCTCGCGTCTTGCTATAACCTTTACGAAGTTTGGCGGACTCTTTCAAGAAATCGCCGCTGTGCAGATTCACCATTTCGAGCGTCAACGTGTAATCTCGCTGGCTCGATTTGTTTCGATCCGTCGTTCCGGATGTGATCGTCGCGTAGAGCAGGTAATCGACGGGGGTGCCTTGGCGACCCAGCGTCGCGGCGAACAGATTCCGATTGTCGGGCAAAAAGAGCGAGTCGGGTCGCAACCGCGTCTCAATCAAGGCGGCGTCAATCATCCGACGGCTGATGCCGCGAAACGTTTCGGCCGAATTGATTTGCGAATCAATTTGTTCGTAGATCTGGTCCTTGAAGTCGCCGAGCTCTTCGGCGCTCTTGTTTTCGATGCCGATGAAACAGACCGTGGCGGGACCGTTTGCCAGCGCCGAACCGATCGCCCCGTGCTGGGCAATGCCGTCGATCGTTTCAAAGCCCACCGGTTGGATCGCGGGCGGACATCGGGACAAAAGTTTTGCAACGGATTCGTCGACCAACGGGTTCCAGGTCGCCGCTCCGGCCGCGTGGCTGCCGACCATGTCTTTGTCGTTGTTCGCCAAAATATGCCCGTATTGGCGGTTGGCACAGCCCGTCGCGCCGAGTGTCGCGACGCACACAAGCGACACTTGGATCGAAGTGGTCGCTAAAGCCTGCCAGACCGGGGCGTCATGGAGCCGGGATCGTTTACGCGTCATCAAGCGGTTATCCAAAAAACAGGGTTTCGTAGCTGCCGATTCGAGCGAAACCGGTCCGTTTTTGATCCACGATCCGACCGAAAGTCAAAATTCGTGCAAAGAAATTCTGGTACTCGCCTTGTCGGCTGGTCGCGAGGTATCAAAATGTGCGATCCGCAGCCCATACCAAAATCGGCATGACGGGTGCGCGCGGAGTGGAAAAAACCGGAACGATCGCGATAATCGCCTTGATCGCCCGTGATTGACTAACGGAAACCACCGCCCCCATCCGAACCGACGCCCCGATCGACCTCAACTCCGCAGAGCGCCCAATCAGCGCCAATCGCGGTTACCAAAGGTTGCCCAACACCTGTCACCTGTCACTTGATTTTCCCAGCTTCGTTTACTCACCCGCTAAGACTTCGCTCATGACTGTTGTCGCTTTTCCGGAAACGACCGAATCGGAACTCGCCACGCCGACGGTTCGGCCGCCGAGTTTCTCGCCCCGGCCATCGGGAGGCCTGTCCCCGTCACCCGTGTTTCCGTTACTCACGTCCCCGTCGCTCGCCAAGAACGACGATGATGACGATTCGGATGACTCCGACGACGACTCAAGCGATTCGGACGACGTTGCCGACGACGACGATTCCAAGGATGACCTGGCCGACGATGATGACGTCGACGAGTTTGATGACATTGATGAGGATGACTTCGACGACAACTTTGACGACGATTTCGAAGAAGAACTGGAAGACGATTACGAAATCGAAATCGATGACGAGATCAGTGCCGAATTCGGGTTAAACACCGCAGACGATCCTGAAGACGATGAGATCGACGACAGCGTCGATGACGACTTGGACGATTTCGAAGATTTTGAAAACGTCGACTGATCGAGCGTTCACGGCGCTGGCCGTTAAACCATCGAATGGATCACTGGCGTCTCGCCTTCGCGTTTCATGCAGGTGATCCGATCGGTGACCCCGGGATGCAACCATGTCGGTTTGCGGTTGGCGGGATGGTCGAACGTGACGGACATCAACGCGTCTGCCAACGAGTCCGCCGCGTTGTCGTAGCTCGCCGGAACATCGATCAACTCTGGATTTCGTTTCGCAATTTGCTCGGCCATGCGACAAGCTTGGACATCGGCGTCGTGTTCGGTTCGGTAAGCGACCCAGCGCAGGATCAACATCGTCAACAGGATTCCGACGACCGATCCGGCAGCCAGTGACCATGATTGTTCACCCGTCAAGCGAGTGAGCGCGTGCCGCGCGCCCCAGGCCGGCAACACGGAGAGCATTCGCATCGGCACGTGTCGACGACGAAGATGAGCGGCCTCGTGGAGCACGACCATAGCGATTTGGGAACGCGGCAATTCGTCGAGCAGCCGATCCGACAACAGCAGCGTCCGGAGCGGTGGAACAAATCCGGCAACCATGGCATTGAACGTTGTCCCACCGGTGTTCCAGCGGACGGCGCGGGTGCGGCGAATTCCGGCCGCGTCCATCAACGGCACCACCCACTCACTCGATGCCAGATCCAGCTTTTCAGTCTTGAAGAGGTGCCGAATCATCCACGGCAACCCCAGCACCGCGAAGGCAATGATCATCGCCATGGTGACGAGGCTGATCGCCGAGGGCGTCATGGGAAGCATCGCCACCAAGTCGGACATGCCCAGCAACATCAACACCGGAACGACCAACCACGCCATGCCGCTGCGGAAGGAAATCCAGACCGAGCGAACGTGACGGGCGACGCCGGGCTTGGTGTAGTCGAGCATCCGCCCGTAGTGGTGTTCGGCGGACCAGGTGCCCGTACAAATCAGAATGCCGGGTGCCAACAACACGATCGCTTGCAGAAACATCGAGTCCTCTACAAAACGAATCGATGGCAACACGCGAGCCAATCCGAATCCGGCCAAACATAACACGGCGACGGCCAGTCCGATCCAGCGGAATGCGGCGAGCTGTGTCTCGAGCCATTCGGCCCCGGCAATCGGATCTATCTTTTCGTCACGGACGTGGAGGGCCACGGTCCTCGCGGCCACATGGCTGAGGATGATCCAAGCGATAACCATCCCGGTGGTCGCCAACGCAGCCGAAACGGGATCTACATCCCCGACCGGGAGTGATCCGCAGCTGAGCGAAACGATGACGACCAAGAAGAAATAAAGATGCACAGAAACGTCCTGGATGGAGGTCAGTCTTCGGGGATCAGCCCGCGAGGGTTAGATTGGTCGGGCCGACGACCGCGAAACCTCAATATAATGCCGGCTGAGAACGGAGCCCCGTTCGTCGGTCAGTTTGGGACGCAATGATGAACGAGCGGAACATCCTGTACCGATCAAAACAGTTATCCGGATCGTGCAGATCCGGCATGCACCCTGCGAGCGGAGTCGCACGGCCACGCGGGTGAAGCGGATGAGAATCCACAGCCAAGGGCTAAACGGATTCTGATTTCTTGGATCGATCGATGTCGTTCTTCATCGGCGGTGCGTTGACGGCTTGTCCGATCGCGTAGGCCAGCCGCCCGAGCATGGCGAAGTACGTGAACGCGATTCCGATGACGGCGAAGATGGCGATGACGGCGGCGACGGACGCGGAAGCAGCCGTCAGCGACGCGAACAACAAAAACAATGTGACGAACAGCAACCCGCTACTGAAATAAAACCCGCCCATGATTCTTGGCACTTTGTCACGCTGTGCGCGACCTCAGCGGAGAATGGCGTGAAGGGGCTACCCATGTCCAACATCGACAATAAAACGAAAGGGAAGAGCGCGTACACGGACAACATCGTGATCGCGACGCTGATCAAACTTTGTCCGAATACCATCGAACAGGCGATCCAAACAGGAATGAACGCGACGCCGGCTGCGGCGAACGCAACGAACAAGGTCCCGATCCACCCCGAGCGGATCAAACGTCGGCCATTCCGACACGTGATCCTCTTGGTTGGCCACTGACTGCATGATCGCGAATCCGCACCCGATCACCGCCCCGGCCAACAGGAAGCCGCCGACGATCAACGCCAGATTCAAGATGGAGATCTCGGTTTGCAGAATAAAAAACGTCGGAACGGCTGCCAGCAACGACAAGACGATCCAGTGCATCAGCACGCCGGGGTCGGTGAAAACACCGAACACGTCTTTGAACCACTCGACCAAGTCGGGTTGGTCATCGTACTTGTGCGGCCCGTTGGCGGTTTCTTCACGCGACGCTTCATCGAGCAACGCCGCAGCCGACTTGGTGTACGGATCGGGCCGTCGATCGGCGAGCTGGTTCTCGGCCGAATCGAAACGATTCGGTCTCGTCCAGATTGACTTCAAATTTTTTGCGTAGTTTGGGTGGGGGTGGGACGACGATGGGCGAGTGACAATCGGGACATTTGATCGTCTTGCCTGCCTGGTAGGCCTTGGCGTAGGTGACCGAGCTGCAGATGCTGCAATTCACCCGGTACTCGCTGGCGTGGGTCGGCGCCGCCAATTCGGCTGGCCTCGGATCGGCGTGGGGCGGTTGCTCACCGGCGGCCACTCGTGCCGCGGGGAACGATGCGGATTTGGACTGGCGGCACTCGACGACGGAGGGACCGCTTCGACGTCGGCGGTGAAATCGTCCAAATCACTGGTGAACTCTGCCAGCAGCGGCGTTTTCCTCCGCTGAAAACTTGGGATGGGTCGTCGCCGGCTTCACCGGACTGGTGAACTGGGCGGGCAATCGTAAATCACCAAGATCCACGTCTTCGGAGTCAAAGTCATCAAACGGCAATGCTCCAGCGCCCGGCTTGACGCCGCGGCCGCTCACGGGGTTCGAAGGGGCGGCTGGGGTCGACCGATTCGAGGTCCCGGGTGCCGCTGGAACGGGTGCCGCTGGACCAGGTTTCGGTGGACCAGGTTTCGGTGGACCAGGTTTCGCTGGCGTCGCTCTTGCAGGGGTTGCCGGTACGGGATCGTCGTCCAACCTCAGCCAGTCATCATCATCATTCTCGACGTTCGCCAAGCCGGTGCAAGAAACGGCTTTTCACAATGCGGGCATGACACACGCTTTCCCGCCGCCTCGTCGGCAATCGAAACCGATCCGTGACATCGGGGACATTGGAGGGCGAGCGGCATGGCATGACGACAAGGTTGAGAGACAAGACGGACCGGAAGAACGGTGCACTTCTGGGATGAAAAAGTTGTGTGTCTGGCTATTTTATCCGGCTAGCCCCCACGCGACACCGTCACAGCTTTCTTTTATACAAACCGATTGAAACCGTTTCGAGCGAGCCGACTCCCATAGAATCTCATGATCGTCAACGCCTACAGCACGCTCCGCGAGCCTATCGAAATTGATTTTTCGCACACCGACTTGTTGACCCGCGATCGCGAAGACCCGGATCTGGTGCCCCATTTGGGCGAGATGATGGGCGTCGCCTGCAACCGCGGCGAACGCGTCATGACGCATGGGTTGTACGCGTTGATGCGTCACTTGGAACGAACCCGTCACCATTTTCGCTTTGAGATCGACCCTGACGATCGAGATTCGTTGGCCGTATGGGGGTGGAAGTCCAATTCCATCCTGATGTTTCCCGACCGCTCGTTCCGCGACCCGGCGGGTCGGATTTTGGTCCACTATGAAACCGGTGAAGCCGAAGGCAACGCGACAATTCCCTATCCGATCGACGCGATCGACCGAATGGCCGAGTCTCGCCAAGAGTTATCGGCCATGCACATCACGACTTCACCGGACGTGCCGCCGGTGGTCGGCGAGGGCGAAGTCACGATGCGGGACGAAGAAATGGTCGGCTGGCGAACGCTGTCGCTGTTCATCGCAGCAGTTCGCGCCGAATCATTGGCGTCTGGCAAACCGATCACCAAGGAACAATTGAAGGCGAAGTCGCCGACTGGCATTCGAGGCGTTCACGCCAGCCGAAAAGTTGTTCGTCGAGACGGATCAGCCATATCCCCAATTGGTGATCAATTTTGCCTGGCGGTATGAAGCGCTCTACACGTTGCAATGGGCGTCGGTTTGCATAGCGAGCTAACATTCGCCACGAACATCTGCGATGTCCCCAAAGTGGCCGAAACGATGGTCACTCGTACCGACCGCGAAATCGTGACGTCGGCGGTTAGGGCCCACAAAACAGATTCTGGACGCTCTGGATTTGAACACGCGATTATTGTGGGCCGCACGAGCTTGGACACTTCGACGGCAAAACGAGGACGGTGGATTCGAAAAGACGACCCGTGATGAAAACGACGCGAAACTCGATGGGGGTGTGCTGAGCGATGCGCAGCACGCGTTGAATTGGCTGGTGCAATTCGGCCAAATGCCATGGGACGAGGTCGATACACCGACGTAACGAATGACCTATTCAACAAAACCCCACCCCTTTTCCTCCGATTGATTCAAGGTTGACGATTATGACGGACGATACAGACGGTGTGACGCAGATCTTCGAGGCCCACGGGGTTGTGAGGGGATGCGTCGGCTGCTTATCGATCGGATTAGCAACGACGATCTTGACGACCCGGAACCGTCAGCCTAGACTCCCCTGAGTGTTAAGTTGAAAGTGCCAAAGGGTTTACAACGATCGCGTTACGGCGATTGACGGCAGTTCTGGGAGCCAGGGTGACCAAGAAAGACATCGTGCGAACGATCTCGGAAGAGGTTGGGCTGACTCAACAACAGACAAAAGAGATTGTTCAGAAGACCTTCGACGCGATTATCGCATCGCTGGTACGAGAGCAACGAATAGAGTTGCGGAATTTCGGTGTGTTTGAGGTCAAGCCTCGGGCGGCCCGAAAGGCTCGCAACCCGCGGACCGGCGAGCAAGTCGATGTGCCTCGAAAGCACGTCGTCACCTTCAAACCGGGCAAGCACATGGAAGCGAAGGTGCGAGAGTTGGATGCAGCGGAACTTCGCCGCATTTCAGACTCGCTCTCCGATGCCGTTTCACCCCTTACGAAAAACAATCCTGACGACCCGGACGTGCCCGGCGGAAACGCTGGCCCGAGTGGTCGGTGGGACAACGACTGAGAAGCGAACCGTTCACGGAGGAACGATCGATGCGACGCCTGATCCAATTGACGCTGCTTGCCGCTTGCTTGACGACCACGGTCGGATGCTTCGTGCCGATCTATTCGGCGCGAACCCGAACGGCGAATTCAACAATTGCTGTACACCTCGGAAGACATGCGTTCGATCGTCGAAGAGTGGGAACGATTCTGGTTCCTGGACTCACCGAGCCACTTGACTCCGATTCGGACCCACGGCGGCATCCTTTAGGGTCTCCGCGGATCGAACGCGAGTCCCGCTAGATTGCCGATCGAACGACACCGACCGCGATGCCGATCACGCTGGCGTTGCGAACATAGATCGGGTCCATCGCGGCGTTCGCGGGTTGCAAACGAACGCGATCGCCCTCGGGGAACCAGTACTTGAGTGTCGCCTCGCCTTCGTCGGTTTGCGCGACGACCATTTGTCCCGGAAGCGCCGTTTCCTGTTTCTGAACGACGACGTATTCACCGTCGGTGATGTGGGCATCGACCATCGAGTCGCCCGAGACCACCAGGATGAATCGGCCCTCCTTGAACAACATCTCGCTGAAGTCGACGCGATCGTTTTGTTCAAATGCCAGAGTCGTCGGGCCGGCGGCGACCATGCCGGCCATTGGGAGCGAGTTTCCATTGCGATCCGCCGCGTGCGTCAGTTCGATCGCTCGCGACTTGTTCGGGCTGCGCGTGATCAAACCCTTGCGTTCGAGTGCCCGCAGGTGGCACATCACGCCATTGGGACTCTTGATGCCAAAGTGTTCACCGATCTCACGGACGGTTGGACCGTAGCCCCGTCTGACAATCAGCCCGCGAATCATGTCGTACACGTTCTGCTGGCGATCAGTGAGTTGAATGGACATCGAATAGCTCCTACGAATTAGTGATCTACATCCGCTGATGTACAGTGCTATCGATTGTACAACACGCTAAACAAACGTCCATTGGGTAACGCAGGTTTTAAGAAAATAATAACCCTCGACCAAAGTACATCGAAGCCGCAATTCCCACCGGAATGCACCACCAAGCGAACCAGTGCAACCGGTCTTGGCGAGACCAATCGATCAACCATTTCAGCGCAAAGATGCCGACGACGAACGCTACCGCGGCACCCATCGCCAACTCTGAGGCACCGAAGTCGGGTGGGATTCCTTCCGCGGATTGATCGTAAACGTCCTTCAACGTCAAAACGGTCGCCCCACCAATCGCCGGGATCGCGAGTAAAAACGAGAAAGTAACCGAGTCGTCGTTCTTCAGTCCCAACAAACGTCCACCCAGGATCGTCGAGCCACTGCGGCTGATCCCTGGCAGGATTGCAAAGGCTTGGAAGCATCCCAGCAAAAACGCGTTTCGATACGACAGGGATGGATAGTCGCCGTCGCGCGGTTTCAGTCGTCCCAACACGATCAAAAGGACGCCCGTCACAATCAACATCGTGCTGGCAAGCAACGGGTACCGCATGATGTGCTCGAACTGCGTCTTGATGGTCAAGCCGACCACGACCGCGGGCAAGGTCCCCACGATCAACAACGCAATGACCCGTCGATCGCGAGACAGCAGGTCCAGGATCCGTCGCCAAAACACGACCAGAATCGAGCCGAGGGTGCCGGCGTGCAGAATGACTTCCAACGTCGGCGATTCACTCAACTCGCCCATCAACGCGCCGAGGATGACCAAATGCCCTGAGGAACTGATGGGTAAAAACTCGGCGATCCCTTGGACGACCGCGAGAATGAGGGTTTCGATCACTGGACGTTGATACCTTCGCGAGATCACATGTACTCTTAGCCGCTTCGTAGCCGCTAAGTATCCTTGCCAGTCCCGCTCGAAGGAAGCACTGATGGATCGCTCTCGCAATCCCCGCCCGTCCGAAGTGACGAACACACCCATTGAACCGGTTGCAACGGATCGTCCCGATGCCATGCGGGGCTATTCATCGCCCACCGAAGCGGCGGAAGATCCATCGTCGCATGGTGATTTCATCGGACGCGATCCCGACCGATCGCAAGCGGGCCGCCCGGGGGTTGCCGATTTCTTGAATGTCATGCGAGGATTTTGCATGGGCGCAGCCGATACGGTTCCAGGCGTCAGCGGCGGGACCGTGGCCTTGATCCTAGGCCACTACACACGATTGATCACCGCGATCAGCCACGTCGACCGAGACTTCATCGCTCTGCTTAGAGATCGCCGATTTGCGGCCGCGGGTCGGCATTTGGACCTTCGTTTTCTGGCTGCGCTGGGCATCGGGATCGCCATCGGCATCGCCACGCTGTCCGGGCTGATGCACTGGTTGCTGGAGTTTCGCATGCCCGAAACGCTGGCCGTCTTCTTGGGCTTGCTGATCGCCAGCGTTTGGATCGTGCGGGGTTACGTCGATCGTTGGACTCCCATCCGAATCGTCTCGCTCCTCCTCGGCGCGGCGGTCGCGGTGGCGATCACCATGATGCCGATCGGAACCGGCAACATGAGTTTGCCATACCTTTTCTTTTCAGCCTCGATCGCGATCTGTGCCATGATCCTGCCGGGGATCAGCGGTGCATTCGTGCTGTTGTTGCTCGGCGTCTACCACGACATCACCGGTTTGATCAAAGACGCGGCCAAAGGAAATGTCACGGTCGAATCACTGACCCAAATGGCGGTATTTGCCAGCGGATGCTTGATCGGATTATTGGCGTTTTCGCGATTGCTGCGCTGGATGCTCGATCGCCATCGCGGCACAACGATGGCATGGCTGATGGGGTTGATGATCGGCAGCGTCGGAAAGCTGTGGCCGCTGCAGCAACCGACCGCGGAAACCGCCGACAATGAGCTCAAATTCCGAGTGATGCAATACGTCTCGCCGTCGGATTGGCCAGGCAATCTCGCTGCTCTGGTCGGGCTCGCCCTCGCCGCCGCGATCGTGGTGATCGTCATCGAACGGTTTGCCCAAGGACTTGAAATCGCCAGCGATTCGGACATCGTCACTAGCGTTCGCGAAACAGCTCGCTGATCGATTGGTCGTGGTGAATCCGCTTGATCGCTTCGGCCAACAGCGGGGCGACACTCAACTGGACCAAGTTGGGCAGTTGCTTTTCGGCCGCGATCGGAATCGTGTCGGTGACGACGATCGAATCGATCGGAGCATCACGCAGTCTCTCGATCGCCGGACCACACAATACACCGTGCGTGCAAGCGATGTGAATCTCTGTCGCCCGGCGTTCTGCACCACTCGGGCGGCACCGCAGATCGATCCTGCCGTGCTGATCATGTCATCAAACAAGCAACGCCACCTTGCCTTCGATCGGACCGCCGATGATCGTGTTTTGCTTGACCTCCAAGGCGTTGGCGCGTCGCTTGTCGACGATCGCCAGCGTTCCACCGAGTCGTTTGCTGTGACCGAGCAGCTCGTTTGATGCTGCCTTCGTCGGGGCTGACGACGACGATTTTGTCGTCCGGCGAACCCGCGTTCGCTGAAGTGTTCGTTGAGCACCGGAGCGGCGTACAGGTGATCGACGGGGACGTCAAAGAATCCTTGAATTTGGGCGGCGTGCAAGTCCATCGTCAGCACCCGATCGGCGCCGGCTCGGGTGATCAGGTTGGCGGCCAGTTTGGCCGTGATCGGCACGCGGCCCTCGTCTTTGCGGTCTTGGCGAGCGTAGCCGTAAGTACGGAATCGACGGCGGTGATCCGCTCGGCGCTGGCCCGCTTGCAGCAGTCGATCATGATCAACAACTCAAACAGGTTGTCGTTGACCGGTGGCGATGTCGGCTGCACCAGAAACACATCACGACCGCGAACGTCTTCGTCCAGTTTGCAATAGTTTTCGCCGTCGGGAAATTTGCCCAGCGTGATCGCGGCGGGTTCCAGGTGCAGGTGCCGACAAATTTTCGCGGTCAGATCCTGGTTGGCTCGGCCACTAAAGATTTTCAGTTCACGCATAACCCATCGTCGCATTGTTTGGTCGACCAACTCGCAGTTCGTCGGGATTGTTGATCGACAACGATTCGCAGTGCTGCCAGCACGGGCAGCGCTTCGACGGGGCGGCCCGCCTCGCGAAGCAGCGTGCACAATCGGTCAGATAGTATTCGGCTTGAGCGTTGTCGTTGCTGAGTTGATCGAGAGCCTCACAGCAAGTCCGGTGTGTGGAACAGATACGTGCTCATGTTGACCTCGCGTGATCTTCCGTTGATCCGTCGGTGGCATCTTTGTGCTCGACGATCCCGATGAAGTCTGCCGCTTTCGTCGCGAACGATTCGGCCCAGACCGGTCGGATCGTCTTTTTCAAGCGTCCCGAGCAACAACGCGGGCTGGGTCGCTGGAAATGATCCAGCAACTTCTTGAGAGACTGGTGGGCTGAATCAGCGGCGAGTCGCCAGCGACCACGATCGTTGGCCCGGTCTGTTTCTCGAGCGCTCGCGGCACATCTGCACCGCGTGGCCGGTGCCGAGCTGTTCCGACTGGGTCACAAACTCGATCGGACGGTTCGATCGCCAATGCCTGGCGAACCGCGTCGGCCTCGTAACCCGACGACGACGATCTTGCGGTGAATCCCGGCTTTTTCCAGGGCGTCGAGCACAAAATGAATCATCGGTCGATCGACGACCGGGCACAGCACTTTGGGCAGATCGCTTTTCATTCGGGTGCCTTTTCCGGCGGCCAGAACCACGGCACAGGAATCTTTCATGCGGATCGGTTTCCGTTGGTTTAGTGAGGGGATTGCGGAGGGGAAATGGGCGTGCGGCCTTAAGATGGTGAACGGTGGAGGCTAAACAAACAATCCGGGCCAATCGATCTGGACTGGCAATGCTCGAATTAGCGAAGATGGCGGCGTTATGAAATCACCCATCATGAAAACGACGATCGACTTCGCCGCCTACGCCCTGGTCCGCGTGATCGTCGCGGTCATCCAGACGTTGCCGCTGGACATGGGCGATTCAATGTGCCGATCTTTAGCCTGGCTCGTCGGCGAAAAACTGAAAATTCGTCGCCGTGAAATCGACGAAAACTTGGCACTTATCTTTCCGGATGCGACGCAAAGGACCGAGCAACGAAATCTTCGTGCCGCCATGTGGCATCACCTGCTTTTGATGATCTGCGAGATCGCTTGGGCCCAGCGGCGTTTGCACCTGACCAATTGGACCCAGCACGTTCAATTTCGTGGCAATCGCGAAATGTTGAAACGCATGCTGTCGAATCGTCCGACGGTCGTCGTCACGGGCCACTTCGGCAATTTCGAACTCGGCGGCTACGTCACGGGCTTGATGGGTATCCAAACGTTGACGATCGCTCGACAACTGGACAACCGATTCCTGCACGGCTGGGTCGACCGATTCCGCAGTGCCAAAGGTCAAGAGATGGTCGACAAAGAGGGCTGCACCGCGGAGGTGGACCGCCATTTGAGCAGCGGCGGAATTCTGTCGTTGTTGGCCGACCAGCACGCGGGTCCCAAAGGGTGCTGGGTCGACTCCATGGGCGCTCCCGCGTCATGCCACAAAGCCTTGTCGTTGTTCTCGCTCACCAGCGGCACGATGATCGTCGGCTCGACACGCCGGATCGGCGGCCGCCCGATGCAATTTGAAATCACCGCGCACGCAACCGCCGATCCGCTCGTCGACACCGAGACTTGCGCTCGGTCACGTCGCTGACCCAGTGGTACAACCGTCACCTGCAATCCGCGGTCAGCGAATCTATCGAGCAATACTGGTGGATGCACCGGAGATGGCGAACGCCCCCCGAAAAAATCGCCCGCCGAATGGCCGCGTAGGCTGGACAAAGGAGCGACCGCGGAGCGCTCACGCCCCACTTGTTCATTCGGCGCTCCCAAGCTAAACGCGTGGGCCTGCGACTCCGCTCGCAGGACTCGAAATGCAAAGCAGCTTTGTGAGACTCTCAAACCTCCGATGGGGCCGTCGGAACCTTGCTTTCAGGCGACCGGGGGACAGAGGAATGATGGACAGAGGAATGATGGACAGAGGAATTTGGGTAAGAGAATGATCAAATGACGATCCACCTCTATTGGGCCCTCATTGCGTCGCTTAGAGAGGAATGTCGAATCCGCGAGAATACGCATGAAGTGCGTCGCGGAATTCACGAAGCAGGCGGCTTTGAAACCGATAAGGATTCCAGACTGCTGCGACGGTTCGGCTCGGCTTTGCACCGTGAATCGATCGATAGACACGTCCCTCGGTTCGGTCCAGCCTCATGGCCATTTGCGGAATCATTGATATTCCGTGACCGAGCGACACGAGCTCTTGAACCATCACCAATTGGCTGGTGCGCTCCACCGAAACTGGCGCAATGAGGCGCTGGCGACAAAAGGAGGTGATGTTGTCAGCGAGACAGTGAGCTTCGTCAAGCAATACAAACGGATAGTGCTCGATGTCGGCGACGCGGATTTCTTTTTTTGTGGCTAACGCATGATTCACTGGCATGACGAGGTGCAATTCTTCCTCAAAAAGACTCTCGATTTCGACGTATCGCGTCGGCACGGGCAACGCCAGGATTGCGACATCGAGCTCGCCCTGTTTACAGCGTTTCATTAAATTATCAGTCGTGTCTTCCTGGACGATCAAACTCGCTCGAGGAAAATCGGTGGAGAAGCGTTTTAGAAAGACCGGCAAGAAAAACGGCGCGATGGTGGGAATCGCACCGACTCGAATTCGCCCGCTTTGTCCATCGTCGCAAATCTCGGCTTTCGTATCTTCCACGATCAGCAAGATCTGTTCCGACCGCGTCTGAAACAGCAACCCGACATCGGTCAGATCCACCGACCTCGGTTTGCGGTCAAACAGCGGTTGCCCCAACTCCTCCTCCAAACGCTGGATCGATCGACTCAGGGCTGGCTGGGAGATATTCAACCGCGCCGCCGCATGAGTGAAGTTCTTCAGTTCGGCGAGACATTGAAAATAGATCAGTTGGTCGATGTCCATGGCTTTCTCGTCCCTTTTGCGATTGATCTGTCACGCGCGATCTGCGGAACCTCGTCCAGCGATGCACGCGACGCATGACAGGGATCCTAGCAATGCATTGGACGCGGGCGAAGTCATCGCGGATACTCGATAGTTCACCTTGGCTCCGATTCTGGTGGTCGAGGGATTTCAATCCTCTCCGATAAGAAAAAAATCTGATGAGACGACAGTTCAACTTCGACGCACCCTTTCAGCGGCTGGCCCTGGGGTTGGTCGTTGCGATGGGTGCTCCCTCATTTGCCGGAGCCCACCAGCCCGACGACGCGAAGTCCAAAGCGACCAAAGAGGCTCCAGAGCTTGTTGCCGAAGAGCCCGATTCGGACGCCTCGGGTTCCAAACCAAAAAGCGAATCGACCGCCGCACAGTGCCCAGTCGTCGGCGGGATGGCGGACGGCCTTACCCAGCCCTATGCGACGGCCGCCGGAGCTTATTCCAATGGTGACTGGTGGCCCAACCAGCTCAACCTCAGAATCTTGCGGCAAAATTCGCGGAAGGGAAATCCGATGGATTCCGAATTCGACTACGCCGCGGAATTCCAAAAACTTGATTTGGAAGCGGTCAAGCAGGATATCAATGAGTTGATGACGACGTCACAAGATTGGTGGCCGGCCGACTACGGCCACTACGGACCATTCTTCATTCGGATGGCGTGGCACAGCGCCGGAACCTATCGCGAGATGGACGGCCGGGGCGGTGCCTCGTACGGAACCCAACGCTTCGCACCACTGAACAGTTGGCCCGACAATGCCAACCTTGATAAGGCTCGGCGATTGCTGTGGCCGATCAAGCAAAAGTATGGAAACAAGATCTCGTGGGCTGACTTGATGGTCCTGACCGGCAACTGTGCCCTCGAATCGATGGGCTTCAAAACGTTCGGATATGCGGGCGGTCGCGTCGACGTTTGGGAACCTCAAGAGGACGTCTACTGGGGCCCAGAAACGCAGTGGTTAGGAGACAAGCGTTACAGCGATGAACATCAACTCGACAATCCGCTCGCCGCAGTCCAAATGGGATTGATCTATGTGAACCCCGAGGGTCCCGCCGGCGAACCGAGCGAGTTGAAGGCGGCCAAGGACATTCGAGAAACCTTTGGTCGAATGGCGATGAATGATGAAGAAACCGTCGCCCTCATCGCGGGAGGGCACACCTTCGGAAAATCACACGGCGCGGCGCCAGCTGATAAAAACGTGGGTCGCGAACCCGAGGCCGCAGGCTTGGAAGAGCAAGGGCTCGGATGGAAGAACTCTTACGGTTCCGGCAACGCCGGGGATACCATCACCAGCGGTTTAGAGGGCGCTTGGACGTCGACCCCGGCCCAGTGGTCAACCTCCTATCTCGATAACTTGTTCCAGTATGATTGGGATCTCGTCAAGAGTCCCGCGGGTGCTTGGCAGTGGATCCCCACGGATCCGAGCGCGTCGGGCACGGTTCCCGATGCTCATGATCCGACCAAAACGCATGCGCCGATCATGTTCACGACTGACTTGGCGTTAAAGTTTGATCCGATCTATGGTCCGATCGCAAAACGCTTTCAAGAAAACCCCAAAGAGTTTGAGGATGCATTTGCAAAGGCTTGGTACAAGTTGACACACCGTGACATGGGTCCGGTTTCACGATGCCTAGGCCCGTGGGTCGCGGAGCCCCAATTGTGGCAGGATCCGATTCCTGTGGTGGATCATGAATTGGTGAACGAGCAAGACGTGGCTTCGCTCAAGCAACAACTCGAAGCCTCGGACTTATCCGTTTCGGAGCTGGCGAAAACGGCTTGGGCCTCGGCATCAACGTTCCGCGGCAGTGACAAGCGGGGTGGAGCCAACGGTGCTCGGATCCGACTGGCACCGCAAAAAGATTGGGCGGTCAACCAACCCGCGGAACTGACCAAGGTGCTCTCGACGCTCGAGAAGATCCAGCAGGATTTTAACGGGGCCCAGGATGGCGACAAACAGATTTCGATGGCCGACATGATCGTGCTCGGTGGCTGCGTTGCGATCGAAGTCGCTGCGAAACGCGGCGGTCACGAGGTCAAAGTACCATTCAACCCGGGCCGCTCGGATGCCTCGCAAGAGAAAACGGATGTGAAATCGTTCGGTGTGCTTGAGCCCAAGGCCGACGGATTCCGCAATTACGCTGGTCACCAAACGGATCGGCCGGCTGAACAATTGCTGATCGATCGTGCCCAACTGCTCACGCTGACGGCGCCCGAGATGACCGTGCTCATCGGCGGGTTGCGAGTCTTGAATGCGAATGCCGATGCGCTAAAACTTGGCGTCTTCACCGATCAGTCGGGGACCCTGTCGAACGACTTCTTCGTCAACCTGCTCGACATGAATACCGAGTGGAAAAAATCGGAAATGTGCGAGCACTTCTACGAGGGCCGAGATCGCAAGACCGACGAGGTGAAATGGCGAGCGAGCGCCGTCGATTTGGTGTTCGGTTCGAATTCCGAATTGCGAGCCATCGCGGAGGTTTACGCCAGCGACGATGCGAACGAAAAGTTCATCCGCGACTTCGTTGCGGCTTGGAACAAGGTCATGAACCTCGATCGATCGGAACTCCCGTCGACCACGCCGGCCGACTCGAATCCCGTCGCAGCACTGGCACGCTAGCGCCGGGCGGGACGATGTTGAACCGCGGGGCATCGCCCGGCGTGTTGTCGTGTCGGACGAAACGGGATCCATTGAGCAACCTGCGAACGGAGTCGCAGGGCCACGCGGGGTTGCCCGTTTCATATTGGATCCTGACGGCGGAGTCGCAAGGCTACACGCCGGGTCTCCGCTACTGCGGTGGGCCGGTGCTTACGATCACTTGGCTCGGTCGGATGACTCGGTCGTGCATTTGGAATCCGGACGTCGCGACGTGAGCGACGGTGCCGGCCGGATGCTCCGAGGGCATTTGCGAGATCGCTTCGTGAAAATTGGGATCGAACAGTTCGCCGATCGCCGGAATTTCACGGATCGAGTACTTCACCATCGTATCATCGAGCTGCTTGGCTACGATCGCGACCCCATCTCTCAATGACGCGATCGCTGAATCATCGCCTGCCGAATCGATCGCTCGATGCAGATTATCCCGCACCTGCAGGATGTCGTTGATCAACGGCACGGCTGAATACTTCAATTGGTCTTCGAAATCGCGTCGCATTCGTTTGCGAAAATTTTCGGCTTCGGCTTGCGCCATCAATACGCGTTTATCGGCCGAGTCAGCGGTCTGTCTCAATCGCTCCATTTCCTCGTCACGGGACTCAGTAAATTGAACCGACGCCGAATCGAGATCGTCACCGGTTTCGGAGTCGAATGCTGCGTCGGTCGCGTCGATCGCATCAAGATCATCGTCGTGATTATTGTTCGTCATCGGAGTCACATTCGCTAATTAAGATGAAGGTTTTGATTCAGTATCAAAGAAGGTTTTGAGTTTGTCCAGGAACGTCGTCCGGTGTGGCAACACGGATTGATGGTCCAGGTCCGCTAATTCACGAAGCAGCCGATCTTGTTCCGCGTTGAGCTTCTTGGGCACCTCGATAAAAACTTGCACCAACAGATCGCCGGCGGGCCCACCGCGGGGATCGACCACGCCCTTGCCACGCACCTTGAACACATCGCCATTTTGCGTCCCACCTTCGACCCGCAATTGCTCGGGTCCGGACAGCGTGGGTACTTCGATTTCCGCACCGAGCGCGGCCTGGGTGTACGAAATCGGCAACTGCAGAATCAGATCGCTGCCGTCCCGTTTGAACAGCTCGTGAGGCTTCACCGTGACGAACACATAGCAATCGCCGACGGGGCCGCCATCGGGGCTGGCTTCGCCCTCACCCGTCACGCGGACTCGCATCCCATCGTCGACCCCGGCCGGGATCGTGACGGTCAACTCGGACTTCTTATTCTCCAGCCCCGTGCCGCGGCAATCGGCACAGGGTGAACCAATCCGTTGACCGCTTCCGCGACAATCCGGACATGCCGTCTGGACCCTTAGGATGCCGGCCGATTGGATCACTTGCCCGTGGCCCCCACAGGTGCCGCATTTGGTCGGCTTGCTGCCGGGGGCGGCGCCTGCGCCGCCGCAATGATCGCACTTCACCCGTCGTCGAAACGAGAGGTCTTTCTCGACACCCCGCGCGGCCTCTTCCAAGGTCAGCGTCAAGTTGACACGAATGTCGGCGCCGCGACGAACCCGTTTGCGTCCGCCACCTCGCCCGCGGTTACCAAACAAGTCTCCGAACATGCCGCCGCCGAACATGTCGCCGAAAGCGTCAAAGATGTCCTCGACATCGCCGTATTGATGAACGCTGTCGACGCCGGCATGACCGTATTGATCGTAGCGGCTTCGCTTCTCGGGATCCGACAGCACCTCGTAGGCCTCCGTCGCTTCCTTGAATTTGAGAACGGCCGTCTCGTCGTCACGATTTTGGTCCGGGTGGTACTTGATCGCCAACTTGCGATAAGCCCGGTCGATTTCCGTTTTTTGCGAAGTCCGTTCGATGCGAAGGATTTCGTAGTAGCAGGTCTTTTCAGCCATGAGTTCGTTTTCGGATTGCCGCCAATCGTTCAACGCCCAGCCGAAGGCGCCGGCGCGAGTGTGGTTACGATTTCAAATCGGCTGTCGCCCTCGGCGAAGCCTTGATTAAGAAAATAACCAGGGGCAAGTGCCCCTGGTTATTAGATAGTCTTGATGTCAACCGGAATGAATTAAAGCACGACGCCTTCGGGGGCTCGTCGATCCTTGTCTTCTTTTTCCAAGTTGGTCACCATCGCTTCGGTCGTCAACAACAAGCCCGCGATGCTGGCCGCATTGAACAACGCCGTTCGCACGACCTTGACCGGGTCGATGACGCCCGCCTTGATCATGTCGGTGTATTCACCGGTGTTGGCGTTGAAACCGATCGTCGGCCCCTTGCCGCGAACTTCGTCGACCACGACGCTGCCGTCGATGCCGCCGTTGTCCGCGATCTGTCGCATCGGCGCATCCAGAGCATGCAGCACGATTCGGACGCCGACTTTTTCGTCGCCCTTGGCCTTCTTCATCGCCTCGTGGACCGCATCATAACAGCGAACCAAGGCCACGCCGCCGCCTGGCAGAATGCCTTCTTCGACGGCCGCACGCGTCGCATGCAACGCATCTTCCAAACGTGCCTTGGTCTGTTTCATCTCGGCTTCGGTTTCGGCACCCACGCTGATGACGGCGACTCCGCCGGCAAGCTTAGCCAAACGCTCTTGGAACTTTTCCTTGTCATAGTCGCTGTCGGTCTGCTCGATTTGAGCACGAATTTGAGCCACTCGCTTGTCGACGTCCGAACGCTTCGCGGCACCTTCGACGATCGTCGTGTTGCCCTTGTCGACGGTGATCTTCTTGGCACGACCGAGTTGTTCAAGCGTCACGTTCTCGAGCTGGATGCCCAAGTCTTCGCTGATCAACGTTCCACCCGTCAATGTCGCGATGTCGCCGAGCATCGCTTTGCGACGATCGCCAAAACCAGGAGCCTTGACGGCACAAACGTTCAACGTGCCACGCAGCTTGTTGACGACCAAAAGAGTCAACGCTTCCGCATCAACGTCTTCGGCGATGATCAACAGCGGTTGCCCGGTGCCGGCCGTCTTCTCGAGCAGCGGCACCAAGTCACGAATGTTGCTGACCTTCTTCTCATACAACAAGATCAAAGCGTTTTCGAGGTTCGCTTCCATCGTGCCGGGATTGGTGATGAAGTAAGGCGAAATGTAACCCTTGTCGAATTGCATGCCGTCGACATAGGTGACTTCCGTCTCACGGCTCTTGCCCTCTTCGACCGTGATGACACCGTCTTTACCGACGCGTTCGAGCGCGTTGGCGAGCATTTCGCCAATCTTGTTGTCGTTGTTCGCCGAGATCGCACCGACTTGAGCGACCTCTTTCTTGCCGCTGACGGGACGTCCCATCTCGACCAATTTTTCCGATGCCGCTTGGACAGCTTTATCGATTCCGCGACGGATCGCGTTCGGATTGCTGCCAGCGACGATGTTGCGGAGACCTTCTTTGAAAATCGCGCGAGCGAGCACGGTGGCGGTGGTGGTCCCGTCCCCGGCCAAATCGGATGTCTTCTGGGCGACTTCAATCACGAGCTTGGCGCCCATGTTTTCGAAGCGATCTTCCAGTTCGATTTCCTTCGCGACGGTCACTCCGTCTTTGGTGACGGTGGGGCCACCGAATGACTTGTCGATGATCACGTTGCGACCGGTCGGTCCCATCGTCACCGCGACCGCGTTGGCCAACTTCTCGACACCGGCCAACATCCGGGCTCGAGCGTGGTCTTCAAATAGCAGTTGTTTTGCCATAATGGTTATGTCTCTTTGAATGATTTTTGGGGGGTGTGGTTTAAAACAAAGGTCGTGCGCCGCCGGATGAATGACCGACGCCCATGCCACTGCCTAAAGCACTTTTGCCAAGATGTCGCTTTCGCGAAGGATCTTCATTTCAACGCCATCGATTTCGATGTTGCTGCCGCCGTACTTACCGAAGATGACCGTGTCACCGACGGCAACCGACAACTCGCCACGCACGCCACTGTCCATCAACTTGCCCGGTCCGACCGCGACGATTTTGCCGCGTTGGGGCTTTTCTTGAGCCGAATCGGGAAGCACGATGCCACCGGCGGTGGTCGACTCGGCGTCTTGGGGCTTCACAACGACGCGGTCATCCAAAGGACGAAGATTCAGGTTTGCCATGTTTATGTATCCGTTGAACTAAATTTGTTTTTTTAATTGGAAAGGAAAAAAGGGGAGAACGGCAGCGACTTACATCATGCCGCCCATGCCACCCATTCCTCCCATGCCGCCCATGTCCATTCCACCCATGCCGCCACCACCCATGCCATGATCGTGGTGATGATCACCGCCCTCTTCCTCTTCGACCGGAATGTCGACGACGAGCGCGTTGGTGGTCAACAACAAGGAAGCGACGCTGTTCGCGTTCATCAGCGATGTGCGAACGACTTTGGCGGGATCCACGATGCCGGCCGCGACCAAGTCGCAATAGACTTCGGCGTTGGCGTCATAACCATCGGTCTTGCCCTTCATTTGCAGCACGCGGTTGACGACGACGGCTGCCGTCCAAGCCGGCGTTATTGGCGATCGCACGCAGGGGTTGATCCAAGACGTTGCGGATGACGCGGACGCCGAGCTTCTGGTCGCCTTCGGTGGCCTTTTCCAACTTCTCGATCACAGCGCGGCAACGCAGCAATGCGGTTCCGCCGCCCGGTACGATGCCTTCTTCGAGGGCCGCTTGAGTGGCTGCGCGAGCGTCGTCGATCAACGCTTTGCGTTCCTTCATCTCGGTTTCGGTCGCGGCACCGACATTGATTTGCGCTACACCGCCGGCCAACTTGGCCAACCGTTCTTGCAGCTTTTCTTTATCGTAATCGCTGTCCGTGTTCGCGATTTCGCGACGGATTTGCTCGACGCGGCCTTCGATGTCGGACTTCTTGCCGGCACCGCTGACGATGGTCGTGCCTTCGCTGGTGATGCGAACTTGCTTGGCTCGGCCGAGGTCAGAAATCTTGACACTCTCCAGATCGATGCCCAAGTCCTTGAAGATCGCCTTTCCGCCCGTCAACACGGCGATGTCGCCCATGATGGCTTTTCGGCGATCGCCATAACCGGGTGCCTTGACGGCGCAAACCGACAAGATACCACGCATCTTGTTGACCACCAAAGTCGCAAGCGCTTCGCTCTCGACGTCTTCGGCGATGATCAACAAAGGCTTCTTCGCCTTGCTGATCGCTTCGAGCAACGGAATCATCTTCTTGTTGCTCGAGATCTTTTCTTCGAACAACAAGATGTGACAATCTTCCATTTCGACGCTGACGTCGTCCTGATTGGTCACGAAGTGGGGCGACAAGAAACCGCGATCGAACTGCATGCCTTCGACGAAGTCGACATAGGTTTCGTTGGAGCGTCCTTCTTCCACCGTGATCACACCGTTCTTGCCGACGCGGGTGAACGCATTGGCGAGCACTTCGCCGATTTCGGGATCGTTATTGCCCGCGATCGTGGCGACTTGCTTGATGTCACTCTTGCTGTTTTCCTTGATCGGGGTCGCCAGCTTGGCGATTTGTTCACAAGCAGCGTCGACGGCCTTCGCCATGCCACGAGTCAGGGCCATCGGATCGGCTCCGGTCGCGATCATCTTGATGCCTTCGCGAAAAATCGCTTCGGCCAAGACGGTTGCGGTGGTGGTTCCATCGCCCGCGACGTCGTTCGTCTTGCTGGCGGCTTCCTTGACCAACTGAGCGCCCAAATTTTCGAGCGGATCATCGAGCTCAATATCTTCGGCGACTGTCACGCCGTCCTTGGTCACTTTGGGCGAGCCCCAGCCCTTGTCCAGCACGGCATTGCGGCCGCGTGGGCCCAAGGTGCTGCGGACGGCTCGCGCCAATTTGCTGACGCCGGCCAAAAGTGGGCCACGTGCGTCGTCGTCGAAAACGATTTGCTTTGCCACGACGTTAGTCTCCTGTGGTTCGTCGGTAGGTGAAGTGAATGTGCGGGCGGCCCGCCATGGCTGCAACGGTGGCAGTAAGTGGGACCGACGGCCCCTTGTAAGCAACCCGTGTGCCGGACGCCACTGATTTGGTCGCAAGTGCTTCAAACCAAACGACTTAACGATTCATCATGACGTTCGTTCAGGAACGGCGACGGTGTCATGATGTCAACTTGGCAGCGGACCGAAGAACCAGAACATCGGTGGAGTAGAAGCCCGGTGACTAAAAAGCCCGGTGACTAAAAAGTCGGTGAACTGGGACGCGGCTCGAAGTCCGTCCTCAACCTGGCCCGCGGATCGGACAGCGGTTGATCCGTGATCATCAGATAACCGACCGCCAACATCAGCATCCACAGGGGCGTTGCGACCAGCAATCCGACGTAACAGGCCAACGCCCCCGCCAATGACATCATCATCGTGATGATCAGCAACAACAACGACGTCATCTTGTTTTGCATCGTGACCGCATAGGAGGCTTTGATCGAGCCGATCCAATCGGCCTTCTCGTCCACGAGAATGTAGGCCCATGACCAAAGCAGCCAATACATCACGAAGATTATCGGCAAGAGCACGACCACCGCCAACAGGATCAATCCGGCAGCCACCGCCTGGCCGGCACCCACCGTGATCACGGCCCCCGCGATCAACGCAAACACCGCCACCACGATCATGCTGGCCAAGCCGATCACGATCACTCCCGCTAAAAACCGCCCGAAGACCGTCAGCGGCGGCGTCAATTTGGAGAGCGGAGAGCTCTCGTTCCTCGCGATCGCAAGCGTCACGGCAACGAAGCCCAGCGTGAAGTAAAAACTCAACAGATTAAAAAACAGCGTCGCGATTCCCGACATCACCATCGTGACGTTCGCGTCCGCGACCCGGCCGAACACCATGGTCACAAGTTGGGGGCCAAACGCCGCGACGATGCTGATCGCGAACACCAACACGTAGCCGCCGATCAAGGTTGGCCAACGCTCTTTGAAAATCGCGAACGAGACCCCAAAGATCTCTTCGACGCTGCGTGACCCGATATTCAACTCACCAATCGTGGCCTGGTGCGTCGAGATCGAGGGCTGGTAAGGATTCAAGGGAGCGGGCCGGTAGGCGCCACCACCATCGCCGGCAGGTCCGCCGCCGAGCGGTCGGCTAAACGGACTTTCGCCTTCGGACATTGGCGGACCATCCGACCCGTCACCGGGCTGAGAACTTGTCCCGGTCGGGGCAACGACCGCACCGCCGTGCACGGGATCGGCTCCCGTTCCCCCGGGGACGTTGAACTCAGCCTGACAAGCGGGACACTTTGCGGTCTTTCCAGCCGCAAAATCCGGCAACTCGAGCATGCGATCGCAGGCTGGGCAATTCTGGCGGAGCATAACAGCGGACTCGTCGTCGGGAGCGGCGGAATAAAGGGAGATGTTTTACACAATCACGATCCGCCGCGAGACCGCCGCACCACGAAAACAAAACGCATTCCACTGCCATCCCGTCACGATACTGGTATCGTGAGTGCGCCGACGACGCCACATCACTCCCCATCGAAAGTCCGACACTCGTGAGCGACGAAAGCAACGACGAACCCAGCAAGCCGGCGGAAGTCGAGCTAGACGTCGATGCGATCCTCGGCGAGGGAGGATCGATCGCCCGTCGACTCGACGGTTACGAGGTACGTGAGCAACAACTGGTGATGGCGAGGAAAGTCGCCGAGGCTTTACGGACCGAGAAACATTTGATCGCCGAAGCCGGCACGGGCACCGGAAAGAGCTTCGCTTATCTGGCACCCGCCATCCTGCATGCGACCGAAAACCAAAGCGAGGTCGCGACCAAGGAAGACGGCGAGGAAGCCAAACGGGGCCGGCGGATCTTGATTTCGACCCACACGATCAGCTTGCAAGAACAGTTGGTGGCCAAGGACGTGCCACTGCTCAACGCCGTCATCCCGCGTGAGTTTTCAGCGGTGCTGGTCAAAGGCCGATCCAACTATATCTCGATTCGACGGCTCGACCGGGCGATCGCCAAAGCCACAACGCTGCTGTCCACCGATGCCCAGCACGCGCAATTGAGATCCATCAAGACTTGGTCCAAAACGACGTCCGACGGATCGAAGTCGACGCTACCGATGCGTCCCGACCCGGCGGTGTGGGACGAGGTGGTGTCGGACACCAGCAATTGTTTGGGACGGAATTGCAAACATCACAAAGAGTGTTTTTACTTTGCGCCCGACGCCGGGCGATGAACTCGCAATTGATGATCGTCAATCACGCGATGCTCTTTTCGGACATGGCGCTGAGACGCCAGGGTGTGTCGATCCTGCCCGACTACGACGCCGTCATTCTTGACGAGTGTCACACCATCGAAGCGGTGGCGGGTGACCATTTGGGATTACGATTGTCGAGCGGCCAATTTGAATATTTGTTCGACCGTCTCTACAACGATCGCACCCAAAAAGGATTGTTGATTGAGAAAGATCTGACCGCGATGCAGCAATTGGTGGATCGATGCCGATTTGCGGCCACCAACTTATTCGCTGACATCTTGGATTGGTATGACGCGACCAAGACCAAGAACGGCCGGGTGCACCATCCCGACATCGTCGACAATCCGCTGAGTGATTCGATGGAATTGTTGGCGGGCCAGTTGCAAAAGCAAGCATCGGCGCAAAAGCTGGAGACGGACCGCAAGGATTTCGAATCGGCCTTCGACCGGATGCTGGCTCTTTCGGGAGGCTTGAGACAGTGGCTCCGACAAGAGGTGCCCGATTCGGTGTACTGGGTCGAGCGCACCGGTTCGCGACGCGGCATGGACCGAATCACGTTAGCCGCCTCACCGATCAACGTGGGCGAAACGTTGCGAAAAGAGTTGTTTCAAAACAAGATGATCCGCAGCGTCGTGATGACCAGCGCGACGCTGGCGACGGCCAACGATGACTTTAAGTTTTTTCGTTCGCGAATCGGTTTGCCAGGCGGAATGTCGGTCCAGGTCGGCAGCCCCTTTGATTACGAAAAACAGGCTAAGCTCGTCGTCGTCACCGATCTGCCCGACCCGTCCCGCGATCGGGAGGCGTTCGAACGATCATTACCGATGCAAATCAAACGTTTTGTCGGGCACACCGATGGTCACGCGTTTGTGTTGTTCACCAGCTACGGTTTGCTCAAGCGATGCGCCGATTCATTGACCGGATGGTTGGCCGATCGGGACATGCAGCTGTACACCCAGGGCGGCGAACAGAGTCGGACGCAATTGCTCGACGCCTTTCGCCGCGCACCGCGAGGAGTGTTGTTTGGGACCGACAGCTTCTGGCAGGGCGTTGACGTACCCGGCAATGCATTGACCAACGTGATCATCACCAAGTTGCCCTTCGCCGTCCCCGATCATCCGTTATTGGAAGCCCGCCTCGAATCAATCAAGGCAAACGGGGGCAACCCGTTCGGCGAGTACCAATTGCCCGAAGCGGTGATCAAATTTAGGCAAGGTTTCGGGCGGCTCATCCGGACACGTACCGACTCGGGAATCGTCGTCGTGCTGGACCCCCGAATCAAGACCAAACCCTACGGTCGAACGTTCATCCAATCGCTTCCGAAGTTGCCCGTCGTCTACGTCTCAAAAGTGAAACGAAAAACGTAGGAAGTCGCTCATAAGCCGGTGCCAGAGAACACTTATCCAATCGAATGGGTCGCCCCCTGAAAGATAGTCGTGGATCGCTCCGTCGATCCATGCAACCTTTCCAAAAATCGATCGTGTTTTAGACATTGATCGGCGGAGCGATCAACGACATTTATAAGCCGGTGCCAGAGAACACTTATCCAATCGGATGGGTCGCCCCCTGAAAGATAGTCGTGGATCGCTCCGTCGATCCATGCAACCTTTCCAGAAATCGATCGTGTTTTAGACATTGATCGGCGGAGCGATCAACGACATTATCTGGCGTAACCCGTAGCCGGCGTGAAGCAAAGCGTCGCGTAAATCCTAGCCGAAGATTTTCAGGGAAGGCCTCGGATTCGTGGCCTCGGCGGTATCCCATTCGGTCTGGATCATTTTCTCGAGCAGTTGCAAATCGCTTCGGCCGGCGTAGGGCGTTTGATTTCTCTCGCCGGTGATCACCAAAATCGTATCGTTGGCCGTCGCGTGCGACATCGCCCATTGGATTGCTCGGTCGCGGTCAGCAACCAATCGCATCGCCGCACAATTTTCGACGCCGTCGAGCACCGAGTGCGAGGCGGCGATAAAAGACATCTTCGTCGATGGTTGTGCCGTGACGACTGCCTGATCGGCAAAACGTTCGAGCAGGTTGCCGTAGTGAGCCAAGATTTCGGGCTGCTCGCCGCAGTCGATCGCCATCACGCACCACAGCCGACCGGCGCCTTTCATCGCACGATGATTGCGGAGGGCACCGGCGGCGCGATCGGGTGATCCGGCGACGTCAAGTACGACGGGTGCGTAACCAAACTGAGTCAATCGTTGACCACGCCCGGGGACGCGATGCAGGGAACTGACTCTTTCGATCACTTCGCTGAGCGGTTGATCAAGCAACAATCCGACCAAGATCGCGGCCGCATGATTGGACGCCATCGCGCCACCGGATAAGTGGGTTTCCATCACGGCGGTGGTGTCATCGTAGGTCACCATCAACGTCGAAACGCCACCCGCATTGTCGATCATTTTGGCGGTCACATCCGCGGCTTTGCGGACGCCGTAGGTGACGTGACGGACGCCTTGCTCTTTGATAATTCCCATCGCACGGGGATCGTCGGCCGGCGCGATCACGACCCCCTCATCGGCCAATCGTTCCAACACGCATTGCAGTCCGCTGGGTCCGAAGTCGTTGCCCGTGATCGCCGAACCGGTCACGACAATCATGTCGAACTCGATCGAGTCATAGTTTCCGTATCGGGCTTCATCGTCGGAGAGCTCCACGACAACGGCTTGCGAGCCTGCGTCGAGCGCGTCGCCGATCCAACGGACCAAGCCGGCCCCACTTGCGACCGACTCCGGTGCAGTCATCTGTACGGTTCCGTCGTGCGATCCGAGGTCCGTTTGGAATCCCACGCACACGCCGCTCGCTCGCAACAACGTCGACAACAGCAGCGACGTCGTCGTTTTTCCCGCTGATCCGATCACGCCGATCGTCAACAGCTTGCGATCGGGACGACCGAGTGATTCGGCCGTGATGGCGGCCATCGCCAATTCGATATCGCCGACGATGCATTGGGGGACGGGACAGGGCAACAGTTGCTCGGTCAAAATCGCCGCAGCACCGCGGGCCATCGCTTGCGCGACCACCTGGGTCGGGTCATCTTTGCCGATGCGATAGACGACCAAATCGCCAGGCATTGCGGTGGACGCCGAATCGGCGATCGACATGATTTCGATGTCGCCGGGATGCGTCAATCGGGCGGCGGGGAAGAGACGACGAAGTGATATCGTCGAGGCCGAGTCGGCGAGATCCCGCTGGGCAATTTCGCGAACTGAATCGCTGGTGGCGTTGGATGGGTTTCGTTTGATCCCGTGACGCATGATGGCCTCCGTGCACATCGCAGTGATGGTGTTTCACGACGGTTCCACCGCCGTCGGAAAAGCGATCTTCGCTCCACCGATGTCGTGATTGTTCCCATCCACGCAAAGTGGTCAATAGGAAAAAACAGGGCCCCAACCCACAATTGCGGCGTTTGACGCGAGAAAATGATTTTGGATTTTTTCCCGCGACGACGCGACAGGCGTTTAAAGGAGGCCGGCGTCCTTCAACATCATCTGCAAATCGTCCCAGGCAGCCTTCTTCGCAGCCGGATTTCGCAGCAGATACGTGGGGTGATACGTCACCATCACTTTGCTGTCCAAATACTCATGCAGTTTTCCCCGCAGCCTTCCGACCGACAACTTCGTCTTCAACAACTGTTGAGCACTGATCGTACCGAGGCAAACAATGTACTCGGGCTTCAAGACCGACAATTGCTGCTCGTAAAACGTGCGACAATTTTCGAACTCATCCGCTTCGGGACTGCGGTTGCCGGGAGGTCGACACTTGATGCTGTTCATCAGATACGCGTCTTGGCGATCGAATCGGCAGGCTTGGATCATTTTGGTCAGCAAACGCCCCCCTTCGTCCGCGAACGGGCGGCCCGAGCGATCTTCTTCCGTGCCCGGTGCGTCGCCAAAGAACACAAATCGAGCCGCCACATTTCCTTCACCGAAAACGGTCTGCGTGCGGCACCGGGCCAACACCTCGCAACGGGTGCATCCGGCCACCTGTTCGGCCAAGTCGTCGAGTTTGGCTTGCCGCTCGACCACCGGAAGGGAATCTCCGGGATACGTGCCGGCCGTGGATCGGAACGTGGGCACCGGATCAATCCGGCGGAGCGGCTTGTGGGTCGGGTTCAACGAGTAAGCCGTTGGATGAGGCACCGGCGGTGACTCGGCCCCGGCCGTCGCCCGCTCGGCCGGCGATTGCACAACGGTCTCTTGCACAACGGTCTCTTGCACAACGGTCTCTTGGTCAACCGTCGCCTCCGCGAAGTGGTTGATCCACCGCTCGGTTTCCCCGGCATCGGGCTTGGGCAAAAAACGGATGCCGGAGCGCAACAGATGGGCCGCCAAGGCGGACGCTTGACCGTGAACTTCGTGGGCGTCGTATGGACGGTCCTGCTCGACGTCGAGCGGGACGCCGGCCGATGGTGTTGCGTGTTGGGGCATTCCGCCAGTTTACCGAGTTCGCAAACTGTGGGTTACCCGGTCTGTCTCAAACGTCGTCTCCACCGTACTCTGGTGGGCTTGCCGGTCCGCACTCGTGCGTCATTTTTCGGTTTCTCGTTCACCCTATTTCTTGTTCACCCGTTCGTTTTCAAATGCCAGTCCCCCAAGTCGCCATCGTCGGCCGTCCCAATGTCGGCAAAAGCAGCCTATTCAACTGGCTGGCCCGTCGCCGTTTGGCCATCGTCGACGACCACGCCGGCGTGACCCGCGACCGAATGATGACGTTGATCGAGCACAATGATCGGTTTTTCGAGTTGGTGGACACTGGCGGGATCGGGATCGTCGATGACGACGACCTGACGGATGACGTCAGCCGCCAAATCGAGCTGGCGATCAACTCGGCAGACGTGATTGTGATCGTCGTCGATGTTCAAAGCGGATTGATGCCGCTCGACGAGAACGTGGCGGAGCGGCTGCGTGGGATCGAGCGACCGGTGATCCTGGTCTGCAACAAAGCTGACCAACCGCACCAGGACATCCACGCCGAAGAATTCCACAAGCTCGGCCGTGGTCACATGATCCAGGTCAGCACGACCCAGAACCGGCATCGCGAAGATTTGCTGGATTTGATCGTCGATCGATTGCCCGCACCCGACGACGAGATCCATGCCGAAACCCAAATGAAGGTGACGATCGTCGGCCGCCGAAACGTCGGCAAGAGCACGTTCGTCAACACGTTGGCGGAGTCCGATCGCATGATCGTCAGCGAGGTGCCCGGGACGACTCGCGACAGCGTCGATGTGCGGTTCGAGATGGACGGTCAAACGTTCATGGCGATCGACACGCCGGGGCTTCGAAAACGCAAGAGCCAGCGGACTGACCTCGAATACTACGGAATGCACCGGGCGCAACGCAGCGTGCGACGAGCCGACGTGGTGCTAATGTTTTTTGACGCGTCCGAAACCGTCAGCAAGGTCGACAAGCAATTGCTCGGCTACGTGATGGAACACCACAAACCATGCGTGTTCGTGATCAACAAGTGGGACAAGTTGCACAACACGGTGCCCACCGATCGTTGGGTTCGCTACTTGCGTGGCCAGTTTCCGACACTCGCCTACGCGCCGATCGCCTTCATCACCGGCCAAACGGGCAAGAACGTCAAAGCACTTTTGAATCACGCGACGATGCTGTTCAAGCAATCAAGCCAACGGGTCTCGACCGGTGCGCTCAATCGCGTCGTCCGCGCTGCGGTCGACGCCCACATTCCGCCACTGCACCAAGGCCGACGACCCAAAATCTATTTTGCCACCCAAGTCGCGACCCAACCGCCGACGATCGTGTTGGTGGTCAACGACCCCAAGTCGATCGGGAACGATTATCAGCGGTACTTGATGGGCGTGATGCGCGACCACCTGCCGTTCGGCGAAGTGCCGATCAAAATGTATTTGCACAAACGCCAACGCAATGAAGAAGAGCCCAAGGATGCCTGATCGATACGGCAACGGAGGCCGTCTCAGCCGATCAGTTCGTGCAGATGCACGAATGTTTTTCCCAGCCGGCCGTTGTAATTGCCCGCACTGATTCGGATCAGCCCCGGTGTTTTGGCGGCTGCATGAATCGCGTTCCGGGTTGCGTTCTGTAGCGATTCGAGATCTCGCCCGTTGACGATGATCTCCATGATGCTCTGCACGCCCTCGGGAACCTTGGATTTCTCGCCCAATTTCTCTTTGAGCGTCGGACAAAACTCGGCGTAAGTTGACGCGATCAGAAAATCATAGCTGCTGCCGGCCTTGGACCCGCTGGCGGCGACACCGCCGGGGAAAGTCGTGATCACATCGGGAGTCGCTTCGGCGGCGATCGATGCCGCTTCCGCCGCATCGAGGGCGGTGGCTTCGTCGGGACCAAAAAACCACAGGTTGCCGCCCATCACTCCGTCGCGAAATCCGAAACGCCGCGATAAAAAGAATTCGCCACCCAATGTCGGAATCACCCATCCGCGCTCGCCGTGCCGCGTGTCTCGAAATTGGTGCCGATCGCCGAACAACGCGATCTTGCGACCCAACTTGAAATGATCATCGGTGTGAAGTTGGTTGAACAGTGCCGTCGTTGGGCACGTCAAAACGTTTTGGCTTAATCGGGCCAGCATCACTTTTTCGAGATGCTTTTCGCGATCCTTGACGAAGCGTGGCACATGGAATTGGATCACCGCCCCGACGCGACCGTCGGGCGTCTGATCACCACCAACCCAACGCGACACCCCCGCTTCGCAGTCACACAAAATGGTGCTCGAGGCGTGACCCGTCACCGCCGCGACGCAGTGACCAAGCCAACGCGAGTCACGCGCGGTGATCAGCACCTCGCCATAGATGCTGCGAAAACCCTCAGCGTAGGTGTCTTCGACCAGCTCTTTTAAATCTGCGGGTGATGGATGGTCGGCCATGATTCAACTGCGTCCCTTGCCGTCATAAACTTTTTCTTCCGTCACAACTTTGTCCATGTAAATGTCGTGATCCTGCATCGGAATCTCATCAAACATTTGGCACTCAAACGCCAGCGAAACCAACGGGGTTTCGGCGCGAGCGTTTTCAAGCAGCTTGTCGTAGTAACCCTTACCGTGACCGGTCCGACCGCCCCGATCATCAAACGCGACACCCGGCACTAAGACCAGATCCAAGTCTTTGACGTCGACTTTTTTAGAGGCGACGTCGCGAAGATCCATCCGTGGTTCGAGAATTTTGTACATGCCGGTTTCGAGTTCATCCATCGACTCCAGCAAGAACAGTTCGAGCTCGCCATCGACACAGTAGGGAATCACAATTTTCTTGTCGCTGGCGACCGCGTCGGGTAACGCGTGCCGCGTGCGAGCCTCATCACGCACGTCGACGTACCACATCACGCAGCGGGCCGCCTGATACTCGGGCATCGCCATCACTCGATCCGTGATCCGCTTGCTGATCGATTCTTTGTCCGCTTGATTCTTACGTGCGGCGTGAGCGGCTTTGCGAATCTCGTCTTTGCGAGTCGACAGCGATTGATCAGTCATAAATCTTCTCCGGTGCAAGTGTCAGAAAGTACGATTGGGTGCCGGCCTGTCACAGCGACGAAAACTTTTCGGCGGGTTCGGACCATACCGCCGTGTCTCGAGGCTGGAAAGTCGTCGGCTCGAAACTGGCTCGCACCAACGCACGGGCATCATCCACCGATGCGAGTTTACCGAGTCCGATCATCTGCATGGCCACGTTACCGATCGCGGTCGCCTCGACCGGCCCCGCGATGACCGTGCGCTCGCAAGCATCCGCGGTCATCTGGCACAACAGCGGCATTGACCGATCCGCCGCCGACGATGTGAATCGTTTCGATCGAGTGTCCTAAAATCGATTCCAACATCCCCAAACATACTCGATACCTCAGCGCCAATCCTTCGAGCGCGGCCCGAAACAAGACTCCGTCGGATGCCGGCTTCGGTTGCCCCGACTTTTCGGCAAGCATCACGATCGCATCGACCATGTCATCGGGTGCGACCAGATCGGGATCGTCGGGATTGATCAGCAACGCAAAAGGCTCGGCGACCATGGCTTGGTTCACCATGTCGTCCCATGACACGGGCTTGCCGCGGCGAATCATCGATTGCCGAATTTGCTGGAAGATCCAAAGACCGCCGATGTTCTTGAGCAACCGAGTGCTGCCGCCGACACCCGTTTCGTTGGTGAAGTTGAGTTCGGCGCATCGATCGGTGATCATCGGCGAAGGCAACTCGCACCCCATCAGCGACCAAGTCCCGCTGCTGATGTAACACCACGACGGTTTAGCAGGCGCGAAGTCGTCGGCCGGTACCGCCAACACGGCCGAGGCCGTGTCGTGGGTGGCCGGCACGATTACCGGCACCTCGTCCAAACCGGTCACGGCAGCCACCGACGGCTGAACGGGCCCCAGATGGGTGCCTGGCGGTGTGGTTTCGCGGAACAACGATCCCGGCAAACCAAGTCGCTTGATCAGATCGTGACTCCACTGACCGGTCCGTGGGTCCGACATCTGCGTCGTCGAAACATTTGTGATCTCGTTGCTGTGCCGACCGGAGAGCAACCAATGAAAGAAGTCGCCGATCATCAAAAACTGGTCCGCCGCTGCCAAGCCTGGGTCGCCCGCCCGATGGGCCGCCAACAACTGGTAGAGCGTGTTGATTTCCATGAACTGAAGACCGGTCGCTTCAAAGATCTCACGGCGTGGCACGATCTTGCACGCCTCCTCGATCATTCCGCGGGTCCGGCGATCTCGATGGTTGAAACACGAGCCGGCGAACTGGCCCGCCCGGTCGATCAAGACATAGTCGACACCCCACGTGTCGACACCGACCGACGCGATCTTTGAATACTTCGCCGCCGCCATCCGCAACCCCGTCTGGATCTCTCGCCACAACCCCAACACGTCCCACTGCAACGTGTCGTGAACGCGGACGGGCTCATTGGCAAATCGATGAACCGCCTCGAGCGTCAATTTGCCGTCCGCCACCACCCCGGCGATCACCCGCCCGCTGCTAGCCCCCAAATCGACCGCCAAGTAAGCCGTCTGACTTGAAGAGGCGGGTTGGCCAGTTGGAATCGGTGACGGGGAGGAAGACGGCATGGGTGGCAAGATCGCTGGAGTGAAAAATGGGATGGATCAGGGTATCCAAACGACAGGAAACCCACCAGCCAACCGTTTCCTCGAGGATGAGTCGGGCGGATGGAATTTTCGGTTTGGTGTCGCCGTCGAATCTTGAGCCGGCCCACCCTCAGGAATCCACTGGTTGCGACTGAAACCACCCATTGGGGCTAGACCCTTGCTATCTTTCCATGCCTCGGGCGGACCGGTCGATGGGTTGGCCGTTAAAAACCGTCAACTCTCGTAACTTACGAACCATCAAGGCTTTAATGACGTTGGCAGGTCGGGCGAGATGCCAAAACGAATGTTCGGCAGTTGACCCGTGAGGACGAGCGCGTAACCTAATGCTACCGAGACGGAGATCGCCCAGCGTGTCTGTCGATGCTCGGAACCAACGCATAGCCGAGAATAGGATGCAAGTCGTTGACTGCATTCGTTTTACATCATAGCTAAGAGGTCTCCCTTTCCTGCGAAGGCTGTTCCTCGCTCAAATGGTGGATACTTCTCGGATGAACGTCTCCGCGAGTTCGCCTTGCGTGAGGTTGACGCGGTCAGCTTGCGGCCACGGGCTGACATTCGTCGATGAGGAGGACACGCCTTCGGGTGTTTCTTTCGCATCACGAAACCTCACGGGCCGGGTACAAGGAGTACCCGGTCGCGGACGCTCGCGTCACGACCGATGCGATGCCGGCGTCGAACCGGCGACAGAATCGATTTTAGTGTGCAAGATCGATCTCGCCCCGCTCCCAAGCCGACACGAATGCCGGCAAGCTTGGCAACACGCCTTTGACGGTCCGTAACTCATCTGGCTTCATCCAGAAGAACTCGCTGACCTCCGGTGCAAACGGTACTGGCGTGACGTGATGGTCCAAACGTGCTAGCCACCACGCCAGCGTCGTGCCCCAGGGGGTCACGCTTCGCCAACAAAGCCGCACGGGCTCGACGTCGATCGCCAATTCTTCTCGCATTTCGCGGACGAGCGTTTCGCGTTCCTCCTCACCCTTTTCGATCGTCCCCCCAGGCAAACACAATTTACCCGGCGCGGTCACCAACAAGGAACGACGAATGATCAGCAATCGATCTTCGCGGAAAATGACGCCGACCACTCCCCGCTTGCGACCGAAATTATCGGCAGGCGTTCGGTGGGGAATCGGCTTGTCGGACGAAACAGCTTGAGAAGGCACCTTGTTCATTCCTCTGCTTCTATCCGATGAAAGCGGTGACGGCAATCTCAGAGGCAATCCCTCGCCCGCGACTTATGGCCGAAACGTGTTAGGCTATTACGAAGGTGTCCCCCCTGGGATGCGTCCGCGAAACACACCGATCCGAGTCAATCCGATCTCTCACGAAACCCGCAAATTTTTTCACGGCCACGAATCGGCAGAAGCCATTCGCATCATCCACGCACTCCGGCAAGCCGGATTTGTCGCGATGCTGGCGGGGGGCTGCGTTCGCGATGCGCTGCTTGGCCTACAGCCCAAAGATTATGACGTCGCGACCGACGCGACACCGGATGCCGTCCGCGATGTGTTCGGCAAATCTCGCACGCTCGCCTTTGGTGCGTCGTTCGGTGTGATCGGTGTCCTGCCGATTCGAGACCACCCCTCGAGTCAATCGGCTCAATCGGCCGAGCGGGAATCGGTCCAGCCCACTGAGGTCGCCACGTTTCGCAGCGACGGTCAATACAGCGACGGTCGGCGTCCCGATTCGGTTCGCTTCGGCGATGCTCGACAAGACGCTTTGCGCCGCGATTTCACCATCAACGGTCTCTTCTACGATCCGCAAACCGACCTCGTGATCGATCATGTGGGCGGACAGGAAGACTTGCATCGGGGGACTTTGAGAACGATCGGCGATCCGATGGACCGCTTCGGCGAAGACAAATTGAGGATGTTGAGAGCGGTCCGTTTCGCCACCACTCTGGGATTCTCAATTGATCCGCCAACGTTGGCGGCCATCCAATCCTTCGCGGACGAAATCCGGCTCGTAAGCGGCGAGCGAATCGGTGCTGAAATGCGCCGCGTCTTATCATCTCGCTCGGCGGGCGAGGGATTGAGGCATCTGAGCGAATGCAGGTTGGACACGGTCGTCATGCCCGAAATGAAAAGCGTCGATTTGGTCCAACTCGAAACCCTGTTGGCGTCCGCAACGAATTCATCTTTCACGACATCGCTAACACTGGCTTTGTTGCAAACCGATGAACCGGAGAAATCATTGAAGGCGATTACCTCGCGATGGAAACTTTCCAACGACGAAGGACGCCAAGTGTCGGCCGCGATCGCGTGTCATCAGATCGTCGCGAACGCAAACACGCTGCCCTGGTCCACCGTCCAGCCCGTGTTGATCGACCGTGATGCGGAAACCATCCTCGCCGTGGCGGAGGTGATGGCTCGAAAGAATGACGCCTGCACGGCAGGCATTGAGATGTCGCGCCGCGCAATCGAGCTTTCGTCCGAAGAACTGAATCCGCCGCCGATCTTGTCGGGCAATGACTTGAGGAAGCTCGGCATTCCGTCAGGCCCCCAATACAAATTGATTTTGAAATCGATTCGAGATGCCCAATTGGATAAGGTCATCGTCACGAGCAAACAAGCCCAGGCTCACGCGCTCGAGCAATCGCTCGCACTCGCCAAATCGAAATTTCGCGATGAGCAATGAATCTTCAATAGACGAATCACGGGAAATAAATGATGAGTGACTTACCCAACACTGAAACGTCGAAACACGTCCATTGGTTTGGCGAGGACGTCGAGCCGGGCCAATGCGTCAGCACCGAGCTTCAGATCACCGAAAGTTACAGCGGCCGTAACGTATCGATTCCGATTCGCGTGTGCCGCGGTTTGGAGAGCGGGCCGACCGTGTTCGTGACCGCGGCGCTCCACGGTGACGAACTCAACGGAACCGGCGCGATCCGAAATCTGTTGGGTGACGAGAATTGGAAACTGCAATCGGGCACCCTGTTGATGATCCCCGTGCTGAACGTATTGGGTTTCGAGCGCCATTCACGATACCTGCCCGATCGCCGCGATCTGAACCGTTGTTTTCCGGGCACGATGGGCGGCAGCATGGCGTCACGCTTGTCGAAAGTGATTTTCGATTCGGTCGTCAAACGTTGCAATTTCGGCATCGATCTGCACACCGCCGCGGTTCGCCGAACCAACTTCCCCAACGTTCGCGCCAATCTGGATCACCCTGAATGCCTGCGGTTGGCCACGGTGTTCGGGTGTGGCATCCTGTTACACGGTAGCGGCCCGAAGGGTTCCCTGCGACGCGAGGCAACCAAGATCGGTTGCCCGACGATCGTCGTCGAGGGCGGCGAGGTTTGGAAAGTCGAATCGTCGGTCGCGGACTGCATGACCCGAGGCATCCTGAACGTGTTGAAGGAGCTCGGGATGATGAGCGGCGAGCAAGATTTGCCAGACTCGCAAGTCATGATCCGCGAGACAAAATGGCTGCGTGCCGAACGGGGCGGTTTCATGTCGATGCACGTGGCACCGGGCGACAGTGTCAAGAAAGGGCAAGCGATCGCCACCAACAGCAGCCTGTTGGCGGAAGACCAAAACCGGTTAGAAACCCCGTTCTCGGGGATCGTGATCGGCATGACCACATTACCGGCTGTCCAGCCGGGTGAGCCGGTCGTCCACATCGGCAGACTGGCGAACTCAAAATCGGTCATTCGGCACGCCAATCAAGTCGCCAGCGACGATGTCCAGCGGACCGCCCGCGAACACTTAGCGACCAACATCCAGGTGACCCAGCCGCCGACCGGACCCTCCGGGCGATAGTCAAGAGTTCTCAATCTTTAAAGTAGACCGGGCATTCGCCGGCGTGACTTCTCCTTCAAGGTTTCCCGGCCCAGGCACCCTCGTCGGGATGTGGGTGGAGGGGGAGGGGCAACGGGCAGTGCAAAAGACCGTGAATTGCAGTCTTGACTCAGACTTCACTTGAACGCTATTCCTGAACCACATTGAAACAGGTCAAGGGTGACGCTGTTCCGACTTTGCCCAACCATCCAGCCAAGGAAGGCCCGACGATGGCCCATCCCGCAAATAACGTCCCGTTGATGGACGTCAATCGTGACAATCTGCCTTACCGCGACGAGTTCATCGAGGCCCTGACGGGCGTCGTCGACAGCGGCCGATTTCTGTTCGGTCCCGATGTGACCGAACTCGAAAGCGAAGTCGCGGCCTACAGCCAAGTCGAAAACGCGATCGGCTGTGCCTCCGGCAGCGACGCATTGCTGCTGGCGTTGATGGCACTGAATATCGGCCCCGGCGACGAAGTCATCGTGCCGAGCTTTACCTTCTTTGCTTCGGTCAGCTGCATCACCCGTTTGGGTGCCACGCCCGTGTTCGTCGACATTCGACCCGACACCTACAACATCGACGCCGAATTGATCGAAGCCGCGATCACGCCGCGGACCAAGGCGATCATTCCTGTTCACTTATTCGGGCAATGCGCCGAGATTGATCGGATTTGTCAAATCGCGTGCGATCACGATATCGTCGTCGTCGAAGACGCCGCTCAAGCGATCGGCGCCGCTTACCACTCACGGCCCGCCGGCAGCTGGGGATTGATCGGTTGCTTTAGTTTCTACCCGACCAAGAACTTGGGCGGCATGGGCGACGGCGGCATGTTGACGTCACTCGATCCCGCCACCGCGGACCGCTTGCGATTATTCGCCGGCCACGGCATGAGGCCGCGATACCATCACAAAGTCGTCGGCATCAACAGCCGTCTCGATACGTTCCAGGCGGCCGTCTTGCGAGTCAAGATGCGTCACTTGCCCGAAGCGGTCGAAGCACGCCAAAAAATCGCCAGCCGATACAAGCGTTGGCTGAGCGAAGCCGGAGTCGTCGGCGATGACAAAATGATGTTGCCCTTTGAAGACCCCAACGCTTTTCACGTTTGGAACCAATACGCCGTGCGAGTCCCCGGTGGACGTCGCGATGCGATGCGAACCCATCTGGCCGAACGAAACGTCGGTAGCGAAATTTACTACCCGATCCCCGTTCACAAGCAAGAGTGTTATCGCGATTGGAATTTCGATGACGCCTCGTTGCCGGAAACCAAACGTGCGTGTGCCGAAATTTTGAATCTGCCGATCTTCCCCGGATTGACCGAATCGGAACAGCGCCGAGTCGTCGACACGGTGGCCACCTTCGATACAGCGGCCGCACGAAGAGTGGCATAGCTTTTTACTGCATGTCCTAACTCGACAGCGCCAAGTACGGTTGTTCGGCGGACAAAATAAAGTTGATCAAGATTTCACGCCAAGATGAGTAGAGTAATCCGACCCGTACCTGGCGCTGTCCCGTTAATCGAAGTTGACTTCATGTTTCTCGCCCGCGACGATTGAAATCTTTTTACTGGCGATAATCGGGAAGACTATTCCGCTGGTGCCGGAAAGCGGTGTTGGTTTTGCCGTGACCGAGATTTGATAAGTTCCGGAGGGCAGGTTTGAAAATTCAGCAACTCTCGATTCGTCGAGTTCTTTCGATTCACTGCCGAAGGCTAGGGCAACAGAATTGGGGCCACTGATGTATTCTTCACCCGAAATGCCGATGCTATGCGCTTCCTTCCCTCGATCTCCCACTAGCTTGACGACGAGTGAAGCGGGATGCTCGGCAATCGGCTTTAAATTTGCAAGCGATTCATCGGTATAATTCCTGAGATTCGAATATCGCTGGGGCATTAAATCGCGGCCAAAATAAAACAATTCCATCCAAGGTGTGAATCGTTTGACGTTTGGAAATTCGAAACGACCATTCTCGTCACTAACTGCTTTTAGCAATTGGACGCACTTATCTCGGTTCTCGATGTCGTCGCGAGATAGCAGGTCCCAATGATAGAATCTCCAGCCTTCCATCTGACCGCCGCCATTTTTGCTGGGGATTGGGATCTCGCTTCCCAACAACAAACGCACGGATGCACCGGAGATCGGATTTTGGTCGGCGTCCAGCAACGTTCCTGCTACCATCTGATAATCCTCTTCTCGCATCGGTTGCAATTCGGCTGTCATCGCATCGATGTTGTCGGCGGTGGCAACCGCTCTGGCTAATGTCGTTGGTTCATACCCCGCCGCCGACACAATCGCTTTGTAGACCGCGCCGGGGGCCTGCCCTTCGAGTCGAAACTCTTCTTGGGTGCCGAGGACATTGACGCCCTGTTGGATCAGCGTTGCTGGAATTCCGGATGACTCGGGGTCACCCGCTTCGCGTTCTTCACAGAAACCCAAGCGAACATTGAAGGTGGGGATCGGCTTTCCGGTATTTGCATCAACGGCTCGAATGCGTATTGAAGCGGCCGGCACCATTTGAATCTCAAGAAACTCGTCCATTTCAACTGACACTGGCATATTTCGGATGGGTGCAAACTGGGGCGGCGTGTAGACCGTGATCGACGTAGGGTCTTTCAACCCGCGGATCTCGAACTCTCCCTTGACGTCCGTTTTTACGAGGCCGCCCAAGTCATTGAAGCCTTGTTCTCCGCCGTTGTAGTAGACACGAACACCTTGGGATGGTGATCCCTCGGCGTCGATCACTCGTCCTTTGAGCGTCAAGCCTGGCTCGAGTTGGACGCGCCATTGGGTAGGCGAATCAACGGTGCCGGGTTGGACCGCCAGGAGCTGGGGGACGAATCCATCCGCCCGCACGGCGACGTTGCAACCACGAAATCCGGTGTAGACGTTTTGGATGACTGCAACACCGTTTTCATTCGTGGTTGCATTTCGCACGTCGGCAGTGCTGTTCCCACGATTGAGGAGTTCAGCGCCGCTGATCGGTTTATCATCAAGGTCCACGACGGTCACTTGAATGTCACCGCCATAAGACAGCCTTCGCATCGTGACGTCAGTATGCACCGGAGCGTCGACTTGAACGACGCTGCATTCCAAACTGGCGCGCTCGTAATCATCCTTGTTTGCCGCCAATCGCAAGCTTTTCCCGAGCGGTAGCCCCTTGAATTGATAGCCGCCGTCGGCGTTGGTGGTAACGCGGCCGTAAGATGGCGCCATCGAAAGTTCGGCTGACGAAAGCGTGACCGTGGCATCGCCGACGGGCGTGCCGTCGCCATCTCGCACCGTTCCCACCAATTCGCCGCCGGGACGGAGTTCAAATTCCAGCGGCAGCACCGTACCCAATTCTTGTTGCGTCGTTTTGAGAAACTGTGTCGCATATCCATCCGCCTGGACGACAAAGTACCAATCGGCCATCGCGAGTTGTCGAATCTTTGCCACGCCGTCGGTCGCGGTGGAGTATTCGCGGACGATGTCGGTCCAACCAAATGAAATTTTGGCGTCCGCAATGGGCGTTCTGGACGATCGTTCGACGACGGTAACGTCGTATCCACACCCGGCATGAAGTTCGAGCCGGATCGGGTCGACCGGACCAGACGCCGACTCAGCGACCAACAGCTGCACTCCACTCAGCTTTCTTTCGAGTGTGGTGAACTCTTGCGTTTCAGCCCAAATGCGGTAACCGTGCGGCGGCACTGAATCAAATGTGAATTTTCCGGCGGCGTCGGTGACCGTTCGCATCGGATCGGTCGGCAACCGGAAGCTGTTCTCTGGATTCGCGAGCAGAAAAACATTTGCATCCCCCGCGGCCATTTTGTTCGGCAGCAAAACCGAGCCGGTCACGGTTGGTCCGCTGGCGAGCGGCGTCGGCTTGATCGGGTTCGCCTGGCCGAAGGAGAATTGCGGCAGCAGGCCCAGCGTGACCAGCACCGCACCGAACAGGTATGAATTCCACGAACGACACGACTGTTGTTTTGCAAAAGAGTGCATTTCGATTCTCCGATCAGGACCTTCGACACGTTATTCGACGCCAAATATTTTCCGCCATTTCGAACGGGCGATATTGTGACGGATTGTCGCGGCCGAAGTCCAGTCAATTGGCCCGATTCACTGCGCACGAGATAGAAAGTGGGCGGGGACCGAGTTGGCGATGGGATCCATCCGATCCATCCGATCCATCCGATCAATCTGGGATGCTGGCATGGGGCTCCACTTCTCTCGCCCCCCCCGACAGAACGCCACCGGTCTGGCCGATAAGATAAGACGCTTAAGTACGATCGAGTGTTGAATCGTCTTGCCTCCTCTTCCCTTCTCTTTTTTTCGGGGACGAAAGGGGCGGGGGTCGATCTGACCTTTTGGGGGCGGTCTTTGGTGTTGAACGTTGGCGGCTCGCGAGACCCCGAGTGTGCCCAAGCCTATGTCGTTCAGCAAGTTCCTCGGCGAAATCAACCCCAGGCTCGCTTGCCTTGCGTTGCCTTAACCTGGCGCCGTCGCTCCGCGACGGGGTCGCGGAGCGAGTGAGCGTTCGATTCGGCGGGCTAGCTGCAACCCATGCTGTTGCCACAGTTGTGGCACAGATAGCAGTTGCCGTTTCGGACCGTGATGCTTCCGCAATTGTCACAGCTCGGGGCATCGATTTGAAAACGTGCAAATTGGTCACCCTGACCGCCGCCCGACGCATCGGAGTTGGCGTGACCGTTGTCGTGAGAGCTCCCGTTGGTGGAACCCGAGGAGGGTGGATTGCCCAACGTGGCTGTCGACTCGCCCATCGCGGCCATCAAGGTCGCTCGTTCGGCCAGTGCAACGGCGGCTCCGGCGTCGACACGCAGCCCGTCCATCACCGAACGTGCGTTTGTCGCGGGTGCGATTCCATCGTTTCCGTTATTGGTACCCTCCCGAGCGGGCATGTTGTCGTAACCGCTCATGAAGGTCAAACCCAACCATCGGGCGATGTAGTCCACGACGCTCTTCGCGATGCGGATGTCCTTGTTGGACGTGTGACCCATCGGTTCGAACCGAGTGTGGCTGAACTTGTTGACCAACACTTCGAGCGGCACGCCGTACTGCAGCGCGATCGAAAGCGCCGTCCCGAAGCTGTCCATGATGCCGCCGATGGTCGAACCTTCTTTCGCCATCGTGATGAAGATTTCACCCGGGCGTCCGTCGGGATACAGACCGACGCAAAGGTAGCCTTCGTGACCGGCGATCGTGAACTTATGCGTCACACTTTGGCGGGTGTCGGGCAACCGTTCGCGGCGCGGCTTGTAAACAATCTTCTCAACGGTTTCGGTCACAACCCTGGCCGCCGCGTCGGCCGCTTTCCCCTCTTCACTCTTGGTGTTGAGCGGCTGGGATTGCTTGCTGCCGTCGCGGTAGATCGCGATCGCCTTCAATCCCAACTCCCAACCCCAGAAGTAGGCGCTGGCGATGTCTTCGGGCGTCACGTCGTTGGGCATGTTGACCGTCTTGCTGATCGCACCGGACAAGAACGGCTGGGCGGCCGCCATCATCGTCACGTGTGCCTGCCAACGGATGCTGCGAATGCCATTGGCGGGCTGGAACGCACAATCAAACACCGACAAGTGCTCCGATGCAAGCTCGGGTGCGCCTTCGATCGTATCGTTGGTGTCGATGTACGCCAGAATGACTTCGATCTGCTCCGATGAGTAGCCTAGATTTTCCAGAGCTAAGCGGACGGTGCGGTTGACGATTTTTAGCATGCCACCGCCGGCGAGCTGCTTGTACTTCACCAACGCGATGTCGGGCTCGATGCCGGTCGTGTCACAGTCCATCATGAAGCTGATCGTGCCGGTCGGCGCCAAAACGGTCGCTTGGGCGTTTCGGAAGCCGTACTTCTGACCGATCTCTAACACGTCGTCCCACAATTTCTGGGCCGCTTCCTTCAACTCCGCGGGTCCATCGTCGTTGATTTCGCTGCAAGCCGCACGGTGCATTTCCATCACGCCGAGCATCGCTTGTTGGTTACCAAAATAACCATCGAATGGGCCGACGACCGAAGCGAGTTCGGCACTGGTGCGGTTGGCTTCGCCATGCAAAATCGAGGTGAGCGATCCGCAAACCCCGCGTGCGGCGTCCGAATCGTACGCCAACCCGCTGGTCATGATGACGCTGCCCAAATTGGAATAGCCCAAACCGAGCGGACGATAACGATGACTGTTTTCCGCGATCCGCTTGGTCGGATAACTGGCATGATCGACCAAGATTTCCTGGGCGATAAAGAACAACCGCGACGCGGCCCGGAATCGCTCGACGTGGAACGTTCCGTCGGCCATCGCAAACTTCATCAGGTTGATGCTGGACAGATTGCACGCCGTGTCGTCCAGAAACATGTACTCGCTGCACGGGTTGGAAGCGTTGATCGCGCCATCGCTCGGGCACGTGTGCCACTTATTGATCGTCGTGTCGTATTGGACACCGGGATCGCCACAGTGCCATGCGCACTCGGCCATCTTGTTGAGCAGCTCTTTGGCGTCGTAGGACGGCGGGGTGCCCTTGGCCTTGTCGGATACCCATCGCGTTTGAAACGATTGGCCGGCCCGCACGGCATCCATATACTCATCCGTCAAACGGACCGACAGGTTTGCGTTCTGGAAACATACGCTGCTGTAAGCTTCCCCGTTGAAGTTGGATTCATAGCCCTCGCGAATCAACGCGTGCGCCTTCTTCTCTTCGTTCCACTTGCACTCGATGAATTCCAAAACGTCCGGATGCCAAACTTTGAGCGACTGCATCTTGGCCGCACGGCGGGTTTTGCCGCCGCTCTTCACCACGCCCGCGATCGAATCGTAAACCTTCATGAACGACAAGGGACCCGAGGGCGTTCCGCCGCCCGACATGCGTTCCCGCTGTGAACGGATGGTCGACAAGTCGGTGCCGGTGCCCGAACCGAACTTGAACAACATCGCCTCGCTGAACGCGAGTTGCATGATGTCTTCCATGTTGTCGGCGACGCTTTGAATGAAGCACGCCGAACCCTGAGGATATTCGTACGAGTTTTGAGGCTGGTCCACCAATCCCTCGGCGGCGTTCCAACGCCAATTGCATTTCGATCCCGAGACACCGTACTGGGCATGCAGTCCAACGTTGAACCACACCGGACTGTTGAACGCACCGTGTTGATGCAAGCACAACCAAGTCAGCTCTCGATAGAAACGGTCGCCATCCTCGGGTGTGTCAAAGTAACCGTCCGCCAAACCCCAGTCCGTGATGGTCCGGGTCACACGGTGAATCAATTGACGGACGCTCTTTTCTCGCTCGCCCTCGTTGGTCGGGTCGCCGTAGAAGTACTTCGACACCACCACGTTGGTCGCAAGTTGACTCCAGTTCGCGGGGATCTCACAGTTGGTTTGCTCGAACAGAGCCTTTCCGCTCTCGTCTTTGATCGCGGCGCTGCGCAGTTCCCACTGCGTCGTTTCAAAGGGTGACTGGCCGTTCTCGGGACAGATTACCGAATCGATCTTCAATCCGTGCTGGCCCGTGCGTCGGCTGGTGCCGAAACGCGCTTGCGCGTACTGGACGCCATGCTCGGAATTCACTTTTTCAATTGCCGGATCGCCCGAAAGGGTTTCGACGACGTGTTGGGACTGATCACGCGAAGACAGGACCGTAGCCATAACTTTGAGACTCCTTGAGGGTCATCCGTGGTTTGATGACCGCCGCCAGTGCTCGCTGAGTTTCCTTGCGAGGCGGCGCCCACCAACGATTTGAGTGTGCAGACGTCTAATGTACATGCGTCGCCCTTCTTGGCAATGTGTCGGGATCGCCGAATTGGGGGTGCGAAACAGAATTCTCCTGCTTCACCACGCCATCGGTAATTTTACCCCAAACCTTCCTAAAGACACTACCGGTAGTAGATTTCCGATGCGGAGCCTACTACATATGGACGACTCGGTCGTGATCGTACCGATTGCTTCCACGGTGTCAAACTTATTTAGCAACCCATGACTAAGTCGTGACGGGCAATCGGCTTAGGATCGCGAACTGACGCGAACCGCGGCTCACCACCACGCGAACTTGGTCACCTAAGTCGTTTCCGATAAACGAGTTAGAGAATTTTGCTAGCATTTGCAAACCTACGGTTCAGAGCCTTCGGAATCCGAAAAATAGTTTGAGAACCAAACGCCAAATGTTAAACAGGGCGCTTTGGGAAGACCTGGCGACAGCCTATCTCCCGAATGGGGGAGGATATCCGGGTCGGTAACCCATGGGGAGAGATGAGCCGGGCAATCGCTGCCTAAGTTCCCAAGGGTGAAAACACTGTTAGGCTAGACGTGCAGTTGAAAATTCTTTCCTCCGGTGAACGATCCATGAAGTACGCAATCTGTAACGAGACCTTTGGCGATTGGCCACTCGAACAAGCCTTGGAACTAGCGCGTGCCACGGGCTACACCGGTTGGGAGGTCGCACCGTTCATGCTGACCAGCGATATCGAATCGTTTTCTACATCCGATCGAAAATCGTATCGGGACCAAGTCGAGAAAGCTGGCTTGCAGATCATCGGTTTGCATTGGCTGCTGGCCAAAACAACCGGCTATCATTTGACCACTCCTGACGCGATGATCCGCAAAAGCACCTCGGAGTATTTGGTCGAACTCGCCGGCTTATGCGCCGATTTGGGCGGCGACTTGATGGTGCTCGGTTCGCCCCAGCAGCGTAATTTCCCAACCAGCCAGACCATGAAGTCGGCGATGCAAAACGCGGCCAACGTGTTGCGGGCGGCTGCACCGGAGATTGAAAAGATGGGTGTTCGGATCGCCATCGAACCGCTGGGCCGTGGCGAGGGAAACTTTCTCAACACTGCGGAGGAGGGTCGTCAATTGATGGCGATGATCGACTCACCCAACATCAAACTTCATCTTGATGTCAAGGCAATGAGTGACGAACCCACCCCGACGCCGCAAATCATTCGCGAGAGTGCCGAGGCGATGATCCACTTTCACGCCAACGATCCCAACCTGCTGGGACCGGGCATGGGCGAGGTGGATTTCCGCCCCATCTTCGAGACGCTGAGAGAGGTCGAATACGACGGATGGGTCAGCGTCGAGGTGTTCGATTACTCGCCGGGCATCGAAAAGATCGTCAAGACGAGCATGGAGAACATGATTGCGGCGACGGAAGCTTAGCGCCGTCTGCGCGCACCCGTCCGGCTGCCCTGGCGGGCTTTAAAGTCAAACAGGCGTTGGTTCGCTCGCTCGCCACCTGGCCGGTTCATGCCGTCGCTACGCGAAACACCGATGCTTACGCCTTGACCGGTGCATCGTTGGTGCCCAATTGCGCCAGCACTTGAAGGACGCCATTGAGGTGTGCCAGGCGGGGCCCGAAGCGATCGACGAAATCATTGAGCATGTACTCGCCGTCGATCAAATGCTCTTCGCTGTCGGCAACTTCTTCGGTCAATGTGCTGAGGAATTCGGTTTGCACACGGCTGAGCGTTTCGGCGGCCCGTCGACACGCGGTCGCCAGCTCGGGGTTTGCGTTCTTCCACTGCTGAAGCTCGCTGGCGCGTTGGTTATTGGCGGCCGCAGTTTGCTGGATCAGGTTTTCGAGCAGCTTGTTTTGCTGTTGCTGACCGGTGACCAATTGACGCAGCAATTCGATCGCGACCCGATCGTTCGAAGCGGGCGGGGTCGAATTGGTTTCAGCCGAGACATCGATTCGAAACATGGGCGAAATGGGCTCGTGATCGTAGGACATATCGTGTGGGGCTCTATCGAGAGGAGATCGCAAGGTGCGCCGGAGCGTTTTTAATGAATTTGCGGGATCGCTCGCCGATTATAGCCCACCAGAATTTGGGTTGTCGAGCAAACCCCATCCAAGTTCACTTTTTGTGATTTGACAACCAAATGTTCCGAATAATCCGCACGTTTTCACTTGGCTGGACTCGGCACAGACTTTACCGCTACAACCGCTAAAGTCGGGACATCCCGATCGCCGAAGACAACCGCATCGGACCTGTCTGTCGCGCTCCCGCACGTCAGAACGTCACGGTGATCTCGCAATCGACGCTTGTTGTTTGCCCGTTTGTCGTTTGCCGGTCACGGGGCGAGTTTGCTCGCTCGCGTGAAACTGCGATGCGGTTGGCGACAATCCTGATTCTCTATTCACGGTTGAATCTTTTCGAATGGCCCAATCGGCAATCACCATCGCCTACTTTACCGTCGTCGAAGACGAGCGTACCGGATGGACCGGGGGGCTGTTGCTGCTCAACAGCGGCGGTCGTCCATTGGAATTTCAATGCACGTTGCCGGTGCGCCGATCACGCGCCCACGAAATCCTGTTCGGCCCCACACTGCGTGATCACATCATCGGCGAAGTCATCGGACCGTTGCTGGTGAAGAAGTGCCGTACACCGATCGGGTTTTTGTGTTGTGACCAACCTGAGTCGCTCGCCATCAGTCAAACCGTGTCCTTCCCGATCGCCTTGGTGGTCGAGGCGGCCGAGATCGAAGAAGGTCCGATCACCGAGGACACGTTGCTCGGTTCATGCGAAGTCTCGCTGGCCGGCTCGACGCTGAGGGTTCCGATGGAACAGGTCGATGCCGTCCGCGCGATGACCGAAAAATTGATCGATCTGCCCGATGCGGTGGAACCATTCGAACGAATTCGCGAAGCGATCAAAGAAGCTCAATCGCAAATCGCAAGGTCCCAGAGCACGCCCGCCCCAAGAATCGCAGACGTGGCGTAATCAATGCATCCACGAATTCCCGCGTCCGACATGATCGCCGAGATCGACTCGGAGAATAGTTGGTGTGTCGACTCGTTGTGGCCCACCGAAACTTACGAGATCACACTCCAACGGATCGAACCTCGCTCGTTGCCGATTCGCGTTTCGCCGCTGACCACCCGGGTAACCGGGTTCTTGTTTCCCGAAGCGAACCAGTGGACACCGCCGAAATTGCCGTCCTCGGAATCCGACGCCGCGGATTCCCAAGCCAACGGCGATGCGGCCAAAGTCCGCAAAAAGTACAAGACGATCAAGCATCATCGGATCAAGCCGCCCAACGATGTCGTCAAGTTGCAAGATCGGTTGTACTACCTGTTGCAACCGCCGCTGGATTTGCTGGTCAACAGCGGCCAACTCAATTTTCCGTTCGATCCGTTTCCCTACCAACTCGATGGGATCGCGTTTCTGTTTCCCCGCTACGCCGCCGTGCTGGCGGACGAAATGGGGCTGGGGAAAACGATGCAGGCGATCAGCACGATTCGATTGCTGCTGTGCAGCGGCGAGGTCCGCAGCGTCTTGCTGGTGTGCCCTAAACCGTTGGTCAGCAATTGGTTGCGGGAGTTCCGCGTTTGGGCCCCCGAAATTCCCGTCGCGGCGATCGAAGGCAACGCCGTGACTCGCGAGCACGCGTGGCGATCACCGGAAATCCCCGTCAAGATCGCCAACTACGAATTGCTGATGCGTGACAAGGAGACGGTGTTGGACAGCGGCCTGCATTTTGATCTGGTCGCACTCGATGAGGCCCAGCGGATCAAGAATCGCAACAGCACGACCAGTGAGATCGTTCGAGCGATCCCGCGTACCCGGTCCTGGGCGCTAACGGGAACGCCAGTCGAAAATTCACCCGACGATCTGGTCGGCATCTTCGATTATCTCTCGCCGGGATACCTGAAAGTCGGCATGCCGATGGGCGAAATGGCCAAATCGTCCAAAGACTTCATCATGCGTCGCACCAAAGACATGGTGATGAACGACATGCCACCGAAGCTGTACCGCGAAGCCGAACTGGACCTTACACCGGAGCAGTGGGCGACGTACGAGACGGCCGAGAAAGAGGGCGTCGTCCGGTTGGAAGAACTGGATGAGGAGTTAACGATCCAGCACGTGTTCGAATTGGTGTTGAGGTTGAAACAGATTTGCAATTTTGATCCGGTCACCGGCGCCAGTGCAAAGTTGGAGCGGATGGTAGCGGACATGGAAGAGGTCGTCGCCAGCGGCAAGAAGGCAATCGTGTTCAGCCAATGGGTCAAGAGCATCGATAAAATGTTGCCTGCGATGCAGCGGTTCGGACCGCTGCAGTACCACGGCAAGATCCCGCACAAAAAACGTGAAGGCGTGATCGAACAATTCAAGAACGATCCCAAAGCGAGCGTCATCTTGATGAGCTATGGGGCGGGCAGCGTGGGACTGAATTTGCAATTCTGTGAGTATGTCTTCCTGTTCGACCGGTGGTGGAACCCGGCGATCGAAGACCAGGCGATCAACCGGGCGCATCGCATCGGCGCTCGCGGTGCCGTCACCGTCACACGAATGATGGCGATGAACACTATCGAACAACGGATCGCTGCCGTGCTGGACCAGAAACGAGAGATGTTCGACACCCTCTTCAGCGACCAGAGCGGTCCAACCAAGGGCAGCGGCGGAGGACTGAGCCGCGACGAAATCTTTGGGCTATTCGATTTGAGGGCACCCGGCGGCAAAAAAGTCGCCTAGCTGGGCTTCAAAGTCTTTGCGCTGGACCGATGATCCGAACAGCGTCGCTGTCGAGCTCACGGGTTTCGTCCACCGCACCCCGACGTGCTGGTTTCGGATACGATGGGGGGACTTCTCCGGTCCCGACACCATCTGGAAAACGCGTCCAATCGATGAGCACTTCTGTAGAATCCATGCAGGCGGAAGCCGCACAATTCCGCGACCGCTACACCGCCGTTCGTGACATGATCGGCCGCGTGATCGTCGGTCATGACGACATCGTCCACGGCGTGTTGACGGCGATCTTGTGCGGCGGCCATTGCCTGCTCGAGGGCGTCCCCGGGCTGGGCAAGACGATGCTGGTTCGCACGCTCGCCGATGTGTTGGATTTGAATTTCAATCGCGTCCAGTTCACACCCGACCTGATGCCCGCCGACATTCTGGGCACGAACATGATCGTCGAGGACGAGGCGGGCCGAAGAAAGTTTGAGTTCCAAAAGGGCCCCGTCTTTACCCAGATCCTATTGGCCGACGAGATCAACCGAGCCACCCCGAAGACCCAATCGGCGATGCTCGAAACGATGCAGGAGGGCACGGTGACCGCGGGCGGCAAGCGATTCGAATTGTCCAAGCCGTTCTTTGTGTTGGCGACCCAAAACCCGATCGAGCAAGAAGGAACCTATCCCTTGCCCGAAGCCCAATTGGACCGATTTTTATTCAAGTTGGTCGTCGGTTACAGCAGTCGTGAAGATTTGAACGTGATCGTCGACCGGACCACTCGCGGCGAGAAGATTTCGCTCGACAAAGTGATGGACGGGGCCGAGTTGATCAAATGGCAGGGAATGATCCGCCAGGTCATTCTGGCTCCGCACGTCCAAGATTACTTGGTGCGGCTGAATTTGGCGACACATCCCAATGGCCCGCACAGCGTCGATGCGACCAACAATTACGTCCGCTGGGGAGCGAGTCCGCGCGGGCGCAAACACTCGCCCTGGCGGGGAAAGTCCGTGCACTTTTGGACGGACGATTCAACGTTTCCTTCGAAGACGTTCGGCGAGTCTTTTTGCCCTCGATGCGGCACCGCGTGATCCTCAATTTTGAAGCCCAAGCCGAAGGAATTGAACCCGACACGGTGTTGCTGGATATCCTGGAAAAAGTCCCCGAAAAAGCCGATTGATCATGCGTCATGGACACCCCTGTCGACCCGCTGGCAATCGCAATCAAGAGAACTCGTCGGAGAACCGGGAGATCGATCTTCCAGTGACGAGATGAGTCTAACGCTCGCCTATCTGTTCATTGCCACGATTCCGGCAATCTTCTTGGCGATCGCGACCATCCTGGCGGTCGGCCTTTCGTTGGGTCCGTCACGGATCATCATTCGATTGCCGATGTTCTTGCTCGGATCGGTTGGACTGGCCAGTCTGGTTTGTCTCCTGGAATCAAATTCGAATTGTTGGCCGTTCGCACTGATCACGGTCGTGTTGGGTTTGCTCGGATTCGCGATGCGCGACCGGCTAATCTCAATCTTTGCATGTTGTTCGGGCATCCCGCTGATACTGCTTGCGTTGATGCTGATCGGATCAGGCGAGTTCCCCACTCGGTCGTTTACCGCATCGATTTTGGCGACCGGACTTCTGGCTGGATTTTTTTCGGTGCTCCGATTTGCCGGATATCGGCTGACGAGTCTCGTAAGCGAAGTCTCAGCGGACGATTTGAGACTCGCGACGGGGTTGCCGATTGACCGTTGGGTTGACCAACTCGACGAAACCAAAATCTCCGACGCATCATTCGGTAACTACGCTCAAACGATGGGTCGACTGCAAACTCGCGGACTGACGACCCATTGGCAAAAAATAGTTGCGAAGGCGTATGAACGGGCGAGTGGACGGATGCCGGTGGAGAGAACGTCGGATGGCGGAAGCGTTTTGTGGCCTCCGGCGGGACTGGCGGAGGGTTGAGGGGATGATTCGAGCAATTGGGGCACCGATTTACCGTGGTCCAAATCTTGATCTGGTCGTTGTGTTTCGCGATCGTCTTCGGGCTCGCTCGTTACGCGCCGCCACTGAATTTAAACGCCGAAGCGATCGCGGTCGCGATTCCCACATCGTTGGCATTGGCGATCATCTCAGTCGCCATCATGCGAGCGGTTTTGTCGTTTGGAAAAATGCGGCATGCTCGCACTCGATGCCTTTTGATCATTGCGATCACGGCTGTCGCTTATCCTAAAGTGATGGGCCTTTATCCGGGCGATCCTACGGTCCACGCGATGCTGTCCTGGTTGATCGCGTCGACTGCGTTTTGGATAGTGTTCACCTGCAAGATGGCACGCGAGCATGGGTTGGCACTGGTGAGACTCTCGAACCAACCATCCTGGGAGCAATCGGGCATCGTTTCCCAGCTGGCTGATCCCGGCGTTTTCGGGCGAAGCCTAGCCCAGAGGCCCACCGGCCAGCTAGTATGAGTACAGCCGTTTTGCGGGCGTTAACTGCCAGATCCGCATTCCGCGGCACCCCCCAGCTCCGTCGGATGCACGCCATGAGTTTGAGTCGTCGTCACCCTCGTCGTTTACGCATTGAATCGCTCGAGAGTCGGCGTGTGTTAGCGTCCAACTTTGTCACCACACCGAATGACATCGTCGATTCCAATGACGCCGACCAGTCGACCGTCGCGGCCAACCGATTACTTTCCGACGCGACGGGCACGGGCGTTCGTTTATCAGCGGCCGACTCCCTCACGCTCGACGCTGGCATGGGCGCGGATCGCGGCGACGCCCCGGATTCGTATGGCACATTGATCGCCTCCAATGGTGCAGCCCATCACGCGTCGAACCTAACTCTGGGTGCTTTGATCGATCAAGATGCCGATGGCCAGCCCACTGCGGCGGCCGATGGGGACGGCGACGATGACGACGGCGTTATCTTTGCAACGCCCATCGTCACAGGCTTGACCGCGAACACCGCAAGCATCGTTGTCGAGCGCGTCTGACGCCGCAAAGCTGGATGCCTGGATCGACTTCAACCGCGACGGCGTGTTCGACGCCATCACCGAGAGCTTGTTTGGTGCGACGTCGCGAACACTCGTCGCCGGAACCAGCACGGTCGCATTCACGGTTCCCGCCGGTGCCACACCGGGGGAGACGTTTGCACGGTTCCGGCTTAGCACCGATGGTGGCTTGACGCCCCGCGGCGTGGCCGGCGACGGTGAGGTGGAAGACTATGCACTCACGCATTGCATCGGATTCCACAGCCGCCGATATGACGGTTGCGGTTTCGGGCAGCCAGATCACGCTAGTCCGCGATGGCGACGACGTGGTCATCAAACGCCGCGACGTTGAGGTCTTTCGCACCGCCCGCTCGGCCGTCCATCAATTGACAATCAATGGTGACGAGTTCAGCAACGTGTTGACGATTGATCAAGCCGGCGGTCCGGCCATTCCCGACGGTGGATTGGTGTTCGAAGGAGGCGACCGAGTCAACACCGTGCGGTGGGTCGGCGGCGACGGGACTCTCGATTTGACGCCGACCGGCAACTTGACATTACGCCACGTCGATGTGATCGATCTGACCGATTCGGGGGTGCAAGCCGTGATCCTCGATTCGACCTCGGCACGTCAAATGGACCCGGATGGCGGTGGTGTCATCATCACCGGCAATGCGCCCGCTCTGGATCAACTCGCCGATCGCATCTCGTTCGCCGATGGATCACTTTGGCGAATGTCCGCACCCGTTCCGTTCATCGGGAGCACGCTTCGCGAAATCACGCTCAGCGACACGTTCATCCAAACTGATTTTGGTAGCCCCTGGCAAAACCTGGCCACTCCAAGCGACGTCAACAATAACGGTTCGGTCACGGCCAATGACGCATTGGTGATCATCAATGAACTTGGCCGTCGATCCTATTCCGATCAGACGACGGGCATGTTGGTCGGATCCGGATTCGGTTGATCCTTGGCCCAATTTCTATTTCGATCAGAACGGCGACGGATTGGTGACGGCGCTGGACGCACTCCGAGTGATCAACGAGTTGGCCAGATTATCAAATCCGGGAGGTGAGTTCGCATCGCTTGCGTCGCCCGAATCACTTGCATCGCCCGGCGAAATCAACAAGACAAACTCGATCCACAGCGTCGATCGGGTGTTCCGTGAAGAGGACTTCATCGCGTCCCTGTTCTAAGCACATCGCCCGAAATCATTGGGCAAAACGGTTCGCGGACGTCCCGCCCGCTTTCGGCAAATCGGTGGGCGGGACGCCCCCGCACCGAAAGAGGTTACACCGAAAGATTCTAAAAGACGTGCTTAGCACCCACGTCACTCGGCGCCGACGGATTGCCATTCTTTGATCGCGTCAATCGGCATGATCAACATGATGATGTTCAACAATAAACTATCACGAATCGTCATTAGCAACACGACTTCCACGAGGACGATGAATGCGAGCACCGTGATCAATCGAACCTTCATCGCCATGGCGTAACCGATCAGGCACGCGATCACATCGAAAATGGAATTGCTGATCGAGTCGCCGTAGTAGTCTAGCGCGAACGTGGCCTCTCGGTAACGGTCGATGATCATCGACGAGTTTCGAAAATCTCCCAACAAGCTTCGATCACGGCGGCGATGATCCATTTCACGTCCGGTTGAATGCGTTGCGTCCATGACATCGCGATAAAGAAAATGACCCCGTGGAGGATGTGGGTGAAAAAGTAGGGATCGATAAAGTGTTGAGACGCGTGGGAAGACCAAATATCCCACGACCAAGGCGAAACGCTGCCGCATGCGCACCACCAAGAGCGACCCATGGACCTTAGGGTCACGATCATCACAACAAACACGACGGTGGTACCGACAACCGCACGATGCGTCTTCGAAAGTTTCAAGTGGCACTCCGCTCGAAGTTAGAAAGCTCAAGACGTCGATCCGGCAGTCATCTCAAGCACCGGATCGGCACATCTTCTAAATTGTTCCTCACTACCTGCCCAGGGACGCGGAGTCGAGTCGAACGGAGACGACCGAGTGCTTTTCCGCTCCAGGCCGGTACTTGATGTAAGTCGTCGCGACGATTGTTCCATCGGGAAGCAATTCGACACCGGGATATCCGCAATCCGCGACACGATCGGCATGGGAATGCAACAACTTGATTCGCATGTCACCGTGCCGGGAGCGATTGATGTCATCGTAAGTTCCGACCCACGCTACAAAATGTCCTTTCGTCGGGCTCTCCGGTGCAACGTCTCGAAACGCAATGAACCATCGCCCGTCGGGCAACCGCACTCCGGCGTGGCGATCCCCGGTTAATTCCCAGGAAGTGTCGGTCGGCGTCGACCAATTCTGGCCCTCGTCTTGCGAGAACATCATCAAGCTATTTCCGCGATGAGTGTTCTCGCGCATAAACAACACAACTCATTTCCATCTGGCGATCGAAAGACGAAGGGTTCACACGGATTCTTTTGATCAACCGCGGCGACGACTTCCGGATCGGACCATGTGAACCCGCCATCGCCGGTGATCGATTGCAGCACGCAAAGCGGCGGCTTGTCTTTGTCGTTCGCTCCATTGTGATACATGCCCAAGTAGCGTCCGTCGGCCAATTCAATGATGCTGCTAAACGTCATCACGCAAGGAAATCCGAGCGGTGGAAGTTCGGTCCAGTGATGACCGCCGTCTTCGCTCATGATGCTTGGCATTCCCGGACCGCCACGTTCACCCAGCGCCGCCGAAAACACCCACAATCGCTCTTTACCCGCCGAATCGGTCATCCGATAGATGCTGGGACAATTCTGGTGAGATGCATAACCAGGCGGCAGCGATTCGTCGATTCGCGTCCAAGTCAGTCCGCCATCGACGCTTCGGGCCATCGGCCCGGCAGACCCGCCGTGATTGATGCTCCACACCGCAAACATCGTTTTCCCGTCGGCAAGCAGCGTCGTGGTCGGGTGGCCTTGATAGGTCTGCGGCGTCCCCTGCGCGATGATGACATGGCGGTCTTTGCGATCCGAAAGGTCGATAAATGGTGTCGTGGGTTTGACCGGCCGACTACTTCCTCGTTCTTCGATCTCCTTCCAAACCGCCGTAAGTTCACGGACCTTTTCTGGATTTTGATCGTAGAGGTTGTTGGCCTCGGATCGATCCATCCTCAAATCATAGAGTTGACCTTTGGGCATTCCTGACTCAACCGCAACTTTTTTTGGTTTCGAAAAACCACCCGATCCTAGCCCCATGATCAGCTTCCAATCGCCGACGCGAACAGTCTTCAATCCACTGCCGCTCTCCAGCGCCAGGGAAGGACGCGTCGGTGAGTCCTTTCCTTTGAGCAGCGGCAAGAAACTGAAGCTGTCGGGGCCTTCATCGACCTCAAGCGGCGTGCTGGTGATGTCCGCAAACGTCGCCATCACGTCGACGAACGAAATCATTTGGTCGCACGTCGATCCCGACGCGACTTGACCAGGCCATCGAGCGACGAGCGGCATCCGATGGCCGCCTTCCCAAGCGTCGGCCTTCATCCCCCGCAGGGCACCGACGCAGGAGTGGCCGAAACGCTGGACATCCTCGTCATACCAAACCGGACCGTTGTCAGACGTAAAAATCACGAGCGTGTCGTCGGCCATGCCCGCATCATCGAGTGACTTTAGAATCTGCCCGATCGCCGAATCCACCATCATCACAAAGTCGCCATACATCCCCGCGCCGCTCTTCCCTCGAAAGTCATCCGATGGCAACCAAGGGGTGTGGGGAGAAGGAAAGGCGACGTAGAGAAACAGCGGTGCGCCGGCCGTCGCACCGGCGTGATTCTCGATCACCGAAATGGATTCACTTGTCAGCCGAGGAAGGACGTCACCAAGCTCCATGTCGGATGCGATGTCGCCGGCGCCCAAAATTCTCCTTGGATGGGCGACCAGCCCGGGCTTTGATTCGCTTCGATGCGCCGCGTCGGCGGATCGACCGCTCGATCGCCCGAAATGTAAAAGTAGGGTGGGATGTCCGTCGACGCGCAGAATTCCAAAAAAACTGTCAAAACCGCAATCCTTGGGCCCGCCAGGCAGTGGATTTTCGTAGCCATTCTCATCGAATCCCAAGTGCCATTTTCCGATCATCGCGGTGCGATAACCTGCTCGTCGAACCACATCGGCCACGGTGGCTTGGTCGGGCCGAATCAATGCCTGGGTCGGCCACACGGAGACATCAGTGCGAAATGGATACCGCCCAGTCATCAACCCATAACGGGACATGTGACACAACGGCCCCGCCGCGTGAGCATCCGTGAACCGCATCCCATCTCTCGCAAGAGAATCAATGTGCGGCGTCGCGATTTTGGATTCTTCATTGAAACATCCCGGATCCGCATATCCCATGTCATCGACCAAAATGAACACCATGTTTGGCTTATCCGAAGCCGCGACGAGACCCGCCGAGAACGCGATCCACGCTACGAAAAAAAACGACATTCGACTCATGAACTAATCCGATCCAAATGATATGCAGGGGGAAAAGGGGTCAGGACTCTATTCCAGCAAGGGACCTACCCCCAAAACGCTTCGATTCGCGTTTAAAGCTTACCGGCGCCCACGAATTCGTCTGCTGAGAGTTTCCCGTCGTTGTTTTTATCAAACTTTGGAAATCGTGACGCGGCAGCATCGATGTCACGCTGAGAGCGAAGAAACTCGTCGAGCGTGAGATAGTGGTCTTGATTAACATCCCGTTGCTTGAAGGCGGCCTCGCGATCAAATGGTTTGCGATTGCTCGCCGACGCGCTGCCCGCCCTCTTCTCGGAATCCTTCTTCGAACCTTTCACTTGAGGCTTCGGTGCCGGCTGTTTTGCTAGCTCCGCTTGCATGGATGCGAGAATCTCGGGTCGCTGTGGCGGCTAAGTTTTGAGTTTCCAGTGGATCGGCGACGTAATCGTAGAGTTCGTATTCGACCTCTGACGAAGCATCCGAATCGGAGTGTTCCGCCAATGTCTCTCCATTGCACCATCCGATATCGCGAATCACGAATCGCCCGTCCCAGTTTTTTGCCGCGCGGATACACGTGAGTGACGTGGGAACGGCCCGTCGCACTTGGCTCATGGATCACCTTGGCAAAGCTAATGCCGTCACCCTCCTTAGGTGATTCGATGCCGGCAAGGTCGCAGAGCGTGGGAAAAATGTCCACGGTCTCGATCATCGCCTCAGTCTTTTCATCTTGAGCCAATCCGGGAGCAACGACAATCACAGGAATTCGAGCGGCCTGCTCATAGTTTGTGTGCTTGCACCACATGCCGTGATCTCCCAAATGCCAACCATGATCACCCCAAAAAACGATGATGGTATTCTTTTGGAGACCCAAGTCATCCACGGCATCGAAAACCTTGCCAAGCTGTGCGTCCATGTAGCTGGTGGCTGCGTAGTAGCCATGGATCAAGTGTCGCGTTGTCGATTCCTCATTGACATCACGTCCGGTCATGTCCGAGTAGTTGCGAATCTCGCCGTAAGATGTCGGAGCGTAGCTCGGCGAGCCCTGCGGCGGTTTGGGCACGGTCGGCATCGGAAGCGTTTGCGGGTCGTGCAGATCCCAGTATCGCTTGCGGCGCCACGAATGGTAAGTGTGGCTTTAAAAAACCAACAGCCAGAAAAAATGGGTTGTCGGGAGTTTGACTGGCGGCCTCCAGACGCGAGATTGCTTCGCGAGCGATCTTTCCGTCGCTGTACGCCTCATCGTCGACATCCGCGGACTCCGTTGCAGGACCGCGAACCTTTCCCGATTTATCTTTCTTAAGTCCAGAGAGGCTTTCTTCCAGCACGTAACTCGGAGCCTTGGGTTTCCAGGAGGGAACACTCCATGAGTTCACATCATCGGTATTTCCGTGTCCGATGTGCAAGATCTTGCCCAGTCCCTGTGCTTCGTACCCATGACTGATGAAGTGCCCAGGCAGCGTTGTGACATCGGGTGCTGCGACACGGAAATTGGTCGCCAAATCGTAAATCCCGAGCGACTGCGGTCTCAGCCCCGTCATCAGCGAATTGCGACTCGGGGAACAAACCGCTTGATTGCAGTAGGCCGAGCTGAACAGCACCCCACGCTTTGCCAACCGATCAATATTAGGAGTGATCGCGTGCGAGTCCCCGTAACAGCCAAGTGTCGGCTTCAAGTCGTCCACGCAAATCAAAAGCACATTGGGACGCTCCGTCGCCAAGGTGATAACCGAAGGCAAAATAAATCCAATCAATAGCAACAATCGATCCACGGTGCACTCCCGAGCGAGCAAACGGAACGCCACCTCGGTAACTACCCGATTGGCAACCTTAATATCATGATCAAACGCGCGGGCAGTTGGGAGGGGTACGTTCTTCCATCGAAGTTAGAACGATGAACCCAAATTGAGCCGCGACGGCCGAAAACTTAGCCGGACCGCGGTGTTTGCTACGCCACAATTTCGGTGAGCTGTTTGGTTGCGATCCCAATGCGACGGTCCAGCGGAATCCCGGCGCAGGTCAGCAAGGTGGTCAGCAGGTCGCCTTGATTTCCCGTCACATCCGACAAGAAGCGCCCGGTGTTGAGTGAACCGCCTCCCTTGCCCGCAATGATGAAGGGCAGGTTGTTTCGGCTATGCTTATCTCCATCCTCCAGGCCCGATCCCCACATCATGATGCAGTTGTCCAGCAAGGTCCCATCGCCTTCGCGCAGGGCCTGCATCTTCTTGACCATGTAAGCGAATTGCGAAATATTGAACGCGGTGATCTTGGCGACCTTCTCAACTTTACTGGGTTGATTGTTGTGATGGGTTTGGGAGTGGTGTTGGTCGTTGAAGCCAAGTTCGGGATAGGACGCACCGTTAGGTCGGGAACCAATGTAGGTGCACACGCGAGTGGTGTCGGTTTGAAACGCCAACACGTTCAAGTCACACATGACTTGCATGTACTCACTGCGCCGGTCTCCCTCGGGAATCTTGACTTCGATGGGCGGTGAGTCGGAATCTCTGCGCCGGCTCGGCCGGACGCCCGCTTTCTCAAGTGCAGCCTCTTTTTGACGAACTTCGATGGCCGCAATGCGGCGTTCGACCGAGCGAACGCTGTCGAGGTACTCATCCAATTTACGCTGGTCGGTCACTGGCAACGTCTGCCGCAGGTCTCTGGCGCCACCGAGGACGATGTCCAGCATGCTGCGGTCCAGGGCATTCATTTCTGCCGATTCTCGATCGCCGCCACCGCGCTCCTTCTTGCTAAACAGGCGAGTCAGCACGTTGCGTGGATCGATCTCGGCGGGGACAGCCTGGGTGGGCGAACGAAAGCTGCAGTGCGAATAGTAGGCTTCATTGAGCCCTTCCTGATTTTCTTTCCACGTCTGCGGCATCGTTGCCAGCTCTAAAGACGGCAGCGTGGTGAAGGCTCCGACGTAGTTGGCAGCAATCTGATCGGCCGAGATCGCGATGTTGACCTCGTCCCGTTTGGCAGGGTCCGGTAAGGCCGCCGTTAACCAAGTCGAAAGTTCCAACGCGTGCGGTGCGCCATTGAAAGGAGCGATCGGCACTCCCGAGATTCCTTTCATCAGCAGACATTGGTCGAGCACCGGCCGGAGCGACTCTAGCGCTGGCGGTGGCGACGTCAAAAAACTTTCCGCATCGGCGGGCCAAAACTGATCCATGATCACACCGTGTGGCATGTACATGAACCCGAGCCGGACCGGCGGTTTGTAGGCCACACCCTCGACGGATTCGGCCCACCCCATGACATCCAGCAGAGGAAGTGCAAGCGACGCTCCCACCCCCTTCAAACAGGTTCGACGATCAATTCTCGTGTCCTTGCTCATGGTGAGCTCCTTTCGTCTTGAATTCGGCGATAGGTGAAGGGATAGCTGGTCACGACCGCGCTGATAAGCGTTTGCATTCGATATCCGTCTGCAGCGATTTCCTGCATTAACTCATCGACGACGATCTCATCATAGCCTTCCAGCTTTCGGCACAACGCATAGGCTAATAGTTTCTCGACCAGGTTGCGAGTCAATTTTTCGGTTCGACCGGCAATGATCGCTTTCAACTCTTTGGGATTTGAAAAATGCTCTCCACCGGGCAATTCACCTGATGCATCGATCGCGTTGCCGTGGTCGTCGCGCTCCCGCCACCGCCCGATGGCATCAAAGTTCTCAAGCCCAAATCCGATCGGGTCGAGCGTCTGGTGGCAGTTGGCACACACGGGATTGGTGGTGTGCAACTCGGTAAGCTCGCGCAGCGTCATGTTGATGGCCGTCTGCGAATCCTGTTGAGCCAGCTCCGGAACATCCGGCGGTGCGGGAGGGACATGATCGCCGAGCACTTGTTCAAGCACCCAAACCCCGCGCTTAACGGGACTCGTGCGGTTGGGGAATGAAGTCGCCGCGAGAATGGCGGGCATCCCCAAAACGCCACCACGATGGTTGTTTGTTAGCACGACTTTCCGCATCTCAGGTCCGGTGATCGTTTTCTCCAAACCATAAATCGACGCCAATGATTCGTTCACAAACGTGTAATCGCCATCAATGAAATTCACGACGCTACGGTTTTCTCGCACGACGCTTTCAAAGAATAACCGGGCCTCGTCGTACATCGCGGTTCGCAACTCGTCATTCATTTCCGGGAACTTGGAAGGGTCGAAGATCTGGGTTTTGAGATCTCCGATCCGCAGCCACTGAGCGCCGAACCCATCAAACAGAGCGCGAGAACGAGGATCGTCCAGCAGTCGTTTGACCTGCGACTTGAGAACCTCCGGTTGCTGAAGTTGCCCGCGATCAGCCAACGACATCAGTTCGTCGTCGGGCGTCGTGGACCATAGCAGGTAAGAAATTCGCGATGCGAGTTGATAGTCATCTAATGGAACAATCTTGGCGTCCGACGTGATCGTTCCGGAGGGAGTGATGAAGAGGAACTGAGGAGATACGAGGATCGACTTGAGCACCAGACGAAGAGCTGATGGATAAGCAAGGCTGTGTTCTCTTCCTAAGTCGAAAACTTCCATCAGGGTATCCAGTTCCGCATCCGACGGAGGGCGACGAAACGCCTTCTTGGCAAGCGATCGAGCGAGCTCGCGTGCCGCGGGCCTGTCGTTTGCTTCGTCGACGTTTCTCTCGGTAGCCGGTGGATCGCCAAACAATCGCCTTTGCATTTCGGTCGGCGGGGATTCTTCCTCCGCGATGATTTCGGCAAGCACCTGATCGGCGATCTCAAGGTATTGTTCCATCTGCAGCGGTGAGAGCGAATTGAGATATCCCTCGCCGCTGACCTCGTCGGGCAACGCATCGGCAATCGCCGGATCAACACCAAAGAGATCATGCAGGGTGTTTGCGTATTCCGTTTTGGTCAATCGGCGGATGATGAAGGGCCCCGGATCTTTGTGGCTGAGGTATTTGATCTTCGTGAGCCACTCGGCAAACATCTGCCGTTCCGCATCGGTCGGCTGATCCGTGCCTTCGGGTGGCATGTCGTGGGCTTTGACCCTGGCAGCCCCCTTCATCCACTGCTCACTGAACGCAGCATGACCAGGGCTCTTGAGTGCAGGCGAGAAGTTGACGCCAGCCTCCGTAGGACGACTGTTCTGGTGACACTCCAGGCAATAGGTCTTGATAAAAGGAGTGACGTGCTCGCGAAAGAAGACTTCGGCGTCAGCTTGGTGAGCAGCCAATACCAAGTCATCCGACGCAATTTCATCCGGCGTCATTTCATCCGCTGACCGAGCGGTTCCCATGCTGTGGCCGAACAACAAGACGCCAACGACCAGGATGGCAATCGGACCCCGAAGAAAAGGTGATTCTGTGATCATTGCTCGAATCCTCACTGGACACCCATTTTCGTAGTCGTTCGTTGTCGTCTTTTTTTAAAACGATTAGCAAAAGAGATTTTAACAGGGGTGCTAACCGTCGATCCAGTACGGGATCTCACAAACGAGAACTGCTCACGACGCACCCACGCACAGCGGGACGATCGGACTGGCGGAATCGACCAACTCCTCGATGGTCACGCTGGCGAATGCATTTTCCCGTTGCTGTGCAGGCACGATCGAGCTCCGCGTGCAGCGGACAGAGTGTTGGTGCGACCCTTCAACCCCAGCGGACACTTCTTGATTCGCTGGATCGGGTCAACGGTGACTTCACGGCCGGCGAATCCATCTTTCGTCTAGGGGACGATTGCCCGGAGTGAGTCGCTCTCAACGACGTTGCAGCCAAGTCCACACGATCGTCCACGGCCGGAATGACCACCTCGGTGCCTTCGACGATCGAACTCGTAAATGAGCGAGTTGTCGGTCGTTGTGTTCAACGACGATGTCCTGAAACGTCATCGCCGCCACCGATGTCAAGACATCGCGAACCTGTCGCATTTGGCTAAAACCGAGACGAGGAAACTTGCCGCGAGAAGCGATGCGAATGGTTCCATCATTGTCAGTCGAGGCTTGGATCGATTGATTCGCAGTTCCAATCGCAAGAAATTGGAGTGTCAAATCAATTTCAACGTCAAAGCGACGCGACGACTCTGAATTCGTCATTCGCTTTTGCTGGCTTCCCGGGTGCGGATTTTGAGTATCCCGTTTAGCTTCCAATGAGCATGCTCGACATTCGCACCTCCGGTGCTAGCGGGCACGTGGACCTCCATGTTTTGGAAGTCATAGGTGATTTCAGCATTGCGGCCGGTCAACGCTTCGTAGAGTCCGGCAGCTAGCTCGGGCCAAGTGTGTGTCGCCATGTCTGTACTCATTGCTAACCTATGGGTGATGTTTCGGTCCATTGCGTGACACCTGTTGTGTGGGTCTCACATTTTCCTCATGAGTAGTCTATGACAGTAGCAACCCCCAACAAAAACCGGATTCTCGTTTGTGGTGCGACAGGCTACGTCGGCGGTCGCCTCGTCCGTCGCTTGCTGGAAAAAGGCTACGCCGTCACGTGTCTGGTTCGAAGCCCTGAAAAGCTCGCCGAGTTTTCTTGGGGCAACCACCAAAGTTTGAGCATCGTTCAAGGCGAGTTGGAAGACGAAGAAGCAACTTCAAAAGCGTTGGAGGACGTGCGTGCCGCTTACTATCTCGTGCACTCGATGCAATCCGCGAAGGGCCAATACGCCCAGCGAGATCGCAAACTTGCAACGACTTTCCGAGATGCTGCGCAGCGGTCCACTTGCCAGCGAATCATCTACCTCGGCGGTCTTGGTGAATTAGGCCCCGATCTTTCGGAGCACTTGGACAGCCGACACGAAGTGGGTGAAATCCTGCAAGGTGGCAGCACTCCGACAACCGTCTTCCGCGCGGCCATGATCATCGGCTCAGGTTCGGCCTCGTTCGAGACACTGCGGTACCTGGTGGAGCGATTGCCGATCATGGTCACGCCGAAGTGGGTGAAGACCGAGACACAGCCGATTGCGATTCGTGACGTCCTTCGCTATCTAGTCGATTGCCTGGAAGTTGACGCAACGAAAGGTCGGATACTGGACATTGGCGGACCCGATGTCATGACATATCAAGAGATCATGCAAGTGATGGCGGAAAAATTAAAGCTTCGCCAACGAATCATTTTTCCGGTTCCCGTGTTGACGCCCCACTTGAGCAGTCTGTGGATCGGCTTGGTGACGCCCGTCAGCAGCAACATTGCCAGGCCGTTGTCGGAGGGCTTAAGAAATCGAACGGTATGCCGCAACGATGACGCTCTTCAGCTGATGCCCGGTGAATGCCTGGGGGTCGGATTGGCGATCGACGCGGCGCTAGGAAAAATAGAGCAAGGCGATGTCGAAACGCGTTGGTCAACAGCAGGGAAGATACCCGGCGATCCCGATTGGGCAGGCGGCACGACGTTCATTGATCGCCGTGAAGTGACCGTTAGCGGTTCGGTCGAAAAAACCTTTGCCGAGATTCGATCCATTGGCGGATCCAAGGGCTACTGGGGCGCGGGTTACCTTTGGCACATCCGCGGTTGGATGGATCAAGCAGTCGGTGGCCCCGGTCTGAGGCGGGGACGACGTCATCAACGCGACCTGCATTATGGCGAAGCGGTCGATTTCTGGCGAGTGACCAAATTGGTCCCCAATCAAAGACTCACCCTCAGAGCGGAGATGAAACTGCCGGGCGAAGCCGAACTCGATTTCGAGGTAAACGCCCAGTCGCCACAATCGACAAAGGTGGTGATGACGGCGAGGTTCCGTCCGCGAGGTCTGATGGGACTCGCCTATTGGTATGCTGTCCTGCCGCTCCACGGACTCGTCTTTCCCGTGATGTTACGCGGAATCGCAAAGAACGTTGAACTGCCATCCGTGGCATCTTCGCCGTAGCGAATTCAAAACACGGGGAGGACCCTTGCGTGGTTGCGAACGTGTGAGTTGGCCGTATTGCTCAGCGATATCGACCGAACGCAGCCGCCACGGAACTGGTGTGCGAATTTGCTCATGTTGTGACCTGATGACACAAGGCGGGGCCGCTCGGCTCGGGATTGCTCACAGTGTTTCATCTGGCACAAAAGCTGCTTTGGAAGCTGGCGTGGAAGCGAAGCAATTTGTGCACGTCATGATCGACCGACAAATCGCGTAGCTGAGCGGAGGCGCGGCAGACCGTTGAACTCAAAAGCAAGAGGCTGTTCTGATGAAGTTAAAATTCGTTATCTTTATCCTTCTCGGAGCCGTCATTGTGGGTAGTGCGAAAGCTGACCCGCCGGTGGGCCAAGTGACTCCGATCGGTGAAGCATCAGGAACGTTGATGCGATCAAAACTGGTGACCTCTCAGCAAGTGCTTGAGGGCCTTTTGCGAAAAGACTTTGACGCGATCGCTAGCGGAGCCGGCCGAATGAAGCAAATCAGTGAGGCGGCGGAATGGCCACGATCACGGGACAGTGTTTACGAACATTTCGCACAAATTTTTCGACGTCAGTGCAATCAACTCGAGCAAGCGGCTACAAACAGAAATCATGAGGGCGTGATGTTCACTTACCTTGGCCTGACAACGACTTGCGTCCAGTGCCACGACTATGTAAGAGATTCGCTAAGAGTCGCTCGGCCTCGTGAAGGCGATGTGCGGCTGATTCCCTCTCATTGGCCGTCCCGAGTTTCCAAACAGGAATCCCAACATGAATGATGCGTCCGACGAACTGTTTCAAAGGCTGGGCGGCGCCGAGGGGGTTTCCGAGATCGTCGGGGAGATGTACCGACGTGTTTTGGACGATGGAGAACTCGCTCCGTTCTTCAAAAACGTCCCGATGGAACGCCTGCAAAAAATGCAGCTTCAATTCATTTCGTCCGCGTTGGATGGCCCAATCAATTACACCGGCGCGGAACTGACCGCCGTCCATGCCGGGCGCGGAATTACTTCCCAGCATTTCGCGAAGTTCTGCGGGCACTTCGCCGACGCGATGGAACACTTCGGTAAAAACAGTCGCGACATCGACAACGCACTCGGACGATTGGCGACCTACAAAGACAAGATCACTGGCGATTCCAACGTCGACGGCTAAACGTTGTCTCGAGGTTGTTTGGATCATGCTACGAGTTTCGGAGGACGGATCGTTGCGACGCATCGGCTGTCACCCAGAACGTCACGTTCGCGACCCTCCCACTTATTTTTCGCTCTTCGCTAACCGATAATCTGTAGAACTCTTGCGGCCGTTTCTTCGACCGTCGAATCGGTGACATCGACGATCGGGACCTTCAGATCACGGTAGATTTGTTCTGCCTTCATGACTTCTTGGATGACGTGTTTCAGATCCGCATACTGGATTTCTACTGTTGGATCGTGTGCGATGACATCCGCAAAACCGTTCGCCTGCATACGTCGGTTGCGAATTTCGGAGAGTTGTTTTGGCTGTATCGTCAACGCAATGACCTTCTTTCTGTACTTCCTGATTTCTTTTGGCAGGCCGCACTCAGGTGCAAATGACACGTTTGCAACGCGGTAACCGAGCCAGCCGAGGTACGCTGAGGTCGGTGTTTTGCTGACACGGCTCAATCCCAGCAAAATCAAATCCGCTTTGTCAATGGAATCGAGGCGCCGACTATCGTCGTGCTGCATCGTGTATTCCCAAGCATCGATGCGGTCAAAATAGCCGGCATCGTGTGAGTGGACGAGCTCGACGTCCTCAACCGGATCCACACCGGTATGCTCAGCCAGAAAGGAAACCGCGGATCCTGTCAGATCAAAACACGGCACGCCGTCGGCCTCCGTCAGCGTCTGTAAAACGTCTTTGCTTTCGCAGTCTGCGAACGAATGCAAGACGATCGCGCTGCGACGAACGTTCTTGGTGTATGCCTCTCTCGTTTTCTCCGCAGTCGTGCAAAACACATGATACTTCAGTGGCGAATCAAGATTTGGAAACTGCGAAAGTACCGCGGTCAAGAAATGTCTCGGCAACCCGCCTGTTCCATCCGTCAGCACATGAATCGTGGAGCGTTTGCGAGTCGACCGTTTCTTGGTCGAGGGGGCTTCGCCTTTCGACTTTATCGGCATCCGCGATTTCCCTTTCGGTGCTGACTTGGTACTGGATTGTGGTACATTTTTCGTTCGCGACTTGGATTGCTTAGTCATTGATAAATTGCAGAGTGTAGAGTTGAAAACACTTGCTAAAGTATCGCACGTCATGTGCCAGAAAACACGTGATCAACGAGTGATCAACAAGTGACGCATTTTGAGTCCTCTCTTCTCCCACCGCGCCGTCATTTGCGTGGGAGAGATGGTTGCTTATTCAATGTAATCGTCAACGAAGAAATGTTTACATGCCGTGCGTTCGAAAAATTCCTCAGGCATGAATCGTGCCGAACAATATTAGGGGTGTGTTCCTGCTGGCACACACCGCGCACTGTGTGTGCGAGGGGGCACATTTGAGTGCGCCGCAACAAACTCACAAAATTTTCGTTGCTCTCATCGGACCCACCGTTACTCGAGTCCTGCGCGTTCGGCCTCAACAATCGCTTGAAATGCGGCCAACTCTATCGGCTTATCAAGTCGCCGCAGGTTTTCAGCCATGACGACGTTGTCGACGACCCGCAAAAATCGCTCGTACTTGACTCGCCGGTGCTGTTCGTCCAGCGAAGCATCATCAAGTGATTTAAGCTCTAAATAGCGAGGAAACTCGGGGTGCCCTTCGATGGCATCGACAAATGCGTCTTGCTGAGTTGTAAGCAATTCAATCGACTTGGGATTCAGCACGTTAGCGAGCTCGGGCCAACGTGACTTCAAGTCGCCGGAAATCTTGGTCCGTAGCAGGTCGGATTCGTTTGCAGGCCGTCCACGTCTGCCACGACGCTGGGGGCGACTCGCCTTCAACGCATCGTCCAAGCGATCGTCGCCGCTGAGTTCCAATTGCGTTGATAGACCTTCCAAAACTTGCCGCTGAACCGGCGAAGCGTACCCGAGTACGACGCTATACGGCTCGTCACTGTTCAATAACTTTGAACCATCGTCGTCGGTGGCGAATCGACTGACGACGGACAAATACTCGCCCGATGTTTTCACGGGCAGATCAATCGTGTCCGCATTCAAAATCGTGTAGGCGTGAGCTTCTTCGAACGAAATCTTGCCATCGCCATCGTAGTCGGGGCGTTCGATCGGGTTTCCGGCGCGATCGACACCCGATAACGCCGCCCAAAAATAAGTGCTGTATTCCTTGTAGTTGGTTTCGTCGGCATCGGGAGTGCAGCCTGCCGCAGGGCGATCGTGAACGGTTGCGTAAAAGCCAACCCGCCGCTGGGGAGACAATCCCTTTTTCAAATCGCCACCACGAAACATCAAGTGAGAAAATCCGCCTGTGTAGCACTGAACCATCACCATCACGACATTGATCTCGTCCGGCAACACGTCCAACAGCTTGGCAAATTCCTTCATCTCCAGCGAGGTGTTGTCCCACATCGCAATCGAAGTTTCGTAAGGTCGATCCCGCTGGCGACTCTGTCTTCCGTGGGCGGTGACATAGATCAAAAGCTGGTCACCCGCTTTCATTTCGTCCTTGACTTCATCGAACCAGCGTCGAATGGAGTCCGGTTTTGACGGCCCATCCACGTCGGGGACTTGGTGATTGCGATAACTCAAACCGAGATCTTCCTGGGAGCCAAAGAACTCGGCCATCAACTGATTCGCTCTGGGTACCGACTCCGAATCCACCACCTGAAGATCTGCGAGCGGGTCATCTCCATCAGCGAAAAACGTATCGCTCCGAACGGGCTTTAAGCCACAACTGTCGAGCGTCCGTCTCGACAGCAGCACATTCCTCTCCAACGAAGCCTGGTTGCCCGATGGCGAGTATCCACCGCCAATCGTCAGCACAAACTCCCGCGCGTGCGCGAAAGATGCGGCGATAGGCGTGATTGCTGTACTCAACAGCAGGATGGGAGTCAAAAATTGATTCATCGGCACAGGTTCTAAGGGGACGGTTCTGGGGGGACAGGCTCATGTTTTGGCTACGGTCGTTGTCCGGATCGATTATGAATTGAACCCCAGAATTGACGTTTAGGACCGCAACAAACCGTTTAAACGCGCGTGCATCGACACGCGATTGTCCGACGTTGTGGCCCCATTGGAGCACGCGGTCAACGAGTTGGGCAGAATCTTCAACGCCGTAGGCTCTCAGTCGATCTCGCAACGTGCGTGACGACATTGTGACCCTCCCCGGTGAGCATCTTGTCGAGTGCCCAACAGATGGAAGGTTCGTCATCGACGACAAGGACCGTGTGCTTGATGTTCATGTTGTAGTTTTCGAGTTCAGTTCGAAAATGGTTCGGTCGTTCTCGCGATCTGGCCTCACGGAATCGCTGGCGGGCGCCAACGCGACTTCGCGTGGTCTCTTCATGAGCCCGCGCGACAGATCAAGGCCCGTGCCGTAAGATCATTCTTCCGATTCTGCGAGTCGATAGCCGACGCCTTGTTCGGTGATGATCAATTTTGGACGCGCGGGTTCGGCTTCTAACTTCTTTCGCAGGTTGGCCACGAAGACACGCAGATAATGGCTTTCATGTGTGCTGTGTGGTCCCCAAATTTCTTTCAGTAGGTTCCGATGCGTCATCACACGACCTGCGTTGCGGGCTAGCAATGCTATAAGATCAAATTCCTTTTTCGTCAGCCGTACTTCGCTATCGTCGCGAAACACGCGTCGTGAATCAAGTTCAACACGAACCGGTCCATGACAGTAGTTCTGGGATAGGGGCTCCGCGGTGTTTGAACCCTTGTTGTGATGCCGAATTGCAACTCTCAATCGAGCAAGAAGTTCTCCGACACCAAATGGCTTCGTCAGATAGTCATCCGCGCCCGCATCGAGAGCGGCAATCTTCTCTCGCTCTTGGTCGTGTGCCGAGACGACAATGATGGGTACGGTCGACCACTGCCGGATTTCAGCAATCAAGGACTTGCCATCGCCGTCGGGCAATCCCAAGTCAAGCACGATCAGGTCCGGTGGCTCTTGTGTGATCATCCGCATTCCAGCTTGGACCGTTTCCGCCTCGGCCACGCGGTAGCCTTCGGCTACTAAGCTCGCTCGCAAAAACTTTCGGATCGGTGCTTCGTCTTCGATCACCGCGATCAATCGACGTTCGGCTAAGTTTTCAGTCAAGGTTCGGTACCGTCGGTTTGCGAATCTTCGGTGTAGTCATCTGACGTCGATTGATCTACCGAGGGGGGCAGCTCATCGGCGAACAGTTCAAGCCGAAAGACGGCTCCGCCGGATTCTGCGTTGTAAACTGTGATCTTGCCACCATGAGCATCCATCACCGCTTTGCAGATCGCCAGCCCCAAGCCAACACCTCGTGAATCCGCGATGGATTGCTCTCCCCGTTGAAACTTTTCAAACACTCTTTCTTGATCTTCCTTGGAAATCCCAGGGCCATAGTCCGCGACTTCCAGAATCGTTCGTTTGCCTTTTTGCTGGCCGCGAATCTCAATCGGGGTTCCGACCGGTGAATATCGACATGCATTCTCAACCAGATTGATGAACACTTGCTCGACCAAAACGCTCTCACAATGAGCCATCAACATCGACGGATTCAAGGCAATCCGAACGTCCCGTGATCCCAAGCTGTGTTCGAGTCGGCCGAGGGCTGATCCCAGCAACTCTTCAACGGGAAACCACTCCTTCGTGAGCTTGATGTGTCCCGATGAAAGCTGTGTCAATCGCAATAAATTCTCAACCAGCCGTGACAGCCGGTCTGACTCCTCGTGAATCGTTTCAAGCAGCTCGTGCTGTGTTTCCGTGTCGAGTTTCGAGTTCGCGTGCAGGATACTACTTGACGCTCCCCGAATCACAGCCAACGGGGTTCTTAGATCGTGTGATACCGACGCCAACAACGTGCTGCGGAGTTGCTCTTTTTCGACTGCCGATGTCGCCTCATGGCTTTCGATAGTCAGCCGATCTCGTTCGAGCGCCAAAGCCAATTGCGAAGCGTAAGCTTCGAGAACGCGTCTGGATTCCGGAATGAACAACGGCCCCATGTCCTCGGCTTGAATGGCCAGAACTCCCATCGCGCCAGCAGGTGAGAGCAGTGGCAGATACGCTGCTTGGGATGCCGCGAGTGTATCAGTACCTCGGCCCGCAATCGTCTCGTGCTTGAACACCCACCGCGCGACAGCAAGCTCTGATGGGCCTGCAGCAAACGATGCATCGCGATGAATTATTGGCCTCAACGTGCCGTCTTCTGGTAGCAACACGATCGCCTGCACTTGAAAAAGTTCGGAGATCGCTCGCTCGGCTTCCGAGGCAAGAAATTGTTGCCCATTGATTCCGGTCAGCTTCCTTCCCAATTGGTAGAGTGCTTCGGTCTGACGCGTGTTGCGCTGCGTTTGCCAGAGAGTCTCACGCAACCGACTGGTCAAAGCGGTCACGATCAGACCAACCGCCGCCATGACAACGAACGTCACCAGATACTGCGCGTCGTCGACCACGATGGTGTAGTAGGGTTTGGTAAAGAAAACGTCAAATAATAAGACAGCACCGATCGATGCGACCAGCGCGTGCCGGCGGCGATAAATGAGTGCAACGCACACGACGCCCAGCAAGAATGCCATCACGATGTTGGCTTCCGAAGCTCCGAGCCAATCTAACATCCAGGCCAAGCTCGTAGCCAATCCCAAGATGCAAAACGTGCCGACCCACTGAAGTGGTTTTTCTGCGATCGATGTCGATCGAGACATAACGGCGTCAGCATGGCTTGCACTCGCATCGCCGTCCGCTTGTCCGCGAATCACATAGATATCGATCTCGCCACTGTCCTGAATCAGCTGATCCGTGATTGAGACACGCTGACGAAACCAACGGCGTGGTGCTTCGGACTTGCCGATGACAATCTTCGTAACGTTTTTTCGCTTGGCCAAAGCCAATGTTTCCGCCACCAAATCATCGCCAGCCAGCGTGACCGTCTCCGCTCCCAGTCGCTCGGCCAATCTTAGGTGGTTTACTAGGCGGTTGCGTGCTTCCGGCGACAATTGCTGTGTCGAAGCGTTTTCAATGTGCACCGCGACCAATTCGGCTTGAAGGGCATTGGCCAATCGTTTCGCCGAGCGTATCACCGAAGCCGACGATGGACTCGGCCCCACGCACACCAACAGCGTCTCGCTCGTCGGCCAGACATCGTTGGCTCCGCGTCCGTGGCGAGCTGTCTCGACATCCGCGTGAACACGTTCGGTCACGCGCCGCAAAGCAAGTTCCCGGAGTGCGAACAGATTCTCTTTGCGAAAAAAATGTTCCAGTGCTCGTTCAGCCTGCGCCGGCACGTAGACCTTGCCTTCCCTCAAGCGGGCAAGCAATTCCTCCGGGGCGAGGTCGATGATCGACAGTTCATCGGCTCGCCCGAAAACATCGTCTGGGACGGTTTCCCGAACGACGACTCCGCTGATTTTGGCGACAATGTCATTCAAAGACTCAACATGCTGGACGTTGCACGTTGAATACACGTCGATGCCGGCTTGCAATAACTCTTCGACATCTTGCCACCGTTTGGTATGCACAGATTCGGGCGCATTAGTATGAGCCAATTCATCGACCAGAATGATCTCCGGCTCGCGTGCTAAGGCCGCGTCGAGATCGAATTCTTGTAGCGTGGCTCCGCGATGGTTGACTTGCCTTAGCGGTAATTGCTCGAGACCCTCGACGAGCGCCTCGGTTTCCTTTCGACCGTGCGGCTCCACGTAGCCGACCACCACGTCATGTCCTGCAGCCTTCAGACGCTGGGCTTCCTGCAGCATGGCGTACGTCTTCCCCACACCCGCGGCATAGCCAAAGAAGATCTTCAGCATGCCGCATTGCTTGGTCACCGAGTCATCGTCGCCTTCGGTTTGCAGCCGCGACAACATCTGTTCGGGGGTGGGGCGATCGTCTTGCATCCGCCTATTCCTTTTCCGCAAGCGTTTGATCAACCGCCATATTTAGCGTCAACACATTTACGATCGGATCGCCACCCAGGACCACCAATGCTTGACCTTCCAAGTTGTCTTGGATGAGCGACTCAACGGCGGAAAGCCGCAATCCTCGGGATGCAGCGACTCGCTCGGCCTGCAAGTGAGCCGACGCCAGCGAAATATGGGGATCCATACCTGAGCCCGACGCCGCGACCAGGTCCGCCGGCACCTCCTGCCCGCTGTTCAAGTTGAGCTTCGCGATGGCTGCCTCAGCGCGCTCGGTCAACTCAGGATTGGTCGGCGACAGATTGCTGCCTCCCGTTGCACTCGCGTCGTAATCGACCGCAGAGGGACGTGGCCAGAAGTAACCCGGCTGAGTGAACGACTGAGCGATCAATCGCGACCCAATGATCTCCCCGGCGTCGTTGCGGATCAGACTCCCTTGTCGAGATTCCGGTGCCGCGACCATCGCAAAACCCAAGATGACGGCGGGGTAGAGCACCGAGCAGATGAGGAGACTCGAAACGGTTAGTCTCAAAGACGTAATAAAGTTGGTCATTATTTTATCCTATCAGTGTTGAGTGGTGTGCGTTGTTTCACGGCAGTTAAGCCAGGCCTGTGGCAACCAACAGAAAGTCGATCGCTTTGATGCCGACGAATGGCACGATGAGACCACCGAGCCCGTAGATCAGCAAATTGCGTCGCAACAGTTCCGCTGCTCCCATGGCTCGGTACGGAACACCACGGATCGCAATGGGGATCAAGCACGGAATCACAACCGCATTGAAGATCACCGCCGATAGGATGGCACTACGCGGTGTCGCGAGTCCCATCACATTCAAGACGGCAAGTTGCGGCAGTGCCACCATGAAGATCGCGGGGATGATCGCGAAGTACTTGGCGACGTCATTGGCAATGCTGAAAGTCGTCAACGCCCCACGCGTCATCAACATCTGTTTGCCGACCGATACGATGTCGATCAGTTTGGTAGGGTTCGAGTCCAAGTCGACCATGTTGCCCGCTTCTTTCGCGGCCTGCGTTCCCGTGTTCATCGCTACCGCCACGTCGGCTTGTGCGAGTGCCGGTGCATCGTTGGTGCCGTCCCCCGTCATCGCGACCAAGTGACCATCTTGCTGGTACTTGCGAATCAACTCCAGCTTCGCCTCGGGCGTTGCTTCGGCAAGGAAATCATCGACGCCCGCTTCGGCAGCGATCGCTGCAGCGGTTTGAGGATTGTCGCCGGTGATCATGACGGTCTTGATGCCCATCTTCCGCAGCTCTCCGAAGCGTTCTTTGATGCCACCTTTGACAACATCCTTCAGATAGATCGAACCGAGCACGCGGTCGTTCTCGCAGACCACCAACGGCGTCCCACCTTCGCTGGCGATCTGTTGCGACGTCGCGTTCGACCTGCTCGGGAAACTCGCCCCCTTGCTCTTCGACGTGCTTGCGAATCGCGTCGGTGGCTCCTTTGCGAATCAGTCGACCGCTGACGTTCACGCCGCTCATTCTTGTCCGTGCGGTGAACGGCACGAACTCGGCTTGCGACTCTTCTAATTCGCGACCACGTATTCCAAACTCACGCTTGGCCAGAACAACGATGCTGCGTCCTTCGGCCGTTTCGTCTGATAGGGAAGACATCTGAGCCGCATCGGCAAGCGCCGCCGCATCGACGCCCGGAGCAGGTCGGAACTCGGCCGCTTGGCGATTACCCAGCGTGATCGTTCCCGTCTTGTCCAGCAGCAAAACATCGACGTCGCCAGCCGCCTCGACGGCTTTGCCGGACATGGCCATCACGTTGGCCTGACCGAGTCGAGCCATGCCGGCGATTCCAATGGCGGCCAATAACGCACCAATGGTTGTCGGAATCAGGCAGACGAGCAACGCGACCATGGTCGGCACATCGATCGTCACGTCAAAGTAGCGGGCAATTGGATACAGCGTCGAACAGACCAGCAAGAACACCAGCGTGAACCCAGCGAGCACGATGGTCAACGCGACCTCGTTCGGTGATTTCTTACGCTGCGCACCTTCGACCATCGCGATCATTCGGTCAAGGAAGCTCTCACCTGGCTTGGCCGTCACGCGAATCACCAACCAGTCGGAAATGACTCGCGTGCCACCGGTTACCGCCGATCGATCGCCGCCGCTTTCGCGAATCACCGGCGCACTTTCACCCGTCACCGCACTCTCGTCCACGCTGGCAACGCCCTCGATCACTTCTCCGTCCGCTGGGATCGTCTCGCCGATCCGTACCGCCACCAAATCACCGACGGTCAATTCAGAAGATGGGATCTGGCGGCCGAGTTTTTCGCCAGGCTTCGCAACCAAAGTCGCCATGACATCGGTTTTGGCACTCCGCAAAGCGTCCGCTTGTGCTCGTCCACGCGCTTCCGCGACGGATTCTGCAAAGTTACCGAACCAGACCGTTAGCCATAGCCAGACGGTGATTGCCAAGAAATATCCGAAGCCTTCGGTGCCACTGGCGGCTGCCGCAATGGTCGCGAGCGTGGTCAGAGCGGCTCCCAGTTCCGTGACCATCATCACTGGATTACGCATCATCGTGACGGGGTTCATCATGGTCACCGCTCGACCCGCTGCGGAAACAAGCAGTTTTGGATTAAGCAGAGTGACTGCGTCCCTGCGTTTCTTCGCAGGGCTCGTGTATCGAGGTTGTGTTGTGGTACTCATTGAACTTTATCTGAATGGTTGTGTTTCGAATTGGAAGCAAAGGATTGCTGCTGAGTCATCGTTTCTACACTCAGCTCACTGTAAGAAACTCGGCGATCGGTCCGAGCACAGCGATCGGCAGGAACAACAAAGCTCCGACGATCAGCACTGTTCCCAAGAGCACGACGCCAAACGTTGGCGTATCCACACGGAACGTTCCCGCCGATTCCGGCGTCGCCCGTTTGGCTGCCATCGAGCCGACGATCGCCAGAGGAGCAATGATCGGGATAAAGCGACCGAGTAACATCACAACACCAGTCGCAATGTTCCAAGGAACCGTGTTGTCGCCCAAGCCTTCAAACCCGGAGCCATTGTTGGCTGCCGCGGAACTGAACTCATAGATGATCTCGCTCAGTCCATGACTGCCCGGATTATTCCGAGCGTCCAGCCCCCAGGAACTCGACGCAAAGATCGCCGTGCCCCCGAGGATGAACAATGGATGCGACAGCAGAGCCAGAATCGCAAGCTTCATCTCGCGTGCCTCGACTTTCCGTCCCAAGTACTCTGGCGTTCGTCCGACCATCATCCCAGCTAAAAAGACTGCGGTGATCACAAACAAAAACATGTTGATCAGTCCTACGCCGACGCCACCAAATATCACGTTTAACCACATCCCCGCCATCGGAAACAAACCGGTCAAGGGATTCAAACTATCGTGCATGGCGTTGACACTGCCGTTGCTGGTCGAGGTCGTGGACACCGCCCACAGTGCACCTGCGGTGGTTCCGAACCGTAACTCCTTCCCTTCCAAGTTCATATCCGCTTCAACGGGAAGCTGAGCAAATGCATGCGTAGGCTGACTTTCTAAGCGTTGCCGCAGAGCCTACAAAGACTGCGTAGAGCAGCAACATCACCCCAAACACGACGGCGGCATGCTTGATCCGGTTCGTGATCCAGCCAAACATCCAAACCGTCGCCATGGGAATCAAGATGATCGCCATGTTGGTCAGAGCGTTGGTAAAGAAGTTCGGATTCTCGAGTGGGTGCGTCGAGTTAGGACCAAAGAAGCCACCGCCATTGGTGCCCAGTTGCTTGATCGTCACAAAAGCGGCAACAGGCCCGCGCAGCGATCGTCTGAGTTGCACCTTCGATCGTCGTAGCAACTGCGGCACCGTCGAGCGTCATCGGCGTGCCCAATAGAACCAGCAAGCTCGCCAGTACAAACGCGAGCGGCAGCAGCACTAATCCGGTCGCTCGCCACACATCTCGATAGAAATTTCCCAAGTCGGTTCGACCTGAGAGTCCCCGACACAGCGCGGTGACAGCTGCCAAACCCGTTGCCGCGCTGACGAACTGCAACCACATCAGCGCCCCAAGTTGGGACAGGTAGCTCATCGAGACTTCGCCCGAGTAATGCTGTAAATTCGTGTTGCTGGTAAAGCTAGCCGCCGTATTGAAGGCCAAGCTCGCTTCTAGGTTTTCTTTGCCGTCGGGATTCAGCGGCAACCATTGTTGGGTTGTCAGAATCGTGAACACCACGACGAACATCAACACGTTGAACACGAGCATCGAAACGCAGTACTCCTTCCAAGTCTGACCCTTGGAAGCAGCTTTTCCTAAAACAGCGACGGCAAACGAATCAAAGCGGCCCGTCGAATTGTCGGTCGGCGACAAAGAGTTCCGCGCATCCATGGCCCAGCGCATGTAGCGACCGAGCGGCCACGAGAGAGCGATGGTGGCCCCGATGATGATTAACGGAATAGAAAGTCCGAGCATTGTTTTCCCTTTAACTTAAAATCGCTCCGGCCACAGGATGACGAATCCCAGGTAGCCGAATGCAAAAACGGTGGCGGCGATGACGCAAATATTCAGTAACGTTTCCATAGTTGTTTCCTTAAACTCGCTCGCAAAGGATCGTAAAGCCAAACAAGCTGGCGAACGTGACGATCCCCAGCGCAAGCATGATGAACCACATCGGTAGATTTCCTTGATTGAGTGTTCTCGTCGCGACAAGGCGACGATCGAATCGGGATACGGAAGCGTCGCCATCAACGTCATGCCGACGGTGTGCCGTTCCATGTCCCTTCATCGGATAAGTCTAGGAATCCCCGTATCAAATGGGTCTCAAGACTTCCGCCAATCACATCAAGAAAGTGTCAAGATCGCGCGCGTCCATCAGCCATCAACTGAGCAGTGCGAGCCAACAGTCCCCCAAGAACCATTCCTAAAAACACGATTGGCCCACAATCGCTCCCCAGGTCTTGGACGCAGAGGCACGTAGCGAGCACCAGAGCCCCCAGCACAGGCAAAAAAATCGTTCCGGCAAACGTCGCACCGAGGCCGACTGACGAACGCGAGAGAAAACGAACGACAGGCAATTCGCTTGACGAAATTCCACTCGTCGACGGAGGACGATTCGGATCCTGCTGCGACGAACGTTCATTTATGACGATTGGATCAGCGAGTGACCTTGGCCCCACTTGGGAAATACGGTTCAATGCTTCGATTTGATGGCAGATCGATTCCTGCAACTAGCTTGCGAAGGTTCTCTCGGTGACTCGAACAGTTCGCCACACCAATTCAACGACTAGGAGCCCAACCCGACGACATCGAGGAGGTGGGTTGCTGCCGCGACGTCTGCCAAGGCGACTAGCTCCCGCTGAAAAATTTGTGCTGTCGTTTCTGTTGCTGATTGTGGTGGGTGCAGCTGTTTTGCGATTCGTCCCCGGTTTATACGTCAATGAAGGCCTCAACTGGACAGATTCAATCTTTACGTCGACAAGTGCCGTTTGCGTCACAGGGCTCATTGTCGTTGACACCGCCACGTACTTCACCCCATTGGGACAGGCCTTCATTCTCTTGCTGATTCAACTGGGTGGCTTGGGCATGCTTGTCTTGACCAGCGTCATCATATCAGCCCTGGGCGGACGGCCATCGCTGGGCACCGAAAGTTTGGCCGTGGGAGCCAGGCATATGCTGCCCCAGATTACCGCGAGCCGACTCATTCTTGATGTGGTGCGATTTACCTTTTTCTTTGAAGCGTTTGGAGCTATCTTGCTCTACGCTACCTGGGGACCACGGCTTGGGTGGACGGAAGCCATTTGGCCAGCGATCTTTCATTCCGTCAGCGCTTTTTGCAACGCGGGATTCTCAACCAATTCAGCTTCATTGATGGACTTTCAAGATTCCCCAGCAACGATCGCTGTGATTTCGAGTTTGGTCGTTGCCGGCGGTCTCGGCTTTATCTCGATGGAGGAACTCTTTCAGCGTTTCATTCGCAGAAACAAAGCAGTCCGTCGGTTATCAGTGCACACCAAACTTGTCCTTGTGGTCAGTGGGCTTTTGCTGTTCGGATGCTGGCCGATATTCGCAGTTTTTGAGTGGACTGGCGTTTTGTCCGAAATGTCGATGATGAACAAGTTGACAAATTCATTCTTTCTAAGCGTGACACCACGCACCGCTGGTTTCAATACGATTGATTACGGTGCGGCATCGGACAGCACAAATTTCCTGACCATTATTTTAATGATGATCGGTGGCTCCCCCGGCTCGACTGCGGGCGGCATGAAGACGACAACGTTTGCTCTGCTCGGTTTATTGGCATGGTCTCGGCTTCGCTCTCACTCGACGGCGAGTTTTGCTGATCGCTCGATCCCTTCCGAGACAATCCAACGAGCCACCGGTTTATTCGTGATCGCGATCGGCATCGTAGTGTTGGGTGTATTTCTCCTTGCGTCCATTGGCGACGCCTACGGCGCGAAAGAAGCATTCATCGCTCGCTTCTTTGAGGTCGCCAGCGCGTTCAATACCGTCGGACTTTCGATGGGCGTTACAGCAGACCTGTCGATGCCAGCTCGCTGGGTCGTTATTTTTCTTATGTTTGCGGGGCGAACTGGCCCGCTGGCCCTTGCGGCCGCTCTCGTCATTCGTCTCACCGCCGGTGGCCGATATCGTCTGGCGTACGAAGACGTCGTTGTCGGGTAAGCCATACCGAAATTTGGAGAATTGCATGAAACGTTTTGTGGTTGTCGGCCTTGGGAACTTTGGATTTACGGTCGCGAAGTCGTTGTCTGAGAATGGACACGACGTCATTGCTATCGACCTGAATGGCGAGGTGATCGACCGCTTGGCGACGTTTGTATCTCGAGCCGCAGTCGGCGACGCTAGAGATGTCGAAACCCTTCGTCGTGTCGGCGCGGCTGATGCCGACGCAGCGATTGTTTCGACCGGCGATGACATTTCGGCCAGCATCTTAGCGACGATGGCATTGCGTGATGTGAATGTAAGAGACATTTACGTCAAAGTCGTATCCAATGATCACACTCGGGTCATGCAACGTATCGGCGTCACCGACATCGTTTTTCCCGAGCAAGACACGGCTAAGGCGCTTTCTTCACGTATCAGCGGTTCAGCGCTCTTAAACTTCGTCAAACTGGGCCCCGGCTTTAGCGCCCAAGAAATGGGTGTTCCGACCAGTTGGTATGGCAAAACGATTCGCGAACTCCAACTGCGGCAAACCTACGATATTTCAATTGTTGCCCTGCACGATGTTCTTACCGACAAAATTACCGCGACGCCTGACCCGGACTATTTACTTAAAGACTCTGACACACTGCTCGTCGCCGGCGACGATGCGGCGCTCAAGAAGGCGGCGAGCGTGAATTAATCTTTGCGAACCGGCGGAACCTGTTCTTCCATTTTTCCTTCCCCATTAGTTCAACGAAGTCCCTGAACATGGAGCCGAGGATACGTTGACAGAATATCAAGCACAACTAAGAAAGCGGCGTAAGCCAGTTGTTAAAAACATACTGACCAATTGCGTCGCCTGAGGAAAGACCGGCGGTATTGTCAAATGAGAAGTGAATGCCGCCGTAGATTCGGCTGACTCCTGCTTCTTCAGCGGCTTCCCGCAAACTGTTGAAATGACGTGTCGTGGTCGACGCGAGTGGTCGCTGAGTAAGCCCAGTGTGCCCGTCGGATCGAGCGGCAAACGTCACGTTGTCGCCAAAGATTTCTGCCAGAACCGCGGCACCGGCACCGCTGAATGTGCTGTGTCCCGAGGTGTAGGTCGGGAAAGGTGGCGTCCGTAAAAGGGGTTGCCAACTTCCATCGGTTACGGTGGCGGAATTACCGTCCTCTGAAGCTCGACGGATTGCGTCGATTGGACGCCAAAAATCGAAGGCGTACTTCGTGTCCCATGCAGCGATGCCTGCATCCGCAAGTGCGAGATTAAGCAGAGCGAGTGTTCTTGCTCGTTCAAGAGTAGATTGCTGGCTCGCTATACTCAAATCGGTTGCAATTCGATTCCAATGTCCGGGCGGCGTTGCAGTTCCACCGCCGTCAGCCCAAAAAACCGCAATTGCAGTCTGATCGGCTGTTCTCTCGGTACTGTCAACGCGCCCGAGACGCATCACCTCATCAACAGCAGATGCATAGTCGGTGGAAGACAAGTCCGGAGGCGCAATTGGCCGATAGGCCGCAACGCTCTCTACCGCAAACGGTTCTACAGAACCCCAGAACGGGATTAGCGGCGGAAGAAAGTCAGGGCCCGTTCGATTCCAATCTCCCGGCAAAGTTCCTGATGTGTAAGTTGATAACTGCAACGAACCGTCATTATCTCTGGCCGCTATCACGGCACTCGCTATCTCTTTACCAAACGCGATCCCCTTCTCGCGTGCAGTCTCGTCTGCCACTTGAGCAAGGGATTCAGCGAGACTGGCTTGCCAAACCGAAAGTTCCTTCGCGTCTGGGTAAATCACTTTCGCGACCTCGAATGCTGCCGACGCTGACGCGGCGATCGGGGAAGCGTCGATTGGCGGAGAGATGATATTCAAGTAAGGCGTGAACTCATTTGAAAAACTGTTCAAAGCATCAAACATCGCGACGTGAATCATTGCAAGGTTTTTTGCAACGATTGGAGGCGACGACGGGACAATTCGTCCGGTATACGGGTCGTTTGAAGTCGTTGTCCAATCGCGAACCACGTTAAGGGCTGCGGCGTTCCAGTCGGCGACGTGATCGCCTAACACAATCTCCCTTATAAAAGTTAGTTGGTTTCCAAGAATATCTGTCGCTGTCAACTCGACTTCATTGCGTCCGAGATAAAGAGTTGGCGAGAACTCGAACCCTGACGGCTCGGTAACGGTCATCCTAAGCGTCGCTTGTTTTCCAGCGACTCGATTTAACTCTTGGTCGAGCGACGATACGGTCAGCGTTAGCGAGGCACCCTTTGAGACTTGGCCGCGTAGTTCAATCGTCGGATTCAGTACGACACCGTTTCCGTTCGGATCAGCCTCAGGTGCGACGGAGAGGGAGAGATTCAGCGTCCCCTGCCCCCTGCTCAGAGCGTTGATTACTTGGAGAGCGTCAATTGCGGAAACCTTGCGATCTCCGTTTACGTCATAAAAGTAGTCATCTCGCAAGTTCGTCGTTTCGGTGTCCTCAACAGCGACAAACCGATCGGAGATCGAAAGCGCGTTGATGACCACCAGTGCATCCAAATGACTGACGTATCCTGATCCGTCAACGTCATACGGGAGAAGTGGATTTTGAACCGCAGCGAAAAGCTGACGCCGTTCCAATCGCTCGATTTGAATCGAGCGATTTTCGCCGTCTGGTTCGATTTCTCGGGGAGTTCAAAATGGTCAAGATTTATTGGAGGCGTTCACGTGTCGTGGCGGCGGAGGCTCATCGGGTCCAGTTCGCTATATCGAGAGTACGCTCACGTAGCAGCGGAAGTTTAGTGACGACCGGACGGTTAATCAATCGAGATCGACTCCGAAGAATTGCCGCCAATCCATCGCAGAAAACGCGGCAAATCGCAAGTTCCAGTCTCTCGAATTCCCGTCTGTCTCGCAGGCTGCTTAGCCCCCACTTGGTCGCCGCCTGTGCGTCTCATCCCGAAGGCCGCGATTCGTCCGGCAAAGAAACAAACTCGTCTGCATCACTCGGGATGATCGGGAAGCGACGATTCTGCCAATCTTCCTTCGCTTGCGCAGACCGTTCCTTGGAAGATGACACGAAGTTCCAGTAGATGTAGCGAGGCCCGTCCATCACCGCGCCTCCGAGGATCATCAAACGCACATCATCGTGGGCCACTACGGTCACCTCATCGCCCGGGCGAAGGATGAGCATTTGCTGCGGCGGAAAGCGGATGCCTCCGATCTCAATGTGACCCACAAGCGTGTAGATCGCCCGTTCCTCGGTGGTCGCGGGGATACCGAGCTTCACGCCGGGCTCCATACAAACGTCAACGTACAGAGCAGGCCACTGCGTAGCCACAGGCGAATGGACACCTAAGAACTCGCCAAGGATAAGGCGACCTGAGATCCCCGGCTCGTCGAAAGTTGGCAGGTCAGTCCGAGCCGCACGCGTGAACTCGGGATCGCCCTCTTCGTGAGCTTGTGGTTGGGCCAGCCAACTCTGCACACCAAAGAGACTTGAGGGACGTTGCCGAACATCTTGGCCGGTGCGTTCGGAGTGGACGATCCCGGCGCCGGCAGTCATGAGATTGACATCACCGGCGTGGATGCGTAGGTCATTGCCTATTGAATCGCGATGGTCGATCGAGCCGTTGAGCAAGTATGTCACCGTCGTGAGCCCGATGTGCGGGTGCGGTCGCACATCGACGCCGCGGCCACTGAGAAACTCGCCTGGCCCCATCTGGTCCCAGAAAATGAACGGACCCACCATTCGCTTTGAACGAAATGGGAGAACCCTTCGTACCTCAAATCCACCGATGTCACTCGCGCGGGGCAGGATGACCATCTCCACGCCATCGGGAGATCGAAGATCGGCGTCGGCATCGGCCGTTGGCAACCAGCTCATGTTCGGTCCTCAGCTACGTACTTCCATTTTCTGCCAGTAGCCTACCTGGATAAAGAGCCAAGCAGTTGCATTTCCCATGCGAACGCGACGCCACTGGCACCGCCGTGTTCCAGCATGACGTTGGTTATTCCTTCGAGCGTGGCTTCGCGTGCCCAGTCGCGTTGCCATTCAGAGGCGACGGCAAGCCAGGTCATCGGTACGGCACCGGCTTGGACCATGCGTCGGACGGCCATATCATGAGCTTCCGCGGAGACGCCTCCCGAAGCATCCGTAACGATGTAGACATCATAACCCTCTCCCAAGGCCTGGATGACCGGCATCGCCAGACAGATCTCCGTCCACAGGGCAGCCACGATCAGCTTCTTCCGCCCGGTCTTCCGAACGACATCAACGACCGACTCGTCTTCCCATGTATTGATCAGTGTCCGATTGATGGGTTTCTGTTCTGGGAAGACTTCCTGTAACCCCTTGATGAGCAAACCGCCACGCTCTTCCAGCACCGTGGTAAGGATCGTCGGCACGTCAAAGGCTTTGGCCGCCTTGGCCAGGCCGATGACGTTGTTGACGATCATCGTGGGTTCGTGACTGTGCAGGTTTGCAAACTGGAAAGGTTGGTGGTCAATCAACACAAGAACGCTTTCCTCCGGCGTCAGAAGAGCTTTAAGTCCGGTCTTACTCATGATGGCTTATCCTTTTAGTTGGTGAAGTTCGTGGGATTGCTCGACCCCGTCCGTACGTATTGAGCGTGAGAGGTGGACACGGCCAACATTTGGAGTGGATTTCATTCAACTAGCGGCTCGGCAGGGATACGGGCGATAACCTTGATCTCGAAATCAAAGCCCGCGAGCCAGTTGACTCCGACAGCGGTCCAGTTTGGATAAGGCGGTTGAGGGAAGATTTCGCTCTTAACCTTCATAATCGTATCAAACTGGTTCTCGGGATCGGTATGGAAAGTCGTCACGTCTACGATGTCGTCAAGCCCGCACCCGCCCGCTCGAAGGGTCGCCTTGAGGTTGGTGAATGCCAGACGAACCTGAGCCTCAAAGTCCGGATCGGGCAAGCCATCGCCGTGACTGCCGACCTGGCCGGACACGAACAGGAGGTCTCCCGATCGGATCGCCGGCGAATAGTGGTGCATCGTATAAAGGTCATGCCGACCTGCTGGGAACACGGCATCACGCTTGACCATATTGAACTCGGCTGTCAGTGATAAGAAATTTAAAACAGTGTCCCAAAACACAATCTGGGCTGTGCAGGGATGATCGCGGCATCGACGACTTGCAAGCCATCGACTCCGCGCACTTTGCCCCACGAATCGACGACCGCTGCGGCATCGTCATCGCGCCCATTGGAACTGTCGACGTTGGGTGCGAGTAGGTTGATATATTTGTTCGGATCTGGTCTTGCAACTGATCGTCTTCGACCGCTTCGTTTGGAAAGATTTCGCTTTCGAGCATCTCGACCAGCGGTTCGCTCTTTGCGCGTGCTTCGAACCCGTCCACGCCAACGTGCCGGCGGCGGGCAGCATCGACTTATGCGCTGCCTTGAGCGCATAAACATGGAAGAAGAAGGGGTCCAAGGCGGTTCGCTTCGTCAAGCTCATGTTTGTTCTCTTTTACTAATCGGAAAACGGAGCTGTTTTTTTTGCGATGTCGCTCGCCCCCGCTTACAGATATTGAGCGTGGGAGGTGGACAGGGCTGCGTTTGACGTGGTGAGGAATCACCTCCAGTTCCGACCGCGCGAGATGTACAATTTTGGGTATGGACGAGCAAAACACCACGATCGAGGTTCAGCGATACCTGCATGATCTCGGTGGGGATGCCTCATCCGAACCGGTCGTGCGCGCACTACTTGAGCGGTCGGCCGCTCGATTGCACCTGTTGTGTACGACAATGTTGGTTCGCCGGTATCCACGCCTCATGCGTCACCCCATCAATCTGCAGTCCGAGGAGATGCTCAGCGCGATCGTGGAGCGGCTGATGAAAGCGATGCGGAGCGTGCACCCGGAGACCCCACGGCAGTTCTTCGCGCTCGCGAACCGCCACATGCGGTGGGAGCTCAATGACCTGGCCAGACGCTTAGATCAACAGACACAAGCCCTGCAGCTTCACGAAGATGCCGCCCCCTCGCCCGAAAGCTCCGGATCCGTTCTCGGGTCTGATGCAATCAGAATGATAGAAGCAATCGAGAATCTCGCCGAGCGAGAACGCGAAGTCTTCGAATTGATTCGAATCCAGGGCATCTCGCAAACTGAAGCTGCCGAATTGCTCCAAGTGTCCGCCAAAACCGTCCAACGTCGCTTGAACCGAGGCCTATTGATTCTTACCCAGCAGCTCGGCGATCTCCGTCCCCCTGATGCGGAGCAGAATGCACGTCATGAGTGACAATTCCCAGGGTCGTGGTGAGTCTCCTGATGAAGCGCGGATTCAACTCTTGCTTGAAGAGATTCTTGAGACGGACATGTGCCCCGAGCAGGTCAGCGGTGGGGATTTGGAACTCGAGCAAGTGCTTCATGAGCGGCTGAACCGCGTACGTGAGGTCAGTGCCCAGATGGAGGCCATGTTTCCGACAAACACCGAACGCGGAAACCCGACCAGGCGTTTGCTAATCGAAAGTTTCCACTAACGACGATCGTGTACCTGAGATCGCCGGATACGAAGTTTATGATGTCATTGGCGCAGGCGGCATGGGGGTGGTGTACCGTGCTCGGCACCTCAAGCTCAACCGATGGGTCGCGATCAAAATGTTGCTGCTTGGAGCGTACGCCTCGAAGCAAGACATGGAGTGCTTGCTGCAAGAGGCTCAAAGTGTCGCGGCTTTGCGTCATCCCAACATCGTTCAGGTTTATGACGTCGCTGAACACGATGGCTTTCCCTACTACGCGATGGAACTTCTCGAAGGTGGTGATCTTGCAAAGACACTCCAGGGAAAACCACGAGCCGCCAGAGAGGCCGCGGAGCTAGTCCAGGTGTTGGCCGGTGCGGTCCATGCTGCGCATCTCGCAGGGATCGTTCATCGCGACTTAAAGCCTGGAAATATACTTCTCAATTTCGATGAGACACCAAAGATCGGAGACTTTAGCCTGTCTAGAAAAGTGGAATATGACTCCACAACTCTGACGAATGTGCGACAAGCTGGCACCCCCAGTTACATGGCGCCCGAACAAGCCGCGGGCGACACCAATGCCATCCAACCAGCGGTCGACATCTATTCCTTGGGAGCCGTACTTTATGAGCTACTCACTGGACGTCCGCCGTTCACAGCCGAAACTTCAGCGGAGACCCGCCGACAAGTCATCCAAGAGGAGCCCGTTCCACCCGCTCAGCTGAATTCCCGAGTACCGCGCGATCTGCAAACGATTTGCCTGAAGTGCCTTCAAAAAGATCCGTCGCGACGCTACAAGACGGCGGCCGACCTTGCAGATGATCTTAAACGATTTACTCGCGGCGAGCCGATCCATGCTCGGCCTGTTAGTTTCGCAGAACGAACCGTCAAGTGGTGCCTGCGACGACCTGCCATGACCGTGGCCATTATCGTTTCCGTTGTTGCGATTACCGGAGCAATTGTTGGGGGATTTTGGATTCAACAAGTCGAGAACTCGCGGCATACCGAAGAAATGATTCGGCGCGAGGGAGCGCGAAAATTTATCGCATCCTCATTGCCGTTGCTCTCGCAATTGGTAAAGAGCCAACAATGGTCGGAGGCCAAAGGCGTACTTCGCACAGCGAAGACGCGTCTTGATGATGCTCAGTCCCCTGAACTTGATTTTCGCCTGGCTGCGGCGGCGGAGGAGTTCGAGATTGCCGAAGAACTCGATTCCATTCGCCAGAGTTTCCCTGAGCCCGACGAGGAGGGTTACAACTACGGACCTGCCAGCGATGCCTACGCAAAAGTCTTTCAGCGCATTGGGATTGAAAGTGATATTGGAGTGGAAACGGCCGCCATGCGTGTCAGAGAGTCACCCCTTCGCGAAGAACTGCTAATGGCTTTGGACTACGCCGCCTTCACCGCAAAATATAATGTTGATGACTCAAAACTTCGAAGGCTTCTGGCCGTGGGGCGCACTGCAGCGCCGAGCCCCTGGCAAGACCGCTTTCGGGACCCTACCACTTGGAAGGATCTCCCCAGTCTCAAGCGACTTGTCAACGATGCTCCGACCGCCGAACCGCCTCCACTGAGCCACCAGATGGTCATGGTCGGATTTCTGCTCAGTTCGCTGGATCACAACCAGACCGCGGTCGAGATCTTGCGAGAGGCTCATCTGCGTGATCCCTCGGACTTCTGGGTAAACCTCGAGCTTGGACATGTTCTCTCACATCAGAAGAAAAACGCGGAAGCGATCCAGTACTTTCGGGCGGCTGTTGCCCTGAAGCCGGCACATTTTGTCGCCTGGGCCTGGATGGGATATGCACAGCTTGCAAACTCGAACGCAGACGGCGCGATTGTGTCACTTCGCAGGGCTATCTCGCTCCGACCCGAGTATCTGACGAGTTGGCAAATTCTAATTAGCGCACTCGCAGCATCTGAACGCTGGGATGAAGCGCTCGCTGCGCAGCGTGATGCCACGTCTGCAGGCTTCCCAATAATGAAGTACGAAGGAACGGTCGCCGTGCTTCAACTGTGCCGCGCCCGGTCTGCAGCCTCAAAGCAGAAGTGGCCGATCGCAGTCGAGTCCTATGCTAAGGCAATCGGTGGAAACTACGCGATTAATACCGAAGTGTGGTTTGAGTACGCTGCGGTTCGCACTTTGGCAGGCGATGCCTCGGGCTATCGCGAGGTTTGCACTTCGCTGATTGAGCGGTGCGAGAAGGACCACTTACGCAGATTTCTGGTCGCGCGAGCATGCACCCTCGTGAGAGGTACAGACCAAGAATTGGCACGGACCGCCGAGCTGGGGATGCCGGAACTGGACCTGCACGCCGAGACGTTTTGGTCTCTGACTCAACGAGGCGCATTACTTTGTCGACAGAAAAAACATCAGGAAGCAATCACCGTTTTGGAACAGAGTCTCCGAGCCAACTCGCGCCCCGAGGACTGCATCGTTACGTGGGGATGGCTTTCGCGAGCGAATCTAAGTTTGGGGCAAGAGGATGCCGCGCGGATGTGGCTCGACAAAGTCAATCGCTGGCTGGATCAAAGTACCACCAAACCAGACGAGATTCATTTACATAATTGGCTTGAGGCACTGACGCTTCGTCGCGAACTTGAGGCCACGCTTGCTCGATCACAAAGATAAGGGCCTTCGCCAGGTCGACTTTCCGCCGCTTGGATGCAATTCCGATCGGCCTCGGGTGAATTCGAAAGCGTCCAAGGTGATGACAACGATTGACCAGCTAAGAAATCAACGCCAGTCAGCGAAGCGAAAGGAAGAAACGTATCCACCGATCAACAATCAAACAAAGTGCTTTTATGCCAAGTCAACGAAGCAGTTAACATCGTGCACGCTCCGCGACGGCCGAATCGAACGGACCGATCGGTGCACCTGCCGATGCGGAAAACGCGGCGAGGCAATCTTCCCATCACTCGCCCGACGCAAGACCGCTGACATGATCCGAGAGGATCCTGAAGCTGCTGGACTGCCGTACCAGGACGAAATTGGTGAGTTCGCCGACTTCCATTCACTGCGTCACACCAGTGTGACGAAGGCCTGAGACTCGGGTGCAGACGCAACGACGGTCATGAAGCAGCCCCGTCAGATACGAATCGCCACAGCTTCCAGCCATTCGTGCTATGAAACCACCCAAGAAAAAATCTGGCTGATACGCCGTCCGGGGAGCCTCACATGAGGTATGAACAGGGTGATTTGCCGTCCAGTCAAGTCCGAATGCGGCTTCGAGAGTCGCTTGACCCCATAAAAGAAAGTACACCCCACTGGATTCGAACCAGTAACCTTCGGTTCCGTAGACAAGATTTTGCAATGGGGTGAACTTCACGGTTTCCCCGTGATTCACGCAGTCTAACAGCCCTGACCCCCGCAATTCAAGCCGTTTTTCATTCGCATCGGTTCGCGACGATTCTTTATAAGAAACTTGCAATAGCGGTAAATGGTCGCCAGAGACAAAACGGTAGAGAGTCTTCCCGGTCATGGGTCGCGACCGCCATGCAGTCGCGGCTACCCCGTACTATTCGGAACGCGTCATTCATCACGGTTGCCGCGTATGGATTCGCGAGCGAATCGGAAAGCAGTAGCAACATGGCCTTAGGAAATAACTTGCCGATGACTTTGTGTACGGTCGTCCACCGACGGCGTAAGTGCAACCGCTATTGTGATAGCACTTGCCATTCGGCGTGACGTAAACGCCGCCACCGCCGTAGTCATGAACCAGATGCCTACGCCAAGTTGGCCCGATGACGCTGCGATGATTTGCAGCGACCGATTCTATGGCTGGATCACTCCTCAAGCGTGGCGTGAAAGACGATGTCATGAAAGCCGATCGCCTAAACGACCGCATTTTGTCACGGACGTCGTCAGTGATGTCGAGCTTCGACTCAAAATTGAAGCACGCAGTACAGATGTAGCCACGCTTAACCGGCTCGTGGCAGATATCGCAGAAATGTTCGGTAGTCATGCCTCACCCCGTTTTTTTGAATCAACTATCATGTTGCGGACGGATCGCTGCGGCGGGCGGGTGCGAGTCGGCACGCTGCCATCAGCGGGTGGGCTGTAATCGATCGACAATGAACCGCCACTGACCGCCGCAAGTGCCGCAAGTGCCCCAATGCTCGGGACGCGGTGCCCTGTGAGGTAATGGGATATCACCATCGCGGACGTGCCCATTGATTCCGCAATCTCTGCCTGCGTCATGCCGTCAAGATGTGGGCGGATTTGCTGGACGATCGCCGGGATATCAATCCCGAACTGTGTCGCATCGATGACGCTTGACCGCTCTCCGACGCCTTTGGGTTTCGCCTTGGCTTTGGGTTTCGCCACGGGTTTCGCTTTCGCGGCGGGCTTTGTTGTCACCCGCTTCGATGTGGTTTTCTTCTTGGCCATCGGATCAAGCCTCTTGCAATCGTGCGACGTTAGCGGCGGCAACTTGCATTGCGGACCCGATTCCAAACCAATGCCGGCGACCGTCGAACCGCACGCAGACAGTCACCCCACCGCTAACAACCGTCCGTTGACCATTTCGGCCTGTGATGGCAACCGAGCCGAAGCACGGGGTCTTGCCGAACATGCCGGTGGGTTCGCCGAACGACTCAAAGTAAAACGGGCCTCGATTGGCGTGCAAAAGCTGACCGTCTTTGTAAATTCGGATGACTGGCTTGCTCATTTGAAAACTCTCAGGGACGTGGTTGGTTGCGACTCCCTAAGAATATCTGCCAGATACAATCCTTGCAATAGCTTAAAGCTATATTTTCCAGAATTATCTTGGCAAACTTAGAACGGGTGACCGCTCATGTCGTCATCGTCCGAATCATCCTCGCTCACCGGCTCGGTCGATAAGAAGTAAGCACCACGCAGTCGTCCCGCCGTCTCGATCTGGTCGGCACCCTCGGGTATCTCAACAATCGCCCCGATGATCGCGGAGCCATCGCGTGCGGAGTGCAAACACTCATCGGCGATGATTGAACCGAATTGTCCGACGATCGCGTCACGCTCGGTCGTGGTGGCTTCTGGGCGAGTGTCCGCGATGAACAACCATCGGGGATGGTCGGGAAGTGCGACGATGTGCCGGTCAGTGGTCGATGGGATGGCATCGACCACGGCTAAGAGGGATCGGCAGAGGGTTGATGGGTCGGTCATGCCTGGATCTTAGTGGCGTTTGCATGATCGCGTCCACCGTTCAGTTCGGTGCTAATTCACTGTCACTTCGCGTTACCCACTGGGCTTGGGATTTTCGTGGGTCTCCCCGTCGTTCTTTCCAGTTCCTCTGTCGTTTTTTCCGTTTCCTCTTGGGCAATCGCCACGACTTCGTCCTCTCGATCAACGCTACAGTCGAGTAGTAGAGTTACGGTATAGCGTTGGCCATCACCTCCATCGGTCGACCCGCCGGAGCCCATTGCAAGCGTTTTAATCCCCACGGCGGCAAGCCGCTTCTTGATCCGGCTAAGTTCACGCGGGCGTGCTGAAGCGTCTTTTCCGTAGGGGTGATTATTGTAGATCGCGAGACAATCTATATCAGCGATGTGCCAAATGCCTCTCCGGCTTGAAAAGTGGTTCTCGTAAGCGTCTTCTGCTAAACCGTCTGCGAACTTTTGTGCGAGTTGTGCGTTCATCTTTGGTTTTTCCTTCTTCGTAGTTACTGGCCGCCCCTTTTCGAGTGGCCTTGGAACCAATGAAACTTCCGAGATAACCGTTACCCCGAGAATGCTCGCCAACTGATCCAGCTTGTCCATTGTCAGACGCCCTCCGTTCATAAACCGAGACATTGTGGACTTGTCGATGCCGGCCTCTCTCGCAATCGCGTAAGACGACGTTGCAGATTCCTGAACAAGATCTCTGATCTGTTGGCTTAGCAGCTTCATTAGTGATTGCAGTTTTAGGGACTACTTAAGGGCGGGTCAAGCATGTGTTGGCATTTTGACAACTATTTCCATTTCTTCAACCCGGTTGGATATGACGCACTGCCGGCTGAATCGAACCCGTGCCAGCGCAACGCCAGACATTCACTAGTTCAGCTGCAAGATGCCGAACATCGGATGGCATCGGCGACGACTGACTCGCCCGCGAAGAACTGAATCGTTGCTCATCGATAACGCAAAGCTGCTGCCTAGTCGATCACTGAAACCGACGATCCGAAGATGCCTGATTTTCCGACGACGTTACCGTTCAAGTCGACAATTTTGATGTAGGCACGATCGGCATCGTCAGGGGCGTATGTTTTTGCCCAGGCATACTGGATCTTTTGCGCTAGTTGCAAACGGTTCTGCCTGTGTGCTTGATGCCAGTAGTTCGTAACCACAATCACTGCGAAGCCATCGGTACTGCCGGATTTGATCTGTTCAATCAATATGCCAGCACCTTCAATGCTGCCGACTGCATTGCTAAACTCGCGGATTGCTGAATCTTGATTGTTCGAAGCGTGCTTTCTCGTCTCAGTCTGGCGGGCACGTGACTGACTTTGCGGAGAGCTAGCACCTATCCAACCGAACACTCCGCAACAGCCACAAGTCAAGATCACGAATCCCATGCTCACGCCAACGAAGGTTGCCAGCAAACTTGACTTTTTGTTTGAGCTGCCATGCGGGGCATACGGTGTGAGGTTTAAGTTGGTCACCGCGTTCGTGTGACCGACATCGTATTCCTTTGCTAGCCGATCCGTTTCAATCTGTTCTTTTAGTGCGTTTCTTTCTCGAATTTTGGATTCGCGAATCGCCGCTTCTTTAGCGGCTATCAATTCGTCCTTCGCTCTCTGCTTTGCCTCCTTTTTTGATGCTAATTCGCTTTTCCTCCGATCAAGTGCTTCCTCGTATTTCTTTCGCTCGGCGATGCCGGGAACTAAGATCGACAATCTGCAATCTGGGCAGGTATCAGCTTCGCCAGCATCGGTGATCGGCGATGTGAGCCGCACGCCGCACCCACTGCAATTGAACTTGACCGTTGGCTTGCCAAATGGATTGCTCTTAACCTCGTAACGCATCTTTGAAAGCTCAGTCGTGCTGCTGGGGCTGGCTTCGCCAATCCAGTGCGAGCCAATACGGTCTTCGTTGATGCCCCCAGTCTGACCAGTCGCAGCGTGGTCATGCAAGCGGTCAACCGAGGACGTCAAATTTTCAGCGGCAAGCGGCCCGACCGGGAGGGTAACCCACTGCCGTGACACGTCTGGTCAAAGTGATCGGGCTAAACTGACGCAAGATCCTGCGTGGCCACTGGTCGCGATGATGCGATCAGGTCGGCAACCGGCGATGCCTCATCGAAGCTGGCGAATTTCCGCGTGACGGTTGCTAGAATCTATTGGGACGGATTTGGAGCGATTGCGGTGTTTTGCCCATCGCCAACACTCCGCCGCAAGATCACACCCAGACGCATCCCCGCCAACTTAACGCGAACCCGTGCCACCTCACCAGCCGACCGAAAGTAATCTTCGGACAGCTTGAGCGTCGGCATCTTCTCAGTCAGCCCACGGGACGCCGCAATGACCGGTCCGGTGATTTCCATCCGTGTAGAGGTGCGATCGCCCAAGTGATCGAGACTCGGCTAACCACGCCTCGGGGCGAAGCCATCCCACTGGGCGGTCAGATCCAACGTCAACGCTCTTCAGTTCCATCACACGCCGCCGAACGTCAGATGCCGACGCACTGCCGCCAAGCAAGTTGTCCCAAGCACTGTGCAGGTTCCCGCGACCAGAGAATCGGATTGAGTTACCGCCGCGATCGCCATCGGGAAAGATCGGAGCGTATAAACTTCCGGCATGGCACGGCTGGTGACCATCGGCGAAAAGATGAAGCACCCAGCAAAGGGCAATCGCACGGTCGGCGGTGGATTGTGTTTTGTCCGCCAAGATGCGAACGCAAAGTTCCGTCGCTTGGCCGATTAAGGTCTTGTGTTTCAAGTGTCGCGTTGGCGGGCAATGGTCCCGGCTCAGTCGGTGCGGTCGCATCGCCAAGAGCGACGGTCGCCCCAAGCTGGTAGTGCCACGTCGGGCGGTCGTAGTCACTTCGCCGGATGATGTCAGGCCAGCAACCGGCGACGCCGATACGCCATCGATCATCGCACCGGCGTCCGTTACGCCGGCGGGTGGCTGAAAGTATTTGTCGAATTGCGGGTGATGACTCAGCACGTCCATGACGGCGGCTTGCTCCGCCGGCTGCATCGCTTCGTACGCGACGACCGCCGCGACGTGGTGCCCGGTTGCTGACCACGCGGACGATGTTTCGCATCGGATGATGACGCCGACGACGATTGCAGCGAACGCGAAGAACTGAATTGTTGATCTTGTCACTTCATTGCCTGCCATCGGTAACCGTTGTGCATTCGCACGTCGATGATCTTCACGCGTAATAACCACCGTCCAGAACGGAACACAACCAGCGTCCGTGTGCGGCTGATCGGCTCGGTGAATTGTAGCTGCTTTGTCGTCGTCCACGGCTGCCACTGATCACGCTCGGTGACTTTCGTGACTTCGCCACTCGTGCCCGTCTCGATTTGAAATTGCTGCATCGTCTTGCCTCCCTTGCTTGCGATCGCGGCAGGATCGGAGGTACCGGTGACACGGTTGGTCAATTTGCTAACGCTTCCCGTCAACCACTGCCGCATGAATCCCCATCGCAATCCAAAATAGCGGGGCAAACACGATGCCCAGGCCGCCAGTCAACAGAACGAAGACGAAAACGCCAGCAGTCCACGCGAAACCGGCACCAAACCGACCCTTATAAAACAGGCCGATCGGCCCGAGCAAAAGCCCAAGCATCCTGCGACGGTGTCACTGTGCCCGGTTTCCTGTAGCCACTCGCCGCAATGCCCGCATTTCAGAACGCCGGCGGGTACGATGCCGCCGCAAAACTGACACTTCCACGCGGTGGGTTGCTGTGCGGGCGGCGATGGATGGACGGTGCGGGCTACTGTCTCATCGCGGGCTACTGTCTCATCGCGTGCCGCTTGAACCTTCGCTGCTTCTTCGTCTCGTCGCTGTGCCACTTCGATGCGGCTTGCTTCGGCTCGGTCGATCTTGGATTGTTTTTTCACTTGGCGTGCCGCTGCCGTCTCGTCACGTCGTCGCTGCCGCTCTGACTCGTACTGCATTCGCTCGGGAACGCCGGGAACCGTGAACGTGGTTCGGCAATCGGTGCAGGCTTCTTGGTTGCCGGCCTCGTGAATGGCGGCGGTTAGCCGCACGCCGCGCTGGTGCAGTCGAATTTGATTGACGGCTGCCCGAAGAAGTTTTTCGCGATGATGTAACGCATTGTTGTCCTACTCTTGGAATGGGGGATGCGTCACATAAGGCTCAGTCGCACTGACACGTCTGGTCAATCGCGGACATCACACCGACGCATTCACTTTGCTCGATCACCGGACGGGACGCGGCGATCAAATCAAACGCCTCGATGTAAACCCTGCGTGACTCTGCACCGATATACCCGGCACGTCGATGCTCATCCGCCACCGCATCTGCGTCGTCGCACCATTGAACAGTCGCTCGTGGACTCCGCAGTGCGTGTCGTAGTTCTCAGTCGCGACGATCCAGAACGACAGGCCATGAACATTGCTTCGGTCCAACTCTCTTTTTTGTAGCCATACGTGGCATCTCCGTGTCCGTGAAAAAGCCCCAGCGAGGTGTTAGAAACGCCGCGTGTGTGGCGACGCAGGGACGCTCTCTCACGGCCTACGCCGATCACAGATTGCAATCCGGCCAGCTCTCGCTGACCTGCTCTCGCTACTCACCTCGCCGGGGCTTTCGCACCCCTTGAAAACCAAAAGAAACACACTTTTCCCGAAGTAGTATCCGCGAACCGAAACGCATGAAAGATACAACTTCGGCGCCTGGCCAGTTTCTACGCTGGCATCGTCTCTATCTGTGAAATGCTAAGAATGTCATCCCACGAATTTTCCGTTGACGAAAACAGGATTCTTGATAAACGGCTGGCTTCGCCTTCGCGGAATGATCGGAGCACGACACCCCCGCGATTGTTCAAACTCGATCACTCTTTTCTCGCTCACCCTCCATGACGATCGTTTGCCCGCCGACACGTTGACCCCGCCGGCAATCTTGCCGCTCGCAATTAAGTTGCGGGCTTGCGACATTGAAACACCTAGCCGCTCGGCAATATCTTTCACATTCTCATTTTGCCACTCCATCCAATGGATCTCGAAACGCACTGCCTCGATCATTCGTTATGTGGCGGTGAGAATCAAGAGCATGACGTGCCGGTTATCAACACGTGCCGCCAAGTGCCGGGCACGTATCAACATAACTCGCCGGAGAATGTCTGAAACACGATGTTTTTTGCTTCGGGGGTGTGAACTTGCCGACGAAAAAAACATGGAAATAAATCTCAGAATTTCAAAGAATTAACCGGCGGCGACCGTTGCCTCGCGTGGGGCTCCCACTTTGTCGGCGATGGATGATAAAAACTTGTTCGCTTCTTCGGCCAACGTGTTGCGTTTTTCAGCCAGTTCCTTCATTCGCTGGTTATCAATATTGCTTTGAACCATCGAATTTAAGCCCGAAAAGTCGGTGCTCTCAACGCTCCCGCGACTCACCATCTCGCCTAGTTCTTTCAGCTGGAACGTGGGAACCATCCGCCCATTCTCGCCCCGCTCCTGCGTCACGTTAAACGTCGATCGTTTGAACGCATCAGCTATTTTCGGATCGGCGATCGATTCCGCAAACTTAGAAATCCGTGCCGGCATATCGGCAACCGCAGAGTCAAAACGCCGCCCGTCGTCTGCCTTAATGACGCCGTCCTTTTCTCGCTGGGCATCACCTCGCTGAACGTCACGGGCCATATCCAATAGATCCTCAGGCAATCTTGATAGATCCACGCCAGTAGACTGACTGAATGCCGCTGCCCGGTCGGTAGCCATAGTCCCAAACGCTGTCGATAGTGGGCCGATGCGATGACCCAGCGATGCGATGGCGTCGCTGGCTGCTCTCCCAAACTGGGCACTGATAGTCGCATCGGGCTCCTTCGCTTGCTTCTGTCGATCCGGCTGATTGTCGCGGACGTAATCAGATGCCGCATTAACCGCCTTGCCGCCCGCTCCGATGATTGCATCGCTCGCCATTCCCCGAAGCCCGGCGGGTGTGCTGTATTGCCGGGCGAGACTGGCGGCATCCATCGCTTTGCCGAGTGCTCCCCCTGTGGCGTCATTTGCTTTGTCGAACAATTTGGTTGCTGAACCTACTAAACCAGCCGCCTGGATCGCGGTAGACGTGACGGTGGAAGCAACGTCGACCGAAGCTGCTTTAGTTGCGTTTGCGGTCGCCGATCCTCCGATCGTTGCGAATTTCCCGATCAAACCTAGCTGTGTAATGAACGGTCCGATCGCCTCGCTGACGCTCACAAGTGAGGCTGTGAGATTATCGAATGAATCAGTCTCGGTTGCTGCGATTAAATTGGATAATGCTGACTTGAGGGGTTCAAACAGCGGTTTCGCAATTTCGCGGGCGGTTGCACGATAGCGGTCACTCAATTGATCAAGTTGGCCCCACAACTGTTCGGCTTGCTTGGCCAAAGCTCCGCCATAGTTTTCTTTGAATCCCGCAAGAATCTCGCCGATGATCGTATCAACATCGAAACCCTTTTCTCCGGCCTGCGATCGCTCGGCTACTTCATTCGCCGACATTCCAAATCGCTCCTTGAGGATGGCTCGAACCGGTGCAACCTCCTGAATCTGGTTGAGGTCTTCTGCCAATAGCCTGCCAGCACCCTTGATCTGGGCAAACGCACGAACCAGTCGCTCTGTGCCAACATTCACGCCGTCGACGCTCACACTGGCTGCGTCAAGGATCGCGGTCACGTCTGATGCAATCTCGTCACTATCAAACCCGGCTCCGGCGAGTTTGGCGGCTGCGGATGATAGCAAGGCCCAAGATCGACGGGCAGTTTCATATCGAGTGCGAGAAGCTCATCAATTAATTCCTTGGCTTTGCCTGGGTCCTTCAAGACGATTTCGAGGTTGCCCTTGCGATCGCTCAAGATCCGCAAGAGATGACATACCGTCGCTAGCCAATTTGCCGTAGGTCGCTCCGGCCGCTCCGACACCCAACGCGGCACCACCGGCCAACATCGCCCCGGCTCCGACCGCACCGCCAGCACCCAACCCAGCCATGCCCATCCCCGCTCGACCAGCGAAAAAACCACGCGGGGATAGGTCAACCTTAGTGGCTGCGAGTCGGTCGATGACACTCTGAACATGCTGGATCTGGCGAAGTGCGCGGCCAGTGCTTGCAACCGGGGTGATTATCGGACGAGAGGCGGCAAGCTGCCGTGCGTGCGTGCGTAATTGGCCCATCTCTACTGTGGCCTGCGATGTGTTCGCTTTCACATTCATGGTCGCCGTGAACATCGATAGCCGCCTGGAAGCGTGCGAAACAGCTGCACGGGCCGACTGGGCAGTCGGCGTCTTGTAGCGAACCGGGATCGACGCCGATGTGCCTGACACTCTCGCGGCTGCCGCTCGAATGCTTGCCAGCTGGCGGGTGGCGGATGTGTGATTGAACTCAATCGGGATCGTGATCGGCTTTGATGCCGACGTGCGAAGTGTGGAAAGTGATCGAAGTGCCGCCGACGTGTCGGCATCAACCGGCTGTCGCCTCGTCACCGGACCGAGTCGATGGGCTGCCGGTGCGGCGTCCGGTGTCGTGCGGTGAGACGCGGAACGAAAAACGGCCGGCATCTGAATCGGGGAAGCCGCCGAACGCCGTAGCGTGGCGATCTCGCGACGTGCCTGGTCGCTGCGAAGCTGGAGCGGGATGCGGATCGGTGGCATCATGGATGCGGAGCGGAACGCTCGGATCTCCTGGCGAATCTTTGCGAGGTCGGATTTAATCCGGCCCTGATCAACGCTGGCCTGAATGGCAACGCTGGGCAACTTCGTGGACTGGGCGAGTGCTTTCGCGTCCGCAAGGTCTTTTCGCAATCGGCTCCAGTCGACGCGAAGCGAAATGATGTATGCGTCTTTGTTCATGGTCGTTTCTTACGTTGGTTGGGGTGGGGTGAAATGGGATGCAGAACGGGAACGGGAACGGGAACGAAGTGATCGCTAATCTGACTCCGGCAAAAGTCCCTCAAGAATCGAACTCACCGCGTCGTACGCGGCGACTCTCTCTCGCCGCTCTGCTGCGGCAAGTTGTTTTTCGAGAATCGAAGCGGCACGCGCCGCGTGAGAAAGAATTCCTTTCGAAGCCGCCACTCGCACGTCGTCGCGAGGACTGGCCATGCAATCGCGAAGGGTCGCGAGTGCTTCGGCTTCGAACGCGATGGCATCGCTCGCGATGGCGTCGGCTCGATCAGTTAACCTCTCAAGTTTCGCGGTTCGATAAGCCGGGGATCGCGAATGTTTATAAGCGGTGTCTGTTGCCATCCCGCACGGGCCGGCTGCGTCTGCGACTGTGCAATTGTGCGAAACGACGTACGCGGCGAGAAGTTCGGCCTTCTTTTTGGCCTCTTTTTTTGCATCGGTCTGCATTTTATTGTCTTTCGAAAGTGCCCCCATCGTGCTGTTAGCTCGCTGGTGTTGGTTGTTCACCATCGATCGTCAGTCCATGCAGTTTTGCACGTTCTTTGAAAGCGTCGAATCGATCGCGGGCATCGTCGCCGGTGTCGATCGACTGAACGGTCAGCGTCCAAGTTTCTTCGGTGATCACTTCGCGGAACAAACTCAACCCGTAACCGGGGGCAGAAACGACAAGCCTCGCGACATTAACCGCGTCACAATCAGCGGTTCGTCGAATGACAATGTCGAACTTCGATCCGGTTGGACGACGGTGCAATATCGGCACGCTCGATGATCGACCCAGCCGAGACATTAGAGTTTCGACCAGAACACTGGTCTGAATGTCTGATTCCGACATGGCCGGATCTGTGCGGTAGGGTCTGGGCATTGCCTGGGCAGTGGTCGCTCGCGGGTGTCTCTTGCGTTGCATTTTCGGTCTCGATTGGGGATGGAATGGGAAAGATTTGTAGGGCGGGTTTATTCGCGTGACATGGACGGGAAAAGCCGCGATGGGAGAGTCGGAGAGTCTGGAAAACCCGTGCGGCTCCATAGCGTTTATTGCATTTTTGCTTTTCTCTTTATCCTTAGGGGCTAGAAGTAGACTCACCGACTCACCATTTTCACTAAAACACTGCAATTCACGGTCGTTTTTAGGGTGAGTCACTTTTTTACTGACTCACCATTTACGCCAACTGACTCACCATTTCATCGATCTGACTCACCATTTCGCTAATTCGGGGTCGTCCCTGATGGCATGCAGCGAAACCTTGCGGAATTTGGCACCCAGAAAACGCAAATGGTGAGTCAGTCCAAGAAACTGACTCACCATTGACTCACCACCTACTTAACGGCGGATTCGACGCCCCAGCGGATGTATCCACCACGGGCCTTGCTTAATGAAACAATCCGCTCGTCCCCAATCCGGTTGTCTTTGAATCGGGACAAGAGACCGCCCAGCAAACGCGGAGTAACCTTGTCGCCCCGCTCGGGCAATTCTGCCAGCACGTCACGCAGCGTCGGGCACTCGCTGCCTGGGATCGTCTCCAGTGAATCCGCGATCTCGCGGGTGGTCATCCCTTTGCCATCTTGGCCGATCAAGTTCGCCAGCTCTTTCAGTCCGACAATCAAACCTTCGTTGACGAGTCGGCTGTTGTCTGACGATGAAACGCTATGCCGCGTGGCCATCGGGTCAGCCAATCCCGCCCAGACGATCGACCCTCGAATCACTCGGGACCAGTCGCCATAGCTTCCCCACTCTCCTCCTGGCTGCAACGGCTTTCCGGCAACGATGTACGCTTTCAGCATCGTCAAGGCGTCGGCGACGAACGACGGTCGATTCTTTAATGCCCATTCCGTGATTTCGGCGTGCTTCCAATCGTTACGGTCGGCTGGATTTTCCCGGTCTGTCATCATCCGGATCGGAAGGACACGACGGGCTGTGTCGGCAACGAACCTCAGGTTGTTTCCATTGACCGCGAACACCGTGCGGATGTTCGTCGTCGAAATCATCTCGGACTTTCCCAACTTCCGATCGGCCCAAGAGTCTGCGGTCAAAATGCCATCCAGTGATGATCCACCGACTGGACGGGAAACATTGTCGAAAAAAACAACCGGACTTGATTCCGCGATGACAAGCGTACTGATGAGTTTCCCTGACGCATCTTCGTTGGTCGGAAACGCTGAAAACGTGGCTGGCTTGCCGACTGCAATTTGATAAAGCACTTTCAGGGCGGTCCCCTTTCCGGATCCTTTTGTGTTTGCCGTCAGTCCGAACAAAGGAGCGTTCCCAAGGAAGCTCGATCGACCAATGATGGTCAGTAACATTGCCAACCATGCCGAATGATCTGACGGTGTCGCAAAGGGTGTGTCCGATAAAATTTCGAGCAACCGTAGCCCCGCTGCATTTGCATCCTCCCGCGATGGGGACTCTGCGACTGGCGGGAACGCCACCGACGGACGGTAGTAGAGTCGCGATGTCGGATCGTAGCCGGGTGTCTGGATTACCTCGCCGCCTCGCATGATGTTCGGGGTGACGATCACGCCTTCCAGCGGACGAACATAATTACCATAGCGTTTGCGAGTCATGATAGTTTCCGCCAGGTCCTTCGACGCGGCTACGGATCGGTAGCCCTTGGTTGTCGGAACCTGGCATTCCACTGCCCAATCGATCCTGTCTTTAATTTGCGAGATTGAAATGTCGTGAACCGATGTTTTGATGATTTCGACTAAACGCTCGTCCTGCTGGAACACCTCGCGGGCAGGGTCAGTCAAACTTCCGATCGCCGCGATGATCGGCTCAATTGCGAGGTACGCTTGATCACCGAGGATGACTTTCAGACGGCGTCGATTCTTAGCCGGACCGGTCACGTTGATGCCACCGGCGAACTCTTCTTTCGCTGAAGTCTCATTCGCGGTGCCGCAATCATCCCCGATCAAACGGGCCTGTGCCTTCATGTCTGCGAGCGGGTCATCGGAAGGTCTCTGCCATCCCGATTCCTCAGCCATGTGAATGAGAGTGCCCAGCCCACATTCGCCGCGTGGGCTAAACGTCGACCAGGTACGCTTGGCGTCGATGGCATTGTATTTTGGGGACGCCCGCGAGAACTCATTCCACGCCGGCCACAACTTGCGGCTGATTCCCTTGGCTGCGATCCCCGCGTTGATCCATGTCTCCCGGTCATCCGCCATGTCGGGCGACATATTGACGAGGCATTCACGTGCTAGATCGATGTCATCGTCGGTGTAGCTTTCCTGTTGCTCTACCGTTGATTCTTCTTCTGCCTGGATCGGTTGCGAGGTAAAGAGCTGGGCCGGTTGTTCTCGCTCCACGCTGATGAACTTGGTATGAATTTTTGCGATCGCTACCGTCTTGTCGCTGAAGTCCTCTTCCGATTCGGGGATCGTCTGCCCCGTGATTGTAAAATACTGGCGGTCGTACATTTCCACTTCAGGGGATTGCCCTTTGGGCGTCTTGTTCCTTCCCACCGGCATCTTGCCGATGGCAATTGACTTCAGGCCCGTGCCGGTTGGTGACACTTCCCAGTATCCGCCGATCGCATGAACAATATCGGAGTGCTCCGGCATCAATTCGCCGGCGACGATGCAATCGTCCAGGTCGATGCCAACGAACTGATCGCCAAGAACAAAGCCGATACCGGCGAACCGCTCGGGATTGGTCTGGTACGCGACGACGGCATCATCAAACCGTGTCCACGTATTGGAATCGTTTGAACGGGCGTTGTGTCCGTTGGTGCGTTTGAGAACCTTTGTCCAACGCCGGTTTGTGTTCAACTTCCACGCCCATAAAACCCATCGATCGTGATCCCTCAGGAAGTCGGGAATGTTCTCGATGGCAACTGCGGGTGAGTCCGGCTTAGTGGCTGAATCGTTAAGGATCTCTTCGCGGTTTCGTGCGGTCGCAATCATCGTGCTGCCCCTTTGGCTTGTTTTTTGTTCGTTTTTTTCTGGTTCCGTTTCTTGAGTTTTGATCACACTCATAGCGATTCTCCCATCAACCACTTAACCGCGTCGACTTCTCTCGCGGTCAGTGCATAAGCGGCGGTGGTCGGTTTGATAGTTGAAACACTCTGACGTTTTGTTTGGATGATTAGACGTCCGCATCCGCACAAATAACCTGCGACGCGTTGCCGGTTGAACTCAGGCACACGCGTCGCAACCACTAACTCACCACGCGGCAAGACGAAGCGAATGCTGCAACTAATCGCAACGTCAAACCCTAATCGCGTACGCCGCAAAGAGCTGCAAGACGGGCATGCTCGCGGCGTGCTCGCGGCGCGTACGGGCAAAGCAACATTGCGGTTTTTGCCACGCCAAAGCTGAATCCAGCACATACGGCGACGCCGTGAAGCGATACGGTGCATCGTCGGCAGATTGATCGTCTGGACCAGTCGCGGAACTGGGGCGGCATTGGAAATATCTAGCATGACGGCTGACCTCCCTTCATGTCGGGCAAGTCGGCACTCGCTACTGGGTACACCTCACAACCGCGATACACGCGTTCGCCGATCGATCGGGCGTACTCGACACAGACGTGTCCGGCAGAGCACCGTATCAGCGTGATGATCGCGGGACCAAGCGGATGGCCCGGCACCCCACGCAATATATGGATCCCGTCGCCGGCAATGATTGTCACCGCGTCGCCCATCTGCACGCCGCTGCCAATCAGGGCGATATCGTGGCAACCGCACGACGCACAGTATAAAGGTGTCCGCTCGTCCGGCTCGGCGGGTTGCCCGCTTACTTCTGCATCGAGAGCGGCGAGGACATAGAGCTGTAGATCCGGCAGTTTTTGGCCGGAATCTGTTGACATGTCGTGATCAGATTGGTACATTTAATTTGCTTTCTTGATTGTTGCGTTTCGAGAATACCGCTCCGACCCTGCAAGGCTTCGTGGTATTTTCGGACAAGGTGACGATTCATTACGCCGTGCTGGGATTCCCTCCCCGGCATGGCGTTTTTTTTGATCTACCCGGTAGCCCCCTCCCGCTCACGTCGTGCTGAGCGGGACCGCTGAGTCATATATTTGACGAGTCTGTCAACGTCCTCGGTCGCGTAACCGAACTCGCGTGCGTCATGTACGATCGGCGAGATCATGCCAAGCCGCACCGCCGATGCGACGTGGTGCGGGCGGATGCTCACACCAGGCAACTTTGCGGACGCGGCGGCGATAAGTTTTGAGTTTGTCATTTTTTTGGGGCTCCCGTGAAAGTGATATTGAGATTTGAGCACAATCGCAAAGTTCGTCAACTTTGTCACTTTCGCCGACGTTTAAGACAAAAAATACTATGCCAAACCGTTGATATAGTTGCCTAGCGTGAGCGGTTTAATGGCGGGGATGGAGAATACAAACGGTCGCAGGATGTTACCGTTTCAACTTCGCTAAACGACATCGCGAATAACAAAGCACTAATCATCGCCGGTGATCGCGAGCCGGGAAGCACTTCACCAAAAGCGGCTTTGATCATCACGACGCGGGTATCAACCCAGCTCAGCGGCCAAATCAGCATCAACCTTTCGCAGTCGTGCTTCCCGGCTCGCGGTCACCGGCGATGCTGTAGATGACCGGCCGCTCTTGGCATGGTCGACCGCATCAAAAAACTCTCGAATCCATTGCTCGGTAGTTCGTTTGGCACCCAAGGCATAATGCGTTCGGAGCCTGACGCCGGCGACACCTCGCTGTGCCCAGCGGTGTAGCGTCGCGACGTGGGGACGCTCTTTTGTGATTTTCTCGACGATGTCGGCAGCGTGGGACAACCGCATCAAATCGGTAGACGTGCTCATGGGTTTCTCAGGCGTATAGATGCAGGGTGAAACGATGTCGAAGTGACGCGAATGCGTGACTTCCGGGACAGGTGAGACTTGAGAGACCTGTGAGACGTTTAATCGTTTGGCTGCGTGGCCTGAGTCGGCACTTAGCGGATCGTTGTTCCTTCGGTTGCGGTGAAGGCGAGTACCGCTAGCTGGTTGCCGTCACGACTCAGCACACTGTGAGTCGTGACGGGGTTCACTGCTGCGAATCTTAGCGAATCCGTGCGAGTTGGCAACTCGCTTTGCGACTAAATGAGAAAGATAAATTCGTGTCAATCTGACTGGGAATATCGTGCCAATAGCGGGCATTCGTGCGGTTTCCTTTGATTGAACCGGAGCGTTTAGCTCGTCAATCGTGATACTTCACGTGCTTTTTCCGCATCGCGTTCGGCGTAGATTTGTGTCACGTCTGCGGCTGCGTGGCCGAGTATCACTTGAGCGGCCTCGAGCCCATGCGATTTCCTGATCTCGGTTCCTTTCGTGTGTCGCAGTTGGTTCGGGTGCCAATAGTGGGACTTCTGCCACTCACGCAGTTCGTCGCGTTGCGATTTTGTCAGACGATTCATTCTTGTGGTGTTGTATTCGCCCGGTCGCATGCCGAGCGGTTCGGGAGCGGGAAACGCGAGGTTGCACGCGGACCGGATTGCGTGGCGATAAGACGAGGGCGTGAACTCATCACGTGCGGTTCTGGTCTTTGCCGCTGGGGTCTTGTCGCTCGTGCTCCTTCGTCCGCGACCGTTGCCGCATGACTCAGGCGTCACTCGTAACGCGGCTTTCGCCTCCCGGCGTTCTTCGAGACTTTCCGACATCGAGAAACAGACGCGAGATTCTTCGCGGTCTAGGTACGGTCGCAGGATCTCTTGCGATTTGGGACCGATGTAGACGGTACGGTTCTTCCCGTGATGTACGGTCTTGTGGTCGTGGTCGTTGTATTCCCACACGTCCCCGGTTCGGTCGATGTCACGCGGTCGCATCCGGCACACTTCGCCGGGCCGGGCACCGGTAAGCAATTGAAACCGGATCATGTCGGCGGTCACTCGCGGCAGTTGCTCCAGCGTCGCGATCACGACGTCGATCGCGACCGGCAGGATGGGGGCCGGTTCCCTGGATTCGCATCGACCGTTCTTCAAACCGGGCACCGTCACCAGTGAATGAACGACAGAGCCGGGTATCATTTCCTCAGCGGCCGCCCAGCGAAAGATTCGTGTGAGACGACGCATGTTCTTGTTCACAGTTGGTCGTGATTGGCCTTTGTCGATCCACTGTTGTCGCACTGCTTTGGCGGCGAGCGGTCCAAACTTCGCGGCGTGCGATTTGCCGAACATCACGTTTGTGACTTTCGCCACCAGTTGCATCGCGTCGACCTCATTGGTTCGCTTGCCGTTCTTGACGTAGTAGCCCTTGGCATAACGGATGTAAGCCAACAGCACTTCGGCTACCGTGATCTCGTCCGCACTCGTCTCCGGGCGTTGTATCGACGGGCGACCGGCCGAAAGCCAATCCCCGACCAGCCGGTCATATTCGACCTTGCTCTCTGGCGAGTCATGCGGGCCTAGATAGTGGTCGCGTCCGCAAATGGTCACGACGGCCCGCCCAGATGCCTTGTGGTGGCGATATTTGGGCGTGGAAATGGACAGTTTGGGCATCCGCGAGTCACTCCGGTTCGCAAAACGGTATTACCGTTTTGCAGGTTCGGGGGGAACATCGCACGGACACCACGTCCGGTATCGCTCAATTGCCATTTTTACGGCGTTTTAAGCGATTCGATCAAGATTCGTGAAGTACACCCCACTGGATTCGAACCAGTAACCTTCGGTTCCGTAGACCGATTCGATCGCGACGTAAGTAGTTTTTCTCATAAACACTTACGTGAAATTCAAGCAGTCTCAGCAGCGCCACAGCAGCACATCGGCGACGACGCGTGTCAGAAGTTGGCAACGGGTGACACAATCGACGCGGCAAACGCGTACGAAAACGGCCCGTCATCCGACGACAATTTTCAAGCCTTGAGTCGCCTGATTGCCGCTTGGCCGTCACTCCCCGCCCATGTGCGGGCGACGATTCTTCAAATTGCGAACGTGCTGTCGCCGCCGCCGATCGGCTAAGTCAATCACCCCAATCACACTCCTAAGTGTCCCCCCAAACCTGAATTTTCCAAAGGAAAAAAATGGCTGTAAATGCAGAACTCGGCGACGTCATTGAAACACTAACCGCGCACGAAGCGGCGCTCACCATGGAGCTTGGCAGCTTGTCCGCTCAAGCAAAGCGAGTAGGAGAGCGGCTTGATCAGATCCAGTGCGCCCTTTCCTCGCTTCGAGATGGGAAGGCAACGGCAAAAACATCGCGTACTGGGAACACCTCAAAGAGATCAACGGCGACGCCAACCGCTATTCAAGAAATCGCAGCCATTGTCCTCAGCAACCACAACTCCTTGCCCTTCGATCAATTGCTGGGCCATGTAAAATCGGAACTTCTCGCTCGAGGTTTGTCACGCGTTGGCGTCAAGTCGCTGCTCAGGGATGCGATCAAGAAGCCAGCCTTCACGATCCACCCGGATGAAACCATTTCTATGACCTGAAATCTCGTTCGAAAAACGCTTTGACCACCGTTTTGGCAAATTAGACGCCATCGAGAAAAAAATGCAAATTCAAACCTCCTCGGATCAGGAGCTTTTTGTACAACCTCTGGTGCACAACACTAGCTTTGCCAGTGTTGTGCAGTACCTAATCCGTCAAAAACAGTTCTTGCTCCGGTGTCGGCCCTTCGTGGCGGTGAACGTGCAAGTAGTCATGGTGTTTTCGATGAGGTTGCTTTACCTACGGGCAGCTTCCGGTAGTCAAACTACGCCCAAAGTCTCAATCCTGTCCGCAATCGCTCGGTTGTGTACACAGTCGCTTGAGTAATCCGCACAACAGGAACCCCGTTCCTCTTGTACCGCTCGTCGCGGTTGCTTCGTTCGTTCGCGTGCTGTGCTGTGTGTCTGTCGTAGCGGAGAAGAGAGCGGCACCGGTGGTGCGGGCGGGGAGGGGGGGTGAGCGATACGAGGATGAGACGGGTTGTGCTGGTAATAGGGGCGGCCCTATCCGGTGTCACGGGTGCCCCAGTACTACCCCGTCCTGTACACTTTGTCCTAAAAACGCAGAAACGGGAATCATTCAATGACTGTGAATAGCCACCTCTTGACTACTGCAAGCAGCTTGGTGCTTAGTTCAGCCGAGAATTCAAGTATCACATCGTCGATATCAACGCTTAAATTGCGGCTGGCCTCGTATTTTGGATCGGACATTTCCGAGCATTTCCAGTTTGGTTCAAGCACGCGAGGTACGATCTTGCCTCGAAACGCTGACAGCAATTCCGACATCGACTACATGGTCGTTTTCGATACGAGATCGGGGCAGTACAAACCACAAACCTACCTCGATAAGCTTCGGCGATTCGCGGTCGCGAAGTACGCAACATCTGAAATTAAGCAGTCGCACCCGACAATCGTTCTGTCGCTCAATCACATTAGCTTTGAACTAGTTCCCGCTATCAATAGCTACGGATACCAGATCCCTTCGCCGTCAAAAGATTTTCTCGACTGGATGCACACGAACCCTGCCGAAGCAAACCGTGTGATCCGCGAGAAGAATGGTCGAGAAAATTCTCAGATAAAACCGCTTGTTCGACTCGTTAAATACTGGAATGCGAAAAACGGACATTGCTTCACGCCTTTCAGCTTGGAATCGAGTATCGTTGAAACGCATTTCTGGGGCTGTTCGACGCTCAAGGACTACTTCTACTTCTACTGGAATTCATTCAATTACAGTTACGACACTCCGCAATACATTAAAGACAAAGTTGATTTGGCAAAGCGACGCATCGCGTCAGCGAAAAACTACGAAGATTCGGAATACTATGCGGCTGCGGAAGTAGAAATCAAAAAAGTGATACCAGAGCTATGAGCGAAACTGAAAGTCAGCGAGTGGACGAAGTCTCGCGATATTACAAGTCCGCTAGGGCATTGGATACTGCCTGCGGATACCTGTTCTACATCTCCGCCATTCTGTCGGGTGTGGTGCTTTTCCCCGATCTCATAAGCAAGTACGGATTTCTGCCGAAGCTAGCGTTCGTGCTTCTCAGCGTAATTCTGTTTGGAGCGTTTGTCGTTTCCAAGTTGTGGCTCGTTCCGAAGGCGGAACGTATGCGGAGGCGGCAGCTATTGGCGAACTCACTGGGAACTCCAATCACCTATGAGCAGACAAAGAATTACTACAACAATGAATTCTCACCGTCTCTACTTCGGCTCGCTGCGAGTCTCTTGGAAAACTCGTTTTTTGGAAAAGAGGTTTCTGAAAAGATGCTGCTTTGGGTGCGATTGAAAACGGGTTTGTATTTCTGCCTTTGGGTCGGTCTTCTAGCCGCTCGTTTTAGTTCCATGGATACAATCCTCTGGATTACTCAAGTTGTCTTCTCAGCCGATGTTTTGGCATACTGGCTAACGCTTGAAACTTTGAATCATCGATACTGCCGCGTTTACGACGATCTGTACAGTCATTTTCTCCAAGGCCTTGGGGATGAAACTGCTCAAGCAAAAGCGTCGATCCTCGATTCATTTGTCGCGTACGAATCTGCAAAGGCTGTTGCCGGAGTGCTCTTAGATTCCAAAATCTTTCACCGCGAGAATGCGAGGCTTAGTCAAGAATGGCAGGTAGTGCGAAGTACATTGAGACTATCGGAAATGGCAGATCAAAGCCGTTCGCAGTGATTCATTGCATTGCTCTTCTTTTCCTTACCGGTTCTGAACCGACGCAACCGAAACCCGATAATGTCGGAACCGTCGCCCGCATCATGGACGGGGATACGGTCAAGCTAGAGCATTCCGACTGAACACTAACGACGATTCGCCTTGAAGGGATCGACGCACCGGAAACCGGGCAGCGGTTCGGCAAAGTGGCGACAGACTGGCTAGCGAAGGCGACGTAAGGCGAAGCCGTGCGAGTGGTGGAATCCGGAAACGATCGGGACGGGCGAACGCTCGCCCATCTGTACGTTGGCGACCGTTGGTTATATCGCGACCTGGTCGCTTCTGGGGTCGCGTGGCATTCCCTCGCGAACTTCCATCTGCAGCAAGGCCATCTTTCACTCGCTAAAAATATGGGGACGCTTCCTCCGCATCTAGATCCATTAAAACCGCAAGCAACTCCTCGATACTTTCCTTGTAAAACCGACTGCGACCAAATGGTGAGCCTGGGGATGGTGTTGAGAGCGAATTTGCACGCTGGAATTAACCCTCCGCCTAAACGAGAAGCAACTACAACAGTTTGGTGATGTCACCAGAAGCAGATGCGAGCTCGAAAAAAAACGGTTCGATCAAGAACTCCTTTTGGCGTCTCTCTTTGTAAACTGTTATCGTGTCGACCACCAAAATGGGATACTGCTCGCCCTTTTTTTGAAAGCACCATGGCGTGAAGCATGCCGATGCAATCACTAGCGATGCCGCCAGGTCGTTTTCAAACTTGGTGAAATGGTCCGCAACGCGAATGCGGCGACGTTCAACGACAGATCCAAATTGTCTTTGGAACCTAAGATACACGGATCCTGAATTTGCGGAATATTGATTTAGCAAATCCCAACCATGCTCATCTATCGCACTAGCCAGTCGCTTTACAAACCACAGAAATGACTTCGCTGATCGCCTTTCATTTTCCTGTTTGAAGTACGAACGGATTTTTATTGCTAGCTCGCTTAGTTCAGTTGGTTTTTCCTCTGACGCAATTGCATGCTCCAATTCCCGAACGGCCAACCTGAGGAGCTCGGCCTCATCATCGTCGATAGTTTGCAGTGAGTATCGTTTTTCTTCGATGCCCACAGCAGGACAGAGCTCCACTAGCTTAAAACTTGAAATCTTTAATTCGTCCGCGAGGTGAAACATCCGGATCGGCATTTTTATTCTCCCCATGCAAAATATTTGACGCTTGCCAGAGCCGAATTCTGGTTCGCTGTGTCGTTTGAAAAACCATTCAGTGTCAACCGTCGCGTTGAGGCGATATTCTAGTCCAGCGACGATCCTCGTAAATTGCAGCTTTGGTTGGTGAGTTGCGGATAATGCGTTTTGCGAATGTTTTGACTGGATTAATTGACCCTGGCTGAAATTGGAAATCTCGTTCGCACGCTGGCGCCGCGGAAGCAACTGGATCGCTTGCCGATGGTGATTGAAAAATTCCGTGCTGGTCCAACGGGAACTGGAAGTTGACCGGTGGCTACAAACGTAATTTGAAGGCGTTCGTTCCCGTCTGGGTCACGGATTTAGCGTGGAAGTTTCTTCTCTATGAGGTGCACCCCGAAGGGGAGTCGATGATCATTGGCGAGTATCGCCCACTAACTCTTCGGAATATACACGTATGGCGGGCACCGGGTTACTCATCAGCCGCCTCAGGCCGCCAGTTTCGGGGAACGTTGCCCAGCGCCTATTGATTGTGCCGCATCGACGTTTCCAGATATGATTCTTGTTTGGTGGACCCTTTGATCGAGTGATGCAACTGACCGATTCCGATCTCGGTTTGCTCGGTCCAATACTCAGTGTCATCGAGGATTTTGTCTCGCGTAATTCGGTGACTATGCGGTCAGCCGTTTCCTTACCGGCCTATTCGCCGACTGTTCCACAAAGGCCAACTCGACCTGCGGCATCGCCGTATCGACTCACTGTTTGATCAGCGTCAGTGGAACCTGCATCTGGTCAGCAATCTGGGAAATCGGGATTTTTTCGTTAAGGTCGCTCGCGAACGACGGGAGCCTTGTCAGCAGCCGACAATGCGCGTCGCTTTCATGTCATTGTGAAATCTCCTCAGCTGAAAATAGTTCATCATTGCCAATTTCCTATTTCAAAAAATACAGCAGGCGCTTCGATTTCCTTGCTCAAGCGAGTATGTTCGCTCGCACTTTCGGTGCATTTGCAAGAACGCTCTGAGCCCGTCAGGGAATCTTGCCTCGTGCGGCAGATGATCGCACAGGGGGGGTAGGGAAGCGTAACGCGGTCGTTTCATTCGCCTTCGTCGTCCATCATCCATCGGGGCCAAGGGCCTGTCGGCCTCAGCGGGGCGAGCCCCGATGGATGACAGCCGACGAAGGCAGGTGACTTAAATTCTTTTTTGCAACATGTTGCAGATAGCTACCACAACTCGTTAAAGCCGGTGCTTAGGTGCGTTGCAGCGATAACGGAATGATCCATCAGTAAATACCGAATTGTTCTTTTTCCCATTCACTCGTGAAGACGCGTAACTTCCAACACTCGTTGGCTTTGCGTTAGCGTTCTCAGCCAATGCAAAGCGAGGCCACGAGGATTGGTGGTGCATCCTTGAAAGGTTTTTAATGTTTCAACACTGTAAATGGAAATGAGAAAATGACAAATTTGAAAAGAGCGTCCAACCAGCTGTTCTCTCGACCTGAGGACGAACGCTTTCCGGACTTCGACGTCGCTTTACGATCACTGTGCAAGTACCAAGACAGATTCGCAGGTTCACTGGAAATCACCGACCGAGGTGATTCCGGTGTCATCGGCAAGGCAGACTCGGACTGAAACTCTCAGATGACCAGGAATTCAAGCTGAATGACTGGTCGTTCACGCAGACTTGTTCAGTTGCTTCAGTGAATCGAGACACGTTGAATCGGCTAAGAACCGACACCGCAGTGCAAGTGCTACTGGAAACGATGCCCGTCGGTGACAAGCCTGTGCAAGTACTGACCAAAGGTGAGCGAGTGCGTTCGCTTCACGGAGCGTTCGTACACTCGACTTTTCGACATCGACGTTCTCCGACGTCGTCATGGACGAGGCGCGATGATTTCACGCCTCCGCCGATCGGGTTCAACGGAGCAACGGGCTTTACGCCGGCGAGCAAGACATGTTTGCATTCATGATCGACAACGATTCGTGGGTTGACATCGAAGGTGAACAGTTCGCTCCCGGATTCTTTATCTGGAACAGCGAAGTTGGCCGGCGAACAGTTGGAATCGAAACGTTCTGGTTTCAGCGAATCTGCGGTAATCACATCGTTTGGGACGCAACAGAGGTTGTGTCTTACAAACGAAAGCACACGGCAAATGTGTCCAGACGCCTTGGACGAAATGCGAATCGATCTTGGGTAGCTCGTTAGCAAACGAGACGAACGCAAAGACGCCTTTGCAATCTCGATACAACGTCGCAATGACGACGTCACTTGGTTCGAACGGCTGACGACGCGACCAAGGCACTTAGCGGATTTGGAATCAGCGTCGGCCACATCAAGAAAGCGGTCGAGTCAATGACGACTCAACGCGAGGGATTTCACCGTGTTTGGTGCCGTTGACGCTCTCACTCGCATCTCTCGGCAAATCGTGAATGCCGGTGATCGTGCGGCCTACGACGCAAAGATCGGTTCGATCCTGTCGCTTGCGTCCTAAACCGTCCTCCAACTTTCAAATGACTGGAGACGAAGCATGGACCCACAAGCAACTTGGACTGAACTGCTGACAAGCGATCATTGATCGCGACCGTGACTCAGCGACCGAACTCGCAGAGTCTCTGATTGACTGGATGGAGAAGGGCGGATTCTCGCCAATCGCAATTCCAGAACTTGGTAAGCATCAAGCGGAGCCGAAATCCGCTCCGCAGATGCTGAACCGACTTGTTGTTTACTACGTTTGCAAACAATTAGCCTTCGCCGTCGTAGCTCCTAAACCCTCCTTTTACGGAGAATGAATTCAGATGGCAAAACAAACAGGCAAGCCGGCACAACAGAAGTCGGCCAAACGTCCGGTTCACGAAGTCCGCATGGGTCGCATCAAGGCGACGATTTGGGAGAATGAGACGCGTGAAGGCATTCGCCACAACGTGTCGCTGACCCGAATTTACAAAGACGGTGAAGCTTGGAAAGATTCGACGACTTTTGGGCGAGACGACCTGCCGCTCGTCGCAAAAGTTGCTGACCTCGCTCACACCTGGGTCTACGACCACGGGAAAGTCACAACGAACGCTGAATCGACCGACAAAGCCGAATTTTAGCGAGCAAGGTTGGCCATCGGGCGAAAATTAATTGGGAAACTAGGCTTACTCGCCTGTTCCACCGTAGGTTTGATGCACCACCGAACCTACGACAAGCATCTTGTGAAGACGCACGTGGCAACTGGGACATGAAAAAGAGACGACTCGATTTTGAGTGATGCACCGGTCGGGAGAATCGCAGCCGCGGGAATTGGATGTTCGACTGAAGAGTCGCCAGAGTGGATCCCACAGACTGTACTGATCAAAGCGGCGTAATGACGGTACACCCGAGAACCGGAAAACCATTTTCGATTAAGAAGCAGTCGCTTGTGAATATCGCTCGATTGCGAATCAGTTCAACAATCAGTCGCAACTCTCGAATCGAGAGAACACGGCCCGTTCCGTCGCCGTGGATGATGTGATCCAGCACGGTGATTCCAAGCAATTTGCCTGCGTCCGTCAGTCGCTCCGTGACCTGACGATCTTCTCGACTAGGATCGGGGTTCCCAGACGGATGATTGTGCGAGAGGACGATGGCGGACGATCCTTCGATGACCGCTGGCTTGAAGACTTCGCGAGGATGAACTAGCGACGCGTCAAGTGTGCCGATCGTCACGACGACCACGCATTGGACGCGGTGCTTTGTGTCGAGACACGCAACAACAAATCGCTCTTGATCATTTGCCGGATACGCTGCCCAGTAAAGCTTGAAGAAATCCATTGCGTCTTTAGTGCTTGTCAGACATGGTCTACCTTCAAGCGAGCCTTCAAAGACTAGCGACACTTTCTTTACGGATGCGTACTTGGCGCGTTTCACACTCGTAGAAGCCGCCTGACGGGTTGGCGAACACTCGGTGACAAGCTGTTTCTGTGGGGATTCAAACAGCAATGACATCTGAACTGGTTTCGTCGAAACTGAAGATCTCGTTGGTTCTGAACAAACGGGAGCCGTCGATGGATCTGGAGAAGTTTTCTTCATGACCTGCGCACCTACAATAAGTAGCGGAGCGGGAAAGAAAACCGTAGTTTGAACCTTGCTGGTGCACACTATCGGTTACGGCTCGAGCTCTGTAGCCAAGCCGTATCGACAGGAATTGCGTCTGCTCGAAGATTTTAAACCGAAAGCGTTTTTGTAAAGAACGGCTTCGATGGCCACGGCGTTGGCATCGCAATCGCAACGGATGCAAGAATTAAGTTCAATCCACTATCGCCATTCAGGCGTACTCGTCGCAATCAGGCGGAAGAAAATTCTTGACGAAATTCATATCACATCCAGCGACCGAGCGCAAGCGATCGGGCGAGCGACATTTCAAATCCGCTGCTAAATCCTCAGCTTTCGACGCAAACTTTATGCTTGATAAAGGACGTTATCATGCGCTATAAGGCAAAGAGGGGATCGAAGGCGTTCCCATTAATTCTTGCATGGAGGTAGTCAGAAATGGAATTTCAACAATGAATCGAAGATTGTACTAATCGCGGAGTCATTTCCGTCGCTCGCGAACGCCGATGGCGTATCGCCATGGAATCCAAATCGGCTTGACCTTTGGGCGACCGAGCTTGGTCGGACCAGACGATGCTGTTCACTCCGCCCGCTTTCTGCTGCGACTTTGGAATTCCGATTGCGACTGGGAGTGTGGTCGATTCGATGTTCAGGCCGCGATCCAAATTTGGGATCGCATTCACCGCCGAGCATTTCTTGATGTGGCAACTCAAGATATCATCGGTCGCAAGTTAGCTCGGTTCTCGATGACTGAAACCAAGCTTACCGTCGTCGGACGCGAAACTCGTTTCAACGACCTACGCAATCCGAAGTGCCGGCGATTGTTGAACGAGCTGGCAGCGGAGCAAAGTTTGCGTGGGACGAGTTTTTCTTCGCCAAAGTGCGGAGTCCGCACACACGGCGAGCCTACTTGCGATCGATCAATCGCTTCCTCGCATGGTGCGATGAGCGATCGCATTTGAGCTGAAAGCAGATCTCCCCTGCCGACGTTGGTCAATTTATGGATTCGCTTGACCTTGCCGTCTCGAGCAAGAAGCAGGTCGCTTGCAGCAATCCGCCACTTCTTCGATGGATGGTCACTCGCCACGCCATGGTTCTCAATCCGGCGGCGTCGGTTCGCGGTGAACGATACTCAGTCGTCGAGGGAAAGACGCCCGAGATCACCGTCAAGCAAGCAAGGATCGCTGCTTCAGTCGATCGACACGACCGATGTCATTGGCTTGCGTGACAAGGCGATCATCTCGAGTTTTGATTTACACTGCCGCACGTGTTGGCGCAGTGTCAAAACTGCGTGTGAAGAGATCTTTACGACAGCGGCGATCAGTACTGCTTGCACTTCGACGACAAAGGCGGCAAGTCGCGAGAGATCCCCGTTCGCCATGACTTGCAAACTCTGCTATTTGACTATTTGCAGCGCGCTGATCTGCAACTCGGACACGATACGGTACCCGTCCTCTCTTCACGACGTCGATTCGAAAAACGAAAGAACTAACGATGCGTCCCATGACCGCTGGAGACATCGGTCGAATGGTCAAACGGCGAATGGCAGCGTGTGGTCTACCCCGCCGCTTGTCTCCCCACTCTTTCCGCGTGACCACGATCACGGATTTGCTGGAACAGGGCGTCCCGCTTGAAGACGTTCAAAACCTGGCCGGCCACGCCGACCCACGCACGACACGACTTTACGACCGGCGGAAAAAGAAAATCACTCGCAATATCGTTGAGCGAATTTCGGTTTAGAATCAAACTAACTTGGAACACTGAAGCAAAACGCACTCGTATCTCAATCGCAAACATTGGGAACTCCGAGAAGATGACTACATTCAGAAGCTTATTACCCGTCAAAACTGTGAGTTCCTTCAGCAATGTGCTCAAAAGCCTTCAATTTCGGACACTTCCAACTTGTCACTTCACACCAGTTGTAGAAGTCTTGTATGCAAGTAATCGCAGGGCGTTGAAAACAACGACGAGGGTACTGCCTTCGTGCAGTGCGACGGCGGGGCCGATGTTGAGACCGAAGATCGTGGCGGGAACCAGGAATGCGACCATGCCCAAACTCATCCAAAGATTCTGACGGATGATTCGGCGAGTGGCTCGACTCAGGCCGATCGCGAGCGGCAGGTGATCGAGATTGTCGGCCATTAACGCTACGTCTGCGGTTTCCAGAGCCACATCGCTGCCAGCCGCCCCCATCGCAATGCCGACCGATGCGGATGCCATTGCCGGTGCGTCGTTGACTCCATCCCCGACCATCGCGACGCCACCTTCGCTTTGCATCTTCTTGATCTCGTTTACTTTGTCGTCGGGCATCAGGTCACCGCGGGCTTCGTCGAGGCCGACTGCTTTGGCAACCGCGTCGGCAACTCTTTGGTTGTCGCCCGAGATCATGATCATTCGCTCGATGCCAAGTTCGCGTAGTTTTGCGATCGTTCGTTTGGCGGCCTCGCGGGGTGTGTCCATCAATCCGATGACGCCGAGGTATCGGTCGGCTCGCCGGACAATCATCGTTGTGCGTCCGTTTTCCTCAAGCGATTCGACGATCTCACGAACGCTGTCTGGTAGCGGCGGCCCGTCGACTTCGGCGAACAAATCGTCCTTGCCAATATGGACGACGTCGCCTTCGACGATCGCTTGAATGCCTCGGCCTGTAATACTCTTCAAATCAGTGGCACTCGGAGCCGTCTTCTCGTCGCCCAATCGCTTCTTCCCATCGCGAACGACGGCTTTGGCAAGCGGGTGCTTGCTCAGGTCTTCAACGGCGATGGCGAACCGCAGTAATTCCGTTTCATCGACGCCATCCGCCGTGCGAACGTCGGTGACTTCTGGTTCGCCTTCGGTGAGCGTGCCAGTTTTGTCGAACGCGATCGAATCGAGACTACCGAGGCTTTCGAGTGGCCCGCCTCCTTTGATAAGGATGCCGCCGCGAGCGGCTCGGGCGACGCCGCTGAGCACCGCACTGGGAGTTGCGATCGCGAGCGCGCAGGGACTAGCAGCGACAAGCACGGCCATCGCTCGGTAGAACGATTCGCTGAATGTTTCGTCGATAACGAGCGGTGCAAACAGCAACAGCATGACACCGGCGATCACGGAAGGAACAAAGTAACGTTCAAACTTCTTGGTGAACTTTTGCGTTGGCGAAACCCGCGTTTCCGCTTCGCTGACCATCGTGACGACGCGGGCCAGTGTGTTTTCGGATGCGAGTTTGGTGACTTGGATTTCGAGCGAACCCGACTGGTTGATCGTTCCGGCGAATGCACGATGTTCCGGTGGAAGCGACTCGGCATCGGATGCGGCAGCGGCAACGTCATCGACGGGGCGTTTGTCGACGGGTACGCTTTCGCCTGTGATTGGTGCTTGGTTGACGCTGGACTCACCCGCGATCACGAAACCATCGGCGGGAACTCGTTCGTCGGGTTTGATAATGACGATGTCGCCAACGATCAAGTCTTCGACGGGAATTTCTGATTCGTTGCCATCGCGTCGAACTCGTGCTGTTTTCGGGGCCAGTTCGGACAAGGCTTCGATGGCACGTTTGGCTCTCCCCATCGCGTAGCCTTCCAACGCATGACCGATGCTGAATAGGAACAACAGCAACGCACCTTCGGCCCACGCTCCTAACGAAGCGGCACCGGCAGCGGCCACGAGCATCAGGAAGTCGATCTCGAACTTGCCTGCCCGAATTTTCTCAATCGCTTCGGTGACGGTGTAGTAACCTCCGAAGAGATAAGCGGCAATGTAGCAACCCCGCGGAATCCATTCACTCACTTCAGTGAATGTTTCGATCAGCCAACCGGTCAACAGGAACGCACCACAGAGAATCGCAAAGATCAGTTCTGACTTTGGGCCGAAGATGCCGCCATGAGCGTGATCGTGACCGGCATGGTCGTGATCATCTTCGTGGCCTTCTTCATCGTGTTTGTGCCCCACGTGCTCGTCGGCAACTTTGGTGGGGTTTGCAGCCCATTGCCCGAACGCTTCTTCGATGGTTTCTTCGGAAGTTTGTTGTCGATCGTATTCGACGCGGACCGCACCGTCTGGTGAGACGACCGCTTCCAATACGCCTTCAATTCCTGATAGCCGTGCTTCAACAGCCGACGCCCGACGGGCGTGCATGGCGTCCGACTTGCCAAGCCAGTGTCCGTAACGTTGGTCCAACTGTGCCCCGGTTCGTTTTGCCAACTCTCGGACCTCGCCCGTGGAAACCACATTGCTATCGTAGTGAATGCAGATGCTTTGGCGGTCGTCGTCGGTCCCATGCGTGATGTGAGCCGAGTCGATACCGGCCCTTGACACAAGCAAATCGGTTAGCCGCTGGACACAGCGATCATTCGCATCGGTAACCGCTGGCAACAACAAGCTCATCTCGATCTTTTGTTTATTCATTTTTCTCGTATCGGTCAGTTTTCAGTAGGACAAGATGCGTGGCGGTGCCGGTTTGAATCAGAAACAGCGACCGGTTGGGAAGCCTAGCCTTCAACATGATATCGCGGTATTCGGCGAGGTTGGAAATCGCATGATCATTCACGCGAGCGATCACCATGCCGGCGGCCAAGCCTTCGCGGTAGGCATCGCTGTCCATCGCGACATAGGCGATTAGGACACCGACTGCGTTGGTGGGAAAATTCAATTCGTGGAGCAGTTCTTCATTCAAGTTTGCCAGCCCAAGTCCAAGTGTTTTGTCGAAGTACTCGAACGAATCGTCTGTCGGAGCGTCAGTAGGGATTCTGGGTTTGTCGATCCAGGGTTGATCTTGTTGCATCACCGCTTTGATTTGAATGGTCTCGCCATCTCGAATTATCTCAAAACGGTGTTGCTTGCCGGGCGTTGAATCGGCGGTGAATGTTTGCGGGTCGAATGAATGGTCAATATCTATATTGTCAAAACTCACAACGATATCGCCCACACGCAATCCTGCGACGCTGGCGGGAGAGCCGGGATAGACATGCTTCACATAGAGGCCCACGTCAGCCCGCAATCCGAGCAGCATTGCCATGTCAACGGACAAGAGTTGAGTATCAAAGCCGAAATGGCCTCGTTGGACAAAGCCATTGTTCTTCAATTCGTTGGCAATTTCTCGCACAACGTTCACAGGCGTAGCGAGTCCGATCCCCTGAAACTCTCCGGTGGTACTCAGACAACCTTCCATAATTCCGACGACTTCGCCACGAAGATTCAACAAAGCCCCGCCCGAGCTTCCCGGGTTCGTTGACGCATCATTTTGGATCATCGGTACTGTGGAACTCGTTAACCACCGTTTCGTCGAACTTACAATGCCCACGCTGACTGATTGCTCGAGATCATAGGGCGAAGCCAACGAGACGACCCAATCTCCGACACGAAGTCGATCGGAATCTCCGAAGCGAACCGGGGTCAACTTATCGGTGACCTCAAGTTGTACCACTGCTAGATCGGTCACCGGATCGCCGACAACCTTCGTAGCGTGTATCTTTCGACCATCCGCGGTTCGCACGAAGACCGCGTTGGCACCTTCGACAACATGGTTACAGGTCAACACATAGCCTTCGGTATCAATGATGAGACCGGAACCTTGATCGTCGGGCGACTCGAACAAAGGCGAGGCGTGCTGACGAGAATTTCCGGGATGTTCCCGCAGTTGCTTAGTTGCTTCGCGTAACCTCCACTCGGGCGTCATGCGTGGACCGCGCAAAGCATAGACCGTCACGATTCCCGGTGATGCTTCCGTGGCCAATTCACGAACGACACGGGAAAGTTGATTCGCAGAAAACCTATCGGCTTCTTTAACCAGCGGCGTCGGCTCACCCGCGATCAGATCGGACGCGGCGAGCAAACTAAACACGCATAGAATCGAATGGGCAAAACGTCCCTTTGGTTGATTGGTTTTATTCATCATATTGTGATGGAGTCCGATTTTCTTGAATATCATGGCTTCCACCAAATGCGTGATGGCAGGCAAAATAAAAAAGTGGAGTCGCCACGGCGATGACTGGCCTTGCTGTAGGTGGATCATCGAACCTCCGCATTGCAGGTCAGTACGGGGCAAGCTGCGTGGCGAACGACGTGTTCTGCGACGCTTCCCAACAAGAATCGTTCGAGCCCGCTGCGACCGTGGGTCGACATCACAATCAGGTCAATGGCAGTGTCTCTCCCGAAAGCGACGATTTCCTCACCAGCGACACCGCGAAGCAGTGCGTGTTCGTAAGCGATGATCGGGTCATCCGGGGCAATGCTTCTGAGTTGTTCCGACAGTTCTTCTTGAGTTGGAACAACGGGCGGCAATACTGTCGCAGCGCCAGCAGGAGGAAGGACCGTGACTGGCACGGTCGTTTCGGCGACATGGACAATGAACAGCCTGGCCTGATGTATTGCCGCGAGGTCACTAGCCAGGGTGAAAGCACGCTTTGACTCATCTGAAAAATCAGTGGTGTACAGTATTTTCTTAAACATGATGTCTCCTTTAGGATTGTCTTGGTTACTTAGTGACTGTTATCTCGCTATGGATTTCTTGCACGCCGGGCGTGGTGCGGGCGATCGCGACCACCAACGCACGGTCATTGATGTCGCTGACGCTACCGGACAACGTGACTTGTCCTGTCTTGCCATTGGTAACGCGGACGTTTGCGAAACCAAACTGATGAACGATGCGTTCTACTTTTTGATAGAGTTGTTCCTTCATGACTGAGTCGTCTCCCGTATCGATTGGAGGTTTGCGTCGATGCGGCGGCATTCGGCGATCATGAAGGTGACGTCGTCCTCGATCGCCGCGGTGCCTCGATGTGACGTGATTTCTGCTTCCAAATGAGCAGCAAAGTCTTTGATTTCACGCGAGTGGCTGTGGTTGAACATTTCCGCCAGTCGTGATCGGCCGAACTGCTGGTCATTGGGATCATGCGTTTCCGCAACGCCATCGGTTGTTAGTAGAAGTCGGTCCCCTGGAACCAAGCTGTGATGTCTCGTTGTCCAACTTGCCGAGGGGTCGATGCCCAACGGAATTCCAGTCGCGTCCAGGGTGACCAGCCGCTGCTGCGTCATGAGCAAAATCGGCTCATGCCCCGCGCTGGCGTAGGACAGTTCAGCCTTCTCAGGATTCCATCGGAGGATTGCCGCTGTCGCAAATTCACTGTCAGAGAGGTATTGCGGAAGTATCCGATTGACGCGAGTCATGATTCCGCCAGGGTCGGTCGCTGCACCTGCGGCGGAGTCGATCACCATCTTCAATACTGCCGCGCTGATCGCAGCGGGAATGCCATGTCCGACCAAATCCGCGATGTAGATTAACCACGACTTGTCTCGCATTTGCATGACGCCATAAATATCTCCCGCGACATCTTCGGCTGGCTGGAAATGGGTTGCGAACGCTAGACCAGGAATGCATATCCGTCGGGGCAGCAGGTGGTTTTGAATATCGCGAGCGCGTCGCATTGCGCCGCTTCGGTCCGCCTCTGCATGGCGCAGCGATTCCGCCATCTGGGCGATCTCAAAACTCAAGTCGTTCAGCTCGCGGCTACGAAACGAAAGCGGTTCCATCTCGAATTGGTTTGACTGGAGTTGCTCAACAGCTTCAGTCAGTCGCCTCGTCGGGTTGGCGATCAGGCGGACCAAGACGACATCAACGATGATGGCCGCGAGCGATGCCAGCCCCAAGATGCCGCTTAGGTGCATGAATGTTTCACCCCTGGCGCTGCGGCGAATCTCGGCGGCCCGCTCGGTGACGGCTACTTGCAAGTCGCCGACTGCAAATCGACCGACGATCGCGTCTTGTAACTGACCGAACTCCGGTTCAGAATTCTGTTCAATGTCCGGTCCGGTATGGGTATGCAGGCGATTGGCGTTCCACAGCACGTCGATCCAGTGTCCCGGCGTACCCGGTCCAGCGGTTTCTGTGCAACTGCTTTCCAGAAAAGCCGTGATGGCCACGGCGTCATCGGGTTCACTTAAACGCAACAGTGCGTTGCCAATCACACTCGCTTCGTCGCTAAGCGTGATTCGCCGAGCGTCCGTTGCACGCCGCATCTCCCGCCGGTAATCGGTAACCAGGAGGAGTGCAACGAGAACGGCTAGCGGAACGTTGACCGCCAACAGCAACAAGGTGACCGTTGGAAACGATTTCGACTGGTTATTGGTGATGTTATCCAAAATCAAATTTCGCCCGCGAGACGCTTCTGAACGATCTGCAAAATTTCTTCGCAAACGAATTCGCGGGTAAAAATTGGTTCGGTGTCGCGCTCGTTGGGCTTGGGAAAGTTCAACAGAACGACCGGCACCGAACTGATCGTCGGGTCGCTTTGCATGACTTCAACGACGCCATCACCACTGCCCCAAAGCAGATGCTGGTCCAGGACCAGGATGGCGAAAGTTTGATCGCGGAGTGCCGACAAACAGGACAAGCCATCGGTCGCCTCGCTCACCCGGTAGCCAGCCTCTTGAAAGGCGTTGGCGTAACGGCGACGTTCTTCGTCATTCGCGATCGCAATCAGAAGAGAACAAGAATTCGGTTGCCTTGATGATCCACTTGGGTCTGGCTGCAAGAACGCGGCAAAATCTTCTTCGACGACCGTATCTTCGTCATCGGGCGATTCTCGATTTCCATGACAAACAGCGACTTCACACGAAGCATCGACGGATAAATCAACGCGGGACCGAGATGGCAGGACTTGATTCACATGCTGTTCGATGAGGCGCTGAATTTCATTCTCAGCAATCCGTTGTGTAAATCCATGCGTGGTACCATCGGATTCCTCAGGGGGAACGAACTCGATTAGGATGGTGGGGATTATTCCGATGCGGTCCTCGTTAAGCATGACTTCGATAATCCCGTCACCATTTCCCCATGGTAAGTTGAGGTCAGCGATCAACAATGAGTAGGCGTTCATGCGAAGCTGCTGCAAACAAGTTAGCCCATCCTCAACTTCGACAACCGCTAATCCTGCGCGGCGAATTCGTTGAGCGTATTGACGGCGGATGCTCAAGTTTGCGATCGCCAATAGAACGGTGGTCGATGTGTCGGTTTGCAGCTCTGTCGGATTCCTTGGTGAGTCCTTGTTTACAAGCGTTTCATCATCGCCGAAGTGAAAGCTCTGGATGGCAAAGGGAGCGCTACTGCATTCATCACGCCAAAATTGGTTTTGTGTTAATGTTGATTGAACTGAGGCGGTGATGTTGGATATGTAAGTTGAAGCGACTTCGTCTTTACTGGTTTCATTTTTGTGGGCTAACATTAAATACTCCATGTCGAATGTTGGGTCTGATGTGTTGTTTTTGATACGGGCATGATTGCAGCCATCAAATCAAGAAACGACACAGCCAGGCACAGCGACCAGAACTACTGTCAAACGAACAAAACACGGGACGACGCTTGCGATCCGAACAAACTCCCACTTCAATCGTCTTTGTTGCAAATTCTGCCACAGGAGGCGTTCTGGCAAACTGGCGTCCCGATGATTGCGGTTCCGCCAGTGGCAATTCTGTTTCGTAACAACAAGAACAGGGCGTCTTCGTCGGCGGTGAGAAACCCTCCGGCGTGTTGGTTGCGCAATGACAGTCGGAGCAGATCGCTGAACCGACGCTGGCGCAGCATCTCGTCGTGTCATTCCTCAGACGCGAACACTCGCATATCGGCATCCCACTGAGCAGCGCAGCGATCAAGACGACGAAAGGCATGGTAGAGTTGGCCAGCCCTTGAATAGTGCGACGTGAAAAACGACGCTTGATTAACCGCTGCATGTGCTACCTCCCCTCTGCCAGATCACAAATTCAGTCCTTCGACTGTGCCAGTTTTGCGACACTTCCGTGTCAATGCGACGACACTTTCGGAGTCGAAAAAGAGCGGAATATCGGAAAATACAGGCTTTTTGGCCTGTTTCACGAATTGGCACAGCGGATGCGATAATAGGCCGTTGTTCCTTACCTCCCAATTCAGGATGACAAAAATGAAACGCTTTTTGATGATTGCCTTTGCCGCTGCCGCTTTGATGTTTTTGGTTCCCTCGGGCCAAGCAAACGCTGCAGACCACCACTACGGCGGCGGACATGGTTACAGCGGCGGGCACGGCTACGCTGGTGGCCATTCCAGCTACGGGCATGGTTACACTGGCGGACACGGGAATTCGGGTTACGGATACTCCGGCCATGGTGGGGCGACGCCGTATTATGGGTCTGCTTATCGCGGATATGCACCGAGCTACGGCGGCGGACACTATGCTCCCAGCTATCGTTCGTACCGACCGGCCTACAGCGGTCACGGTGGCGTCCATTTGGACGTCGGTCGCTTGCACCTCGGTGTCGGTGGACATCACTAGGCTTGAGTTCAAAAGCCCTTTTTCTCTAACTCTCCCCCCTGCAAAAATGAGGGAGAGAGGACGTGGGATATTGCCACTTGCGCAACGGTTGAATGTTGACAACATGACTAAGTTTCTCCTCCCGCCTGAGGGACTTCTAACCCACTGTCATTACCAACACGGTCAAAGGACCACTTCAGCAATACAGGAGTGATCATCGTGGTGACGATGACCATCGCAACGACGGCGGAGAAAAGTGAACCGGTGATGATTCCGAATCCCTTCCCAATACTTGCGAAGATCAGTCCGACTTCTCCTCGTGGGATCATCCCCAACCCGATCGCCCAGCGATTGGTATCAGGGCTAGCAGCCAACCCGCACGTCAATTTCCCGAGGATTGCGACAACAGTCAGTGCCAAAGCCAATCCAAGGGTCATCGGTTCGGCAAAGGACTTCAGATCGACTTGCATCCCCATCAATACAAAGAAGATCGGCGCGAAGATTCTTTCGAGCGGCGAGATCAGCCCTTCCATCGTGTACCGCGAATCTCGTTTGAAATGATCCTCACGTAAAATTAGCCCTGCCCCGAATGCACCCACGATTGGGGCTAATCCAATAACGCTCGCCACCCACGCCAACAGGAATGCTAACGCGAGCGGAAACAGCAATTTTATGTGACGCTCACCCATTGCGGTGCACCTGGAGATCATCCAACCCACAAGTCGTCCGCCAAAAAGAATTGTCACGCCGAGGAATAGCCCTGACATCAGAGTGATGTTGCCGATCTCTAGCAGATTGACATCGCCAGTGGACGCGATTCCAACAACGACCGTCAGCAAAATCAATCCAAGAATGTCATCAATGACAGCAGCACCAAGAATCACCTTCGCTTCTTGAGTCTGCATCTTTCCCAAGTCACGCAAGACGCGCGCGGTAATGCCGACGCTAGTTGCGCAGAGCGCCGCCGCCAAGAATAAATGAACCGTCATAGATGAATCGGGTAGCAGCCACTGGCTTGAAAAGAAGCCTAGAGCGAAAGGGGTGACGACACCAATGGTGGCAACCGACAGTGCCCGCCAACCAACACCGAGCATTTCGTCGACCTGTGACTCCAATCCCACCATGAACAACAGCAGGATGACGCCCAACTCGGAAAAGAGCCAAATCGCAAACCCCATCGCGATGTAGCGTGGTCCGTCTGGCCCGGTCACTATCTCTAGCAGTCGTGTTGTACCGCCGTTCCGACTGACTGCGTCGATACCGTACAAATGCTCGGCAGCTTGCGGTACGGATTCCCCTGAAAGCCAGACTTCGCTAAACAACGGAATCACATCGCCTAGATTCATGACAAGCACAAAGAATGGAATTCCAAGCCAAACGCCTAGGTTTCCCAACAGGGTTCCGATCAGTAGCTCTCCCAACACAGCGGACTGTCCTATACGTTCGGCGATCCAGCGACCGGACGCGGCAACTACGATGATGATCCCAAGCTCCAGCAAGATTGGCGAGAATGGGAGTTCATGTTCCTCGGGGTTATGCTCGTCGATGCTGTTCTTTTTCTGGATGGCCTGATGTGGTTGTTGTTCCAATTGCGAGGATCCGGCTGCTGTGGCGGATTGCACAGGAGCAGCATTGCAGTCGAGGCGACTCAGCGTTGCCAACAACATGACGCTGAGAATGACGACGAACCGTTGCAAATCATTGATGGTTAACCTACTCATCAAAGCAGCAAGTCTCCCGGTTGGCGGAGCCAATCCCATCTCGCTTATTCATTGTGTCAGTCCAATCTGGTTCGTAATGCCAGTGATACCGGACGTTGTCTGACAAGGGCCACAACAAGTGCACGTTCATTCGCATCAGCTACCGAGCCACTGAGCGTAGCGATGCCTTGGGAATCCACGACGACTCTCACGTCATGGAAATCCATTCGCTCGAGAGTGTTTTTGATTCGTTTCTCAAATGGGTGCTGATTCATTTCATTCACCGGGATTCGACGGTACTAGGGTACTAAGGCGTCTTCGAATCACCTGCACGAGCTCGTCTATCGCGGAGGGCTGTGAGTTTGAAGAGTCCACCAATCGCGTCGTTGGAATTTCGACAATGACGGCTGGAATAGTTTCAATTTTGGGGTCCTTGCTCATCACATCCACAACACCCTCTCCGCTGCCCCACTGCAAGTGCATTTCGACAACCAAGATGTCGAAACGACTACAGCGCAAAGCGTCTAAACATGACAGACCGTCCAAGACGTTCGCGACGCTGAATCCCTCTTCAGCGAGTCGCGAAGCGTATTGATTTTGAAGCTGCGGGTCGGAGATGGCGATCAGCACTCGATTCTGAATTGTTTTGCGAGGCATCATTGTTCGCCGAACCGCTTGTTCCTTTTTATCTGTTACGCCGTTGTGCTTCGTCATAGAGGTTTATTCCTCCGCTGATTTAGAGAGGATCGCTTCGTATGTTGCCCAATGTCGGAACTGTCGTTTCATCACGCGGGCTGCTGCATAGAAAAGGACGCCGCCGCCGAGAATGATGTACCACGATTTCTCAACGCCGACGTTGCCCGACTGCATTTCGTGCAACAATAGCTCTAACCCTGGAAAGGCCAAAGCAATGACGGCGACGGCAGCCGATTCGGCGCGGATGACCTTGGACCAATTCATGGGCAGATCAGCCCTCCGCCAACGTCTCAGACGGGGCAAAAATGCAGGTGTGTTATTCGCCCAACGAATGAAATCACGACCGAACTTTTGACGCAGAAATGCTTCTTCGGTGAACATGATTCTTTCGTAGTAAAGTACGAACGCAGCCACGAATAGCGTGATCAACCAAGGCGACAATGAATGCAGCACGATCCCCAGTGCAATTAGGAAGTTCCCCAGATAAAGTGGATGCCGAACGATCGAATAGAAGCCGGACGTATTGAGTGATTCTGCGATTTGCTGTTTCGTATTTCGCCCGGATGTACCTTCGGCGGCATGGCCAACAGTGTGGCATCGCACGATTAAACCCAGCAGCGAAACGCCTAGACTCAGCAGACTCCAAACGAAGTGCATGTTCGGATGCGATTCGATTGCCGGATAACGCATCGCGGCAAGGAAGATCAAGGGCAAGAACACGAAAGGCAAGTAGCTGCGCCAGCGGAACAGCCACGCACCAGATCGCTCAAATTCTTCGACTAAGGGCATTGCTATTTTTCGGTGGATATTGTCGTGGATGGATGTTGCATCTCGAATTCGTCTTCATTTTCTTTGGCGCCGGTCGAAGGCTCGAACCAACGGTAGATCGACGGTAGCACGATCAGGGTCAGCAGGCTGGACGTGATGACGCCGCCGATGACAACGGTCGCCAGCGGTCGTTGCACTTCGGCACCGCTGCTGGTCGAGAACGCCATTGGTAGAAAGCCGAGTGCGTCAGTCGTGGCCGTCATCAGCACCGGACGCAGTCGATCGACCGCACCGGTGAAAACAGCATCGCCGACTTCTTTTCCGGACTCGCGCAATGCTCGGATGTGCTCGATCAAAACCACGCCATTCATCACCGCGATACCAAACAGGGCGATGAATCCGACACCGGCAGAAATCGAGAACGGCATGTCCCGAATCCACAACGCGAGAATTCCACCGACCGTGGCGATGGGAACGTTGAGGAAAATAAGCAATGCGAGCTTGACCGATCTGAAGGTCAGATACAGCAACGAACCAATCAAAAACAGCGCCAACGGCACTGCGACGGACAAACGCCCGACGGCGTCTTGAAGGTTCTTGAATTGCCCGCCCCAAGTCACGCGGTAACCCGGTGGCAGTTCCACTTGTGATTCGACGGCAGCTTGAGCTTCGCCCACGAAACCGGCCAGGTCGCGACCGCGAACATTGACTTGCACCAGAAAGCGTCGTCGAATTTCGTCCCGGCTGATCTGTGCGATACCGGGACCGACCGTGATTTCGGCAAGTTGTTCGAGCGGGATTTGTCGACCACTCTTGTCCGCAATTCGTATCTTCTTGAGCGATTCCAGGTCTTTGCGGTATTTCGGTGCCAGCCGGACCATCAACGGGAAACGCTTTTGGCCTTCAAACACTTCACCCGCATCCTTGCCACCAATCGTCGCGACCGCATCGAGCACGTCTCCAGCGTTGATTCCGTAGCGTGCGATCTGATCTCGGAGAATCTTGATTTGAATGTATGGCAAACCACCGGTCTGCTCGGGCTGTACATCCGCCGCACCGGGTACCTGGGAGACCACGCCAGCGATTTCGTTCCCGATTTTTTGCAAGGTTTCAAGATCGTCACCGTACAGACTGATCCCAATGTCGCTGCGAACACCGGAAAGCAATTCTTGAACACGCAGTTCAATCGGCTGAGTGAAGCTGAAGTTGTTTCCGGGAATTCGCTTGTTGAGCGATTCGCTCATCGCGGTGATCAATGCTTGCTTGTCATTGAACCGCCACTCGTCCCGCGGCTTCATGATCACAAAAATGTCGCTGGCTTCGACACCCATTGGGTCGGTCGCGATTTCTGGGCGTCCGGTTTTTGACACGACCGATTCGACTTCTTCGCCGAATTCGTCCATCAACGTCTGTTCGATGTCGGTTGTCATCTCGATCGAACGCTCTAGTGAAACGCTGGGCAATCGCACGGCCTGAATCGCCATGTCGCCTTCGTCCAACTTCGGTACGAACTCCGCACCAAACCGCGTTGCAACAAAAATGCCGATCGCAAGCGAGGCAGTCGCGATACAAACGATGGCTACGGGGTGCTTCATGCTTCGACGCAACATCGGCTCGTAGGCTCGCTTCGCCCAGCGAATCAAGATTGGGTCTTTCTGTGTGAATTTGCGAGCCAAGAATAGCGACGCGAGTACCGGCATCACGGTCAATGAAACGATCAACGCGCCAACAAGCGCAGCCATGAAGCTGAACGCCATCGGACCAAACATCTTGCCTTCGATGCCCTGTAGCGAAAGAATCGGAATGAACACGATGATCACGATCGCACCGGCGAACAGGATCGGTCTCGCCACTTCGTGGCCGGCTTCGCGAAAGACTTTCAGAGGTGCCTTTTGCAGATCGGGATTGCGTTGTTTCGCCAACCCGACTTGCCGGATCACGTTTTCCACCATCACAACGGACCCGTCAACGATGATCCCGAAGTCGAGGGCACCCAGGCTTAGCAGGTTGGCCGAGACACCGAAGTATTTCATCGCCATGAACGTGAATAAGGCGGACAGCGGAATCGCTGACGCCACAATCAAACCGGCTCGCCAGTCGCCGACTAGCAGAAACAACATCACGATCACCAGGATCGCACCGCCGCTAACGTTTTCGACCACTGTATCGACAGCACGTTTGACTAAATCAGTGCGGTCGTAGAACGCGTCGATGTAAACGCCTTCGGGAAGAGACTTTTGAATCTCGGCGACTTCCGCCTTGACATCCTCGACGACGACTCGCGAGTTCTCGCCGATCAGCATCATGACGATACCGACGACCGCTTCGCCTCGGCCGTCACGCGTGACGTAACCTTGTCGCAACAGCGGTGCGAACTCGACGTCGCCGATGTCGCGAACCAAGATCGGCGTACCATCCTCACGACTATCCAGCACGATGCTGCCGATGTCGTCCAGTGACTCTACGAGTCCTTCGGCGCGGATCAGTCGCTGTTCCTCGTAGTGCTGGATGTAGCCGCCACCTGCGTTGGCGTTGTTGCGATCAAGAGCAGCGAAAACTTGTTGCAGCGTGATGCCATAATTCAGCATCGCGGTGGGGTCGACTTGGACTTCATAAGTTTTCAGCTCACCGCCGAAACTGTTGACTTCGATGACGCCGGGAACACCGCGGAGTTGGAATGCGACATCCCAGTCGAGGATCGTCCGAAGTTCTTGCAGGCTGTAGTCGTAGCCCTCTTTAGCTCGCACCTCGAACTGATAAATCTCGCCCATTCCGGTTGCAATCGGTCCCATCGTGGGCACGCCAATGTCCGCTGGTATTTCAGCGCGGGCCTGGGTCAATCGTTCACCAACCAGTTGCCTGGCCCAATAGATGTCGGTGCCTTCCTCGAACACGACGGTAACGTTGGAGAGACCAAACCGTGTGACGCTACGGATTTCGGTGACCTTGGGAATGCCGCTCATGGCGGTTTCGACCGGGAACGTGACGAACTGTTCCATTTCAACAGGACCAAGTGCTGGCGATGTTGTCAGCACTTGCACCTGCACGTTGGTCAGGTCGGGCACCGCGTCCACGGGAAGCCGTAGCATCGAATAGATGCCAGCAACGACGAGCAGCACGACGCCCAATAGGACGACGATGCGATTGTCTAGCGAGATGTCGATGATGCGTTTAATCATGATGAATTAGTGACCGTGGCCGATCTCTCCCTTCATCAATTCGGACTTCAACGCGAATCCGCCGGACGTCACGACTGGGTCGCCAACCTTCAGGCCTTCGCGGATTTCGACTATGCCTCCGGACATAACGCCCGTGACGACCGCGACTTTGCGGAACTCCGTTTCACTTTGTTGAACGAAGACAACTTTCGTGTCTTCGACCTCCTGTATCGCCGACTCGGGTATCGCAAGAATGTTTTGGGAATCCTGAGACGGAATCTCAATCTCGACATACATTCCCGGTTTTAGGTGACGGTCTTCATTTTCGGCAACTGCCAGCAACCGCAGCGTCCGTGTATCGGGATCGAGAACATCACCGCGATAAAAGATCTTGGCGGTGTGCGTGTGGAGTGAACCGTCACGAGCCGTTGGCGCACGAAACGTCAGCGTGTCTCCGAGTTGTGCGATCGCAGGCAGGTCTTTTTGATAGATATCGGCTTGCACCCAGACTGTTGAAAGGTCGGCGAGACGAAACATCTCGGTGTCGGTTCCGACCCGCTCGGCCAGCACGACATTCTTTGCAATGATCGTACCGGCAAAGGGAGCGACGACTTCGTAATGCGACAGGTGCCCACTTTTTTCATCGGGCTGAATATCCTGCAACTGCTCATCAGAGTAGCCCAAGATATTGAGCTTCGCCTTGGCAACCTCAACTGATTGACCGGCTTGCTGCAATGCTTGCTCGGCCTCCAGTGCATCTTGAGGAACAGCGAACCGCAATTGTTCAAGGACTGCGTTGAAACTCGCCTTGGCGGCGTTCAGATTCGCTTCGGCCTCAATGACTTGCTTGCCCGCAATGGCTCCCGTCTTGGCGATCGGTGCAATCCGATCGTAGTCGGTTTGCGCTTGCACGAGTGTGGTGTAAGCCCCCAGCAACTGTTCGCGGTATTTTCCGATCGGTTTGTCACCGAGCGTCTTTTCGATCTGCTCGGCGGAGGCTTGGCGGTCAAGTGCGTCGATCAGTTGCAATGCGTTTGTTTTCACCCGTTGGGCAAAGTCGTTGGCTTGTTTCGCAAATTTTTCTTGCAATCGAGCTTGGTACAATTCCAGCTTCGCCGTGCCCACTTCGCGACTGTCGATGATCGCTAGAGCCTGCCCTTCTTCGACTCCGTCACCAAGGTTCACGGGGACTTCGTGTGCTCGCCCCTCGGTGATGGAATAGATATTGGCACTGCGACCTTCGTTGAGCGATATCTTGCCGGTCGCCCAGGTTTGCATCGTGATCGTTTGGCGAGCGACGGGCTGGACCTTCAGTTTTGCCGCCTCCCACATCTCCTTTGGCAATTCAATTACGGCCTCTTCACGTTCTTCCTCATGTTCCTCCCCTTCTTCATGGCCGTGATCATTTTCACCGTCTTGGCTCTCTTGTTTGGCAGCCGATTCACTCGACCAATACGGAACGCTAAAATAGACAATCCCGCCCGCAATCGCCGCTGATGCGAGGCAGGCCCCGATGAGGGTTATGTTGAAGGTTGATTTTTTTGTCATGATGGCAAACTATCCGGCGATCGTTGATTTCTTGTCGATCGAATTCCTTTTCGTCGAAAATAGGGTGGTGGAGTGCAAAAACGGTTCCCGGCCTCACGAGGCTAGTCGTATCCGAGGCCGGGAACCTTGCCGATCGCGGTAACACACCGCAACCGACTGGGACACACTGTTTAGTGCTGATGTCCTTCGTGGCTACCGTGATCGTGTCCTTCGTGATCATGGTCGTGCGAAATCTTCCCGGTGAATGACTTGCCGTTGATTTGCAAAATTACGACTCCTTCGGCTCCGGATTCCATCCATTGGTCCATCTCGGCCTGAGTTGATGCGAACCGAGATGACTTGCCGGATTCATCATCGGCTTGCGGGTCCGCCGGTAATTCAAATGACTTCACTTCGCCATCGTGTTTAAGGCTCACCGTCAACTTGTCAGCTTCGATTGCGACTGGCTTGGTGGCCGATCCATCGAGTACATACATCGCGACGGCACCGGTGCCATGTAGCATCTCGATGTGGAATGCTTCTTTGCCGAGTTCGACCAATTCCCCACCGTGCGGCCCATGTTCGGGATGACCGCCCATATCCATCATCGGCGGCATTTCGTCCATGACGATCGGCTCTGACGATTCGGCAGGTGCGTCGTCAATTTGAATGTCATTCTTGGAACAGCCTGCAAGGGCAAAGCAAGCCAGCGTGACGGTGAGAAATCGAATTTTCATGTTTTTGAATGGGGAAAGATGTGGATGGGACAGCAAAAATGGAACGGGGAAACAGGACGAAGTTTCCTGTTCCCCATTCCTTCACGTCATCTAGTGAGCGTGCTTGGTCTCGAAGCCATACTTCTTCAACCAACCTTCCCACTGATGGGCTTCCTTGTGGCTCTTCAGAGCCAACTGTTGCCACTTCGTGCAGCGATAGTTCACGTCGGTGTGTCCGCCATGCGAACCGACTTTGACTTCACAGCGAAGCTTCTTCAGCGTTTCGACCAGCTTGTCACCCTGGTCGCCTTCGGCATGCGTCGTTTTCCACTTTTCCAAGCGGTATTCGACTAGTTCTTTTGCAGCCGTGTTCGGCTCGGTAGCCTGAACCAACATGCTGCCCATCGCGACCGATGCGACCAGAGCCGCGACTGCAAGTATCCGTACTTTCAACATTGACATTCCTCCGTGGGAGTCTTCTTCAAAACAAATATCATCGCTTCGGCAACGCACCGAAACGGCAAACCAATTCGCTCGCTCACAGAACGAACACGAGGAACCATTCCCCGTGTCAGTGATTCTTTTCTCATGTCGCAACCACCGAATCATGGGGCTTGTGGCTTGTCGCCCCCAAGTCCGCGCCACCCATTTCCTCCTGGTGGTCTTTGACAATCTGTTTCCCCGCCCCTTGTCCGATCGTCCAAAATAGTGCGGGACGAACGAAAAACTCGGCCAGCGTGCTGCTCAGCAAACCGCCGACGATCACTGTCGCGATCGGGTACAAAATTTCTTTGCCTGGCTCACCAGCCGCGAGCGCGAGCGGTAACAAACCAATTCCCGACGTCAGTGCTGTCATTAACACGGGAGCCATTCGTTCCTGGCCCGCACGCCGGACCATCTCACGCGTCCACGATTCGCCTTCGTGTTCGACCAAGTGAATGTAATGGTTCAGCAGCAAAATGCCGTTACGACTGGCAATGCCGCACAGCGAAATGAACCCGACCATTGCCGCAACTGTCAGGTTTTGATCCGTGATCACGAGAGCTGCGACCGCACCGATAAATGCGGTCGGTAGGGCTACCAGAACTTGGAGCGAGAAGTTCGTGTTGCCGAATAATGTGTATAGAACGAGGAACATCCCTAGCAACGCGACCGCGGACAGTACCATCAGTCGACGTGACGCAGATTGCTGACTTTCAAACTGACCGCCATATTCAATGAAGTATCCCGGTGGCAATTCCATCTCCGCCAGCTTTTCTTTAATGTCGCCTACCGCGTCCACAACACCTCGCTCTGATACGTTGGCTTGCAACACAATTCGCCGACGAACCTGCTCTCGCTTGATCATGTTTGGTCCGCCGCTCTCATAGATGTTGGCGACCGAGTCGAGCGGTACGGTCCCGCCACTGGGCAACGGGACGGCCAATCGTTTCAGCTTGGAGACATCTTCACGATACGGTTCATCCATGCGGACCATCAAATCAAACGTACGTTGGCCCAGCAGCACTTGGCTGACCACGGTTCCGTTCATCGCCGTTTCGACCAACTCCATCACGTTGGCAGGACGCAACCCGTTTTGCTTGAGCGCACTCCGATTCAGCTCGATTCGCAATTGCGGAATGTTGGTTTGCTGTTCGATGACAACGTCCGCTAGACCTTCCACGCCTGAAATACGCTGCTTCATCTCTTCTGCCTTGTTACGCAAGACATCGAGGTCGTCACCGAAGAGTTTGATTCCAATTTGAGCTTTGACGCCGGAGATCATGTGACTGATTAAGTGGGCCAACGGCTGCTCGGTACTCGACACCACGCCCGGAATGTCTTCCATCGTTTCGCGAATCGTCTCGATGGTCTTTTCGCGATTCGCACCGTCAGCCATTTCAAGAAATAGCTCGGTGACGTTGACGCCTTCCGCATGCTCGTCGAGTTCGGCTCGGCCCGTCCGACGTGCGACCGACTTGACCGACTCGATCTTCATAAGCTCTTCCTGAACGGTTTCGCCGATCTTGTTGCTTGTCGATAACGATGTACCCGGCGCAAGTAACGCATTGACCTGGACGGCTCCTTCGTTGAACGGTGGTAAGAAGTCGCTTTCAAGTTGCGTGACCGCGAAGAACGCGAAAAGAACCATCACGCCAGCGACGCCGAGGACGGGACCTGCAAAACGCGTGCTGAAACTGATGGCCAACCCCGCCAGTCCCTTGAGCCCTTCCAGCAATCGCCCCTCTTCGGCTTCTTCACCTCCGAGCAATCTTTCGATGACGACCAACGCGAACCAAATCGCAGGAGTCAACACCAGCGTCCACCACAACGGATCGCCGGGCATTTCAAACGGCAGATGCAAGATATGGATCGCACGCGGCACGACCCAGTACATGGTTAGCGCGGCGATGCCCAGCGCGAGCACGGGAACGACGAATCGCCAGAACTTCTTGCCAGAAAGCAACAGTGACGCCAGGACGGGTGTCACGGTCAACGAAACGCCCAGTGACGCGATCAGCGATACCACGTATCCCATGGCGAGCGGCACGAACAACTTGCCTTCCATGCCTTCGAGCGCGAACAGTGGAATGAAGACGAGCACAACGATCGCCGTTCCGTACACCACACTGCTTCGCACTTCGATGCTGGCCTCATAGACCACGCGAAGCACCGGTCGAGGGTATTCCGAATGTCGGTTCTCTTTCAACCGCCGGAAGATATTCTCAACGTCAACGATCGCATCATCGACCAACTCACCAATCGCAACGGCCAAACCACCCAGCGTCATTGTATTGATCGAAAGACCAAACGCGGCAAACACGCACGCGGTTGCGATGATCGAAAGCGGAATCGCGGTGAGCGTGATGAACGTGGTGCGAAAGTTCAGCAGGAACAGGAACAAGATGACCAGGACAAGCACGCCACCATCGGCGAGAGCCTCGACAACGTTCTCAATCGCTCGGTCAATGAATGACCTTTGGGAATAGACATTGGCTAAGCGAATGTCATCGGGAAGCGAGATCTTGAGTTCTTCGAGTGCTTCGGCGATGGCCGTGTCGACAGCGCGGGTGTCGCTGCCGGGCTGCTTGTTGATCGTCAAGACGACCGCGGGGCCGCCTTCGACGTCGCCACTCTCCGTTCGCATAAACGTTGAGGAATCACCGCGTTTGACTTGAGGCCCCTGAACAACTTTTGCGATGTCTGCAAGCGTAATAGGGCGGCCTTCACGCATCGTGATGGTGATTTCCCGCAAATCATCCAAACTCGTAATTCGTCCGAGTCCACGAACCAATAGCTCGTTGGCACCTCGTTCATCGAGATACCCACCCGTTGCGTTCAAGTTGGATTCACTGACGGCTTCGTGAACATCGTCCATGGTCAACCCGAATGTGCGCAGTGCATCGGGATCAACCAACACTTGGTACTGCATTCGCCCGCCGCCCATCGTGAAGACCTGCGACACGCCGGGAATCGTCAGCAGTCGTTGACGTACAACCCAATCGGCCAGCGTCCGAACCTCCATCGGTTCAGTGACATCACCTTCGCTCCACATCCCGTACATCAGAATCTGCCCCATAATCGACGAGATGGGAGCAAGCGTCGGCTTGACTCCGTCAGGCAGATTCTCGGACGCAAGCTGTAGTCGCTCATTGACGATCTGACGATCGTTATAGATGTCGGTTTCCCATCCGAATTCGACATAGATCACCGACAATCCGATACCGCTGCTACTGCGTACCGCTTCGACGCCGCTGGCACCGTTAAACGCCGTCTCCAGCGGAAACGTGATTAATGCCTCGACTTCTTCGGGAGCCATCCCAGGTGCTTCGGTCATCACGACCACACGCGGCCGGTTCAGGTTCGGAAACACATCGATCGGCAACTGTGTGGTTTGCCACGCGCCGACCCCGAGCATGATGGCTGCGACAGCCAAAACGATCAGGCGATTGTTCAGCGAGAACTGGATTATCTTGTCTAACATTGCAGATTGTCGATTGCAGATTGGAGATTGGTTTTAAGCATTGCAGTTTGAAGATTGCTATTTGGTGTCGTTTTGACTGGCGGTTTTGCGGGAAGCGATCATGATTGCCGTGATCTGGTTGGCTTCATCTAGCAGGTCTTCAATACGAGATTCTGGGAGCAGTTCGCCTTCAATGATGAGTTCGAGCCAGTAGCACGTTTCGTCAGCCTCTTCGACAACCGTTTGCAATTTGGACGGAAACTCAGCTTTGGAGCGACCACGACAGGCCGCTCGGTAATTCGCACCAACGGAGGTGGCGCATCGAACGATTTGCTTTGCAATCACTTGCCCAGTCGTCGTACCGGGCAGCGACTCAATCATCTTCATCACACGCAACGCAAACACCTGCGTTCGGCGTCTCAGTTCCCGATCATCCATTGTCAAATCTCCAATCTGCAATCTGCAATCAAAATCATCAATGGTTGTGTCCAGCGTGTGGGTCAATCGCACCGCCCGACTTGTTCTTGAGCGCCATCTGCAACTGATGAGCACCGCTGACGGCGATTGACTGGCCTGGCCAAACTTGACCGTCGTTCTTGAGCGCAACGTTGATGGAGTCAGCCGCCAAAACCTGAACGGCAACTCGATCAAAGTGATCGTTGTTCTCCACGAATACGAAACGCTCTGGGCCTTCTTCTGCAACGGCATCCTTGGGAACCACAATCGCGTTGTCGAAACCAGCAACCGGCACCCGGAGTTGCAAACGCTGGCCCGGCTTGTAACGCCAGCTAACGAACTGCTGGCCTTCAATCTCCTCGGTTCTTTCGACTTCGTTTATCAACGAGACAAAGAACGGCAATGAACGCGTCTCCCGATTCACCTCGTTTCCGATGTAAACGATCTTCAATTCCTCAATGACTTGGGGTGGCCCCTGCTGCGTCTCGAACACGGCTTGGAGCATCGCTCCCGAGTTGGCTGCCTTTTGCAACGCCTCACCGTCTCGTTGGTAGGCTTCGCCCTCAATCAGAATCTGGCTGTAATCGGACAGTTGGCCCAAATGCTGGCCCGCCTGGACCGACTCACCACGACTCACTTCCAGTTGCGTCACCAAAAACTCGGCGTCGATATGTTCGGGATGAATCGGTGGAGGTTGCATGGATGCAAACCGCATATTACCAACGCTTGCTGCGGTCAGGCCCTCACTCGGCGCGTGAAGCGAATCGTGGTGTAGCGAGCGATCAGCATGAAGCGTCGGAGCATAAATTGTGACTTCGCGGATGAGTTCCCGCGTTTGTTCAATACGGTTAATCTGATCGTCCGTTAATCCATGCAGGAGCATCGACTGTTTTGCCGCCATTAACCCGGCTGTCAATTTGTCCCGCTCATACTCACGGGCTAGCTTCGTTTTTCCAGCAATCGCACCTGTACCCGAGATAGAAGCCAAACGCTGAATCTCACGTCGCTCGACGTCGAGTTCTCCGAGCGAGGTCAAGAACTTTTCTTGCGTGTCAACGAGGTCTTGATGGGTCAGTCGCAAGGTAAAAAGCGGACGACCACTTTGAATCAACTCACCCCGCGAAATCTTGATCGCATTGATAACGCCCGTCAGCGGCGAAGTGATGGCCACGTGAGTACGGCCCGGCCAATCCACTACCGACGCTGGGACTTCGATGTACTCGTTAAATCGACCAACGGAAACTGTTTGCGTGGTCAGCCTCAGGTTGGCCCTCGCCTGGGCACTCAGCTCAATCGAATTCGCCTCATCATGGCCTTCGTCCCCATGGTCGTGACCCGCGTGATCGTCGTGGCCACCGTCCCCCGAATGATCGTCGTGGCCGCCTTCGCTATGATCGTGACCCTCGTGGCCCGCCTCTACAGAAGCAGTCACCAGCCCAAGCTTTTGCGGGTAGTCGGTGAAGGCAAATCCGCCAACGACGATGGCCACAAGGATCGCGGCAATCGTCAAGACTGGTCCAGCAAGCCTCGCAAAAAACGCCTTAATTTTTGACATATTTACTTCCAGGGTAAAGAACGGGGAACAGTGATATGCGAATGATCAGGCGCGCGGTCGGTCGCTAGACATTCACTTGAAAGACCGCTATTCCAAATCCGCGCAGCGATGAGCTACCAAAAAGGAACATGACGGTTGCTGAAGAACAGAAGCGGAAACAACGGAGACCAGACCAGGATTAACCTGCCCGAAGCTGCTGTTGTTCCGGCTCTTCAACCAGAAAGGCTATTACGTTAGATAAGCCACGTGCAAAGAGATGCACAGCGAGATAGAGAGTCTTCAACGCCGTAGAATTGTCGCTGACGTTCTTGCTGCCACGCAAAAGTGCGGACCCGCGACATGCTCGGATCAAGATCGTACGAAATGAACCCAACAAAAACCGCGTCGCACACAAAGGCAACATCGCTGCAGGGAACAAAGCTGCACGAGCCGGCTGAATGACAACCCGGCGAGTTGCCGTCACAGGGGCTAGACTCACATCCCGGACAGACAGGTGCGACACTCGCTTCGCTACTAGCGATCAACTCGCCAGTGCACGATCCATCTGGCCCAACGCCGTCGTCGTGCCCGCCATGCTCATGACAGCAATCATTTTCGTGCTGGACACTTGGGTGGCCATCCGCATCGCAGACATGATCGCACAGGCCGTGCGCATGCGAATCACAACTAGCAGCATGATGCAACGAACACCCGAATAACGAGTGCAGCAGCATGGCTACGATGGTGGTGATTCGACAGACGACAAGCACGGATCAGTTCCTGGATTAAGAAGTACCACTATTGTCGGCATTTTTGTCAAAAAGGTCCATAGCGATTGGGGTCGCTCCGAAAATTTTCAACAGATTACCCAAATTGATTCGAGGCGATCTCACGAAGGCGACTCAAGCGTTCAAAAATCACTGCTGACTGAACGTCAGGCCACGCAGGCTATCGTCGCCGCTATTGTCGACGATCGGGTCCAACGCACCCGTCAAGACATAGCCATCGACACGTGCCGGGCTTGGCCCAGAAGTGCCTGGGAGGCGATGTATTGCAGATTCGTGTCGAAATACGAGCGTTGAGCAATCAGCACTTGAACGTAGCTGGTTTCACCAGCCCGGTAGGCGATTTCCGCCAGCTCAAGCCCCTCCTCGGCATTCGGCAGAATATCGTTTGCGTACTTGTCGACTGCCGCCAATGAGGCATCGAAGTCGCCCGCGGCTGACGCGAGTCGTGCTTTGATCGCATTTGCGATTCGCTCGACCTCACGAGACGCACGAACGTATTCCGCTCGCGCCGCAGAGATATTGCCCTGGTTCTTGTTGAAAACAGGAATCGGAGCACCGATTTGCAAGTTGATCAATCCGTTGTCGGTTGCGGCGTCGTAACCAGTCCCGAATTGAACATTGAGGTTCGGGATCGGTTGAACTTCTTGGCGGCAAATGTTCGCCCGAGCCTGACTCACACGTGTTTGCGCGGCTTGGTATTCAGGGCTGGAAACGACGATCGTCGAGGCAACGCTGTTCCAGTCCATCGGCGATTCGTTTTGCGGAAGTTGACCTTGCAAATAGCTCGGTGCCATTTCCGGTGTACCGGCTAGCGCGACCAATTCCCGCCAAGCAGCATTGAATCGGACTTCCGCTTGCTGAAGCTGCAAGTCAACCTCGTTTTTCAGCACTTTGGCTTGAACAACATCCAATTGTGACCCTTCCTCTGCCTTTTTACGCAGCTCGGCAAATTCGAGTCCCTTATCGGAAACGGACTGGAATTCTTGGATCAACTCCATTCGCCGCTGAGAGGCCAAAGCATCAAAGAACTTGATCCGGATATCGGTGGCGACACGGTACTTTTGAGCTTCGAGTTGCAGTAGTTGCGCACGCAGGGCCTCGTTCAGAACGCTCCTGTTTAAGTGCCAACTTGTCCGCGGTAATGATCGTTTGAGAAATGAAGACGGTGTGCTGGTCCGTTCCTTGATCGGCGATCTGATTTCCGTTGTAGCCGACGGTCGGATTAGCCCTCAGGCCGACTTGGGTCCGGAATCCGGCTGCTTTTTGTGTTGTTGCGACAAGCTCGGCAATCGTTGGATTGTTTCCCAACGCAAGCGATTCGAACTGCTCGATCGTCATGCCGCTAGAAATCGGCACGCCGCTCCCAGGCTCGACGATTGGCTCTGAGAACCGCATGCCGTCGCTGTCCGATGCGTCGCGCGACATATAGTCGCTGAACGACGATGTGATTGGCTGCTGAGCCACCAAGACAGGCGCGGCCACCTGAACATCGACATCGTCATAGACAACTTGTTTGACATCGGATTCGGGTGCCGCACTTGCTACCGCTGAGTTCGCCTCGCGGATACCCGCTGGCGCCGCCGAACGTGAATGCGGTGCGGACTGATTGGCCAAACCAGCACGTTGGTTAATCGTATTGCATCCCGTTGAAAGTCCGAGAGCGGCCAAGAGCAACAGACGACGTGCCTGTTTGCCGCAGGCGAAGATTGGTCGAGAATGGGTCACTGTGTATTCCTCCATGAATAGAAACGACCAGCCTGCAATACCCATCGGACCCGCAACTACCGAATTTCAAGCAGAAACGCCTCAATCAGAAGGAGAACGTCGCACATCGCTCCCGTGGTGACGATTGTGAGGATCGCAACTCTGGGGGGAGCACCTCCGGTCTCCTTCACCGGATTCCAAGTCTTGACGCAGCCTTGGACAATTGCGTAATTCAGCAGAATAGTTGGCTGGCACGGCCGAAATATCTGCTTCAGATGATCGAAGATGCCGATCGTAAGTCACATGACTCGAACTCCGTTAACGCAACAGCAGAATTTTTAATGATAATTCGGTGTCCCAAACGAATCGCTCGCCCAGCCATGATGTGGCTGATGGTGGCGATGTTTGCGATGGCGACATCGTTGGTCCGAATTTGCCCATGCTCGACGGTCAATGGCGAAAGTCCATGTGGTTACCGCGCATTGGTCACCGAATGCAGCGCGGCGGGGCAATGGAACTGTTGTCACGGAAGTCAACCATCTCGGCCATTCGACACCGTCACGGAACGCGGATGTGGATTCGACTTGCTGGTGTGTCACTGTACCGATCACTGTCCGTGCCAGTGCCAAGGTGACCAGCGAAACGATCAGGCGACGATCAGTAGCAATCGAACGATCCATCGCCAGTTGATTGAGCGAGTAATGGCGGTCGTGGCCGTATTACCCCGTTCAGCACCGACGCAAAGCCGTTTCTCGCGCATCGGCGATTCGCCAATTGTGCATGTGGCTACTGCGCAGCAACGCTGCGCCACTCTCTCGCGTTTTCTTATCTGAACGCCAACCACTGAGCATGTTGTCGCGGAAGCCACCAAGGCTCTTGCTTGATGGCGATTCAGTGATGAACCGATCCCGCTCGGATTAGGTTCACTCCCATTTGCAGCTTTGCGAAACGGTCTCTGAACTTCTGCGCCTGCCGTCGTTTACCGCACCGCAGCGACGTTCGCTTCGGTGTGAATCACGTTGTAATTTCTTATTTCCAACTCTTGAGAAAGGATTCTCGATCATGACTAAGTTACTTTTCAGTTTGATGTTGGTGGCCGCGTTGGCCATCGTGACTTCCACAGGATGTGCATCGTCCGCGCGAGGTGGAGGCGGCGGTAGCCACGCCGGGCATAGCCACTAGCCACAGGACGCAGGACGCAGGCGGAATCAATTGAGATCGCGTCTGATCACGAATCCCCAGTGGACCAGCCAGTCGTTGACGGCCAGGACGCCGTGTGCCCCGAAGCAACGGAGTGCTTGCGGCCGGTTGGTCCCTTTTTCCTGTAAGTGTTTCCAGCATCACCCACTCGGAGCTACGGATGTCTCCATCAATGGACAACCTAAATCTGCCCCATCGACAAAATCCCTTTCGACAGAAGGATTGGGCGTTGCTGGCTCGGCCCCTGTTAAAGTGTTCTCTCACGGTCGCAGCCATGTTTTTGACCACGCTCTCGATCAGCACCGCGATGGCTATCACGATGCACGCTTCCATCGTGTCAGGACTGACAATCGGAACGTTGCTGTTAGGGTGTTGGCTGCTTTGTTTGCGATCGCAGCTCGATATCTTGTTGGTGTACGGCGAAGACCGCTACTGCTTCGTTCAGTTGCGTGGTGCAGCGACTATGCTGCGATTGCCAATTCTGACCAAGACACTCAACCGTCTTCCGATTGCCAGCGATGTCCACGTCGACATGACCGGGTTGTCCCGTATCGACCATACGTGCATTGAGTCTTTGATGGCCTGGGCCGAACAACACCGACAATCTGGTGGAAATTTGGCTGTCGAATGGGGGCCGCTCCAAGCCGACTTTAGGATGGCGGCAAGCGAAGCTGACCGGACACAAGTCGACGACAATCCGATTCATTCCATCGCGGCGTATCGTGACGCCGCTTAGTGATTCACTCACAAACGATCTCGAACCGCGTCGCTCACTACTTACTGATAAGGATATCAAAAATGAACGCTTCTCGATTTAGTTGCCTCTTCAACTCACTCGTCGGCTTGACCCTAATTGTGTCAAGTGTCGGCTGCGGTTCGCTGCCATGGCGAAAAAAAACGTCATCTATGGACACTGCTTATCAAGACTACGTCGAGCAATCCGTAGCGAATTACGACTATGAAGCCGCAGCGACCGCGCCTCCGCCACCCGTTCGATTATCCGGTTCTCCGCCAGCCAGCCCCTCGGATCGCGTCGCCGCCGCGACCGACGAAAGCTGCACCAGTGGTTGCTGCCATTAGGCGAGCGGCAGATATTTTCAGAGCCATCGTAGTGAAACTCTTTTCCGCCGGTCGCCTTCGAGGCAGTCGATCTGGAATTCCCCAGTCACACGTGGAACAAGATGTTTCGCCAAGACACGCACTTCTTGGCCCGGCACCCCGATGCAATGGGGTTGCCATGCCTAAGTGACGCTAATAGAATGCGTGCTGATGAGATTGATTCTCAATTGCATCAGCGTTAGTAGCCAGCCAACGAGATCCGTCAAAAGATGTTCCTTAGCCAGCCATGACGAGCGGTTTTGCACGATGTTCGTGTGCCGACCGAAATATATCTCTCGTTCAGGACTGGATAAATGTTGATTGTGTTAAAAAGAAAATCTGGTTTCACCCTCGTCGAATTGCTGGTCGTGATCGCCATCATTGGCGTTTTGGTTGGATTGTTATTGCCTGCGGTCCAGGCGGCCCGCGAGGCCGCACGCCGCATGAGTTGCTCCAATAATATGAAGCAAATAATGCTGGCCATGCACAATTACCACAGCAGTTTCGACCAGTTTCCGGCTGGCGGGCTGTACCGCGGGTTGCAACCGAGTGATTCATGGTCATTGCAAGCGAGGATTTTGCCACAGTTGGAGCAATCCGGTTTAACCAATTTGATCAATTGGTCTTTGCCCTATAGCGCCCAAGGTCAAGTGGCACGAACTCGCGTGCCGACTTATCTGTGCCCCAGCGAAATCAACGATCAATCTCGCCCCGATCCATCTGCTTCCGATCCGGATTTTGCTCATTACCCTCTGAGCTACGGCGTCAACATGGGTGAATGGTTTGTCTATGATCCGGTCAGCAAAAAGTCGGGCACTGGCTTGGTATTTCCGAACAGCAAAACCGGTTTCCGCGACGTCCTTGATGGAGCCAGCAGTACGCTGGCATTCGCTGAGGTAAAGGCATTCAATCCATACCTGCGTGACGGACTGAACCCCGCCACCCTGGGTGTAGCTACGCCATCGTTGCAAATGGAAGTCTTGAGCTACGGCGGAAACTTCAAAGTCAATTCGGGGCACACCGAGTGGACCGATTCTCGTGCTCACCAGTCGGGCTTCACGACGGCATTCACTCCGAATACGAAGGTCCTTTACACGTCCGGCGGTGCACAATACGACGTCGATTTCAATTCTTCACGAGAAGGAAAAACGATCACGACTCCGACCTACGCAGCGGTCACGTCACGTAGCTATCACACGGGCGGCGTGCAAACCGGATTCGTCGACGGTTCATGTCATTTTATTACCGATTCGATCGACCGGAAAATCTGGCGATCCTTGGGGACGCGGGCCAACCGAGAAGTCGTTGCCTCGTTGGATTAGGGTAGCAAATCAAAATTCTAAAGTTGGCTCCATCCTCATATCCAAAATCAATCTACCGAGGGGAGAGAAGCCTTAGCTGAAGGTCTAATTTCTGTGGACTGAATGTGTTCGTGTCGGCAGGCGCAATTGGAGGAAGCTCGATTGCTCGAACCCGAACGGACGAGTTGCCTCCGTTGCTGCTTGATGTCGATTGCTGAAACGTTTCAGTGACATCCTGGCGAACCGACTCGATGCGGCGAATGATGCGATTGGCTTTATCTTCAGTGGTTGGCTGGCCGTTGCTGTCAAAGTATAGAACGACTTCTTGGCTGGGTTCCGTCGAGACGGCGGAGACGTTGAATGCGTAGTCTAAAATGATCATGGTCAACTTGGAGAGTTCTTCTCTTCCACCCGGAAGCACCCATACGTGAGTTCCACAATATTCGCCACTCCGACAGCAAGGACCGTGGCCGCTGGGAGGCTCCAAACCGTACCCAAACCATTGGCAGGGATTCAAGCTTGCCGGTGTGGTGCGACCTGTCTGCTGAGTGAACTCTTGAACCGAGATTCCGTTGACGGCTCCCAAGTAGAACTGACGTTGTAGAAGCTCACACGCATCATTGGTTTGGTCTAATTCGCGAATACCTGCGTCTGCGACGACCTGTTTGTAAACGCATCGCATCAGTTCGAGTCGCCGTGGGTCATAAACCGGAGTAAGCACCCAGGACTCGGACATATCTCGTCCCGAGTTCTGCCCCAAACCCCCAGATGCAAATCCCGCGCGATCAAAACCCAGTGTCCAATCGCCACCCAAGGAATCGCTGACGTCTGACCCTCCTGAATTGGGATAGGCAAAGAATGGCAAAGCACCTTGATCGTGGACGAACATCGCCAAATTATCGAGAACTTGCTGTTCGTAAATGTCGGTGAGAGTCGCTGACTGTCTGATCGTATTACGACGCAGTTGGACGTGCGTGCAGCCGGTCAAACCGACCGAGTAGCACGATAACACATACAAAACGAATACCCATTCGGCGCCCCGCGCGCTGTTTCCATTTGCCGGTCACTTCTCACAGAGGACACATCGACATCGGCGCCGCGGTAGCTTGAACTGATTAGCACGATACTGACGCCGTTTTGTCGCGATTAATAAAATATCGCACGAAAACAATACCGAATCGTCGAATTCAACTAGCCGATATCGATCAATCGAGCTTCCATGGTGATCTCGGCGTTGAGCACTTTTGAAACGGGACAGCCGCTCTTGGCTTCATGAGCGGCGGACTGGAAAGCTTCGGCCGTCGCACCGGGAACGGTCGCCTGAACCACCAAGTGAACCTGGGTAATAGCGAAGCCGTCATCCTGCTTTTGGAGTGTCACTTCCGCTTCGGTTTCGATCTTGCTGACTGCGAAGCCGCCTTGCCCCAAAATCATCGACAAAGCCATCGAAAAGCAGCCCGCGTGGGCGGCGGCAATCAGTTCCTCGGGATTGGTTCCGCTTTGACGCTTCAATCGCGTTTTGTATGAATAGGGCGTGCCGCGCAGCACGCCACTGGCGGTGTCAAGGTGCGACGCGACCCTGTGTCAGATCACCCTCCCATCGGGCGCTCGCTTTCGATTTCATTGACATTTGGACTCTTCAAAATGAGGATATATTTCAGAGGTTGACCACCACATTCGGAACGCGGGGAACAATTAGTGTCGCCCGATCGCTCCGTCGATCGGAAGTTTCCCGAACGAACCGGCGGAGCGGTTTTGATTCACATTGCACTGGAGCATCGGCCAACAGCATGCGTCAACGCGACCCGACGGTCAAGCCGTCGTCGTTTCTGCAAATATGTGTCGCATGGCGATTTGTTTTGCGATGAAAAAGATAACAGGATAAATCAAGAGTTCCATGATGAAACTGGTCGCCAGTCCACCGATCATGGGGGCGGCGAGACGACGCATGGTGTCCGCCCCAGCACCCGTGGCCCACATCAGTGGCACGAGGCCAATGAACGTCGTCACCACCGTCATCGTCTTGGGACGAATACGCTTCACCGCTTCGTCGTGAATCGCGTACCACAGATCGTCCTTGTTTCGCATTCGACCCTCGGCCCGGAACCGCTCGAAGCTGTTATCTAAATACAATAGCATCACTAACCCGGTTTCCGCATCCAGACCGGCCAATGCAATCAAACCCACGCCGACCGCCAGCGATAAATCGTAGTCGAGGAAATAGAGAAACCAAATCGCACCGACTAGGCTGAACGGAATTGCCAACAGAACGATCCCCACCCGCAACCAACTACCCGTCGCCATGTACAACAACACCACGATGATCA
>CAWAEA010000005.1:0-96939 GCA_963781095.1 Pirellulaceae bacterium
TTGGAAAGGAAAACTCGTCACAATGGTCTCGATGATCGACGCGGCTTTTCGATCGTTAGCCACGAGCGATTTTTGGCAATCTTCTACCACGCAATTGTCAAACTCATTGAGTTCGCGTCCGAGAGCAAAGCCGAGTAGTTTACGAATGAAGTGCTTATCAAACTCGTCCGACCGATTCATTAAAACTTGCTTGAGTCCTTCGGGGCCGTCGAACGTTTCGCCCGAGGGTAACTTGCCAGTGGAATCGATCGGCAAACCGCCATCTTGTTCACGCCACCGTCCGATCGCGTCGAACGACTCCAACCCAAAACCGAGCGGATCCATTCGGTCGTGACACGATCCGCACGCCGGATCTTCGCGATGCAACTCTAGTCGCTGCCGCAACGTGGTCGCGCTGGAGGCGTCCGATTCACCGAGCGCGGGTACACCGGGTGGCGGCGGTGGCACGCGTCCGCCAAGTAGTTCCTCCAACACCCATCGTCCTCGCAGCACCGGGCTCGTTCGACCCGGATACGAAGTCGAAGCCAACACCGCACCGAGGGTCAATACACCACCGCGTCGCCGGTCGCTGGTCTCGACCAGATGCCACCCGTCGTCGCGAGGACGATCGAGAGAATCGGGCACCTCGATTTGATAGTGAGACGCCAGCTTGGTATTGATCTCAATCGCATCGGCGTCAATGAATTCGTCGATCCTTCGATTGTCCCGAAAAATCCCCCACACCAACCGCACCGCCTCTTCTCTCAAATCGTGTGCGAGCGAATCATCGAACTGCGGATACCGCACACCGTCGGGGCGGACTGATGTCAAGAAGTTGGCCAACCCGAGCCATTGGAGTCCGAAGTTTTCACCGAGCGCCCTGGCACGCGGATCAGCGAGCATGCGACGCGTCTGCGCAGTGATTTGTTCCGGCGTCGCTAGTTGGCCGGCGTCGGCAGCGTCCAGCAACGCCTCGTCGGGAATCGACGACCATAGAAACAATGCTAACCGAGTTGCCAACTGGTGCGGCGTCAACGATTGGACACCGCCGCTCGGATTCTCGGTCTCAACCACGAATAAAAAGTTCGGTGAAACCAGGATCGCTTTCAAGGGTTGGGACACCGAAGCGACGAAACCGCGATCGCGAGAAAATGCGTGATCGTACAAAACCAACAGTCGATCGATCTCTTCGGATGAGAGAGGGCGTCGCCAAGCACGCCGTGCAAATGCGGCGATCATCGCCTTGGCATCGTCGCGATTCAGTGAAACGCGATCGACTTCGCTGCGGTTCTCCGGGTGGGTGCCAGTCGTTGCATCGGAGGAAGGTGCGAACAATCTCTCACGTGCCTCGCGGAGGCGACTTGACCGTGGGTGGGAGTCATCAATCGTTGAGGACATCATGACTTCGTCAATCATTTGCGACGCGATCGCAAGGTATTGTTCGACGTGGATCGCCGATGTGAAAAGCGCATCGCCTGCGGTATCAAAACCTTCACCCCCCGCCCCATCCGAAGGAATTGCGTTGGGATCCCGGACTTCAATTCCGATCAAGTCGTGCATCGCGCGGACATATTCGCTGCGCGTCAATCGGCGGCTCATCACATAGCCGCGGTACCAAGCTTTGGTGTCATCCGTGGCAAGTTGCGAACACAAATCGCGATTTGGCTTGGCATCGATCCAACGATGCAAAATGGATTTCTGATCATCGTTAAGGCCGGGACTGCCTTTGGGAGGCATCTCGTTCAAACGGAGACGTTTTCCCACCTGATCCCAAACGTCCGACTTTTCTTCAATTCGCGTACTTTCCGCGAACAGGTCGAGGTTGAAACCGCCGTCCGCATCTTCGCCCCGATGGCACTCGGCACAACGATCTTTCAAGATGGGCAAGACATCAACGCGGTAGCTCGATTCCCACTCGGCACTCTTTGACTCTCCATCATCCGCCAAGGATCGCGGAAGTTCGTAATCGACAACCCCACCAATGACACCGATCAAGCATGCCCATCGCAATCCGGCGGAGGCAACGCGAGAAGCGAAAGGATTTTGAATCCACATCAGAGTTTGGAGGGTTGAGGCGGGAGTCGTGGCGGGAGTGTAGGCGGGATGATCAAAGTTTAGTGCACGCCAGTGATCTCGTCCATCGATTTCGAGTGGTCGGCTGTTCGGGTCGTCTACACGTTCAGGCGCCCTTGCGAGGCTGCTAAAATGATTTGGTGCGGGTAATAGTGAGTGGACGCCCGATACGAATCAACCGATTTAAAGAGAATTTGAACGATGACCGAACGTGCAGTGCTTGCCGGTGGATGCTTTTGGGGCATGGAAGACTTGTTTCGCAAACGCGAAGGTGTCGTTTCGACGCGAGTCGGTTACACCGGGGGCGACGTCGCAAATGCAACGTATCGCAACCACGGAACCCACGCCGAGGCGATCGAGGTGATATACGACCCCAGCAAAACGGATTTCCGAAAAATCCTGGAGTTCTTTTTTCACGTCCATGATCCGACGACGAAAAATCAGCAGGGCAATGATCGAGGATTGTCTTATCGATCCGCGATTTACTACACCAATGACGATCAAAAGACCATTGCCGAGAAGACGATCGAAGATGTGAATTCGTCCGGTAGCTGGCCCGGCAAGGTGGTGACAGAGCTCGAGCCCATCTCGGACTTTTGGGAAGCCGAACCCGAGCATCAAAATTATCTGAAGCGAAATCCAAACGGCTACACATGCCATTACCCTCGGCCCAATTGGGTGTTGCCCGCCAGGAGCGACTCGGATGCAAGCGCGGCTTCCCAATAGGCCACTCGGATTAACGAGTGGGCGAGAACATTCTTAAATCACGCCTTGGCCGGTGATGAATCGGTCGTGCAACCTTCGGTAATGACCCTTTGCGCGGATCAATTCGGAGTGTCGTCCCCGCTCGACGACTCGGCCGGACGCCATGACCAAAATTTGGTCAGCGGACCGGATCGTGCTCAAACGGTGTGCGATCACCACGCTGGTTCGATTGCTCAACAATCGGCCCAACGCCGCTTGGATCCGAACTTCGGTAAGCGAGTCGACCGCACTGGTAGCCTCATCCAAAATGAGCACTCGGGGATTGGCGACCAAGGCGCGGGCGAAGCAAATCAGTTGCCGTTGGCCGAGCGAAACGCGACCGCCGCGCGAACCGGCTTGGGTTTCCAAACCATTTTGCAGGTCGTCGATCAACCATTGGCAATCGAGCGTTTCGAGTGCCGCGATCGCATCGTCGCTTGTCGCCCCCGCCCGTCCGGCGACGATGTTCTCAAGCACCGTACCGCTGAACAAATAGTTTGCTTGGGGCACCACCGATACCGTGCGTGAGATCGATTCGGTTGTGATCCCACGCACGTTTTGGCCGTCGATCGAAATGCTGCCCGAGTCCGGCAAATAGAACCGCGAGACCAAACCCGCCAACGTTGATTTGCCGCTGCCGGTCTCACCCACCAGTGCGATCATCTCGCCGGCGCGAGCCGACATCGATACGTCGCAAAGGACGGGACGCCCCGGTTCGTAGGCGAACGAGATATTATCGATCTCCAAGTCGCCACGGACGGGTTGATCAAGCGGCTTTGCGTCGGGAAGATCGCTCCAAGCGGGCGCGGTGTCCAATAACGAAAACACGCGTTCGGCGCCAGCCATCGCGGTGAGCGCTTGATTGTATTGGTTGCCCAACGCCTGAATGGGGCTGAAGAACAGGCCCGCCAAAAACCAGAACTGGATCAAATCGCCCACCGGCATCGGGTCGTTTGCAATGATCGCGCGGTATCCACCGACGATCAGCACCAGCCCCAAGGAGACCTGCCCGGTCAATTCCAATAACGGCATCATCCGGCCACCCTCGCGAGTGCTGGTCATGTTGTACTCGGCATGATCCGCCGTCAATTGCTTGAACATTTCGGCATTCGTTTCCTCTCGCGCGAGTGCTTGTGTTACGCGGATCACGGACACGGATTCAGCGATCGTCGCGGTCACACGGCTGAAACTTTCCTGCGCATCTCGATAGGCTTGACTGAGCCGTGATCGCATTTGGCGCCCGATCAACCACATCAACGGACTCATCGCCATCACGACCATCAGCAACGGCAAGTCGTACCAACCCATCACGACGGCGGCGATGATCATTTGGCCGCCCTGGACCATGCTGACAAAAAGCACATCTTGGACGCCGGTTCGGACCGAGTCACAATCGCTGGTGATGCGGCTTATGACGCGCCCGGTTTTTGTCTTCGTGTAAAACGACATCGGCATCCGTTGCAGGTGTTCGTACACCCGACCGCGCAGGTCGTGAATGATCGCCTCGCCCAATTCGAGTCGCCAACCGTTGTCGGAACACCAAACAAAATTGGGTCAAGGCTGCGAGAGCCAACACGCCGAGCGATGCCAACACGATCGAGGACAAGGGCGCCCTTCCCGTGATCGGGCCATTGATCACGGCACCGATCGACCATGCCAACGCCGGCAACTGGACCGCGCGAAACAACACCAATGCGATCAAACAATTGCGTTTGCGCGAATACGGACGCATCAGCGCCCACAACCGCCGGATGATCGCCATCGACAAGGGGCGTCGTCGTTCATCCGCGTCTGGATCACGGGTCACTTTGACCATGGTTGGGAACGATTGCGACATGCTCAACTCGACTCCTCCGTCGCCGACTGACTGTGCACCACGTTTCGATAGGGCCCGTCCTCCGCCATCAATTCGTCGTGACTTCCCTGTTGAACGATCCGGCCCTCATCGAGCACGATGACGCGATCGGCTCCTCGCAACGTGCTGATTCGATTGGCCACCGTCAACGTCGTGCGACCCGCGGAAGCCGCATTCATGGCGGAAATGATTTCGTGTTCGGTCTCGGGATCGATCGCGGAAACGGGGTCGTCGAGCAACAGGATCGCCGGGTCCGTCAGCAACGCCCGTGCCAGCGCGAGTCGTTGCCGTTGACCACCCGAGAGCGACATTCCGAATTCCCCAAGCATCGTGTCGTATCCGTCGGGTGAAGCTTCGATAAATTCGTGCGCAGCAGCCAATCGGGCTGCCATCCGAACCTGCTCTCGCGTCGCGGCGGGCAAGCCGAAAGCGATGTTGGCACCGATGGTGTTGCTAAGCAAAAGAGGTTCCTGCAGCACCAAACCGACGCTGCGGCGCAGCACACTCAAGTCCCACTTCCGCACGTCCACGCCATCGACCTCCACGCAACCGCATTGAGGATCATAAAACCGCGGGATCAAACTCAATAGCGTCGACTTCCCCTGACCCACCGAACCCATGATGGCAATCTTTTCACCTGGTCGAACGTGCAAGGACACGTCCGATAAAACCGAAGATCCCCGTACGTATTCGAACCACACCCCGCTGAGTTTGATTTCACCGCGGACCGATTCGGGGAACCACGGATCGATCGGAGCGGTCACTTCCTCCGGTGCATCGAGTACTTCAAAGACGCGGCGTGCGCCGGTGAGCGATTGTTGAATCGTCCCCGCTAATCCCGACAGATTTCCGACTTGGTTGCTGAATTGTTGCAACAGACCGGCGAACACGATCAGCCCGCTGCCGAGCGACAATCGATCCACCGATGTCAAGTATCCGCCGTACACCAACAAGATCACAAGATTCACTTGGGTCAGAAACTGAATTGTCGGCCCGAACCGACTCACGCGGGAAAAGACGGCCTGTTGCTGGTCTTGCACTCGATCGTTTGCGGCATTGAAACGCTCGATCTCGGCGGTTTGCCGACCGAGTGCTTTGATGACCGCGATCCCGTCGACCGTCTCGGCAACCCGCAACACCAACGCATCAAACAAATGACGCGTCTGGTCGTACATGGGCCGAACCGTTCGCGAAAATCGAATGCTCAACCACCACACCACCGGCGTCGTGATCAGACACGCGGCGGTCAGTCCGGCATCAATGCGAATCATGAAAAACAGATACACGACCAACGACATCCCCAGAATCGACAGCTGGATCAGCACACCGTCGATGAAGGTACGCGTGGCTTGGACGTCGCCCGTGACGCGGTTGATGATCGTTCCCGCCGGTTGATCGTTGTAAAACCGCAAACTCAATCGCTGTAGCTTCGCGTAGACTTCGGCACGCAAATCCACGACGATTTTTCGGTGGACCAGCGTGCCGGATACCATCGCGTAAGAGTAGTTCAGAACCGCACGAACGACCGAAATCAGAATCATTGCGATCGATAGCGCCACGACCTGTTGCATCGGCCGCCAATGTTTTGGAAACGTGATCCCCATCGGCAATTCAGGCATGCGGGCGGCATCGCCCGCATGAAAACGAACCGCGTCGATGGTTAGACCACCAATTTGGACCAGCATCACGGCCAATGCCATCAGCAACGCTTGCAACAACAGCATCGCCGCGCACCAACCTCGGTACGACCACGCCAATCGCAGCAACCGCCACACGACCGCGGCGTTGGACAGATCACCCATCGGCGACATCGTCGCACGCAAGATTGGAATAGAAACGCTCAAGAACTTCAAACGGCAAACAAGAACGGAATGATCAACGGTGACACATCCAACTTATAAGCCACATCGTTGGCCGGACCAAGGAGCGACAGCGACACAGATCAGGCATTTCCTGTTGATTACCGATAAGTCATCTTTTCGAGGCCGCCCCTCGACCGCCCGCGGGGCGACACCTCCACTCAATTGGGCGAACGCCGCGAGCTTCTCCGCTTTCTTGCGACCGCCCCCAGAATCGATAGGTCGCTGAAACGGTCTATCCCAAGTGCAATGCGGAACGCGCCAATTGCAACCAACTTGTCCCTGCGGCATCGACATTCATGTCGTAAGCCTTGGTGGGGATGTAGGCTCGCTTCGCGTCGACGATGCGAATCGGAATCTGCGTGTTTTTTTCTAATTGTTCGATGCGTCGCTTACTGGTGTAATGCAACACGATGAAGCGATCGTTCGTGGTGATGGCGGCGATCTGCCAAGCTGCCGCGTCCATCCGTAATTCCGCCAATTCCAACATCCGACATGCGGCCGGTGGCGGCTCTCCGAACCGATCGAGCAACTCTTCGCGAATCTCGCCGATCTGGTTCGCGCTATTGATCTTCGCGATGCGTCGATACAGATCGATCTTGTGTCTCAGATCGGGAACATAATCGTCGGGCAAATACGCTTCGACGGGCAGATCAATGTCGACGTCGGCGGAAAGCTTGGGCGGCAATTTCTGCAGCGTTCGCACCGCGTCCTCCAGCAACGAACAATACAACTCGTACCCGACCGTTGCGATGTGCCCGGATTGTTGGCTGCCCAACAGATTTCCGGCGCCGCGGATTTCCAAATCTCGCATCGAAATTGCAAACCCGGCTCCCATCTGACTGAATTCTTCAATCGCCCGGAGTCGCTTTGATGATTCCGGAGACAGGTGCTTATGCTTGGCCACGATCAGGTAGCAATACGCTTGGTGCTTGTACCGACCGACCCGGCCTCGCAGTTGGTGCAATTCGCTCAAACCATACTTATCACCATCGTCGATGAACATCGTGTTCGCGTTGGGGATGTCCAGACCGCTCTCGACGATCGTGGTCGCGACCAACATGTCGAACTTGTGTTCGATGAAATCGACCATCACTTGTTCCAATGCCCCTTCGGGCATTTGGCCGTGTCCCACCCCGATGCGAACTTCCGGCACGATCGCTTTTAATTTCTCGACCAATTGCGGCATGTCGCCGATTCGATTGTGGACAAAGAAAATTTGGCCACCTCGGTTCAATTCGCGAATGACCGCGGTACGAATCAGGTTGTCATCCCATCGGACGACTTTGGTTTCAATCGAGCGACGTTCGGCCGGAGGCGTTTCCAGATTGCTGATGTCGCGAACACCGACGAGCGCCATGTGCAACGTTCTTGGAATCGGAGTGGCGGAGAGAGTGAGCACGTCGACGTTGCTGTGCAAGGTCTTCAGCTTCTCTTTGACCGCGACCCCGAACCGCTGTTCCTCGTCGACGATGACCAGCCCGAGATTGCTGAAATCCACATCCTTGCTGGCCAATCGGTGAGTGCCGACGACAATATCGACGCTGCCACGCTTGAGTTCTCTAACGGTTTCCTTCTGTTCCGATCGGGTCGCAAATCGGGAGAGCTTTCGGATTTCGACGGGGAACTCCGCCATCCTTTCGCGAAAGTTGTGATAGTGTTGCTCGGCCAGCACGGTGGTGGGGACCAGCACACCTACTTGAAAACCGCTGGTGACGGCCTTGAAAGCCGCTCGCATTGCGACTTCGGTTTTGCCGTATCCGACGTCGCCGCAAATCAAGCGATCCATCGGTCGGGTCGATTCCATGTCGATCTTGAGAGCCTCGATCGCCGTCAATTGGTCGGGCGTCTCCATGTACGGGAAACTGGCGTCAAATTGCCGTTGCCATTCGTTATCGCGGTCGAATGAGATTCCCTGTTTCGTCGTCCGCTGGGCCTGCATCTCGAGTAATTCTTCGGCCATGTCGGTAACCGCCGACTCGGCCGCTTTGCGTTGGGACTTCCACGCTTGCCCGCCGATCTTTGCCAATTTGGGTTGACGGGTTGTGCCACCGACGTACCGTTGGATCAATCCGATACGGGATGCCGGCACATAAATTTTACTGCCCTCATCGAACTCGATCGTCAGGTGTTCGAGATGCTGGCCGTTTTTGTCGATATTCGTCAAACCGCGGTACAGCCCGATGCCATAGGACAGGTGGACGACCAAATCGCCCGGCTCCAACTGCATCAAACTATTGATCGGCTTGCCGCGTGACCGGGATCGACCGCGCCGCACCGGGCTGCGGTGAAACAACTCCGCCCCCGTCAACACCAACACTCGCGCCGCCACCAATCGGAAACCGCCCGAAAGTTCCGCGACGCTCATGTGCAGGCGGCCCTCACGCGTGGCAGACGTGCCGTGCAACAATTCGGTCAGCCGTTCGCCGTCGGCCGGTGTGTCGCCGACCAAGATGACTTCGTGTTTCGCAGCGACCGTGTCGATTTTGACCAGCGTTTCATCGAGCGACGACGCGAACGCGTCGGCGGTGCTGGTGTTCAAATCAACAATTTCTTTAGGATTGCCTTCGGCAAATGTGGTCGCGGAGATGACGCAGTGCCCGGCAAGCGATTCCATCAATTGGTCATAACTGATCAGGTTGGCGCTGTCGTTGGTTCGGCGAATCAAATCCTCGGCCGACTTGCGAGTGTCTTGCGGGTCGACGACGATCACGATCGCATCGGCCGGCAAGTAGTCGGCGATCGAACCAAACGACTCACCGGAGCCACGTGAATCCTCATCGTCGCTGTTGACACCGACTGCGGCAATCTCGACGTGGTCGAGCGACTCGATGCTGCGTTGACTGCCGGGATCAAACTTGCGAATCGATTCAATCTCGTCGCCGAACCATTCGATCCGAATCGGTTGCGGTTGGTCGGCGGAATAGATGTCGAGCAGTCCGCCGCGGGTGGCAAATTCGCCGGGGAGTGCCACAGCCGTCGTCGCGGCGAAACCGGCCTCCGCCAACCATCGACGGATCTCGTCGGGATCAACTTCGTCGCCGACCGAGATTCGCCGCGTCGAATCACGCAGCTTCTCGGGCGTGGGAACCAACTGCATCGCCCCGCCAATGAACGCGGTCACCAACAGCGGCCGCTCGGGTGACTCGTTCCGATGAAGTAGTTGTTGCAACACTTGCAACCGGTCCGCGTAGTCTTCATCACGGATCGAGGAGGCCGATACATCGGCGGCCGACAGGGGGAGCGAGACCGAGTCCCCCAGACCGAAGGCGATCGCATCACCGGCCACGATGTCCGCATCGGCGGCTTGGGGCAACAGCATCAAGATGTGGGGCCGCTCGATCGCCACCGCGGCGGCGAAGACAGCCCGTAGTGAACCCCAAACACCGGAAAACGCCAGCGTTTTCCTGGTGGTGTGTTTCGCCAGGCGGCGTGCTGATCCCTGCGGCCCGGTCTAGCAAACGGGGCACGTCGGAGAGTTGGTGCACGGTCGTCACGGCTTGAATGGCCATTAAGAAAAGCTTATCGGATTCGTCAAGGGTAACCAGCAGTGACCGCGGGAATCCGTCAATGTCAGTGACCAGGTCCATCAAAACATCTTCGGACAATTCGCGATCGTTGGTTTAGCGCGTCCGTCGGATGCACCATTCTTGACGACCGCCGTTCATCCGAGAGGCTCCGGGTGGCGGAGTGATGGTCTTTACACTTGGCCGCACGGCGTTATAACTCCGGCGCCGCGAAATCCATGCGGATCGAAATTGGGTCACGCCGCCGATGAAAATCACTCTCCCCGTCGATATCGAGTTGCAGCCGAGCGACTCGTCGTGCGGTCCCACCTGCCTGCAAGCGATCTACGCCTATTGGGGGCACGTTGCGACGGTGGCTGAGATCATTGCCGAGATCCCCCAGCTCGACACGGGCGGGACCCTGGCCGTTCAATTGGGTTGCCACGCGCTCGAGCGTGGTTTCGATGCGACAATCGTGACCTACAACCTCTACATGTTTGATCCGACCTGGTTTCGCGCCGGGCCGGACGGTGAAGCCGTCGATCTGATCGATCGGCTGCAGCGGCAACGAAAGCTCAAGGCGCCCTCCAGCTTTCGGTTCGCTCTCGCCTCGGACCATTATCTAAACTTTCTTCATCTCGGCGGCAAGGTACGGATGGAGCGATTGGGACGACCAATGATCCACGATCATTTGACCGCCAAAGTCCCGCTGCTGACGGGTTTGAGCGCGACCTATCTTTATCAAGAGTCTCGCGAGCGATCCCAAGCACCCGATGATCGCGGCGTCACGTGCCTACCCGATGACATCGGTGGCACCCCCGTCGGACATTTTGTTGTGCTCAGCGGGTACGACGACGCAGCCGATAAAGTCATGGTCTCGGACCCCCTCCACCCAAACCCCCGGTGGAAAGATCGACATTATTGGTCGTCCGTCGATCACGTTTCCGCAGCCATCTTTCTAGGCATCGTGACGTACGATGCAAACCTGTTGGTGATCCAGCCCAAGAAATAGCAACGGAGTGAGTATTTGAATGGCCGTAGTTTTGGTGACAGATACCCAACAGGATTGGGTCGACGAAATTGAAGGGGTCGAAACTATCGATCCCAAGGAATACCTGACGAATGATCAGTGGATCGCACGTAAAAATGTCAAGATCTATAACCTGGCGAGATCGTACGCGTATCAAAGTTTTGGCTACTACGTATCGCTGCTGGCCGAAGCTCGCGGCCATCGACCATTCCCGAGCGTGACCACGATCCAAGACCTCAGCAGCCGCACCTCTGTTCGATTGGTCCCGCAAGAACTCGAGGATTTGATCGATAAGTGTTTGGGGCCGTTGCAGTCCGATCGGTTTGAATTGAGCGTTTACTTTGGCGGCAACTTGGCCACGCGGTACAACAAATTGTCGCGTGAATTGTCCAATCTGTTCCAGGCACCCCTTTTGCGGTTTGAGTTTTCAAAACGCAAACGTTGGCGTCTGCGTCGTGCACATGCGATCGGACTCGAAGACATTCCGCTTTCTCACCGTCCGTTTGTGATCGAGCAAGTGCAAAAGCATTTTGCACGTGGCACCTACGGCCGGGTCAAACGAAGCTCGTTCCGTTACGACATGGCGATCCTGCACAATCCGGCCGAAGGAGTGCTGGCGCCGTCGGATGACAAGGCTCTGCAAAAAATGGTCAAAGCGGCGGCGGCAATGGGCATCAATGCCGAGTTGTTGACGATCGACGACGCCGGTCGACTCCTCGAGTTCGATGCATTGTTCATTCGGGAAACGACGGCGGTAAATCACTACACCTATCGGTTGGCACGCCGCGCCGAACGCGAAGGCATGGTGGTGATCGACGATCCACTGTCGATTCTGCGATGCACCAACAAAGTCTATCTAGCCGAGTTGCTGAACAAGGCCAAATTGGCAACTCCCAAAACCATCGTCACGCACCCGGCCAACGCGGACACGATCGGAGAAGAGCTTGGGTTCCCGGTCGTGCTCAAACGGCCCGACAGTGCCTTTTCACAAGGTGTGGTGAAAGTCGAAACGCCGGAAGAATTGAAAGCACAATTGAAAGTCTTCTTTGCCGACTCGGAATTGGTCGTCGCCCAAGCCTACATGCGAACCGACTTCGATTGGCGGATCGGTATCCTCGATCGGCGGCCGCTCTTCGCGTGCAAGTACATGATGGCCAAAGGACACTGGCAAATCATCAACAGCAGCAAAGAGAATGATGATAAGTTTGGCGGGTTTGAAACGATCCCCGTTGAACTCGCACCGCGGAAGGCGGTCGCCTTGGCTCAGAAGTCGGCGGATCTGATCGGTGATGGCTTGTACGGCGTCGACATCAAAGAATCCGATGGCAACTTTTATGTGATCGAGGTCAACGACAATCCCAACATTGATTCGGGTGTCGAAGATAAGATCCTGCGTGACGATTTGTACCGCCGCGTGATGGAATCGTTCTTACGGCGAATCGAGCGAGGCAAAGCACCGGAGATTTCTTCATGAGTGACTCGAAAAGATTGTCGATGTTCGATGCCTTCGGGATCGAAGTCGAATACATGTTGGTGGACCGCGAGACGCTCAATGTTCGTCCGGTCGCGGATCGAGTGCTCCAGGCTGCTGCCGGTCGTCCGGCCAGCGATATCGAATTCGGAGATGCCACCTACAGCAACGAACTTGCGCTGCACGTCATTGAGCTCAAAGGGACCAACCCCGCCACCGATCTCGACTCGCTCGCCGAATCGATGAGGTCAGCGATCGCAGCCCTAAGACCGTCTCTCGATTCTTTGGGAGTGATGATGATGCCGACGGGGATGCATCCCTGGATGAATCCGCAAATGGAAACGCGACTGTGGCCGCACGAGTACCGGGAAATCTATCAAGCCTATCACGACATCTTTGATTGCCACCGCCACGGTTGGGCAAACGTCCAAAGTGTTCATTTGAATCTGCCATTCGACGGCGACGAACAGTTTGCACGCCTGCACGCAGCCATTCGATTGGTTCTGGCGATTTTGCCGGCGATCACCGCCAGCTCGCCGATCGTCGACGCAAAACCAGCGGCCTGGGCCGACATGCGAATGAATTTTGTCCTTGACCATTGCTCCAAGCTGCCGTTCCTGACCGGCGACATGATTCCCGAACCCATTTTTGACGAAGCCACCTACATCAGGGAAATCTTCGGCGGGCTGAAGGATGCGATCGAACCGTTTAATAGCACCGGAATCTTTGATCCTAATTTCTTGAATTTGCGCGGAGCGATCGCAAGGTTTGATCGTGGCAGTATCGAAATTCGGGTTATGGATGTCCAAGAGTATCCGGCCGCCGACATTGCGGTGTGCGAACTGACCATCAAACTGTTAAAAGCGATGGTCGCCGAAACCTTCACGTCGCTAAAGGAACAGCAGCGCGTTCCGACGGCTACGCTGGCGAATTGGCTCAAAGAAACCAGCGAGAAGGCGGAAGCCACGGTGATCGATGATCCGAATCTGCTGGTGCACTTCGGAATCAATGAAGACTCAATCACCGCCGCCGAGCTATGGCAAACGCTCGCCTCGTCGCTCGGCGTCGTCCAAAGTGCGATCACGCCAATTTTGGAAATGGGTTCACTTTCAACACGAATTCTAAAAGCGGTCGGAACCGATTGGCGGCGTGAACACTTGCAAGAGGTTTACCGCCGGTTGAGCGATTGCTTATCGAGCAATCACGCGTTCACGCCATGATCGTGACTTGCGAACATGGTGGCAACGAGTTGCCCGACGCTTACCGCGATCGATTCGCCAGTCCCGCGCGGCAGCAGACTTGAGAAGCCATCGCGGATACGATCCGGGTGCGTTGATGGCAGCACGATTCATTGCCCAGCAGTCAGGATCCGATCTCATGCACTCGACGGTGAGTCGTTTGTTGGTCGATCTGAACCGCAGCGAAAACAACCCCGGCATCTGGTCCAAGTACATCAAGGATGCCGACGAACGAGTCAAGAAAACCATTCTGGATGAACATTACCGTCCGTATCGGCAACGCGTGTTTGATTGCGTGGCATCGACCATTCGTGTTACCGGCCACGCGATCCACATCTCAGTTCACACTTTCACGCCGCGGTTTCGAGGAGACCGCCGAACGGTCGACATTGGGATCTTGTTCGATCCCGATCGTCAAGCGGAATCATCGCTGGCAAACCTTTGGCTGGGTGGGCTGCAATCCGAATTGCCACGCTCAAGGGTGCGGGCGAATCAGCCGTATCAAGGCACCGACGACGGTTTGACGACTTGGTTGAGAACTCAATTTGCCGAACAGGCCTACGTCGGTATCGAAATCGAAATTGCCAACTCTGTCGCAAAGAAGTCAGAGCCGAGCCAGCATCGATTGATGTCCGCGGTTTCAGTAGCGCTTCGCGAAGCCATTAAAAACTGCGGTAACCCTCGTGGACCAGCTTGTTCCGTTCGCAGGATGTGAACTGGCAAAGCCAGTCAGTACCTGGGAGCACCCTCGTGGACCCGCGACTCCGTTCGCGGGATGGGAACTGGCAAAGCCAGTTCTAGATGGGTTGGAGCAATTCCCTGCGAGCGGAGTCGCAGGGCCACGAGGGTTGCTCGATGCGGATCACTTGCGGTCTTCGATCTTGGTGAATTCGCGCCGTTGCTACCGGTGTAGATTTGACGCGGGCGATTGATTCGATTGTTGGGTTAGCGTGCATTTCACGCCAGTGGGCGATCCAGCCCGGCAGACGGCCGATCGCGAACAGGACTGTGAACATCTGTTCGGGAATACCCATCGCGCGGTAGATCACACCGCTGTAAAAATCGACGTTTGGATACAGCTTTCGTTCGATAAAGTATTCATCTTGAAGTGCAACTTCCTCCAGTTCCTGAGCGACGTCGAAACAACGGGTCATCCAAATTCAGTTTCTGCAGTAGTTTGTCGCAGGAGGACTTGATGATCGTCGCCCGAGGATCAAAGTTCTTGTAGACCCGGTGCCCAAATCCCATCAGTCTGAAGCCTTCGGATTTGTCCTTCGCCATTCGCACGTACTTTTCGAACGTCACCTCCATCGCGAGCGATCTGGCTCGAGCATGCTGACCACCGCCTCGTTGGCGCCACCGTGCAGCGGCCCCCACAACGCCCCGATGCCGGCACTGATCGATGCGAATAGGTTGGCGTTGCTGCTGCCAACCATTCGGACCGTTGAGGTGCTGCAGTTTTGTTCGTGATCGGCATGAACGATCAGCAGCAGATTCAATGCCTCGGCAAAATCTGGGTCGACCATGTATTCGCTGGCCGGGGTCGCAAACATCATGTGCAAAAAGTTTTCGCAATAATCCAGATCGTTGTTTGGATAAACGAACGGTTGTCCCATCGATTTTTTGTAACTGTAGGCCGCGATCGTCGGCAGTTTGGCGAGTAGCCGGTATATCGAAATTTCAACCTGTTCCTCGTCATGGACATCCATCTTGTCCTGGTAGAACGTCGACAACGCACCGACAACGCTCGACAGAATCGCCATCGGGTGTGCGTCGCGGGGAAAGCCGTCGTAAAACGACCGCATGTCCTCGTGGATCATGGTGTGTTCGCGAATCCCACCGCGAAACTTCTCGGCCTGTTTCTCGTTCGGCAATTCGCCGTGGATCAGCAGGTAAGCCGTTTCGACGAAGTCCGACTTGGCTGCCAAGGTTTCGATCGGGTACCCACGATAGCGCAGGATGCCCTTCTCACCGTCCAAGAACGTGATCGAACTTCGCGTGGATCCCGTGTTGACGAATCCTTCGTCGAGCGTGATCAGGCCGGTGCTGCCACGCAGCTTGCTGATATCGATCGCCCGTTCTCCCTCGCTGCCCTCGATCACCGGAAGTTCGAACTCTTGACCGTCATAGATCACTCGGGCAGTGCCGACGTCCTTCGTATTCAAGTCGACTTTCATGGTCATGCGCGTATCCAGGGAATCGTATTTCAGGGTGTTGCGAAGGTCGCCTTTCCGCTCCCGCCCAGTTTAGCGGTGCGGCTAGCGAGCGACAATCAGACTGAGCCTCATCCGACCTTTTGGCTTTCATCACCGAGCATCCGAATTCGCATCGATTCGATTTTGCGGTTCGTCGCTTTGACGATCTCAATCTCGACATTTTCGACCGTCAATCGCTGGCCCTCTTCAGGAATCGCGCCGAAATGGAACAGCACGAAGCCAGCAATCGTCTCGTAGTCGTCGCATTCGGGTAGATCCCAGGCCGCCGTTTCGTTCAGGTCGTCGATCATCACGCGTCCGTCCACCTCGATGGTGTCTTCGTCGACGATTCGGATTCCGAACTCTTCGTCTTCATCCGATTCGTCCACGATTTCGCCGACGATTTCTTCCAATGCGTCTTCGATCGTGACGACGCCGGCAGTTTGGCTGAATTCGTCCAAGACGATGGCCATGTGAGAACGGCTGTGCAGAAATTCTCTGAGGATCGATTCGACGCTGCGGTTATCCGGCACCATCCACGGACGCCGCATGATTTCCGTCAATTGTTTTTCAGGCGTCGACCCGTCGACCAAGAATGGCAACAGGTCTTTGACGTACAAGATGCCGACGACGTTATCGAGAGTTCCAGAATAAACGGGAAAACGCGTTCGACCGGCTTCGACAATGTCCGCGAGCACACGCTCCCATCCCCATGCCACGTCGATCGCATCCACGTCGCCGCGTGGGGTCATGATATGACCGACCGTGTCGTCGTGAAGCGTCATCACACCCTGGATCATCTCACGCACGCCCGGTCCAAAGTAACCTTCGCGGGTTCCCGCGGTCACGATCGTGCGAATCTCGTCTTCGAGTTGTTCTTCGTCCTCATCCTCGTTCTCTGCGGTGCCCATCAATCGACGCGTGAACAGGTCGAGCAGCCGACCCGGGATCGAGAGCGGATGCATCGTGATCGATAATCCTGCCAGAACGGCCAGGTGTGATACAGCACCGGAGTGGATGCGAATCGAGTGACGGAGTTGGGAATCCACACGTGAATCAACATCATCAATCCGCCCCGCAGGCACCCCAGATCGCCAAGCGGTCGATTGTCGCCCCAGCGGCCGAGACGAATACGGCCCCAGTGCCGGCGAGCAAGAACAACACCGTGCCCATCATTCGCAGATACGCGCTGCCATCGATCGCTGCGTCCTGGTGATCCAGCACGGCGCCGAAGCGATCGCGATTCTTCTTCAGTCGACAATAGATCTCGAGCGACCGACCGGCGAAGCGATCCAGCAATTCGCCGCCAAGCCCACCCACGCTGCTGAGCAAGAAACCGCACATCGAACATGCCCACCATTCCACACTGTCGCTCACGACCCGGCCTCCGTCGCTTCCGAGTCGGCGCCGAAACGTTTGATCTCGGGAATCCCCAAACGCGTCATCACCTCCGCTTCGGCCTGTCGCATCGCCCGTCGATCCGCATCGTCGTGATCATCCATCCCGCAAATGTGCAACGTGCCGTGGACCACGTAGAGCAGTAACTCATCGGCGGCGGACCATAACGCATTTCGATCGTCGATCGATTGGGGGCCAGCCAATAATTCGCAGGCTCGCGAGACCGCCGTGTCCATGCTGGCCACCAACTCGCCTTCGATGAGCGGTGGGTCAGCGGCGTAGCAAAAGCTGATCACATCCGTCGACCAATCGTGCGATAAATGCTTGGCATTGATTTGACGGATTGTCGGATCGTCCGTGATTCGCACGCCAATCTGACCGCGCGGAAACCGCGGGACGCCGCCGCGATCGCGACCGCTTGACGGATCCTTTCATGCTCAAGAGTCTGCGAGACAGTGGCGTCGAAGATCGCGTCGACGATGATTTCAATTTCGATACTGGGTTCTTGGCCGTCTTGCGACGGCCGGGTCGGGTGTGGGTTTGTTGTCTTGGTTGGCATCAAAAATGGGTGGTTAGCTGTTTTGCCGCTATCGGACTGTTGACTGGGTAACCCGACGCGTGGGCGAGGCCTTAGCGTCCTGCGACACTCAACTCAGGCGGATTGTTGTCCAGGATATTTGACACGTGCGTGATAGATGGCGGTGAGAGATTTTACGAGAGAACGGCGAATGCGGTCGAGTTGCTTGAACGTCAATCCACACTCGTCGAACTGGCCATCACCCATTTTTTTGTTTGAGATGGCATCCACCAAGTTTTGAATTCGCGAAGGAGTGGGATCGACCAACGTTCGGCTTGCACTTTCGACCGTGTCGGCCAACATCAACACGGCCGCCTCGAGTGTCTGCGGCTTGGGGCCCGGATAACGAAAGTCTTTATCGTTGACCGTCTCACCGTTGGGATCTTCTTCGCTGCGTCTCGCCGCTTCGCGATAAAAATACTCCACCAACGTGGTGCCGTGATGTTGCAAAATGAAGTCGATGATCGGTTTGGGTAAGTGGTGACTGCGGGCCAAGTCGGCACCGTCTTTGACGTGCGCGATGATCACCAGAGTGCTCATTGCCGGCTGTAGCGAATCATGCTGGTTGATGCCGGCCGACTGATTTTCGATAAAGTACTCAGGCTTGAACATCTTGCCGATGTCATGAAAGTACGCTCCGACCCGAACCAACAATCCGTTGCGCCGATCGCATCGGCGGCGGCTTCCGCGATCGAGGCGACATTGATCGAGTGATTGTAGGTGCCGGGTGTCGCGCTGGGCCAAACGCCGGAGCAGCGGGTGGCTGGCATCACCCAACTCCAACAGGCTGAGGTCCGTTTGAACGCCGAACCCCTTTTCGACCAACGGCAACAGCGGTGTCATCGCGCGTAGCGGATACCAAGATACAGAATCCGGACCAAAACGCTTCGTCGATCAATCCCCAAACGACCATGTTAAATTGCGGACCACGGTACAACGACTCAATCCCGGCACCCGGGGAACCGGCCGATAGCGTTTGCCCCGTCACGATCCCCACACCGATCACGGTCAAGACGGTAATCACCGCTGAGACGGCGCCGACATACAACAATTCGGTACGCGTGCGGATGCGGCCGAGCAATAAAATGCAGCTGGTACACGCCGCCGCAACGGTAACCAATTCAGCCAAGTTGGCGCCGACGAATAACGTCACGCTGACACAGGCGGCCGTCATCAACAACAACGCCAATTCGCGTCCGTACACGACCGCTGTCAAAATCGACGCCATCACCAACGGCACCAACTCACCCCGCCAACGGTCACCCGAAACCCAATAGCTCAGCCCAATCGCAACGACCATCACCGCTAAAATTCGTGTCAGCTTGAATCGGTCCAACAACAATGTGCGATCGTCGACAAAGAAAATGTACGTCGCACACAATAAGTACAACGCGGCGATCATTCCGCCGTAAGCACAGATCCGGGCCAACTTATCCGTCCATCTCATCTTGTTGACCAACTCGCCCCATTCGCGGTTGAGCAAGCGGATCTCGGGTTCGCTCAACGCTTTGCCGGCATCCGCCAATTTAGATTCGCCGTGTCGAAACGTCGTCATCACCGGCTCGACGGACTCGGCGGCCTTTTGACGTGCCACTTCGCTCATCGAATCGTCGTACTGAAGCGTTTCGTACTTTGGAAGTCGCGTCACGATCCAGTCGCTGATCATGCCAGAGACTTTTGAGAATCATCGTTGGAGAACTTGGTCCGGAATTGTTCACGCAAACGCTTCGCGAGTGCGACACCGGCTTGCGCGATGCGGGCGTCGGCGATCTCCACAAACTCCACGTCCTCCGGATGACCGGCCGGGTAGACCTTGATCCGCTCCTGGCTACCCTGGTCCGGCTGGTGCTGGAGCGCCATGATCAAACCAAAACGATAATTATCTCGCATCGCGATCGTGATCGCATCTTCCAACGTTTTCAATTCCGGGTCCGACGCCAACACCGACTTGAGCATCGAGAAACGATCGGCCGGCGTGTCATCGAGATCGGTCTCATCGTCTTGGTAAAACTGTGCGAACGCGCTCCGCTCCTCCTCGGTCAACTGGTCAAACGAAGGAGCACTCAGCACCAAAAACAACTGATCCTTGAGTGCCGCGCGAAGTTGGTCGATGGGTTGGGGGCGGTTGCGATAGAAGGCCAACTGTTCGCGCCGCTTGCGAACCTGCAACGATTTGGTTTCGTCGACGTTGGGAACGTCAAAGGTCACTCGGCTGATCAAATCACGAGCCGGGATCGCGTTGAGCCGGTACGCAAACGGCGGCCGCCATGTCTCGCACACCAACAACAGCAACACGCCGGCGGTGAAGGCGATTCCGACGCGCGAAGAAACGTCCGCCTTGTCGCTGTTTTGCCACCACTGGATCCAACGAGGTTTTTGGATCCCGAGTGACTCGACGCGTTCTTGGCGAGTTCGATTTTTGCTTGCACCGCTCATGGCAGTCGACCCTCTGGGAGTTTATAGCGGGTCGTTGGAGTTCCCCGTTCGCGAGGCTGCGCTTTTGCATCGTCATCATCGTAAGCCTCGACGATCTGTTGGACCAATTTGTGCCGCACGATATCACTGACTTGTAATGCCACGATTCCGATCGCCTCAATCTTTGACAGCCTACGAATCGCATCTCGCAACCCGCTGGTCACCCCACGTGGCAAGTCCAACTGAGTCGCATCGCCGCTGACCACCATCTTGCTGTTTTCGCCCATCCGAGTCAGAAACATTTTCATCTGGGCGACAGTCGTGTTCTGCACTCGTCCAAAATGATGAAAGCGTCGTTGAGCGTTCGTCCCCGCATGTAGGCCAGCGGGATGACTTCGATCACATCAGCTTCCATCAAGCCGCGAGCTTGGTTGTAGTCGACCATCTCGCCAAGTGCGTCCATCAATGGTCGCAGATAAGGATTCAGTTTGGCACGCAAATCCCCCGGCAGGAACCCCAAACTCTCGCCCGCCTCGACGGCTGGACGGACCAGCACGATTTTGCGGATCGAACCGGCACGCAGCGCCTCGACCGCCATCGCCACCGCCAAATAAGTTTTTCCGCAACCCGCCGGACCGGTCGCAAATGTCGAAATCATGAGCACGGATCGCGTCCACGTATTGGGCTTGGCCACGAGTTCGCGGTTTGACACGGCGGCCAGCGTGTTGAATTTGGATCTCCTCACCGACCGGACCCGTTGCCGCGGTTGCCCTCGATGATCGCACCCTCTTCCATCGCAGCCCTGTTGACGTCACCGGCCGACAATTCACCCTGTTTGCGAGACAGATGTCTCAGTTTCTCGAGAGTCTTCGTCGCCCGTTGGACACTTTCATCCTCGCCCGCGATCAGCACCTGGCCGTTTCGCTGGGTGATGCTGACGTCGAACAACCGACGCAGCTTTCGGAGGTGTTGATCACGGGGACCGAACAGAATCAAAATTTCGCTTGCATCGGTGATCGAAAGCGTGGCTTCGGTCATGAGTCGCCTGGTGAGTGTTGCATTGTTCAACGAGATTGTGAATTGTATACGCTTCGCAAGCAGCCGAAAGAAACCGTTCTTAACTGCCGACCCCCGCAGCGAAGCATAAAAACGCCGGCATTGCCGACGAAATCATGGAATCGGTGACATCCCAAACTCCGCCCAGTCCGGGTAACAATCGCCCACTGTCCTTCGCACCCGCAGCCCGTTTGACCAGCGATTCCGCCAAATCGCCAATCATTCCGGCGATCGCTAACAGCGGGCCCAACAAAAGCGCCCCGAAAATCGGACGGTCCAATCCGGCAATTGATGGCTGTAAAACGGGCCCCAACGCCGTGCCTCGAATCGCTGGAAAAAGCCAAGTCAGGCACGCAAATGCGACAATCGTAGCGATCACGATGCCGCCCACCGCTCCCTCGCGAGTCTTACCGGGGCTCAGCCGCGGAACCAACTTGTGCTTCCCAAACGTTTTGCCGCTGAAATAGGCACCGGCATCCGCGGACTTGGTCGTCGCGATCATCGTGATCAACGCCGCCAGCCCCCAATTGCCATCGCCCATCGTTCTCAACGAGACCAATAACGCCATCGGCAACCCGACATACAACGACACAAAAACACCGGCATCTGTTCGCTCGATGATCCCCGTTTCTCCCTTGGCGTATCGATTCATCTCGCGAATCAAAATCAAGAACGTGGCACCGATTCCCGCCAACGCGATCCAGCCCAGTCGACCGACCGGACAAGTCGACGGATAGACCGACCCAAACAATGGCCACACCAGTGGGATCGCCGCGGACGCCGTGACCAACGTCGTGGCAATCATCACGTCAACCGGAGCGATCGGATGATTCGATCTCGATAGCAAACCGCACATGTCGTGCGCCGTGCCGAGCGCGAAGAAGAACAGCAACGGCAGCAACCAAAGTCCTTCGGCACCGATGATCGAGTGATTCGCGTCGAAATAAATCAACAACGCCACCACGGACAACAAAATCGCAGACGAGCGTAAACGATCAACTAACAAAGCATTGCACCTGAGAATAAATCAAGTCACTCGTTGACGTTCAAACCGCCAAAACGACGTTGTCGGGTTTTAAACTGTCGGATCGCGGCCAAAAAATCAGCACGCGAAAATTCGGGCCAACACGTTTCCGTCACGTACAGCTCAGCGTAACTGAGTTGCCACAACAAAAAATTACTGATCCGCATGTCGCCACCGGTGCGAATCATCAAATCGATCTCTGGCAATCCTGCGGTATACAACCGCTCGGCAAACGATTCTTCGGTGATCAAATCCGACGTGATCTTGCCAGCGGCTAAATCAATTGCAATTTCACGCGCCGCCCGTGTGATCTCGTCGCGTCCGCCGTAGTCGATCGCCAACACCAATTGGGTGCCCCCGTTGGATGCGCGACAACTCGAGCGTTCGATCCATTTGCTCGATCACCGATGACGGTAATCGATCGCGGCGACCGATCACTTTCAATCGCAACCCCTGATCCATGATCGTGCGCCGCTCCTCAATCAAATACTGCTCCAACAAGTGCATCAGAAAGTCGAGTTCGGGTTGTGGCCGTTTCCAGTTCTCACTCGACAAACAGTAAAGCGTTACCGCAGAGATCCCGAGTTGGGTACACGTTTCGCTAATCATGCGGACGGTATTCACGCCGCGGCGATGGCCTTCGATTCGCGGCAAATTTCTCGACGTCGCCCATCGTCCGTTCCCGTCCATGATGATCGCGATGTGCGCCGGACGATCCGCGGGCGGAATGTCGGACAATTGGTCAGTGGTCGACTGACTCTCGGACGTCACATTGGGCTCGGGCATCGTTGATCAATCACTCACTTCGCGAGCACCGGCAACCGAAGTTCGGCGGCTGCTTCGGTGAAGATCGTCTGCGCGCGGTCGGGACCGACGCTCAGCACACCGACTGGGATACCGACCAAGTCCTCGATGCGAGCCACATAATCCAGCGCGCCCTGTGGGAAGTCTTCCACGCGGCGAACGTCGTCGACCGGCGAGTTCCAGCCGGGGATCGATTCCAGGATCGGCTTGCAACGACGAAGTTGGTCCGCATGTGCGGGCAACCGATCGATTCGCTCGCCATCGAGCTCATACGCGACACAGACCTGGAGCTCGTCGAAGTGCGCCAACACATCCATCATCATCAATGCCAAACGCGTCACACCGCTCAACCGTGCCGTGTAACGAACGGCCACCGCATCGAACCATCCGCAACGACGTGGGCGACCGGTAGTCGTTCCGAATTCGTTGCCGAGTTTGCGGATCTTTTCCCCCGTCGCATTCTCAAGCTCCGTGGGAAACGGTCCCCCGCCGACTCGTGTGCTGTAAGCCTTGCAAACACCCAACGTGTGATTGATCCATCGCGGCGGCACTCCCGCGCCTGCACACACGCCGACTCCGCTGCTGTTGCTGCTGGTCACGAACGGAAATGTCCCGTGATCGATGTCCAACAAAGCACCCTGGGCACCTTCGAACAAGATTCGCTTATCCGCCTCACACGCATCCAACAGAAAATCGGTGGTGTCGCCGATCATGTCTTGCAAGCGGTCGGCCCAACCGGCCGCCAATGCGACGACCTTCTCAAGCGCGATCGATTCCGAATCCTCGAGCCACCGCGCCGTGCTGCAGCAACTCTCGTTTCTGGCCCGCGACCGTCGCGATGCGTTCGTCGCGGTTGGGTTGAACCAGATCGGTCATGCGGATCGCATAAGTTCGGCCGACCTTGTCGCGATAACATGGTCCAATGCCGCGGTTGGTCGTGCCAATCGATTCACCGCGAACGGCGGTCGCGTTGATGAATTTGTCCTCGGCCATGTGCCAGGGCATGACCAGGTGAGCCCGTTCGCTGATCCGCAAGTTTTTGCGGCAATTCGACACCGCGTTTGGCCAAACCGTCGATCTCGTCCAGCATCGTGGTCGGGTTGATCACGACGCCGGGGGTGATCAGGTTCTGGACTTCTGGGTGCAGGATCCCGCTGGGGATATGGTGCAATTTGTACGTTTCACTGCCCGCGACGACCGTATGGCCGGCATTGGCGCCGCCCTGGTAGCGAACCACCAGATCGAATTGGGGGGCCAGCAAGTCAACGAGTTTGCCCTTGGCTTCGTCGCCCCACTGCAGACCGATTACACAAGTTCCTGACACCGCGCAAGCTCCCGCTGACAAACTTTAAAGACGACAACCACAAAAAAATGCCGCCCCGGAATTCGAGGCGGAAAGGGAAAAGCGTAAGCCGGGCGGTGCCCGCTGGCAATAACCGACCGAGAATGTCGCCTGAGCCTGCCAATGGGTTTGCAAAGGGGTCAGCAAATGGGTCGCCAGCATTGCAAGGCAGGATGTGCGCCGCTGCGAGTTGCGACGGTCCACGCACTTTCGATCATCGAGGGTTCGCTATACTGCGGCGAACTGGCGGCGGATTTCTGCGGCCCTCCGCGAGATTCGCAAACCCGCGTCGTCCCAAATTCCGCACCTCTTCCTCGACTTTGATCAGCCCGCCGCGTGAACGATTCAAGCGAGCCCCTTCCGCCCGTCCCGAAATGGTTCCAAGACGGATTTCATCGTTTTCTAAGACCTTATTTGGGCCGGCACTTTCACGCCGTCGGAATCGCTCGCGAATCGCTTTCCGGTGCGATCGTGGATTCGGGCGAGCCGCTCGTCGTGTACGCCAACCATCCGTCGTGGTGGGATCCACTGCTGGCCCACTTTCTAAACCGCGGGCTGTTTCCTAATCGACAATTTCGTGCGCCGATCGATGCCGCCGCACTCGCGAAATACAAAGCGTTCGCCAAACTCGGATTCTACGGTGTCCAGACGGAGACGGCGGCGGGTGCGGCGGAGTTTTTAAAACACAGTAAACGGATCTTGGAGTCACCCGACTCGGCGTTGTGGTTGACGCCCGAAGGACGCTTCGCAGACTCGCGGGATCACGCCGCCGAATTGATGCCGGGACTGGCACACCTGTGTTCGCGGCGGCGCGATGGCGTGGCCCTTCCCGTGGCGCTAGAGTACGTCTTCTGGGACGAGCGATTGCCAGTCAGTCTGGTGCGTTTGGGCGAACCGCTTCGCATCGCTGATCATCTCGATTTGGACAAAGTCCAGTGGAACGATTTGCTGACTCGGCATTTGCGAGAAAATCAAGACCGACTGAAACAACTTGCGATTGCTCGATCGAGTGAACCGTTCGACAACTTGTTGGTCGGTCATCGCGGTGCGGGCGGCATTTACGATTTGTTCCGGCGGTTGAAAACGATGGGTACGGGTAAGAAATTTCGCGCCCAGCACGGGAAACAGTTCGAATGATCTTGACGATCTCCCTTGTTTCGCTGCTGTTGGCGATGTTTCCACTCGTGATGTTTCGTCGCAACTTGCCACTCTTTTGCGTGAGGTTGCCGCCGCTATCGCCGTTGGAGAACTCGCCACTGCCCAAGGTGTCGGTGTTGATCCCGGCACGGGATGAACAGGCCGGGATCGAGCGGTGCGTTGCGGCGGCTCTTGCGAGTCACGGCGCCATCACCGAAGTCGTTGTGCTTGACGATCACTCGTCCGATCGGACTGCCGAATTGGTGCAACAGCTCGCCGCAAAAGATGACCGAGTTCGCTTGGTGCAAGCTGCGACACTGGCCAGCGGCGAATCTCTGCCTCACGGCTGGAATGGAAAACAACATGCCTGCTTTCAACTGGCCAAACTCGCCACCCACGAACGAATGGTGTTTTTGGACGCGGACGTTCGCCTTTCGCCGGACGCGATTGCGAAAATGGTGGAGTATCAAGACCTCAACGCCGTCGATCTGCTCAGCGCCTTTCCGCACCAAGAAACTGGCACGTGGATGGAGCAGTGGATCATTCCAATGATGCACTACATTTTGCTGGGTTTTTGCCGCTGTCGCGGATGCGGGCCAGCACTCACCCGGCCTACGCGTCGGGTTGCGGACAACTCTTCATGACGAAACGAGCGGCATATCGGAAAGCGGGAACGCACGAATCGATCCGTAGTTCCCGGCACGATGGTTTGAAGTTGCCGCGAGCATTTCGGGAAACCGGATTGAGTACCGATGTGATCGATGGCACCGCCGCTCGCCGAGTGTCGAATGTACACCGACGCCGGCCAGGTCGTCGGGGGAGTGCTCAAGAATGCGGTCGAGGGTATTGCGAACCCACGTTTGATCGTCCCGTTTTCGATTCTGCTGCTTGGGGCCAGCACGTTGCCGATCATCATGCTGGTTGTGTCAATGATCCAAGGAAATATCATCGCCGCCGCGGTATCGATGGCGGCCGTCATCGCCGGACACCTGCCCCGCGCCATCGCTGCCAAAGCATTCCGGCAACCCGTCGCCGGAGTCATCTTCCACAGCATCGCAACCGCCGTATTCGTATCGTTGCAATGGATGGCTCTGTTGAATCACCTCCGTGGCCGCCAAACAGCATGGCGAGGAAGAATCGAGACAGATCCGTCTGCTTGATGGTCCCAATTGGGTGCTCCGATTCTGACGACACCCACCTCCCAACCTGTTCAGTTATACTGCGGATCTAGGACGTGCTCGCCGACGTCTCCTTCCCAATACGCCCTCCGTTCACGCCGTCGATTTGATACCCATGAAGCTCGTCCAAAGATTATCCACCGCGATGAAGATTCACGCGTCGGGAACCGCAATTGCCCTGCTGTTCTCGTTGTGTTTAGGGACCCCCGGCACCGCACAAGATCGGGCGCCGCTCGAATTCGAGCCGGGGCAACGTGTCGCGGCAGTCGGCAACTCGCTCGCCGAACGGATGAATTTGTACGGCAATTTCGAGACTCAATTGCATCTCGGCCACGCGGACCAGAAAATTGAATTTCGCAACTTCGGATGGCCGGCCGATGAGGTCGCCGATCGCCAGCGCCCCAACAGCTACACGACGATCGATGATCCGCTCAAAGTCTTTGCCCCTAATATGTTTTTGTGCTTCTACGGGACGAACGAATCGTTCGACGGCACCGATGATGCAACGGTCGATCAGTTCGTCGCGAATTATCGAAACTGGATCAAAGAACTTTCGGCGAACTATGCCGCAACGGATAAGCCACCGCGGTTTGTCTTGGTCAGTCCCGCGGCCTTTGAGGCCAGCGGCGATCCTTTGGCCCCGGATGCCGATCAACGCAACGCTGAACTCAAACGGTATGTCGATGCAATCAAAGCTCTGGCCGACCAAGACGGTCACCGATTTGTCGACTTGTTCACCAAGACGTCCTTCGCATTTGCAAATCAACCCGGTTTGCAGTACACGATCAACGGAGTCCATCTGAATGAAGACGGCGACGAGTTGGTCGCCAGCGAACTGAACGAATCCTTGTCCGGTCAGACCGCCTCGGATTCGACACGGGATGAAGATCGCTATGAAAAAGTTCGATACTGGGTCAACGACAAATCATGGTTGCATCTTCAAGACTATCGAATGCTAAACGGATGGTACGTCTACGGCGGCCGTCGAACATTCGATACCGAAACGTTTCCAACGGAGTATCGCAAGATCCGTGCGTTAAACGAGGTTCGTGATCAATACATCTGGGACCTCGCCGCCGGTCGCCCGGTCGCTGACGAACCGGACGATTCGGGTACCGGCGAAGTCTTTACGCCTGAAACCATGTTCGGGACTCGGGACGATAACTTCCGAAAAGGACGCGAACCTGAAAAATTGGTCTATCCGACGCCCGAAGAATCCATTGCAACGATGAAAGTACCCGACGGCTTCAAGGTCGAGTTATTTGCTTCGGAACGTGAATTCCCCGAACTGGCCAATCCGAACCAAATCGCGTTCGATTCAAAAAATCGATTGTGGGTTTCATGCATGCCCAATTACCCCCAGTGGCAACCCGGTGCTAAACGCCCCGACGATCGATTGCTGATTCTCGAAGACACCGACGGCGACGGGAAAGCTGACAAGTCAACCGTCTTCTATGACAAACTGATCTGCCCTACCGGGTTTGAATTTTTCGAGGATGGGGTGTTGGTCGTGGACGAACCCCGAATCCTGTTCTTGCGGGACACCGACGGTGACGACAAAGCCGATGAAGTCACCCAATTGATTGATGGGATTGCCACCGATGACACCCACCACACGATGGGCGCGTGGGAATACTCGCACGGCGGACAACTGCACATGTTAGAGGGGGTGTCCTTGTCGACGACCCTAGAGACTCCCTGGGGTCCCTTCCGAAATCGTGATCGAGCTGGCGCCTATGTACTTGATCCGTTGTCAATGAGTTTCCGACACTACGTCACGCCCGGCTATGGAAATCCATGGTGTCTCGTTTTTGACGAGTGGAATAACGGAATCGTGGGCGACGGCACCAACGCAAAACAACACTGGATCGCGCCGCTATCCGGCAAGGAAGTCGCCACCCGTAAAACGGTCGAGCCAGTGTTCGATAATGAAGGCATGCGTCCCGCCGTCGGCAACGAATTCCTTCGCTCGCGGCATCTTCCCGATTCGATGCAGGGCCAATTTATCTACGCCTGCGTCATCAACATGCACGGGATGCCACGATTCAATGTGCGTGACGAAGAGGGGACCGCCGGGATGGTCGGCGAGCGGGTCGAAGACTTGCTCTCGTCAACGGACATGACTTTCCGCCCCGTCGATCCCAAGATCGGCCCCGATGGCGCGATCTGGTTCGGCGATTGGTGCAATGCGTTGATCGGACACATGCAATATTCGCAACGTGATCCCAATCGTGACCACGTCCACGGCCGTGTCTATCGCATGGTCAACACCAACAAACCACTGCTCAAGCCGCTCGATCTGGACGACGCTTCGGTCAATGAGTTGCTCGATGAATTGCTGGTCCCAGAGCTTCGCACCCGCTATCGCGTTCGACGTGAACTTCGCACACGCGAAAAAGCAGAGGTGTTTGCCGCGCTGGAATCGTGGATTGCCAAACAACCCGACGCATCTCGATTGTGCGAGGCAATGTGGTTGCAAGAGAGCTTCCGCGATGTCGACGCCGACTTGGTGGCGCGGGTCATGGCTAGCGAAGACTTTCACGCCCGCGCGGCCGCTGTGCAAACGGTCTCCAACGAAATGGATCGTTTTCCATCCGCCCACCAAGTGTTTGCTTCCGCGATCAAAGATGCTCATCCGCGTGTCCGCTTGCAAGCTGTCCGTGCGATCAGCTTCCTCGACTCGGAGGATGCCACTGAATTGGCATTGTCGGTCGTTGATTCTCCCATGGATTACTGGATCGACTACACGCTCGAGCACACCCTGCACGCGCTCGAACCGGTGTGGACCAAGGTTGAAAGGGATGAGTCGTTCCTGGCTTCATCCTCGGACAACGCGAAACTTTACTTCAAACGCTATCGTGCGATGAGCGGTCCGGGTGGCGCAGCGGTGGATCCTCTCGCGATCGCCGATAACGTCGATGCAGAAATGAAAGACCGAAAGAGGGCGATCGCAAAGCTCGCGGGGCTCAACGGCGGAAACGCGGGACGCGGTGAAGGTGTCTTCAAACAGGTCTGCTCGGCATGCCACATCGTGGGTGATTTGGGTAAGAAATTTGGACCCGAATTGACGGACATCGCCAATCGCATGGACCCCGCAAAACTAATCAGCTCGGTGATACTGCCCAATGAGGAAATCGCCAAAGGGTTTGAGACCGTCCTGCTGCTTGACTATGACGGCGGAGCCCACAACGGTTTTGTGCTGAAGGAAGACGATGACTCAATCACGCTGGGGATCGCCAACGGAAAAGAAGAAACGTTGTTGAAAGACGACATTGAAATTCGCAAAGAGATGAAAGCCAGTTCGATGCCCGAAGGATTGGCAAAGACCATCGCACCGATTGAGTTCCTCGATTTGATTGAATATCTGAAACAACAAAACGGAATTCAAACGGAGCGAGTTGATGGTTGGGTCCGCGCCGCTTACAAGACGCCTACTCCACCGCGAACGCACCAAGACTCCGTCGAAGTTTCACGCGATGCGTGGGTGATGATGGGGCGTGGTTTCTCCGACTCCAATTACAACGACGAACTGCACCTTTGGCTCTCGCCCACTGAGCGTACAAAGTTCGGATTTGCGTTTCACTCTGACCATGACACGATGAAACCGTACGTGACGATTCGGCTCGAAGAATCGATGCCGATCTCGCATCTGTGGCTTCGCAATCGGAAAGAGGGATACCACGAACGCGCCGAAGGGTTGACCGTTTGGACGAGCGACAATGACCAAGACTACACGAAGGTATGGTCCGCTGAAAAACCTCAGTCCAAGTGGATGATTGACTTCCCCAAAAACACGAAAGCAAAATTCATTCGCGTCGGACTCGATGGCAAGGGCACGTTCCATCTCCAACAAGCGATCGTGTACGGACCGAAGTAAAGGGCCACGCAAACCCGCGCGTAAGCTACGAGCGATAAATAAGTGACGCGTTTAACGTCCTCTCATCCCCCCGCCGCGCAGCGATTTGCGAGGGAGAGAGCTAGAGAGAGGGGAAAAAGAGAAGTCACCTATTGATGGCTCGTTGCTAAGTGCTCCTTCCGACCGCTTCGCCGGTCGGATTCTCCGCACGAAATGTCGGCTCGTCACGGCGACGATCCGACAGCGAATTGAGGCTGAATCCTAGAAGGTTTCCGCGGACGAGGCGATCTCTTAGGTTGAGAGCATGGCGGAGCTGCCCATGGTTGAATCACTTACGATTGAACCTTGATGACCGCGTCGCATTCGACCGACCCGAACAGATTCTTTGGCACTGCTGTTCAAACGCTTTAACCACTCATGAAACTCGGTCAATCGTCTCCAATCACGTTTCACATCGCCAAGCTGATAGTAGCCCAGCCGACATGCGAGACGGCTCAGAGGGTTGTGGGCTTCATCGCCGATGGCGTTAAAGTCAAACAGGACTGGCCGCCACGGCCGTTGGGTGCGATCAACAAAAACATTGTTTGACGCTAAATCGATCGCGCCGAACAGGTGAGATTCCGCCACCATCAGAAAGTGAACAAAGGTATCGACCAGAGCGACCGGTAGCGTACTACCGGGCTTGATGGAGTGCCGGCTCATCACTATTCCAAGCGTTTCCAGCTCAAGGCACTCTTGGACAAATGCCTGGCCGCGACCATCACCAAAGTCGCACACTCCCAACGGATATGCACAATGATTCAACATCCCAGGGAGCGATTGAAACTGCCGATTTCTCAGATACTCGTAAGACGCCAGTGGCATGGAGTGATGACGTAACGACAGTCTGTTTCGCTTAGGATCAAAAAATTTGACGACGACTCGCAAGTTTTGGCCGTTGACGGTTGCGAGGTCAGCATGGAACACCGTTGCACGTCCGCCGCTGCCACACCGATCCCTAACTTTGATCCGATGACGGCCGATTTCCGGAATTTGCTGGCCGCGAGAAAACTCTCTGAACATTTTCATCTTGTTTGTCATCAAGCCACCACTACACTTTCTCTCAACCGACTTCGCCGCAACGGAAAAGCGGCAACCCGAAGAGAGGTTTCGGCAGAATCGGCGCAGTCGTCAAAGAGCTTGCTGACGATCCCTCAGCCCGACCCAACCCGGAAAGTCTGCCAGCTTGGCTGCTGGTGTAGTCGGCATTATCTCCTCGTTGTGCGACAAGTTTCATGTTGGGTGCGAATCGGTGCGGTTCAGCGGGTGGCGGCGACCGATTCAGCTACTTCTAGAAACGTCACCACCGTCACTCCGTTGCGTTTCCCGCCGATTCGAACCGCGCAAACACAAGCCAACCAGAAATCGGCAACGCGAACACCGCATACGTGAACGATAGGAGCGTAATCGGCCGATCCCCTTGAGCGGGCGCCCAAGAATTGTAGTTTATCAGAAACACGATCAACGAAGAAAAAGCGATTCCCGAACCGCCAAAAGCCATTGCATGACGATCGCGATTTCGGAAAGCAACAATGGCGATCGCCAGACCAACAAGCGAAAAAATCGGACCAGAACCAATGATGGATTTGTGCTCGTAGGCTTCCACGGCAAGTGATGTCACGATCACGATTGCTTGCAGCACAATCAGGCGACGCAACCAAGGCGGCCGAACCTTCGCCGGGTAATCCACAGGCGTATCAGAAACCGTTGCAGGTGTGGCGTATGGATTAAGATCGGGCGATGGGGCGGGCAAGGCCATGTCCGTAGCTCCACGGAGTTTCGAGACAATTCAATCGAGGAACGCCCGACTTCAGCGGTGTCGGCGGTTTGATCTTGCATTTGCAAACGCCCCGTGCGTCCCCGTTGCACGTCATTGTTCCGCATTTTGCAGCGGATCGACGGTCGAGTGGCAACATCAAGTCCCATCAACGATTCACGCTGTTCAGTACGATTACCACAGCAAAGAACAAGATACCGCATTTCCAACTGTTCTTGAACCAACAAATCGCTGAGCTCCATTTCCTGAAATGGGTGGGATGATGGGCGGCCGGCTCCACTCCACCTGCTTGGCGACATATGCCGCTCTATACGGACCAGTCAATCGATGACGACTTTGCGTTGTAGCTAATTGGGGTCGCGGATGCTGAGATGCTGACCATTAGCAAAATCAGCTGCATCAACGGCCCCAAGAACGCGTCTGTCTTTGAAGCCTGAGTGGACGGATTGCTTGCTCTGGCTTTACGTCCTGGAGACATCCTCGTGACGGATATCAGCCTTGATGATCATTCGCGAGGTGGGACCAAGGGCGGATCGTCGCCGATAGGCAAGACTTGTACCAATCGCTTAGCGCAATGCACAAAAACCACGAAATCAAAGGTCAACCAGCGTTGCTTAGCTGTCTGAGATTCGGCTGGCGACGTCGAGCAGGCTAAAAACCTCGCACTACTGGCAAGAAAAAATGCCGAAAACCTATCGAATTCACGCTAATTGTGCAGTGCACTCACAATCTGCACAAATCTTGTGCAGCCAATGGCTCACTGAAAGAGCGTCGGAACGAAGCTTTAGCAAAAATTAAAAATTTCCGAAAGTATTCCTGGGCAGCTTCGTCTTCAATCGCTCGGTCCAGCGGACAATGATTTCCCCTTGGACCATTTTCCTGAACGGATCCGATGAGCGTCGAGGCTTCCTCGGGAGCAGGTGGCTCTGCAATTGCTTTACTACGCCGACAGATAAGCCTGACTCTGGCTTTTCTGAAAACGGGTTTAATTTGTCGTTCGCGAATTGGCGGACACCGGAAACAAACCTTCCGAACTATTTCCATTTCACTAGATTAGGGATCAAGCATGAGACATTTTTACCGCTCAAGGACGAACGCACGTCCTGGGTTTACATTGGTCGAACTGCTGGTGGTTATCGCCATCATCGGTGTCCTCGTTGGCCTCTTGTTGCCCGCAGTACAGGCTGCTCGCGAAGCTGCTCGTCGTATGAGCTGCAGCAACAACATGAAGCAGCTGGGTCTCGCGTTGCATAACTACCATAGCAGCTATAACGAGATGCCAAAGCACGGCACCGGTACCGCAGGGAACCCTGCCCTCGGCCATGGAATGCAAACCTGGTCGTCCGAATCGAACTCGCTGATGACACTCAGCAGCTTTGTTGCGATGACACCGTTCGTCGAGCAACAGGCTCTGTGGGAAGAAATCAGCAACCCCTCCACGTTTCAAGTCGACAATCCAACCGTTGCAAAGAATCCGGCGTGGCCTGCCATGGGGCCTGGGCCAGAGCAAACCTCCATCGGCTTTAGATACCGCCCTTGGATGACCCAACTGTCAACGCTTCGCTGCCCAAGTGATCCGGGCGATGGCCTCCCAGCCATGGGTCGCTGCAACTATTCCGTTTGCCTAGGTGACTCGGCCAACTGGATTCTGCTTTACGGCGATCTCGACGACAACTGGAAGAAAAGTTCAAACTCGGCAACTAAGTCGAAGGCGACTGGACGTGGTGCTTTCATTCCACGAATTTCGACTCGATTCCGGGACATCCTTGACGGTCTTTCCAACACCATCGCGTTCGGTGAGCACATCACCTCACTCAATGACCGCGACATTCGCGGCCAAGTCGGAGTCGACATTCCGACGACATACGATAATCCTAAGGGTTGCAACGCATACATCAGTCCTACCCGGCCACGTTTTTGGTCTGACGGTACCGACGGCGGCACAGCACCTCCGGGATTCATGGGTGGCGGATCATGGTGGGGTTCAGAAGTTTGGGGCCGCGGTTTCGCATGGGCTCACTTTTCATCGACGGATACAGGTTTCTTGACCCAGGCTCCCCCTAACAGCGCGACTTGCATCGAGTGGTGGAGCAAGTTTCAGCCAGGCAACATGCCGCCTAGCAGCCAGCACCCCGGCGGCTGCCATGTCGTCATGGCCGACGGAGCAGTCAAGTTCATCACCGAGTCGATCGAGTCCGGCGATCAGAGCTCAAACAGCCCCGGCTATCACAACAACCAATCCATCCAAACCGGTAGGTTGAGCCCAGGCTCGAAGAGCCCCTATGGTTTGTGGGGACGCTCGGAACTCGGGCGAGCAAGGAAATCACCAACGACGACTTCTGATCGACGACGTTGGTTGATAGCTAAAGTTTGAGGAGCCGCCATCGCTTTCGAGGCGGCTCCTCTCCATTAATGCCCACTCATCTGGACGTCACGACGCCGGTTGAGGACTGGGTTTTTCAAAACGGTCGAATGACCAGCCACGGATCAAATGATTCAGAATCATCACACTAAGGTTTTTGCCATGAAAAAGTATTTATGTTTGTCAGTTTTGATGTTGACGCTCTTCGCCGCCGCTGGGTGCGATAGTTCAACGAGCACGTTGATAGCACCGGATGAGGACTTTTATGCGAAAGGCCTCGAAGCCGAGAAGAACGGTGTTCCTCCAGGCTCTTCCCCAGGTGCGGGTGGCGCGGTGAAGCCTAGCAGTGGCCCATCTGCGATTTCTCCGTAATCGCTAGCTTCGCTTCAGCAGCAATCGCGTTACCAAACAAAAGCCGTTTTACCGGCCAGAGCGACTTGAATCGCTCAGAGTCGATCAAAGGTGGGTCGATCAAAGGTGACGGGGGTAGTTTTGGCCAAGGGTCGATCAAAGGTGACGGGGGTAGTTTTGGCCAAATTGATCGTTAATTACCCCCGTCACCTTTGATTCGATCGTTACTTTGGAGAGAACGCGAAGAGTTTCAAAACATCGCGTGAAAACAGCGCGGAATCTAACATGCTGAAGGCAATTTCGGGAACGTTGAATGAAGGGCGATTTACAGCAGACACCCGGTCGCCATCCGTCCAGTCAATTACGAGGTCTTCATCAGCATATTCAGCGATGCGTAGATTCACCGGAAGTGGATTCAACCAAGGAGAGTTGGGAATCACAACGTAGTCCAGCTTGAATCCGGTCCCGTACATCCATTGCTTTGGTCGCGGACCTTCGAACCACCAAGTAGCGAACAGACTACGCTTCGAGTATTCCGCAGCCGGCTTGCCTAAAACTGCCGAAACCTCATCAGGCGTCATGCCGACGCTAACCGCAGAGGACGTCGATACCAATCGATGGTGAGCTGCGTGTTGTATCGGTTCGGAGATGAAGACGAAAGCGAACCAAACGACAGCAATTGAATCCGGAATCATAAATCCTCAATCGCATAACGGAGGTCGTAACCGGGTCCGCGTGGGTGACTCTGATCTGTAAAAAACACCGGTTCGCGGACTCCGTTTCACGACTTGGTTATCACCCGTCTTGGGGTCTATTGCATCTCACGCAGCGTTACAATGATAGCAGTGCGTTTCCCCGAATCTATCATTGATAGCAGGCGAGGTTTTCCTAGGGTGTAGAGCTGCGTTGACTGTGTGGTGTTGGTCAAAATGTCTGGGGCCTGTTCATCGGTCGCGTCGCCTTCGACGCGGCTTGTCGTGTAGTCAATGTTGGCGATTGCTTCGTTCGCATTTGGCTTGACGCGTATGCGAAGAATCGTGCCAATCTCGACGTCCGTTGTCTGACGAGAGGCGGTGTTTCCATTTTTGACGGTGCCAGTAGTTACGGTTATGCGTCGACCTAGCTGGACGAAGCTCTCCGCCTCCGCCATCGCCGTCATCCGTATTGTTTCGACTGGCTTGGCGTTTGCATCGCGGATCGCGACGATCAGTTCGGGTTCACTAAGGCCAATGGAAACAGCTTTATCGAGCGAGTACTCGGTTAGCTCAACGAGATATTGCGTCGTGTCAACGCGAGGCTCCGCTTCGGGTTCATCCGCGTTTGCGTAAGCAAAGACGGAGCTGGCGAGCGCGACGAGTGAGGCGAACATAATTGGGTATGGTTTCATTTGGTGTTCCAAGGGTAAGAGGCTGACGGTGGCCGTGAGAGCGCCATGGCGGAAACACGAAGGACAAAGCCACCCACGGCAACGAGTAGCCCGACAAAAGTGGTGGCCGTGAGCTTCATAAAATCTTCTCGTCGTGTGGGCGAACCTCGGTCGTCACCGAGCCGAAAGTGACGACGATCCATTGGGGAAAACACCGCACGCCCGGCTGCGGTGCACGACGTGGTTCTGTCCTAGGTCGTCAATCGGACACGGTGCATTTTGGAACTTCCCTTTTTAGCAGGGAGCGGCCGTCCGCAGTCGTCTGTGTGCCACCCAGCAGTACTTTTTTTAAAGATTGCAAACCGGCAAGATTTTTAAGCCCTCGATCGGTAATGGCAGTATCACGCAGCTGTAGGCTCTCCAAGTTGGTGAGCCCGGATAGATGCAACAAGCCTTCGTCAGTTACTTGCGTCCCGTTTAGTTGCAGCCATTCGAGTTGTTTCAGGCTCGAGATATGAGCAAGTCCAACATCAGTGAGTGGAGTGTTACTCATGGCCAGACCTTCAAGCTTGCTACAGTCCCTCAAGTACGACAAGCCGGCTCCTGTTACGTTCGTGCCGTTGATCGCCAGCACCTCCAGTTCTGTGAGCCCTGCAAGATGTCGCAGCCCCTCGTCCGTAATTCTCTTGCGGTTCATCAATGTCAATTGCTGCAAATCGTCGAATCTTTCAACGACCTTTAAGTCGGCGTTGGTCGGGTCAGATCCATCATCGAAGTTGACGATCAAAACCGAACGCGCGTAGTCTTCGCCGACCAGGTCAACCATCCAGACTGGCACTGGTAATTGGGGATCTTTCCGCCATGTCATCCCGGCGTCAAACTGATAGTCAAACCCAAGAAAACCACCAAGCCGCTCAACTTCGGCTATCGCGAGTTTTTGCGATCGAGCTCGATGCGATGTGAAGGCAAGCCAAACACCCACCAAAGTGACAATCGCGAGCAAAAACCTCAAACTGAAACGGGGCCAACGGCCACGGCTTGCTTGGGAATGCGACTCGGAGGTTCGTTTGCCCATCGTTCATTCACTGACAGAAAGGCAACGTCTGCCGGGACCGAGCAGATGGTCAGCCATCACCAGCAACGATTTTCGAGGTCTCCGGTCCAACGTCTGGTTCGTCGCCCTTTGTAATCGCTTGGTCTTTAGAATCGAATTCGATCTTCCAGAATCCGCGATCAGGAGAAAACGTTGCAGTTCCTTGGGGCAACTTCACGACAATGTTACCAGTTCCGGCGTTCAACTGCCCTTCAAGTATATGTGGCGCACTTAGCGTGTCCCACGTGCCCGTTCGACCGCTGAATGCGTAAATCATTCCATCGTCAACGTAGGAGATCACTGATTCGCCGTTTAACGTCGGTCGCAATTCACGTCGTATCGCTTTACTGAGTTCGAGAGTGCGGAATCGTCCCTTGATGTCCACAGCAACCAGCCGTTCAATGGGACCATCCGCGAGCTCAAAGGCGACTACGGCGTTTGACGCCCGTTCTCCAAATTCACCAAGAGTCCATGGCTTAACAGTTAAGTAATGTGGGAAGCGATGCGAATCCCACGCCTTCCGGACTGTCGAATACGCTGCGAAGGCATTGGAGTCACGCCCGCGCATTAACTCGATTGTTTCAGTCACAATAAGTTTTTCGGCTGCAGATTCGTCACAGTAGCCGACCGGAGCTGCGAGTGGCACGATCAAAAAGAACGCTGCAGATGTGAAGAGAAATAGTTTCATTTTGAAATTCCAGTTGCAAGAAAAGATTTAGTCCGACGAACAGTTGCCCCAACCGGGATCGCCCAATGTGGTATCCATCTGCAAACGCGCCATGGCGATCTCCGGTTCATGGCGTTTGTTATCCGCTGATTCGTGTGATTCTACGGGACTGACAAAGAATTAAAGTATCGAGTTGCGTTTTTTTCGTCGTGTCGTCAATTGTACTGGGGCTAGAAACGAAGAAGGGCACTGCCTGCTGGTCCGTCGATTGACACGTCAACGACGTTTTGTCCCTTAACAAGCCTTGATCGAACATCTGCTTTCTTCATGCGATAGTCATCTGCCATGGTTTTCAGAAACTTGTCTGGCTCGAACGGATCAGCACCTACAGTGGCGACGTGCAGGGCATGAGTATTTTAAACATACCCCAAACGTCATTTTAACTGAGGCAGGTGATACCTCATATTGAAAGTACCGTTAGGACTAACAAGAGGGTGCTTTTTAACGCCCCCCTCGTTTTTCTCCCAGTCACGAATGTATTGTGCACGTGCTTCGGCATGAGCATTTTGACGTGCGCAACGCTTGGCTCTCTTTGAAGTTACGTATTCTCTCTCTCGTCTCGTTTTCAAGGTCCTTTATCTTAACCATCAGCCTTATCTCGCGAATGACGGGATTCTCATGCAGATTCTTTGGAACAGACGCGAGTAAAGTCGGATCATACGGACCCAGGAATGGACCGATCAATATTAGAGTTGCAAATACCACAAATAAGCCAAGCTGGAATTTTCTATTCATGAGGGTAGGTGTCGCAGCGAGTCGGGTTCTCAATCAACAGTAATTAAGTCGGATAACGATTGCCGTCACTTGGGACGGGCGGTTGATTTTCCATTTGCAAAATCTCGCAAGCCATCCTCAGTTGCACGGCTTGGTTACCAACCATTTGAAATTCATGGGGCTCAGATGCCTATGAAGCTCATATTGCCATCGATCACGATGCGAACGCCACCGCCAAATTCATTGATAGCATTGTCGGGGCCCCAGAGTCGCTAAAAACCGAACCCGAGGCTGTTCAGTGGTTGAGGTGTAAGGGCATAGAATACAGCAGCTGGACCGTAGCCGCAAAAGAATGTGGATTGAACCTTGTCGTTGCGAACAGAAACTGTACTTGGTGATGTCATCAACCAACATGCTGGGCCAAACGACGCTAAATAAGCAACAATAAAAGAAAAAGTCAGGAATGAGTACCGGAACAAGGAACATTGTCGTAGCCAGCAGATCAAGTAACGTGACGCGTAATCGCCGCTTCATTCCGTTGTTTCCAGTAAGCCGCCGTTCTCGTCGATTGATTCTTGCGCAATCCCGAGGACAGCATCCCGAAATTGTAGCAGATCGAGAGCTGTGCGTTTGAGCGAGGAAAAAATAAAAACATAAGGAGGTCCAGCAGCATTTATTCCGCCCGCAATCCACGCGTCAGCAATAGCATTCAGATTTCTGCCATGCCAATCGGGCGATTTGCATTGTTTGAAGACGACATCGTAGAACTCGTTGATGCCGCCAAGTTTTGACCAATCGACCACTATCCGCGCGGCAGCTGCGTATTGGGAAGCCCGCGTCCAAGTCGATCCGACCCGGTCACGAGTGGCAATCCATCCAGGAGGGAGGTCTGCAATCTCGAGAACGGTGTTGTCATGTGCCACGATTTCTTTCAAACCTACGAGCATGGCATCGTCCATGTTCGCGCCATCGTCTGAAAGAAACTGCCAACCATGATCCGATGCATCGTGGACTACACGTGTGATCGGTCTATGTTGCGTCATCACCTGGCGAGTGGTGAATGTTGCGCAATTTGGAGGTTGGTCAAAAAGCCACATGCGATTCTCTAAAATGACGAACGACCGGCATCACCGGGCGGGGAGAGTAAGACCGTCCATCTCAAACTCGGCCGCAAGCTCCGATCCGTGTGAATGCCTTGTTTATCCAAAATTCACTGCGTGTCCAATCGCGTACGAATCTCCTTCGCGGCCGCCACAAAACCGTCCGCATCCCCACCATCATAGTGAAATCCGTCAAGCGAGTATGTGAGAGAATCGTCTTTGCGAACCATCACCCCGATGTTCGCAATGTTACCCGCAGCGAAAAGCATCAGTTGATAATCAGGCCGTCCGGGAAGGCCGGGGCCATCATGGATTGCTTTATCAACGAGCGATCAATAAGTGACGCGTTTAACGTCCTCTCTTCCCCCGCCGCGCAGCGATTTGCGGGGGAGAGAGTTAGAGAGAGGGGAAAAGAGAAGTCACTTATTTATCGTTCGTTGCTTAACTGGTGCCAATTCTCGAAACAGACGCCGAAACAACTCGTATTCGTCCGGCGGTATGTCGATCTTGGTTCCATCTGAAACGGTTACCGAGGCGGATTGAATTCGTGTGCTTGAAACGATGCGAATTGTGCCGGTCGTCAATGGACGGGCCGAGGAATTGAAGCATCCTGCAAGCGGCAGTGCGAATCCGACGATGAGGAGTCGGAGCATCTGATTTGGATATTGGTTGCGATATGCGGGCGGCGGCAATTGGCTCAACCACCGAGAAAACCGCGACCACCGCCGCTCCGTCATGATCGCTTGGTTATCCGTCCGTGTAGGTCCAACGAGCGGAAGCTGAACGAGCGGTACCGAACCACCATAGCAACAATGGTCCCCAAACGGGAAGGCCGGTTGCAATGACAACATACCAGCCGAAGTTCGATGCCGTGAACGTGGAGCGAAACAGAAGCGTCAAGCCGGAAAGTTTGCCGATCAGGGCGACAACACCGATGTAAAACCAGATCGCATTTAAGGCAAGAAACATCGGCCGATCGCTTTGAAGTCGGCCAAGCAATGAGGCGATTGAGAAGAACGCCAACGAGAACAGTAGGCAGATTGATATAGAGACCGAGGTCGCCAAAGCAATCCAGAAAGCAACAGGATTGAGATCGAATCGTCCAGGAGCTGCGATGAAAGCTTGCCTCGCATGCGGAAACGACATCAAGGCGAGCCAAGCGATCGGAGGAAATAACGCGAGCAGAGAAGCGGTGGAAACAACTTTAGAAGCAGCAGTCGGGGGTATGTTGGCCATCAGATTAAGTCGGCAGAGCGCCAAGTCGGATAACGGCGCCCGTCACCGCGGGCGGGTGGTTGAGCTTCCATTTGAGCAAACGCGCGAGCCTTCCTTCGGTGCACGGGGTTGTTATTCGACGAGTGTTCGTTCTCAGGGCCACCGCGTTCCGGGTGGCGTTCCGCCCGTTGGGTGACCGATCCTCGAAGCACCTTCAGCGGATTGGCGCATTGTATCAGACCACCGGGCAGGGCTGTGCAATAGATCGGATGGCATTTTCTTGTGAATCAAAACCACCTCACGTCGTGCCAATTTCTCGCGTTCGTTCCCGAGCTCAATTGCAGCAACGGATCGCCGCGCAGCGGCCAACGTGGATCGAGTACTGAATCGAACGTTGGTGATTAGCGGGTCGGGAGATTAGCTGTGATCATTGCGACAGCCGTGCAAGCCCGACTCCGTTGAATCACATGGTTCAAGTAAGCCACTGCGCGGCGGGGGTGGCTGCGGCTCGAATTGCGAATTTTGTCCGTTCGCATCGATACGAGACGTGAACTATCCTTGTAATTATCGCGGGTTCTGTAGCACAGCATGGATACCCAAGTCCGGAGGTGTCGTGAAGTGCTTGGATTTGACGCTCGTGGCGAACGTGGTTTGCGCACAAGCCCATCGCAAATGCGAAAAAGAGAACAGCGGTCAGGCAATGCGAAAGGTTGTATTGCACATGCTGTCTTTCTAGTAGCAAAGCGATCACATATCAGTCGGATAACGGTGGCCATAAACGGGATCGGCCAGTGTGGCAACCGTGCCACCGCGATCTCCGGTTCATGGCTTGGTTCTGACATAATCACCGCCTTTAGAAGCGTGTTGGACTTCCAGATCGGGGATCGCAACCTGAAGTTCGATCAACGCGTCATCTGTGACCGCGTCACACGCAACAATCAAGTGTTTGAGAGTGGAGACGGATTGAAGCTTGCTAATCCCAACGTCAGTGAAACTTGGCGATTCTAGGTGCAGCGTTTCGAGTCGGTTAAGCCGGGCAAGATGTGCGAGTCCGTCGTCGGTCACTCTCGTTCTAACGAGGCGAAGAGTCCGAAAACTAGAGAAGGCGTTCATGTACGGAACCAAATTGGCAAGATCTTGATCTTTAAAAGCGACATTGGTGCGTCCGAATGGCAAAGGCCCAAGATCGACGCATGAGATGTTCTTAAAGTATCTGTCATCACCGACTAATTCACGAATCAATGGCGTGCTTTCGGTCTTGTCAGAACGCATTTTCCCAACCGCATCAATGGCAATGTTGGCGGCATGCATCTTCCGGTAACGATTAGTTGCGTATGCGAAGGAACAAGCTGCAACGAGCGTTGCGACAAAAAGCGTTTTGAGTCGGTATTTCAAAATCGGCCTCACTGTTGACCATTGCTTGAATCGATGAGTGCGTACCACGAATCCAATGTCAGAACGACCCTGTATCGGTCGACTTGCCATCGATCGTTGGATGCTGAGTAACTGGAACACCTCTGTCGAGGATGACTTCATAAGCAGAGTCATCTTCGAGTGTGACATCGATGTGAATCGTATCCGGGATCGCATAGTCGCGATGGTCGACAAAGACCGAGACCCCGATCTTTCGAACACGTTCCTTCACGCCTTTAAAAAAGGGATTAAAGCAGAATACCGATCGATCGACGAAGAACAAGCCTTCAACCGCGAAGGAAACGAAAGACGCGAAATTCCAAAAGTGAGTTGAATCAGTTTCGCGTGTTTCGCATATTTCGCGGTTGTCACAAATCGCCAACAGCGGATCTATGTCGATGGAACGTTACGGATCAGCGAGGTCCGGCGAACGAGTCACTACTGAGTACAAACTCACCACCGGATCTTCGTTGCATCCGATGGCTCTTCCTACCGCTTCGTTCGGAAGTGGGATCACGGGTACGGGTGGAATTCCCAAACGGGGTTCAGCCAAGAGTAGATCGTACCGCCGAGCACCAACGAGGTCGAGCAATAGGCAGTAAGGGCCATGAAGAAAACAACAAATACCACGGGCAGGCCGCCGCGATCCCATCCGATGCGCGGGCCAAGTTGAAGATTGGCCCATGCCGCAGCGATTGCGGAAAACACGATCAGAAAGACGAATAACAGTGCGGGCATCGCGATGTGCGCAATCGCAAACATCGCACAGGCGATTGAATACCCACCGGATATACCTAGCAAGCATTTTAAGTTGCGTACCCATGCCGATACGGGCTTTTGCGATTCGAACGTCGGACCAACCGAATCGTCAACGTGTGTGGGAGCGTAAGGATTCGAGTCTGCAGTCATTGATGGGCACACCGCCTCATTGGTAGAACGGCCGCGCTAACCGAGTCGCGGCGATTGATTTTCCATTGTCAAAAACGACGACTCCGCGACTTCGGTTCATCGCATGGTTCGCCGCTTGTCCGGATCGTCAGCTAGCCAACGGAACGGGATAGGTAAGCGTCAATTTGTTTGAGAACACCACGTTCTTCGTCTCGTTTCAGTTTCGCAGACTCGAAGTCCTGTACGGCCACGAGGTTCTCTTTCTCTCGCTGCAAGCGTTCCATTGTCTCGAACATTGTTGGTAATTCATCCGAGTTGGGGCAATAGCTTTCGGCTATCTCTCGATCCGATTTGACCATGTATCCACAGTCGCGAAGCGCGACAGTGATGTCATGTAGGTATGGGAGATCAGTTGAAACCTTGAATGGATCGTAGTGCACGTCAATATTGCGAATGAAATGCGTCGGATCATGATTAATCGTGACGACGTTTGGGCTTGGTCGCAACACCCATCGGAGAAACCTTTGGAGAATCGAGGGCGGCTCCGTATCCGAAATCTCAATTCGGACCAAGGTCCCTTGTACGGACGCTGGAACACCGTTGCGACACAATACGCTTGCAACTCGTAGCGGGTCCCAACTTTTGCCGTGGGGAAGATGATGCGTTGCGAGAACCCCTTATGTCGGCGAACGTTTGGATTCACGGGGTCGGGCCGTAAAAAGTTTGATCTGCCAAAACGCGTGACGCCCGGCTCCGGTGCAATTCATTGGTTCGCCGCATTTGCAGTGGATGAGCGTCAGCCCCCCGCGATCGACGTAAACCAAATCATACAGCGTGCATCACCGGCAGACAACTCGTCACGCAGTACGCTGCACATCATCCGGGTTCGTTGGCGTACCAGCAAGCCACGAGTTGAGTCGTTGCAATGAAACGAAAACGCTCGTAGCAAAGGCCGCGACAGCGAGTATGAACGTGACAATCATGCCCCAGTTAGATGTGAGCGTCACAAGAAATTGTTCGGTCTCGGTGTAGGGCGCTGGATGTGGTTGAGACGGTGCAAACAGCAACGACAGGAACGCAATCTCCGCCGTACCGATGAACACGCTCTTAGCGGACATGCGACGCCTTGACGCCGATTCGATCGCGTTGCGAGGGAAAGCGTATGGGTTTGCGTTGTCAATCATCGCTGAGCATGCCGCATTTCAGTCGGCGAACGGTGGACATCACGGGGCACGGAGAGTGAACTTTCCACTACGAATAACGCCGCAAGCCGTGCTCGCGGCGAGTAGAACAAGGTCTCTCAAGTTTAGCGTACACGATCTTTTCTCTGTTTCCCATCGGTTTCCCTGGGGGTGCCCTAGTTCGCGATGCATGTTCGATTGAACCTTGAACCCTCTCAGAACCGGACGTGCGCCGTTAACGCATCCGGCTCCCGACCAACACTTCTCACCTGGCATCAGCTTGACCTCACCATCGCGATCAAGTCACTCATTCGTCCCGGCATCGGTAGAGGGTGGTGCTCCAAGTAACGTCCGTAAGCTTCCCAGCTCAAGTCCCGTGACTTCTGGCTGCGACGCCGCATCCAACGCAAACCCAAGCGGCGGGCCGCTTCGCGAAACTTCATCAGCATCAACCAATTGTCATTGACATGGTAATACTGAAAATGTCCCTGAAGCTTCCGCACCAACGTGGGCCAGACATCGCGGATGGGCACCGTCAGCTGAGAACGAAACCAGTCCTTCAGCTCGCGTACCTTCGCACCATACTTCTTGACCGATGTTCTCCGTTTCAATTTGAACTTGCCGCCACGACTCAGGCCGCAGTAATGCATGAAGCCGAGGAAGTCGAATGTTCCCGGTGAACCTTCGCCAAGCCGCTGGCAATCGCGACTCGCAAAACGCCCAAAACGAAGCAACTTCGTCTTCTCCTCCGCTAACTCCAACGAATACCGACCAAGACGCTTGACCAACACTTCCGCAAAGCGTTTCGCGTCCGATTCTCGCTCAAACGTGCAGATGAAATCGTCCGCGTAGCGAACGATCTGTGCTTCGCCACGAAGGCGAGGCTTCACCTGCTGTTCATACCACTCGTCCAGCACGTAGTGCAGATACACGTTGGCTAGCAGCGGTGAGAGAACCGAACCCTGCGCGACGCCCGCAGAGGTGTCATGTCGTTCGTCTTGAATCATCACGCCGGCATGGAGGAACTTGGTGATCAACCGCAGCATCCGAGGGTCTTCGATACGGCGTCCGAGAAGCTCTTGGAGCTTTTCAAAATCGACGTTGTCAAAGAAGCCTTTGATGTCGGCATCAAGCACCCAGTTCACTCGCCGACGTGTGATGATCTGGCCGAGATCGGCCAGTGCTTGGTGGCAGCTTCGCTTCGGGCGGAAACCATACGAGGTGTCGCAGAAGTCGACTTCGTAGATTCGTTCCAAGACGATCACGATCGCGCGTTGCACGATCTTGTCTTCCACGCAAGCGATACCCAGAGGTCGCGTTTTACCGTTTCCTTTCGGTATTTCTCGGCGTAGACTCGGCTGAGGACGATAGCTGCCGCGGTGCAGACGATCTTCGAGGTCTTGCAAGTTACCTTGCAGGTCCTGTTCGTAATCGCTGACCGTGACACCATCGACGCCCGGTGCCTTGTCTCGCTTGAGTTTCCGGAAAGCGTAGAACAGCAGCTCGGTATTCAACAAACTAAACAAGTTGCTGAACGTTGCCGCTGCGTCGCTTTCCGCTCTCGTGGTGATGCGTTCGAGTCGATCATTCACCGGCGATCCACTTCTGTGAGTGGCAGGTGGTCGGCTCGAATCGCGTGTTGGCCTGACCGCCTTCCCTCGTTCGGAGTTACCCGAAGTCAACGGTACTATGCAGTCATCCGAATCCCAGAACGTCATTTGCCGTTGTTGCTTTTTCCGCTTCGCTGGCATACTCGATTCGTCGTGATTGGAATTCATGATCGGATCAAGAACATCTGGGCCTCACTGGTTGCCTTGAAGACACGATAAGTTGCGCGAGTGGATCTTCGACTCCGGGCCTCTTGATGACACTCGCCAAGACGCAGCATCAAGTTTCGCTTTCGGGCATGCACAGACCGTGAGCAGGGTCCAACAGGAAACCATATTTTCGGAGCTCAATCTCGTTCAGGGTTCGACAGCCAGTCGAATACCTTTCACCCTCACAACTCTTTCTGTTTACGCTTCAAGCGACGATTTCAGCTGATGATGCCTATACGCCGCCTGCAAAACTCGATACTGAGCCTGTGGCTAGCAGTTACTCAGGCGGGACTCTCACCCGCTGGCCTTCAAGACCTTGCCAGTCCGCACGTGCATCGCATGGTTCGCCGCTTGTCTCCATGAAGCGGCAAAACGTCTATGGTTGAAATGTCATCGCGACGGCGACTCCAACCAACAACATGATTGTCGCGTAAAAGTACCGCGTTTTCCAGACAAGTAATCCGCTGGCAATCCAGAATACGCCAAGACCCAAATACATGATGCACACCGTCCAGTAACCCTGTTCGACTGAGCCGTTGCCTTCAGTCAAGAGTGCGAATGCCGGCATTAACACGCCCCAGAGCCCAAACGCAAGTGACAAGCTCCCTACGATCCCGACGAAAGAAGCGGGGAACAGTCGCCAACGCAATAGCGGAGACGCTGGCCCATCGTTGGCGTGTGGAGACAAGTATGGGTTGGTGTTGGAATCCACAGCTCAGAAGCAACAAGAGGTGTCGTTTTAGTCGGCGAACGGCGGCGATCAGCGGGCCGGGACGCTTGATTTTCCATTCGTAAAATCTTGCAAGCCCGGCTCCGTTGCATCGCATTGTTCTGCCTTCGTGCCAGGGTCGATGATCCGATCAGCCACCTCAGCTCTACGTGCATTGAACATTGCTGCAAGTTTCCGCACATCGTGTCCGGCCGCTTCGGACATTGCCTTTCGTACACGTCGCACTTCGCTGTAGCTATCCATCGTCAGTTTCTTCGTTTAAGAGTTCCAGTGGAGTAACCAACGCAGGGTTGCCCAATCCCAGTATACCATTGACGCGTCGAATATGTCCGAATTTGTTGGCGTTCGCAATGTGTCGACAATTCCACGTTACAAGAAAGTCGCAGCGATGGAATGACGCGGCAGCCAAATGAAATGCGTCACCACCGGGATCATTTGGCATCACATGGTTTGAGATGTAAGCTTCGACAGCTTCAATTACGGCGTCGTTGATGTCCAGCAAGGGAAAACGCGATGCCAAGCCAAGCATGTCTGATTTATTCGGAAAATCGCCAGCGTTCAGCTCGGTTTCAACCGCCACGCTCGTGACAAGTTCATCGGACGCGAGCATCGCGGCGTCAAGTCAACGACGCGTCCAGTTTTGTCGAGCGACCATCTCCGGCTCCGGTCGAGCATTGAAGTAGAAGCTGACGACGGTCGTTTCGATGTAAATTCTTGCCATCAGTTTCAACTCTCAATTTCAATGGCAGAACGGTCGCGATATGCGGGCGGCGGCGAGAGACTCAGCCATTGCCAAAACGGCGACCACCGCCGCTCCGTCATCATCGCATTGTTACCTGTTTTCAATTTTAATAGAACGTTGCCGATAGATGAACCAAACGAGCTCTCGATTGATGAAGCAGAACAACGCAAGAGGAAAAATCAGAAACGTTCCCAAGACCAGCATGGTCGGCAGCAACACGAGATTGTCTCGCAAATTAAATGACGACCAACCACCGGTCTTTACAAAGAGTGCAACTCGACCCAGGCACAAGAATGCGAGCCAGTACGCGAAGATCCCAAGATAATAAGTCGTTGCGACTGCAACGACCGTCTCTCGCCCTTCGTTGCGTTTTCGTGACCAAAGAGTGTGATACCCTGCGCACACCCCAGCAAAAATGCCAGCGACCGCCCAATGATGCAGCCCTTCGAGTGACCAGCCGCTCATGAGCAGGTAGGCCAGAACGTGCCATGCTAAGCCCGTCGCACCGGACGCAATTAGCGCGATCGCAGTTGGGTGAAGTTGGTAGCGTTGAGGCATTGATTGTCGTCTCGAAAGTAAATCTTAGTCAGGTAACGTCAGTGGTCACCCGGCACGCGCGGTTGACTCTCCATTTCAAAAGACCCGATTCGCGTGCTCGGGTGCACCACATTGTTACCCGCCGTGAGTCAGTATTCGGGATCGTTGATGGCAGCATGGTAGCGAGTCAAGTGGGGGTGCTTTGCCACCACAGTGTCACCAAGTGTAATCAAATCGCCTTCATACACATATGACTCGCCTGCATCGACATCAACGGTAGCCGAATAGCTTCGTGCATTCGGATGAATGGTAAACGCTCCGAACATCCACGTATCATTACCTATGTCGACCAGGTCAAGGGATTTGAGCATCGTCGGATCGGGATCGCCGACAAATTCGGCGGGGTTGTCATGTACGAAGGTGATGACAGCAGATTTAGCGTCGTCGGGCGTGATTGGATGCAATGTGTCTGAGCGGTCCGCGCAACCAGCGACGAAGAGAGCTAGGAGTGCAGCAGTGTTTCGCATTCGCTTCAGTCGGGTAACGATTAATTATGGGTGGTTTAGTCGGGCCGAAACCCCTGATCGGGGCGTTATACCCGACTCGAGTGATGGCGGGTGATCGGGGGTAAATGGTTTATGGCGTGGGTGAGTCGGGGGTGAACGACCGCGGAGGGTCTTTTACCCGACTTGAGCGGGGTAATTACTATTCGCTCCGCTTTCTGGCGAGACAGGGTGTTTGAGAGACGTGCGAGGAACAGGGACCGTGGGCATTTTGGCGTCTGGTGTTTTTCGCCAGCCTTGGTGCGACCGTGATAGCGGGCATGGTCAGCGACGATCGATCAAACGCTTTATCGATTCAAGCGGGTTTGGAAAGATTTGTTTGCAAATCGGAACCCGACGTGTGAGCAAGGAAACCGAATCTTTCCTCGCCAACACGTCGGGTCAAAATGACCGCTTGGCGGTCTACAGTTGATGGCGTTGGGCAACGCCGCACGCGGCCCGATGGGCACACGGACCAACGGACGCTAGCTCGTGACGGCTTGCTTCATTTCGATCTCGTAGCCTTCACGATAGGGGCGGGTCAGCATGGCATTGGCTTCTTCGTCGCCCACGATTTGCTCGCTCTCGTTGTCCCACTTCAAATCGCGACCCAGTCGAGCCGAGATCCCCGCCAAGTGACAAACGTTTAACATTTCCATGTGCGTGTGAACGTCGCTGATCGGCGTCTCACGCGTCTCGACGCAATGCAAGAAGTTGGCCCAGTGTTGGGTCCTCTCATTGTGGTCCATCGGCATGCCGCGATAAACCTTGCTGATCGCGTCGTCGGGTAACGGATTGTTTTCGAGGTCTTCGACCGGCTTGCCGACCAACTTGCCACGATTGACAAAGATCGTTCCTTCGTCGCCCTCGATCAGCACACCATTGTCAGTGTCGTTGCGGATCACCATCTCGGTGCCACCGGGATACGCGACGTTGAACAAAAAGCTCGTCGCGGTGTTGTATCGATCGTCTTGCACAGGCTGTCCGGCCTTGAATTCGACCGGGTGCTCGGAAGTGCCACCGATCGAAACGGGACCCTCTTTTTGGCCGTTCAACTTCAGCGCCCAATTGCAAATGTCGACGTGGTGAGCGCCCCAGTCGGTCAACTTGCCGCCCGAGTACTCGTACCACCAACGGAACTCATAATGGCAATTCGTATTCTTGCCATTTTCGGTGATTCGGTAGGGCACCTTTGGCGCCGGACCGAGCCATCGATTCCAATCCAATTCGGTTGGCACCTTTGCGACTGGGATGGGGCCGCATGAAGGCGCGCCGCCGATGGCGGCTTGGACTCGTTTGATTTTGCCGACACGGCCTTCGTTGACGATCGCCATGGCTTTAACGAACAACGGCATCGTGCTGCGTTGCTGGGTTCCCACTTGAACGACGCGGCCCGTTTCTTTCTGGACCTTGCGGATCAACTTGCCTTCGTCGATGGTCAACGTCAAGGGCTTTTCACAGTACACATCTTTGCCCGCCAACATCGCCTCGATCAACGGCTTGGTGTGCCAGTGGTCCGGGGTGGCGACGTGAATCAATTCAATGTCATCACGTTCGAGAATCTCGCGATAATCGTCGTACGTGTCCGCCTTGCCATCACTGAATTCTTTGTTGAACCTTTCGGCACGGCCCTTATCGGCGTCCGCGATCGCGACCACGTTGAGCCATCGTTTGGACGAATGCATGTTGCCGCTGGCCATGCCACCGGCGCCAATGATCCCGATCGACTTTTTGGGTTTCTTCCCGCCGGAATCTTCATCCGCCGCGTTGGCCGACGAGTAAAAATAGGGGACGGTGGCTGCCGTTGAGGCAATTGCCGTCGTCTTCAAAAACTGACGACGTTTTTGGTTCATCTCGGACAAGGTGAGTTGCCTTAAAATCGTGGAGTGAGGAGGGGAAACGGGGTGGGCGAAAGTCTCGGAGAAACGGCCCCAGGCCAGACAGTTTACCATCAATGAACACCAAGTTTCCATTACCCGGCTATTTTTGGAAGATCCGGCGCCCTCCCTTTCCGCCCCCTTGGCCTGGGTAAGATGATGGGCTTGAACCCAAAGTTTTTTTCCCGTTGATCCCCGTGCTCTTTCATTGAATCCGAGGTCATTGCCATGATTTTCAATTGTTCCCAGTGCGGAAAACAGTACCGCGGCGAAGCTTCCATGGTCGGTCGCAAAATCAATTGCAAAGCCTGTGGCAGCAATTTTACGATTCCGCCTCCGACGTCCCACGAATCGGTCGAGCCATTCTCGATGCAACCGATCACCGCTCGGGCGGTCGAATCCGGCGAGGGCGGATTTGGATCGTCGATCACGTCGAGATCGTTGACCAACACCGCCGCCGATGGAGATGACGACTTCATGGCCGGAAACAACGAGATTGCCTCCGCGCCCGTTTCGATGCGAGGCGGCCAGTCCAATGACGGACGCACGAGATCGGCTGACGAAATCGATTACGAGATTTTCGGACACGAAGCCCAGTACGTTGAAATCACATTGGACCCAGGCGAACAAACCATCGCGGAAGCCGGGGCCCTGATGTACATGACCGCTGGGATCGAAATGGCCACCGTGCTGGGGGATCCCTCGGAGCAAAACAAAGGCCTACTGAGCAAAGCCATGTCGGCGGGCAAACGAGTGTTGACGGGTGAATCCTTGTTCATGACGACATTCACCAACATGGGCGGCAACCAAGCCAAGGTGGCATTCGGATCGCCCTACCCCGGTCGCATGATCCCGATGCATTTGGACCAACTCGGTGGCGAAATCATTTGTCAAAAGGACGCCTTTCTGTGTGGCGCCCGTGGTATCAAAATCGGGATCGCGTTTCAAAAGAAAATTGGTGCTGGATTGTTTGGCGGGGAAGGCTTCATCATGCAACGGCTGCAGGGCGACGGCATCGCGATCGTGCATGCCGGCGGCACGATGATGTATCGCGAATTGAATCCGGGTGAACAGATTCGAGTCGACACTGGTTGCATCATGGCGCTCGGTCCGTCCATCAATTACGACATTCAGTTTGTCGGCGGGCTCAAAAACGCGTTTTTCGGCGGCGAGGGTCTGTTCCTAGCCACGTTGACGGGCCCCGGTCCGATCTGGCTGCAATCGTTGCCCTTCAGCCGCCTGGCCGGGCGAGTTGCCAGCAGCATGCCGGGCGTCGGCGGAGGTTCACGAAAGGGCGAAGGATCGTTGTTGGGCGGATTTGGCGAAATGTTCATGGGAGACTGAATTTGCTTCGGCTGACGCCCCGCATTGACGCGACGCCGATCGCACAAGAAGTCAACGGCCTTGCGTGATCCGATATCGGTTGCCAAGTTCGGGCGCCATCACCGATCCGGCAAATTCACCATTTGGGAAACGTCAAGTGAATTCAAAGCAGCGCATCGTCAAGCCACTCAAATGGCACGGCGGAAAACACTACCTCGCCAAACGGATCATCGAGCTGATGCCGGATCATCTTCACTACGTGGAGGGGTTTTTCGGAGGAGGATCCGTGCTGTTTGAGAAGTCGGCGGACGGCATCTCGGAAGTCGTCAACGACGTGCACCAGGAACTCACCCATTTTTGGCGTGTGCTTCAAAACGAAGAAACGTTCGCGAAGTTCATCCGCTTCGTTGAAGCCGTGCCATTCTCCCAGGTCGAGTGGGAGGACTCGCACGAACCAGCCGAGTCGCCGATCGAGCGCACCGTCCAGTTTTTCATTCGGTGTCGCCAATCGCGAGCCGGCAAGCTTGACAGTTTTGCGACCATGAGCCGCAACCGAACTCGCCGGAGCATGAACGAGCAGGCTTCATCATGGTTGACCGCGATTGAAGGACTTCCGGTCGTCGCCGATCGACTCAAACGCGTGGTGATCATGTGCGACGAGGCGACCAAAATCATTGGCTCGCAAGATGGGAAAAACACGCTGTTCTATCTCGACCCTCCGTACGTCCATGAAAGCCGTGTCACGACAGCCGATTACGACTTCGAGATGTCCACCGAGCAACACATCGCGTTGCTCGAGACCATCGAGCAATGCGTCGGAAAGGTTATCTTGTCGGGGTATCCAAACGATCTCTACGACAGTCGCCTGAAAGGCTGGAGAACCGTCGACATCATCATTGACAACAAGGCATCCAGTGCCAAAGAGAAGCCTCGCAAAACCGAACGCATCTGGATGAATTACTGAAACAACGACTGGCCCCGCCTCATCGCGACGCCTTGAGGTTTTCGATGGTGGCTTTGAGTTTTGCAACTTCGTTCGGATTCGAATCGAGCGCGTCATCGGTGAATCCAGGAAGCAGTTTGTCCCAGACGACGTTGAGTTCGGCCTGCATGTCGCCCGAATTCGCGGTGATCGCGATCACGGCATCCTGTTCGGGAAGGACGAGACAGAATTGGCCATCTTTACCGTCGCCCCGGTAGGCACCATGGCGGGAACGCCAGAACTGAAAACCATAGCCCTGGTCCCAATCTTTGCTCGGATCGCTGCCATTGGAAACTTGCTTGCTGGTCGCTTGTTCAACCCACGCCGCTGGCAACAGTTGTTTTCCGTCCCAGGTTCCCTTTTGCAAATAAAGTTGCCCGAACTTGGCAATGTCTTCCGCACGAAGGTAGAGCCCATAGCCGCCGATCGAGATTCCTTGCGGGCTGGTTTCCCACTTGGGTTTCTCGATTCCCAGAGGCTCAAATAAACGTGGTGTTAAGTAGTCGAGTACCGTCTCGCCAGTCACTTTTTGGACGATCGCCGACAACATGTAGGTCGCGGGAGTGTTGTATCGGAAGTGGGTCCCAGGTTTGTGGGGCACCGGGTGCGCCAAGAACGCTTTGGCCCAATGTTCGGCGACTAGCCAGTTCACCTCGTCTTGGTGCCCGGTGCTCATCGTCAGCAGATCACGAACGCGCATCGACTTTAAATTTTCCGATGGTTCATCCGGGGCGTCTTCAGGAAAGAATTGCAAGACCGGATCGTCGACGCTTAGCTTGCCATCGGCAACAGCGAGTCCCACCGCGGTCGATGTAAAACTTTTGCTGAGCGACCACAGAACGTGCGGTTTCTGCGCTGATTCGGGCGACCACCATGCTTCCGCAACCACGTGTCCGTGCCGAACCAACATGAAGCTGTGCATCGAATCAACGTTCTTGTCGGCGGCCTCGATGTACTCACGGATGCTTGCGGACGAGATGCCTTGAGCCTCCGGCGAGCTCCGAGGCAATGCCCCGTCTTGTGCGGTAAGCGGCGCGAGTGCGGTCATTAAAATAAAAATCGCCAGTACGCTAGGTAGTTGCATCTTGAATCGCTCCGAGTGAATTGAAAGAGTTCTCACGACCAGTATTCCGAAATTTTCATTTTCAAAAAGTCCGCACTGCGACGCAATTGGTCGATTCCGTCGACACCGTCTTCGATGCTGATCCAGCCATCGAAGCCCTTGGATTTGAGTTCACGAAAGATCGCGTCATAGTCATTCAAACCTTTACCAATCTCACCATGACTGAGTCGCTTCGCATAACCCAACGATCCACCCTCCTCGCGGCGCAGGTCTTCGATCGTTCCTTCCCGAAGATAACGATCGCTCGCGTGCATCGTGACGACGCGATCCGACACGCGTTTTAGCAATTCGATCGGATCATCGCCCGCAAGCAGCGCGTTGCTGGGGTCGTAGTTGACACCAAAATTCGGATGATCAATTGAAGCGACCAGATCACAAAATACGTCCATCGATTGAGCGAACTCGGGATACTCCCAAAAGTCGTCCTTGTAATGGTTCTCGAGGATCAGAGTGATTCCGCGTGCTTGCGCGAACGGCAGACACGCGAGGATACTGTCGGCCGCGAGCTCAACCCCCTGGTCGATCGTCAACTCCGGTCTTCGTTGTCCGCTCAGCACGCGACAGTATCCAGCCCCGAGTGCGTGCGCCATTTCGATCCATCGTTTTTGCTTTGCGATTTCTTTGTCGCGGAAGTCGGCGTCGGGATGCGTAAAGTCGGGCGAGCAGCAAAGCATCGGGATCGTCATGCCGAGGTCGCTGACCTGGGGCGAAGCACAGCCCAGTTCGCTTCATCCCCGAGCTCTAAAAATCCCGCGTAGAACTCGAGACCGTCAATCTCGAGAGTGGCCGCCAAATCGAACCACTCGGCGAGTCTCATCGTGCCATCTTTGACAAGAGCTTGCATGTACGCTTTGGGGAAGGCAGCTAGTTGGGGCATGGATCGTGCCGAATTCTCAGACTGGTTTTAAAACGGATTTGACCACTTCACCTTGGTGCATTTTTTCAAACGCTTCGTGCCACTGATCGATCGGCCAAATGCCACCGATGATCGGCTTCACGTCGAGTTGGCCGCTGGTCAGCAACGCGAGCACGCGTTCCCAGATCGGCCAGTTATGACTGAAACTGCCCTGCAGGGTGACGTTTTTTTGAACCAGTGGGTCAAGGTTGAACCCGAGCGGTTGCGGCCCCCAGCCGACTTTGCTGATCCATCCCGCGGGACGGACCATATCGATCGCAATCTTCAACGTCGCACTGGCCCCGGCCGCATCAATGACCCCGTCACACCCCAGTCCGTCACGCTCCCTCGCCCACTCGCTCGGATCTCCGACGATCCCGGTGCAGCCGTAATGTTGCTCGGCAATTTTCAATCGATGTCGATCCGACGCCAACCCTACCAAAGCGACTTCCGCGCCGCAAAGTCGAGCCATCGCCGCGCACAAAATGCCGATGGTGCCCGGCCCCAGCACGATGATCCGATCGCCGGGCTCGATTCGTCCGTTGCGAACGACCGCATTGAATGCGACACAGCATGGCTCGGTCAGACACGCGTGTTCAAACGCGAGCGAATCGGGGACATGGTGCAAGATCCGGGACGGAACGCGAACGTACTTGGTCATCGCTCCGTCGACACCATACCCAAAGCCTTTGCGAGTCGGGTCAAGGTTATAGAGACCACGCCGAGTCATGGGACTGTGGGGATCAATGACCGCCGCCGTTTCGCTGACGACTCGATCGCCTTCCTTCCAGCCCTCGACCGCCGAACCCGTTTGCACAATGTGACCTCCGAATTCGTGCCCCAACACCACCGGATAATTCACGGGCCATGAATGATCCGAAGTCCATTGGTGCAGGTCGCTGCCGCAGACGCCGACATTGGCGACTTCTAACAAAACATCATCGGGACCGATCGAAGGTTGTTCGATCTCGCGGATTTCGACGGAGCCTTTTTCGGCGGCGAAGTTGACGACGGCGGCAGATTTCATTTTTCAGGTTCCGAATTCCATCAGTCAACGTATTGCGAATGAATTGCATCACAGATTAATCGCAGGGAGGCTTCCAGGTCTCCGCCGGCTGTTTTGAATGCGTCTGCGTCAATCGTTAGCGGTGCGCCCAACACAACGAGCGGCGCACCATACTTCGGACACGCAATTGCTTGCTCGAGCGACAGCCCGCCGACCGCTTGGACGGGCACCTTCACCGCATCGACCACTTCACGCAGTTGGTCAAGCGGGCTGGGCATTCGCTCACCTCGAGCGGCGATGCCGCGACGCTCATCGTATCCGATGTGGTGAATGACAAAGTCGCATCCGAGGTCTTCGAGCCACTTTGAACCGGCAACCATGTCTTCGCAAACCATGTTGTCGCCCATGACTTTACAGCCGAAGTCGGCGCCCGCTTTGACGACGCAGCGAATTGTTTCTTCATGCGCCCGGGCCATCACCACGACATGCGTCGCGCCGGCCTTCGCCATCATTTCGGCTTCTAAGTATCCGCCATCCATGGTCTTCAAATCTGCCACAATTGGCGTTCCGGGAAACGCCGCACGCAACGCACGAACGCCATGCAAGCCTTCCGCGAGAATCAATGGCGTACCAGCCTCAAGCCAATCCACTCCCGCTCGCATCGCGAGATGAGCTGTTTCAATCGCCTCGTCGATGTTGGTAAGATCCAGCGAAATCTGAACAATGGGGTGCATGAAAACCTCTTCGGATTGAGTCGGACGCATCGGCGCACACTCGAAGCGGCGTGCCCAAGGTTTGCCCGCGATTGTCACCCATCTCGCCGGGCCCCGCAATTGTGCGCGGGCGATTGGGGTGTTCGGGACGCCGGAGAGCGTCGCGATCGAAGGTATCATCCGACGCAAATGGTTCGTTGCTGAGCTGACCTACTTGAGAAAAAACTGGACTGGATCCGGTTTTACGGGATTGGTAGAATTCCGGCGGAAAGATTCCTGGCAGGTGGATATCTGCACAGATTAGAAAACAGAATAACCAAACCGGTTCAAAAATCTGGGCTTCGTCGTGTTTGCCTGCCCAGTCATGGAGGACAGTCGTGCAAACGCTGAAAACCGCTGCCATCGTCGTGCTCTTGATGACCGTCATCTACGGCGCGTACGTTTCGCTCACCACCCCGCCCGAACCGTTGCCGCCCGATGTCGAAGACATGCTGGTGAGCAGCGACGATGGATCGATGAGGATGGATTCGGTGTTGCCGCCGTCGCTGGGGGAACTGGAAATCAGCGCCGGAACGCTCGATGGCGCGGCGGAAGTCACCCAGCCGATCGACGCGATCGCGTCCAACGTGATGACGCCCGATCCGGTCGACGAATCCGCGGACGTTCCCGACGAAGGCACCCCCGCGACCAACGCCAGCTTCACGATCAGTGACGCGTCCGAGAAGCTCGCCGACCCCAGCCACAACTACCCCGACACGAACCGGGTGTATCAAGTGCCCGACCCCAACGTGGCGCAGTCCGAATTTGACCCCAACACGGGAACTTCTTTCGCTTCCGGTACTTCCTCTTCCTCCGGCAACGAAGTCGCCCAAGTTTCAGCGTCCACTTCGGCTGGCGGCGCGTCGCTAGCCATCGATGGGAATGTGGGATTGGTCAATGCGATTGAAATCGCAGATCGTCAATTCAGCAAAGACCAATTGAAGGATGCGCTCGCGACACTGAGTCTGTTCTATTCCACGCCGAACCTGTCCGGCGAAGAACGCAGCGAACTGGTCCAGCGACTTGATTGGTTGGCAAAAGAAGTCATCTACTCGAAACGACATCTGCTCGAAAATGCTCACCGCGTCGGACAAAGCGAAACGTTGATGGAGATCGCCAGCCGGTACGAAGTGCCCTGGCAATTGTTGGCGAACATCAATCAAATTCAGGACCCCATCGCGATCCTGCCGGGCACAGAGTTGAAGGTCGTTCGCGGCCCCTTTCGAGCCGAGGTCGACCTGAGCAGCCAAGAGTTGACAGTGTTCCTCGGCGATCTTTACGCCGGGCGATTTCCGGTCGGCATTGGCAACGATCCGATGCCCAAGCCGGGCACGTTCACGGTCCAGGACAAGCAAAACTCGCGCACGTTTTACGACGCCGCTGGTTCACCCATTCCACCGGGAAGCCCGGACAATCCGTACGGCGATGCGTGGGTCGACTTGGGTGGGCAATTGTGCATCCACGGCAGCCCCAGCGCGACGAGCCCGACCGAAAAAGGTTGCATCAGCTTGGCGGGGGATTATGCCGACGATCTGTATGGAATCATCTCGCAAGGTTCGTCAGTCACGATCCGAAAATGATCGACGTTTTCTGCTAAGCTCTCGCTGTTAATTACCCAACCGGTGAGCGAGAACCGATGTACGACCGCAACGAACTGATCCGACTGATCCAATCCGAATCCCTAAGACGTGGGGATTTTACGTTAGCCAGCGGCAAGAAGGCTAGCTTCTATCTGGATTGCCGCACATTGACGCTGCATCCCAAAGGGGCCAACGTGGTCGCCCAAGGGATGCTCGAGGTCCTGGAATCATTGGGCGAATTGCCGGCCGCGGTCGGTGGGATGGCCATCGGTGCGGACCCGATCACCGCGTCGATCGTGACGATCGCCGGTCAACGCGACTTGCCGCTCAAGGGGTTCATGGTTCGCAAAGAAGCCAAGGGGCACGGCACCGGCAAGCAAGTCGAAGGTCCGGTCGAGCCCGGCCAGCGAGTCGTGATCGTCGAAGACGTGATCACCAGCGGCGGTAGCGCCATCAAGGCCGTCGACGCCGTCCGTGAGTTCGGTTTGGTCGTCGACCATGTGATCGCGATCATCGACCGATTGGCGGGCGGACGCGAAGCGTTTAAAGCCAAAGGCATCGAACTCACCACGCTGACCACCATCCGCGACTTCGGAATCGAACCCGAGTAAAAGTCATGCGGATGTGGCAACAAGTGATCTAACAGTGACTTTTTCTTTTTTCCCTCTCTCTAACTCTCCCCCCCGCAAATCGCTGCAACTCTCTCCCCCGCAAATCGCTGCGCGGCGGGAGAAGAGAGGACCTTGAATGCGTCGCTTGTGGATCACTCGTTGCTTGACAGGTATCGGCCGGGAAGATTCCGGATCCGCGTCGCGGTCGCTCCTCGGTCCGGCTTACCTTTGGGGCGGCGTACCCGTTACACCATGGGTTCGGGAGAGGAAGCAGTTTTCTTGCCGCCCCGGCCTTTGACGAATCGATAACCGAAGTCGGTCAACACGAGCGCCCGTAGCGAAAGCAAGATCAGCACCAAGACGGCGGCCGTCAACAGTTTGTTGTATCGCGTTTGGTTGTAGACACCGCCCTCGCCGATCGGCGGCATTTGCTGGGGTGCCAGCGGCAATCCGTACTTGTTCGCCATCCGATCGATCTCGACAACGTGGATGACCGGGATTTTTTTGGACATGAACCGACTCATGATGGAATCGATTTGCAACACGTCACGCGTCGCCTGTAGATTGAGCCCCGGTTTGTAAGCCCGCTTGCCCATGCTGCGTCCGACCGAAATCGTACCGCCACCGACGTTGATGTACGCCTTGTAATCGCGTCCGCCCGACTGCTTGCGGTAGATTTGCATCCGTTCGTCGATCGCGTCGACGAAGTCGGTCGAGGTCAACAGCGGCAAGTTGTTTCGCTTGATCGCTTTCTTGACCAAGTCTTTGGCTTCCGCCGTCATGCCCAAGCCGACGTCTTCGTAACCGCCGATCGAACAGGCGACCGCCTTGAATGGCAACAAGCCTTCTTCAAATAACAAGCTTTCCATGTCGATCCACATGAAATCGGGGCTGTTGGCACCCCATTGGCTCGATCCGGCGCTGGCGATGATCACGGGCTGGGCGCCGAGTGCTTTCAGGGCCGCGCACACGTTCACGTTCATACCAGGGAATGAACCGGAGTATCCGACGGCCACCAGGTCACCGGACTTGACTCCCGCACCGATCAACTGTCCGACGATCACGGCGGCGAAGTTGGGATTGACCGCCGTTTGTTTGGCGCTCAAGCGACCCGTCAATGTGGTGACGGGAGTCATCAACTCGCCGATCATTCCCGAACCGGCCGGATCGACCGACGCATCGGACACTTGCGACATGTGGGTCTTTTCGACCTTGATCGCTCGCATCATTTCGGCGGCATACGTTGCCGCTTCCATCTTGACGTCGAGGTCGGACTGGGGAGCACTGGTTTGAAAGTGTTCGATGGTGGCTAATCCCAGCAATGAAAAGCCGGCCATCAACCAGATGACGGTTTGTGAAACCTGGCGGGGACGCCAATAGAGTCGCTTCATAGTACCAACTCCAATCCCATCAGAATCAAAACCAAACGGACCACGGTCGATGCGGTCAACAAAATCCCGAGCGTTTCAACCATTCCTTGGCGATCAATCCAAATCGCGATCAACCCGGGGATGATGTATCCGATCACTTCGTAGTCGGCCGAATCATCCAACAGGCTGAGGTCGGACGGATCAATCGCACTGGTTTGAAACAAACTGAATCGTTCCATGAACACGCCGACCAAAAATCCGATCAACACCATCAACACCGTCCGGCGCTTGCCGTAGATCGCGATCATGTTGGAGAGTGTGTAAACGATGTAGTAGGTTATGATCGCCGCGGCAAACGTGACGATCACATTGAGCGGTTTGTCGAGCGATAATGCGATGTAACCCGGCACGACCATCCCGCCGGCCGCCAGGCCGAACAATTCCGAGAACAGCAGGCTGACCGCCAAGCCGATCCCGATGGCAACGGTGAGAGTATCCATGAGTGTGTTGTTTGCGTGTGTGAGTGAATGGTGGGGTGGTGAAAGAGTCGTGTGCGGCTAGAAAGCTCTTTCACCGACGGTGCTGCGGTTACGGAAATAACGGACGATCTCAAGCCCGATCCCGCCGATGTTCATCATGCCCATGACCATCGACGAGCGACCGCCAAGCTCGACCGCCTTTTCAAAAATCTCCTGCGGCGAATCATCTTCGGCCATCACCAATTTGCGAGGATCCAATCCGGACGCGGTCGCATACTTTGCGAAGATGTAGGTGCCCGATCCGATCAGGATGTAGTGATGGGCGGGTCGCCACTTGGCACAAACTTCCGCCAGCTGTTTGGATCGATCCGGTCGATCGAACCGACAATTGAAAATGATGATCCGCTTGCCCGAGTCGGGGTATCGGTCACACGCCATGTCCCAGATTCGTTCGGTCGACTCGGGGTCGTTGGCGGCGAAACCGTTGACGAACACGATCTCGCGTCCGAAGAAGTTGATTTCGGCCGTCGTCATGATGCCCGGATCGGGCGTGGCGGCCCACATGCCTTGCAAGGCCTTGTGCCGATCAACCTTCAAGTCTTTTAAAACTCGCAACGCCAACGCCACGTTCTCGGCATGTTCGATGAACGAGAACTGGGAAAGTTCCAGCGGAGTGATCGCCGCAACCTCTTCTTCGGTGACGGCGATCAACTCGGTATTGCGGTCCTCGGCAACCTGGCGAAACGTCTCGATGTGGCGTCGTTCGGCCGTGTAGAGTCGCCCGTTTTTGGGGACCATCCCCAACAATGCCAGTGCCACGTCGTGTTCGGTCGGCCCCATCACGTCCAAATGGTCGGCGCGAGCATTGGTGATCACGGCATGGGTCGCGTGAACCAATCGAAACTCACAGAGCCATTGCAAGTAGGGGATGAGCGCCATGCACTCCATCACCAGCGCTTCGCTTTCGGAATCGGCCGCGGCCCGGACGATGCGAATCTGCTCGATCACGTTGGCGCGGGCCGGCCGGAACACGGGATATTCCGATCCGTCGGGCAAAATCATGCGAGCGAGTGTCCCGGTCGTTTTGGCGCACGTGCGAACACCACCGTTCCTCAAACCAGCCGCGATCAAACGAGTGACCGACGACTTGCCGCGGGTCCCGTTGACGTGAATCCGTAGCGGGATGGTGTGAAGCCGACGCTGGTGAACCAGCGATTCGAGCGCTCCGAGACCGATCAGGGCACCGGTGGTACCGAGAAGGGCGAGTGATCCGTCCATCAAGTGTTTTTTGTTTACCTTCGCGAACGCGAAAAAACGGAGGTGGCTGTTCCGCCACCGTTGGATGCCGAGAGATACGACAATTAGAAAAGAAAAGTTGAATCCAAAGATTCCGATAGGGCGGAATTATTGCAATGTCCGGCCGGCGGTCCAGCGGTCCAACGAGCAAATTCATAAAATCTCTCGGCGGCGAGGGGTACCCCCATGCTCGGACCGCTATTTCCCGGCACCCATTCCCTCGTCATCGGTGGGACAAGGGCCGACGGGGCCGCATTGCAGCGACCGACCGCGTTGCACCCGCCGCCCGGCCAGGCCGAGTCGCCCTGCAAAATTTCGGAGGGAGACGTCCGTTTTCGTGGAACATCATCGTATTTCCCCGAAAAAACCAATCTTGGCTCGGTTTCACGAAATCGTTTACACTCTGACCCGCACGCTCACACGATGTGAGAAACGCTTGCATCGGGGTGATACACGACTCACACGATGTGAGTCCGTCATGACAAGCAGGGAGGGATCCAATGCCGGGCGAGTCATTCCGCTTCATTCACGCCAGCGACTTTCACCTCGAGTCTCCTCTCGGGGATCTCGATTCGTTGCCGCCCCATCTCCGCGAATCCATGGCCGAGGCACCTCGCCGGGCCGCCGCGGCGGTATTCGAAGCCGCTTTGGTTGAAAACATCGACTTCCTGGTCCTGTCGGGCGATTTGCTGGCGCCCCAGGCCGCCGGCCCGCACGGCATGTCGTTGCTGTTGGATTACTTCGACAAACTGCACGCCAAGAATAAACCGGTCTTCTGGGCCGCGGGCATCGCCGACGACCCGGCCAAATGGCCCGACGCGGTACCCTTGCCGCCCAACGTCACCTTATTCCCCAAAAACCGAGCCATCGCGATGCCGGTCGAACGGGCCGGACGGACGATTTGCATGGTGGTCGGACGCAGCGCCGATGGACGCAGCGTGCTGCACGTGCCCAGCTATCGCGCCGATCCGACCGACGAGTACACCGTCGGGATCGGATACGGGACCGCCGACGCCAACGCGCTCGCCGAAGGACGCTTCGATTACTGGGCCCTCGGTGGCCAGCACAATCGCGAAGTCATCGAAGGGGGTGCCGAAGGTGCAGCCGTTTACTGTGGTTCGCCACAAGGCCGATGCCTGGACGAGTCGGGTGTCCACGGATACTCAATCATTGATGTCGACGCCGACCGCACGACTCGGGTGCACAGCGTGGAATGCGACACGTTCCGATACGTCGAGATCAAACTGGTCGCCGCCGACATTCACGCCGTCGGTGGGATTCGCAACGTGATGGGCGAGCGGATTGTTCGGTGTCAACACGAAAACGGCGGCCGCAATTTGTTGATCGGCTGGGACATTTCGATCACCGACAATGACACGATGTTGTCGATCGGCGACAGCCAAGAACTGTTGTCGTGGGTCCGCCGCGAATACGGTCACGGATCACCGTCGGCGTGGACGTGCCACTTGAAAGTCCGTCCGCCCCGCACTTATCCGAAATCGTGGCACGACGAAGACACGATCTTGGGCGACTTTTTGCGAGCTGCGGAAAAGCACCGCAAGCTCGACGGCCGCGATTTGAATCTGTGCGCCGTTCACCGAAGAATCCACACCGGGATCATCACCGATCCCATCCACGATGGCGACGATGTTAGCGGAAGTTCCGTCTTCGGCTCGCGCCGACCTGCTCGATCAAGCCACACTGCTAGGCGTCGAGCTGCTCCGCGGTGGCAAGCCAAACCTGGTGCAAAAATCATGAGAATCAAAGACATCCAAATCGACGGTTTCGGCGTTTGGACCGGTTTGTCGGTCGACTCGCTGCCCGACACCATGACGTTGTTCTACGGGCCCAACGAGGCCGGCAAAACGACATTGATGCAGTTCGTCCGCGCGATGCTTTACGGATTCACACCCGATCGCCGCGAGAAATACTTGCCGCCCGTTCACGGCGGTACGCCGGGCGGGGCGATCCGTGTGACCGGTCCCGGTGGCGGCTATCAAATTCGCCGCCACAGCCAATTGACGGACACCGGTGTCACGGGCCAATTGAGTGTGACGGGCCAGGACGGCTTGAGCCAAGGTCAACACCGGCTGCAGAGTTTGCTGGGCCAAATCGACGAGCCGATCTTCACCAACGTGTTCGCGATCGGGATGCGAGAGCTGCAAGAATTGTCGACCTTGGACGACACTTCGGCCGCCGACGAACTGTACAAACTTTCCAGCGGTCTTGATCGCGTGTCGCTCGTCGACGTGTTGCGTTCGCTGCGTGGTGGTCGCAAATCGTTGGTCGGAAAAGCGTCGGCCGAAGATGAAGCCGAAGCGTCAAAATTATCGGCGATGATCAACAAACGTGAAAAACTGCGTGACGAGGTTGCCGTGCTGACGCGGGGTGGTCGCCGCTGGAGTGAGCTGGCGTCCCAGCGTCGCAGCCAACAACAAGAAATTGAACAGCTCTCCGAACGCATGGGTGTTTGGGAACGTGAAGGTCGGACCGTCGAAACGGCGACCAGCGTTCACGAGGTTTGGCGCAAACGCGAGCAAATCATCAAGCAGATCGCCGACCGCGAATCCGAAATTCTTCTGCCCGACGAAGCACCCGGTCAACTGGTGCAAATCGATGCGATGATGGAGGAAAAGAAGCAAAAGCTCGAGGAAATCAAATCCAAACGTCGTGGCTTGCGTGAGAAAGCGGACCAGTTACCGGTAAGCCGGCGGATGTTGGATCTGCAAGGCAAGATCGAAGCCGCGTCCCAACAAGCGACCTGGGTGGAAGCCCTCGAAGAACAAATCAGCCGCATCGACGACCAGATCGAAAAGGCGAAACGCCAACTCGAGATCGATGCCGACGCGCTGGGGTTGGACGAAGACGATCGATTGGCGTTGATCCAGGGTGACACCAGCCAGTTGCCCGATCTGTCGCGGCAAACGTTGGCCGCGCTCGCCGAACCGGCCAAGGTGGTCAAGGAAGAAGCGTTCCAGTTAAAACAATCTCGCGCCGAAGGTGTCGAGCATAAGGCGCACGCGGATAAGTTGAACGAGTCGCTCAGCGAAGTGCTCCAGCGCACTCGTGCCACCAACTTGCAACAAGCCATTCGCAGCCAAACCGAAATGGTGGCGGCGCTGAAGCATCGCATCCAGGTCGGCGAACACTTGGAAAAGCTAAAGCGACACTACCGCGAACTCGAAAACGAAACCGTCGACTTGACGACGGCCGAAGTCTTGCCGGTCGACCGATTCATTTTGCTGGCGGTCCCGTTCATCGCTGGCGGAATGGCGGTGATCTATGGCTTCGCCAATTTCTTCAACATCCAATGGCTGGTCAATCGCCCCGATCCCACCTGGGGCATGCTGTGCATGATGTTCGGATTCATGGCGCTATTGGCGTTCTATTGGGGACTGGAAAACGGCAAGCGTTCAACCTCGCTCGAACGCGAAGATTGCGAACGACAAATCGATACGCTCCGCCGTCAAATTCGCGAGATCGAAGGCGAGCGAACCAACATCGATTCGACGATGCCGACCAGCAACGAATCGCTCGAGTTACGAGTCCGTGAATCGGAACACCTGTTGGCGGATTTGGAGGCATCCTTGCCGACCTATCACAACCACCAAGCCGCGATGGAAGCGTTCAAAACCTCTCGCAACCGAGCCACCAAAGCGGCCGAAGGCTTGAAGGTCGCGCGTCATCAATGGTCCGCAACCTTGCATCGACTCGGGTTGAGTGAATCCCTATCGCCTTCGAGCGTCCGAAAGCTCGGTGACGGTTACGAAACAATGCAATCGAGTCGTCGTCGCTTGGACGAGCTGATCGCCGAAAAAGAACTGCGTCGTCGCGAACGCGGCGCGATCGCCAAACGCATCGAATCGCTGTACTTGGAGGCCATCGACGTCAACGAAGAAGCTTCTCGCGAAAATTCGCACTTAGAAGACCACGAAGACGAAGAACGAGTGGTCGATCGGCGATCCGAGCGCAGCGGAGACCGAAAGTCAGACCGCAATTCCGACGGACGCGGCGATCGCAACTCGAACCGTAAGGGCGATCGGAATCTGCCTCGCGACGCGGATCGAACTTCGGATCGACACGTGGAATTGACTACGTCTCGCACGAAGCCACGCAGCAGTCCGCTGGATCAACTCAATCACTTGCACGAGGAACTCTCGCGCCAAACTCACTGGATCAAGCGACGACGCGAGCTGAAAGATCTGGACGTGCAACTGAAACGCCAACAATCTGCGCACCATCGATCGATCGAGCGTGCCGATCAACAACGCCGCGCCTTGTGGGCAAAATGCGGTGTCGCGACACCGGAACAGTTCTATGCGATGGTCGACAGCAAAGCGATGCTGGCGGAGCTTCGTAAAGAGCAGTCCGAACTGGACAAACAAATCAAGTCGATCATCGGGCGTGCACGTCGATTATGACGAAGTCGCCCGCGAACTCGACGGCGCGACCGCGTCCGACTTGGAACGACGTTGGGATTCGTTGACCAGCCGAACGACGGAGACGGACGAGCGGGTCGGCCAGCTTCGCACGTCGCTCGGTGAGCTCGCCCAAGAGATGAAGCATCTGGGAGACGACAACCGTTTGTCGATCGCTCAATTAGAACTCGGCTGCGTCGAACGAAAGATCGAAGCCACGACGCGAAGGTGGCAAACCCTCGGCATGGCAAGCTGTTTGTTGGAAGACGTTTGCGGCACGTTTGAACGCGAACGCCAACCGGAAACGTTGCGCGAAGCGTCGACGTTTTTGAGCCAGTTGACCAATGGCAAGTACCGACGGATTTGGACGCCGCTGGGCACTAACCAATTGAAAATCGACGACAATGATAAGAAGGCGCTACCGTTGGAGGTCTTGAGCCGAGGCACACGCGAGGCAGTCTTCATCGCGTTGCGATTGTCGTTGGCAGCCGCCTACGCACGCCGCGGTGTGATGTTGCCGCTGGTGCTCGATGACGTGCTGGTGAACTTCGACGGCGATCGCGCCTTCCATGCCGCTCGAACACTCAAGACATTCGCCGAACTTGGACACCAAGTCATGATGTTCACGTGTCATCAACACATCGTTGAGATTTTCCAAGAAATCGACGTTGAGGTTCGAGAGATGCCGGCCCAGGGTGCGCCGGGTCGCGCCACGATTCTGGTGCCCGAAATCGCCGAAGCATTGGAAGAGGAGTACGAGGAAGAAGTCGAGTACGAGGAAGAGGAGTACGAAGAGGAGGTTGCGTCGGAGGAAGAACCCGAGGTCGAGCCGGAACCCCAACCCGTCGTTGTGGCCAAGCCCGAACCCAAACCGGAACCGAAACCCGCGCCACCCCCACCCGCACCGGTCAAAACAAAGATCGTGTACATCGAGCGTGCGGCCGAACCGAAACCCGAACCCAAACCAAAACGTCCGGCGCCCAACGGGTCGTCGAGTACGTCGAACGGGTCGAACCGAAGTACGTCGAGCCTCAACGGATCTTGGAAACCGAGTACGAGGAAGAGGATTACGCGCCGCGTGAACCATCGATCGGGTGGGCATGGTTCGAACAAGAACCCGGTCGCCGCATCACCGATGCGGAAGACGCGCTCGCCGCGATCGCCCGCGACGAATGGACCGACGCGACGACCAGCGAAGTGCCAGAGGACGTGTGGAACCACAACGGATCTGGGCCGGGCCCACAGTCCAACCAGTGGTGGCAAGACGACCGCCATGACCACGTCGTCAAACGTTAGTCGCCGTCAAACGCGACCGAGCACAAACACGGCGTCGGTCAGATCATTGTCGAACTGACGTGGCTCGTCGATTTCGTAATCGAAGTCGTGAATGCTTAAGATCTTTAGCACGTCCGAAACCTTTTCAAGCAACCGTTTTGCCTGCGCCGGCGTGTAGAGGCGGAGCGGAAACTCGCTGCGAATTCTTTCGATCTTGCCAGTTTTTTTGACGGCTTTGACGGACACCCGCAATAACTCTTGCCGCGTCTTGCGATCGAACTCCATCACCCTCAATGTCACGCTGACCTTTGTCCCACCGTGGCTGGCACGCCACCGTTCGGTGCATTCGGGGTCGGCATCCATCGGGATCAAGTGGAAACCGAGAATGTAGATTCCGCCGACCCGTAGGTTGTCCGCGATGCTGCGCAGGTGCTGTTCTGCTGCGGCTTCATCGAGCAAGTGTCGGAAAGTGTTGAAGGTGCAAAACGCGGCATCGAACGGCTCGTCAAAACTCATCTGCGTCATGTCGCCCTGCACGAAGGTGCCGGGCAACTTGCGACGCTTCATTCGGTCGCGCAGGTAAGCGAGCATCGGCGGGCTCAGATCCAACCCGGTCACGTCATACCCCTTGGCCGCCATGCCGACCACCAACCGGCCACTGCCGCAGCCGGGTTCGAGCAATCGCTTGACGTCGCCGACGACGAACTTCTCGAACGCTTGCTCAAAGAATTCGACTTCGGCATCCGTTTCATCACGGAAAACCATGTCGAAGTATTGCGGGTGGTCGTACCAAGTTGCCATTACGAAAGTACTAAGCCGTCTTTTCGGACGGATTCGCGATCGCGGATGCGCCAGCCGAATTGCTGAGCAACTTGGTGTACTCTTCGACGCCCTCTTGCTCCTCGATCAAAATGTCTTCCAAGAAGATCACAAGCGGGCGATCACCCTCCGCCATCTCCAACGCCTTCGTGTACATCTGCACGGCTTTGGCTTCGAATTCGAGGCTGAACTTCAAAACTTCCGTCAGATCCCGCGACTGTTTGATCTCGTTACGAGTTGCGACGGGGACGCCGCCGAGCGAAACAATCTTGTCGCCCACTTTTTGGGCGTGACCGAATGATTCCTTGGCATCTCCGAGAAACTTGTCCGCGTAAACTTCACGCCAAACGCCTTCGCAAATGAAGCTGGCCTGCGAATATTGCGCAACCCCCGTCCATTCGTGCTTGAGAATTTCGTTTAACAGACTTAGAAGTTCTTGATTAGCCATCGAAACAGCTCCGGTACAGAGTTTTGAAGGGCGGCGCTGGATCATTCGCGACCGAACACGGTGGCAACAGGATACAACTGCCTAAAGTTACAGTTTATCGATTTGATAGCTTATCGAGCCATTCAAACGTCGAGAAGACCGCTTGCGGAGGTCCGGCTCTTGCGTTCCTGACTGGCGCGACGTGACAACCCACATCGAGGGTGTCGTGATGAAATTCCGGTCATGCGAGTTTGTGGTGCGGGTCGGCGATTCGTCTTGCCCTCGCTCGCCGGGTTTCGGTATGACCCCCAATTGATCGTGGTCAATTTCTCGCTTTTTAAACGGATGCGTGGCAGGATGCCGAAGCTCTCCGAAACCCCAACGTTCTTGATTGTGGTGCTGCTCTGCGTGTGCTTCGTTGCCAGCGGATGCTCACTATGGCGTGGAAAATCCGAAGACGACGAGAACGGGTCGCTGAAGAAGTTGATGCAGGCGCCTGCGCCGCCGGACTTGGTCCGCGAGGCGGCGATTCCTCATGGAATGAACGTGTTGCAGATCGAAGGCATCGGTGCGGTCAGCTCCCTTGTCGGGACGGGCGGAGCGGCCGATCCATCGCTTTTTCGCGATCAATTGCTCGAGGAGATGAAGCGCCGCGACGTCGACGATCCGAATCTGTTCCTAGAATCCTCGGACACGGCGCTGGTTCAAGTGTTGGCGGCGATCCCACCAGGTGCACGTCGTGGTGACCCACTCGACTTGGTGGTGGTGGCGCCCGAAAGAGAGTCGTGCGACCGACTTGAGCGGTGGCTGGTTGCTCGACACACGGTTGAGACAACAGATCGCGGTCAAAAAACAATTGATGCAAAGTTCGGTGCGTCAAAGCGAGGTGATGGGCGTAGGTGCAGGGCCGATTTTGACCAGCGCCGCCACCACCGGGTCGACAGACGCGAACAACAAAATCGAAGGCTCGGTGATCTCCGGCGGACGCGTCCAAACGAGCCGATTGTTGGCCCTCGTTTTGCGCCCCCAATATCGCCACGTCGCGATGTCCAGCGCGATTGCTTCCGCGATCAATCGACGTTTCTTTTTCTTTGACGGCACCACGCGGAAGGGGATCGCCGAGCCGCTCGAAGATGATTACATCCAACTCGAAGTTCACCCTCGCTATCGCGACAGCATCGGCCGATTGATGGCGGTGGTACGCGCCATCGGCGTCGCGCCGGAGTCCTCCGATACCCAAAAGCGGCTGGCGTCGCTGGCAATCAAGTTGGCCAGCCCGACGACGGCGGCGGACGCAGCCATCCAGCTCGAGGGAATCGGCGACAGTGCCGTGCCGACACTGATCGACGGTTTGAAATCTTCGAATCCTGAACTCCGCTTCTATGCGGCCGAGGCGTTGGCGTACTTGGATCGCACCGAGGCGATCGTGCCACTCGAATCAGCGGTCCGGGAAGTTGCGGCCTTCCGCGCCCCCGGATTGGTCGCGATGCAAGGCATGAAGTCACAAGAGGCAGTCGACGCGCTCAAGCGACTGACAGGCGAAGCCAGTTTGGAAACGCGTTACGGTGCCTTCTGTTCCATCCGAAGACGGGCCGACGGACCATCCCAACTCGACGGACAAGCAATCAGTTCGTTCTGGCTCTACCGCGTCCCCACCACTGCGTCGCCGTCAGTAGTTGTTTCGCTCCGTGAGTCGCCCGAGATCGTGTTGTTCGGAAATTTATCTCGCATCGAATTGCCACAATTCATGCGTGGCCCGGGCGGTATCATGATCAAGCCCGACGCCGATTCACCTGGCCAGATTCGGATCAGCCGCTTCCAGGTCGGCAAGGAAGACGCGATCGCGCTGGTCGATTCCACGGTCCCGTCTTTGATCGCCGGATTGGCTTCGGTCGGAGGCGGCTACGGCGATGTCATCGAAGTCTTGAGATTGGTTAAGTCAAAGGGCTACATGGCCGACCAATTGGCCATCGACCCGCTGCCGGCCAGCATGCGGACCTACTATCGTGAGACCGAAGAATCGACGGACGAGGGGTCCGAGTCTTAACGCTTTGGTTGGTTCAATCCGCAGATAGCCGATCGCGTTTGCGCTGGTCGACATCTTGGTTAAACTGAGGGGAACGACGATACCGGCTGCGAAGGCTATCAGGGACCCCAGCGCGCCACCGAATGAACCCACGAACCCCTCTTTCCGTTGCCGCCACGATTTGTGCGGTCATCGCTACCCCGTTTGCGACGTCGTCTCCTTCGCTGTTGCTGGCCTCGGACCAAACCCACGCCCAAATCGCCTTCTTCAACGAAGAAGTACGGCCGGTGCTCTCCAATCACTGTTTTGCCTGTCACGGCCCAGACGAAGAGAATCGTCAAGCGGATTTGCGTTTGGATGTGCCCGGCGAAGTCGATTTGGACGAATTGGTGGATCGAATCGGGTCCGACGATCCCGATGTGATGATGCCGCCGCCGGAGTTGAATAAGCCCTTATCGGACACCCAAATCCGGTCGCTCACGCAGTGGGTCGACGAGGGAGCCAAGTACGAGCAACATTGGTCGTTTGTCACACCCACCGAGACCGTCGTTCCGGCACTCGACTCGTCGGCCATCCCGTCCGACGTCGACGCCAGTGGCTGGGACCAATCCGCCATCGATCGATTTGTCGTCGCGCGGCTTGCGACCAACAAGGGACACGTCAATTCGCGGGCTGACAAACGAACTTTGATACGACGATTGTCATTCGACTTGACCGGACTGCCACCTTCGATCGACGAAGTCAACACATTCTTGTCCGACGATTCCGAAGATGCGTATTCCGAATTGGTTGATCGCTTGTTGGCCTCGCCCCACTACGGCGAACACATGGCGCGGTATTGGCTGGATTTGGTTCGATTTGCTGACACCAACGGCTTGCACCACGATCACTATCGCGAAATGACTCCGTACCGAGATTGGGTGATCCAGTCGTTCAACGAGAATTTATCCTTTGACGATTTTACGAAGTATCAACTGGCGGGCGATCTGTATCCAGACCCCAGCAAGGATCAATTGATCGCGTCCGGTTTCAACCGATTGCACCTGATCATCGATCGCGGAACGGCGTTACCCGAGGAGAGCTTCTTTCGAAACGTGGTTGATCAAGTCACGTCGGTGGGCGCGGCGTTCATGGGTTTGTCGGTTCAGTGCGCCGTGTGTCACGACCACAAGTACGATCCGATCACTCAGCGAGATTTTTACCAACTCTACGCGTTCTACAACAACTTCGACGGCGAACCGGAAACGGGAGGTCGGGGAACGACAGATTTCAAACGCGGTTTGCAACCGCCTTTTTTGGACTTGCCCTCCGAAGATCAAGCAGCGGAACTGGACCGTCTGGACCGGATGATTGACGAGCTAGCTCAACAAGATAAAAAGGTCGTCGAGAAGGAGCTCGCCGATGTCAAACGTCAGCGTGACGATTTGATGCTCGGCGTCCCCGGTACGCTTATCATGAAAGAGCGAGATGAAGTTCGTCCGGCTCACATTCTGGTTCGCGGCTTGTACGACCAACCGGGCGATTTGGTCGAGCGTCAAACCCCTAGCTTCCTGCCGCCGATGACGTTCGCGGGTGAGGTGCCGACCCGCATGGACCTTGCGAATTGGTTTACCGATCCAAACCATCCATTGACCTCGCGGGTGGTGGTGAATCGCTTTTGGCAACAATTCTTCGGCGTCGGATTGGTGAAAACGGCTGAAGACTTCGGCGCCCAAGGCCAACCCCCATCGCACCCCGAATTATTAGACCACTTATCAACCCAATTTGTGGCCTCCGGATGGGATGTCAAGTCGATCATTCGGGCGATCGTGATGTCACAAACGTATCAGCAATCATCGGAATCCGATGAAGATTCCTTTCGTCGCGATCCCGGGAATCGGATGCTGGCGCGGGGCTCTCGATTCCGCTTGGATGCCGAGGTGCTCCGCGACCAAGTGCTGTTCGTCAGCGGCCGGCTCAACGGTGAACTCAATGGCAAGAGCGTCAAGGTTCCTCAGCCCGGAAGGGTTGTGGAAGATCGTCGCGATGCCCAGCTCGTATCCCAGTTCTTTCACGCCCGCCGAAGGAGACCAGATCTATCGCCGGAGCGTTTACACGTTTTGGAAACGGGGCATGCCACCGCCTCAAATGACCATCTTCGACGCCCCGTCACGAGAGAGCTGTATCGCCCGGCGTGAACGGACCAACACGCCGCTGCAAGCGTTGTTGATGATGAACGAGAAACAATATTTTTCGGCGGCGATGGGTCTGGCTCACTCGTTGCAGCTTCGTCATGAGCTCAGCACGGCGGATCGTGTCTCGCTGGCGTATGAGTCGATCACTTCGCATTTGCCTCACGAGTCGGTGCTGGAAACTTTGATGGAAGCGATGCGTCAATTCCAGACCCAATTCACGGCCGACCCCGACGCGGCGCGGGCGATGATCGCCGGGGCGGGGAACCCCGAAATTCGATCGATCACCGATGACGCTGGGGCGGCGGAGTTGGCGACGATGACGATGATCGTCCACTCCCTGTTCAACCTCGACCGGACCAAGACTCATGAATGACGGCCGACGCCAATTTCTGCGCAGCTCCTTCGAGGGACTCGCCGCGGCGGGCTTGGGCACCGCCGCGCTCGGTTCACTGATCGGTCACCGTGCGGCCGCCGCGGCCGGTCCCGCCGGTGGGGCGGGGCAAGCCGATGCACCGACACTCAACGGAGTCTTGCAGGGAATTCATCATCCTGCCAAGGCCAAGCGAGTCATCTTTCTATTCATGGCCGGTGCGCCGAGCCAGATGGACTTGTTTGATCACAAGCCGGGGTTGACCGACTTGTTCCAAAAGCCGCTGCCGTCCTCGGTCAGCAACGGACAACGTGTCACCGCCATGACCCGCGGCAAAGAGCAATTGATCGCGCCGTCGATGTTCAAGTTTTCCCAGCATGGTCAGAACGGAACCTACCTCAGCGAGCTGTTGCCGCATCTGGCGACCAAGATCGATGACATTTGTTTGATCAAGTCGATGAACACCGATGCGATCAACCATGATCCGGGGAAGACGTTGATCTGTACCGGTTCGGAGATCCCCGGTAAGGCGTCGCTCGGTGCCTGGTTGAGTTATGGATTGGGGAGGATGAATGAGAATCTGCCTGACTTTGTTGTGTTGAGTTCGGCATTTTGGTCAGGCGATAAAGCCAATATTCAAGCGCTTTACAGCCGCCTATGGGGCTCCGGTTTTCTGCCCACGAAGCATCAAGGTGTCGCGTTCCAACCCTCGGGCGATCCGGTGCTGTTCCTGTCCAATCCGGCCGGTGTCGATCGATCGACACGAAATAAAATGGTGGACTTGGTTACCAAACTGAATCAGCAGCATTTGGAACAGGTCGGTGATCCCGAAATTCTGACGAGTATCGCTCAACAGGAGATGGCGTTTCGAATGCAAATGTCAGTCCCCGAGCTGGCGGACCTTTCCGACGAACCCCAAAGCGTTCTCGACCTGTACGGCCCCGAAGTGGAAAAGAGCGGGTCGTTCGCTCGCAACTGCTTGCTGGCCCGGCGAATGGTCGAGCGTGATGTTCGATTCGTCCAACTGTTCCATCGAGGTTGGGATCACCACGTCGGATTGCCCCAGAAGATTCGCGGACAATCGTTCGACGTCGACCAACCGTGTGCCGGGTTGCTGACGGATTTGAAACAGCATGGACTGCTCGAAGACACGCTCGTCGTCTTTGCTGGTGAATTCGGCCGCACGACGTATTGCCAAGGCAAGTTGACGACGACCGATTACGGTCGCGACCACCATCCGCGATGTTTTAGCGCGTGGATGGCCGGTGGTGGAATCAAACCCGGCATCTCCTACGGCGAAACGGACGACTTCAGCTACAACATCACCGAAAATCCTGTCCACGTTCGCGACTTCAACGCCACCATTCTGCACCAGCTCGGTATCGATCACAAGAAACTGACCTTTCCGTTTTTGGGTCTCGATGAAAAGTTGACGGGGGTCAAGGAGGCTCACGTGGTGCATGACATTTTGGCTTAGACCATATTTTAAAAGTCCAAATCACAAGCTGGATGCTAATCCCCATTGATCATGCGCACGCTAATCCCTTTCACTCTGACAATCGCCGCGGTGTTGGCTGTATCCCCGGTTCGAGGTGATGATTCGATTTCGTACAATCGTGACGTGCGATCGGTGCTGTCGAAACACTGTTTTTCCTGTCACGGTCCCGATTCGCAATCACGCCAGGCAGGGCTGCGGTTGGATGTCGACGAGGGTACCGATTGGGAAGAAGTGATCCGTCGGATCGACTCGACGGATCCCGACATGATGATGCCGCCCCCCGAAGCGAACAAGCCTATCGAGGCGTCGAATCGAGGATTGATTCATCAGTGGGTTGATGACGGGGCGACTTACGAACAGCATTGGTCATTTGTCCCTCCGGTGCAACGTGCGGTATCCGGCGAATCGCATCCGGTCGATTTCTTCATTGATGCGAAGCTGGCGGCGGCTGGGCGAAGTCGATCGGCGCCCGCCGATCCGATGACTTTGATTCGTCGCGTGTACCTCGATCTGATCGGTTTGCCTCCGACTCCCGACCAGGCGGATGCGTTTGCGGCCGACCCATCGCCCCAGGCTTATGGCGAAGTCGTTGATTCGTTGCTGGCGTCACCCCGTTATGGTGAACGATGGGCACGCCGATGGCTCGACTTGGCTCGTTATTCAGACACGCGGGGATACGAAAAGGATCGCGACCGAAGCATCTGGCCCTACCGCGACTGGGTCATTCGCGCGATCAACGACGACATGCCATTTGACGATTTCACCGTCGCTCAAATCGCGGGTGACATGTTGCCCGATGCCACCCCGGATCAATTGGTCGCCACCGGTTTTCACCGAAACACAATGCTCAACGAAGAGGGTGGGATCGATCCGCTAGAGTTTCGGTATCACGCGATGACCGATCGTGTGGCAACGACGGGGACGACTTGGTTGGGACTGACAACCGGATGCGCCCAGTGCCACACGCACAAGTACGATCCGATCACCCACCATGATTACTTCGGGATGATGGCGTACATGAACAACGCCGAGGAGCCGGATTATTTTTTGCCGGTGGAGAATGCCGAAGCGGTTTATCGAGAGAACCTCAAGCGGTCAGACCAGCTGTTCGCCGAACTCGAGAGTCATTGGCCGAAGTCGGACTCGGATGGGGCGGCGTTGCAGAAGCCGGATAACCAGAGCATGCCGGCTCCGCGTGAACTCGAAGCCGCGTTGGCGGGCTGGATCGCCGAGCAGCGGTCTTCCATGGTCCACTGGACGACGTTGGTACCCGCCGACGCGACAGCCAATACTCCGTATCTGGCGGTCGAAGAAGACGGGGTCGTGATGGCGGGTGGTGACACGTCGAAGCATGACATCTACACGCTCGAGTTTGCCGCTCCGGAGTTTCCCGTTCACGCCATTCGTTTGGAAGCGATTCCCGACGAGCGGTTGCCTGGCGGTGGTCCCGGGATGACGTACTACGAAGGCATCAAAGGCGACTTTTTTTTGACAGAGTTCGAACTTTCAACCGCGGACTCCCAGCCCATCAAGATTTCGGCGGCGATGGAAGATTTTGCTAAAAATCAATTTGGCAATTCCGAAGTTTCCGCCGCGATGACGATCGATGGCGACATCCAAACGGGATGGTCTGTCGCACAACCGGGTGTGGGGAAGCCTCACGTGGCGATCTACCGCTTGGAGTCTCCGATCGTCGCGGGGACGGCGTTTGAATTGACGATGCACTTTGGCCGCCACTTTTCCAGCTCACTCGGGAAGTTTCGGATCAGCGTCTCGGACGACTCATCGGTCGAACAGGCGCTCGTTCAATCTGCCCCGCTCGTCGCCGGACTACGGGGTGAGGATCCGGCAACCGATGCCGCCGTCCGAAATGAGTTCCTAATGAATGCACCGGAGTTGAGTGCGATCACGAAACAAATCCGCCATCTCCGCGAGCCACCGCGTGGCGAGATGACGTTGGTGATGCGTGAACGACCGGCCGATCATCCTCGCGAAACGTTCTTGCATCATCGAGGTGAGTACACCCAGCCCACCGAAGTCGTTCCGCCACGGTTGCCGGATGCGATCATGATCGACGGCACCGAGATGCCGAGCGACCGGTTGGAGTTTGCGAGGTGGTTGGTTTCTCGCGAGAATCCGCTGACGGCGCGGGTGGTTGCGAATCGACAATGGGCGGCGTTCTTCGGCACCGGCATCGTATCGACGCTCGATGATTTCGGCATGCAGGGCGAACCGCCGAGTCACCCGAAATTGCTCGACCACTTAGCGGTCGAGTTCATGAACAATGGTTGGTCAATGAAGTCGCTGCACCGGGCAATCGTGACCAGCGAAACTTACCAGCAATCCAGCGTCGTGCCCGCCACGGCCAAGCACTCAGGAGTCGATCGATTGCTCGGGCGTTTTCCGCGAACTCGTTTGGATGCGGAGGTGATTCGTGACGCTTCGTTGGCGGCATCGGGTTTGCTCAGCGATAAGATGCACGGTCCACCCGTTCGTCCCCCGCAACCCGTGACCGCCGTTTCGGCCAACTACAGCAAGTCGGTTTGGCGAGCCAGCGAAGGTGTCGATCGGTATCGGCGCAGCATTTACACCTACCAAAAACGAACGGCTCCGTTTGAGATGTTTTTGACCTTCGATGCCGGTTCGGGCGAAGCGTGTTTGGCGCGGCGGGATGTCTCCAATACGCCGCTGCAAGCTTTGACGTTGATGAACGATCCGATGTTCGTCGAGATCGCGGAAGCCTACGGCGAACGCATGGCATCGATGCCGGGCGACGACCGCGCGAGGATCCGAAACGGTTTTCGGTTGCTGTTGACCCGCAGCCCCAGTGAAACGGAGCTTGCGTGGGTCGCCGGTTTCCACGCCAAGCACCATGAATGGGCCGCCACGGCGCGGGTCATGCTCTGCATCGACGAAGCCATCACGAAAAATTAAACGGACGAAATTGAATCATGCATGACCATCAAGAACGAACCGCGTCGCACTCACGCCGCTATTTCATGAACCAATGCGGCGTCGGGCTGGGCAAGTTGGCCGCGGCCGGGTTGCTGACGCATGCGATGGGCGGTGGGGCGTCGGGTGGTGCCACTGCCGCAGTCGAGACGATGGCATCTCAGTCGCCGCGACCGTTGGCGGCCAAGACGCCGCACTTTGCACCGCGTGCCAAGGCGGTGATTCATTTATTCATGGCGGGTGCCCCCAGCCAGCTCGAACTGTTCGATCCCAAACCGATGCTGACTAAATTTCAGGGCAAACCGTTGCCCACATCGGTCATCGGCGATCAACGCTACGCGTTCATCCAGCCCGACGCCGCCGTGCTGGGGCCGCAATTCAAATTCGACACGCATGGCCAATCCGGTGCCGTCCTCGGCGAGCCGATGAGACGGCTGGGCAAGGTGGCGGATGAAATTTGTTTTGTCCGGTCCTGCACGACGGACCAGTTCAATCACGCGCCGGCCCAGATCTTTTTCAACACGGGTTTTTCTCAACCCGGTCGTCCCTGTCTCGGGTCGTGGGCACTGTACGGGTTGGGCAGCGAGTCCGAGGACTTGCCCGCGTTCGTGGTCATGAGCACCGGCGACGGCGTCAGCGGCGGAACGACGCTGTGGTCAAGCGGGTTCATGCCGACCATCTACAACGGCGTGCAGTTCCGCAGCGGACGCGAACCAATCCTCAACGTCGCCACGCCCGAAACGTTCAGCGGCGAAATTCAGCGTGACACGTTTGACTTGATCAATCGACTCAATGCCGATCGCTTGGATCGCGTCGGCGATTCCGAAATCGCCACCCGCATCGCTTCCTACGAAATGGCCGCACGTTTGCAAACGTCTGCACCGGAGCTGGCGGAGTTCAGAGATGAGTCGAAGGAGACGCTGGAGCTGTACGGATGCGATCCCGAAAAGCCGTCGTTCGCCCGGTCATGCTTGCTGGCCCGACGGATGGTCGAGCGGGGTGTTCGGTTCATCAACATTTACCATTCCGGTTGGGATGCCCACAACGACGTGAAGGGCAACTCGGAAGGTCAGTGCAAGGAAACCGTGCAAGCATCCGCCGCATTGATCGAAGACCTAAAACGTCGCGGAATGCTAGACGAGACGCTGGTGATTTGGGGCGGTGAGTTTCGGCGCACGCCGATGGTCGAAACCAATCCGTCGTTGGGCCGAAAAGCCGGGCGAGATCATCACCCCCAAGCGTTCACAATGTGGATGGCGGGCGGCGGTGCGAAGCCGGGAACCACATACGGTGCGACCGACGAATTCGGATTCCATATCACCGAAAATCCGGTCCATGTTCACGACATTCAAGCCACGATCATGCACCTGCTAGGTTTCGACCACGAGCGATTGACGTACCACCACGCCGGCCGGGACTTCCGCCTAACGGACGTCCACGGGAAAGTGATTCATGAGCTGATTGCTTGAGCGTAAGAAGGGTGGATGGTCAAGCCGGTGGTAGCAACATCAAAGCACGTGATGAGCTTACTTAGACCCTTCGACCAGTCGGCCCTCGGTTTCCATGACTCTATTTACCGCCGAAAAGTCATAATTCTTGTCATCCAGATCGGTGATGAATTCACTTTGAATTTCCGCGGTGGTCACAAGACGAACGAGCTGGGCTACCGACTGGACCTGCATCTTTTTTGTAATCTTGCTGCGATGCACTTCAACCGTCTTAGGTGAGATTCCAAGTTGACTCGCAATCTGCTTCGTTAAACTCCCTCCGACAACAAGTCTCATAATCTCATTTTCGCGATCGGTGAGAGTTGCCAATCGATTAAATATTAATTTAACTTCTGTAACCCTGTTACGCTGTGTCTCGCCCCATTTAAAAGCTTGCACAAGCCTTGAAACAATTGCCCGGTGATCTAAAGGCTTAACGAAAACATCAAACCCCCCCATTCGCATCGCAGCCAAAATGAGAACCGCACTATCATTACTTGTTGTGAAAATAGCAGGGCAACTTGCATCACGACTCCGAATCGCTTGAAACATTTGGAGCACGTCTACGTCGCCGAGGTCCAAGTCGATGATTAAGCAATCTGTGAAATCATCCCGAAAAGTTTTTAGTAACGCTTTCCCGCTTTTGGACACCTCCACTTCAAAGCCAATCTCAGCTAACATGCTTGCCAGGCACTCGCGACATTCCTCGTCGCCGTCAGCTAAATGGATCACTCTCTTGACCATTCTGCCCCCCCCGAAAATTCGAGTGCTTATAATCCCCCTGAGCCCCGCTTTCGATCGCCAACGCGACAAACTGAATCAGATGGATGATGCACAAGTCCAGCATTGGGCCGGACCATCGCTCTTTATATTGTATCCACTCACATGGCAATCGGCCATCCCCCCTATGTATCGATCTTTGGCGTGGATTTCTCCATAAGGGGAAACCCTTAGGCCCTGCAGCTGGCTGCAAATTTGACGCATTGCTTGCAAAAAGGCCGAAAACATAGGGAACGTGGGTGGATCATGAACAAACCATCACGCACCGCTAAGTAGCGGAGGGGGGCCACTTCTTCTCGCCGACAATGTCTGTCTAGTCTGACAAAATGCTGGGTCCAGCGATTTTCTGGTAGTCGCTGCGAGACATCGGGCGTGAGTGCGATCAGCTCACGAGCACCCCGACTCGCCGCCCAAATGACCAACTTTGAACGGAGAGACACGCCTGGGGGTGATAGGGGTAACCCTTACCTTCAATTCATGGATAGCGTCGTCCTCCGCAACAAACCCAAAGCTAGGGTTCTCTGGGTTGGCGGAAATACTGGCTCAGACCTGGTTACACGAGAGCGATTTCTCAGATCAACAACCGACGTGTCAAGACGAGACAGGCGAGATGATGAGTGAAGTACGCATAATCAACGACAGCGAAGCAATTACACAGGTTCTCCAACGGGAGCTTTTGGAATTAGGCATTGAGTACAGGACAACCCCATGGCGAGACGTTCAAGTTCCGTCGGCTTCGCTCGAGGATCGAAACGTTCAGCTCATCTTTCTAGCGGTTGATGCAGTTCAAGAAAAGCATTCCGACGTCCTACGCAAGCTGCGGGCCGACTCCAATTCCGGCCTTGTCGTGGTGTCCACCACATTGCATCCAGACGTGATGTTGAATTTAATCCGAATAGGAATCAACGATGTCTTAAAGGTTGGCGATGATCTAGGTCGCGAAATTGCAGACACTCTCTCAAGGATCAAGCCAAAGTCATCGGCTCGCACAGAGGCGGGGCGGACGATAACCGTTTTGCCTACTGGCAGCACAGCTGACTCGAGCATGCTTTCCACGTGCTTAGCTGCCATAATCGCAAAGGCATTTAAATTCTGTGGGTTGATCGACATGCACCTACTTGGCGGTGACATGGCGGAAATGCTTAAAATTTCTCCGCAGCATACTTTGTTTGATCTTCTAAAGTGTCAAGACGGAATAGATCGAAAAATGACTGAACAGGCCATATTAAAACATAAATGTGGAATTCATCTATTGGCCAGTCCGCCGCTCTTCAGCAATCTAACCGAGATCAATGCGGCTATGTGCTGCCAAGTGGTTCAACATTTTCGCGATTCACATCCCTACACGGTAATTCACGCTGACAATCCATCGTACCCCGAGCAGTTGATTGCAATGCTGGAAAGCGAAGCAATCATCATCACAACAAGGCTCGACCTGCCTTCGGTGAGTCGAACTCAGCAAACGATGCGATATTTGCTTCGCAGTGGTATCGCAGCATCGGACGTGCATGTCGTTGCAATGCGAACGGGGTGCCCGGCACAACTCCCTGCGAAGGCGGTAAAAGAACTGCTGAAACTTGATCGCCTGTTTGACATCCCAGACGATTCATCGGAGATGACGATGTCGATCAACATTGGCAACCCATTGGTAATCGAGTCGCCTCAGTCGCTTGCCAGCATAAAAATAAATGAAATGGCTCAGATGCTAATCGAGATTCCCGGTGACTTCGCCCCGCGATCGCCATGGAGGGTCATGCCCAACATTGTTTCGAGCAAGATACGCAATCGATTGTCGTCGATTCTTTCAAATTAATTGTTTAATTAAACGGGCAATCCAAGCATTCAAATCGACTTTAAAGAATACTCAATGACTCAGACGATCAACAACTTTCCTGCACGCGAAGCTCAATTTCAACAACTCAAAGTCGAAATTCATGAAAAGTTAATTTCGGGCATGAATTTCGCAGTCTCCCGGGCGATCGACGATTCGCAACTTCGTGAAGAACTTGGCCAGGCGGTCGAACACCTCAGCAACAGGCACTCAAATCTGCTGTCGCAGGCTGACCGAAACCGACTGATCGAAGAACTGATGGATGAGACGCTGGGACTTGGGCCGCTAGAGCGTCTGATGCACGACCCGACGGTATCGGACATTTTGATCAATGGGCCTGAGTGTGTCTATGTCGAGCGGCAAGGGGTTCTCCAAAGGACAAACGTTAGGTTTCGAGACAGCGATCATCTGCTCGGAATTATCCAAAGAATTGTGGGCCGCGTTGGCAGGAGAATTGACGAATCAAGTCCGATGGTTGATGCGAGATTGGCGGACGGCAGTCGATTGAATGCTGTCATTCACCCGCTTGCGTTAGACGGCGCCTTGGTATCGATCCGTCGCTCACCCGGCAAAGGATTGGATCTGCGCTCGCTCATTGCAAATCGTAGCGCTACACCCGCGATGTTAGATTTCCTAGCGACGTGCGTTAAAGCTCGACTAAACATTCTTGTCTCAGGGGGAACGGGCAGCGGTAAAACGACGCTACTGGGTCTCCTATCGGGGTTCATTTCTGGGTCGGAACGAATTGCAACCATTGAAGATGCGGCGGAGTTGAGGCTGCAACAACCCCACGTGGCGCGGATGGAAACGCGATCGGCAAACCTGGACGGAAAAGGAGAAGTGACTTCGCGAGACCTGTTGCGAAATGCTCTCCGGATGCGTCCAGACCGCATCATCGTCGGGGAGTGCCGTGGAACGGAGGCGCTTGACATGATGCAGGCGATGAGCACAGGTCATGACGGGAGCATGTCCACCATCCATGCAAATGATGCGAGAGAAGCACTCAGCCGCCTCGAAATGTTGGTCGGAATGGCGGCACCGGAACTACCTATGTGGTTCATTCATCGGCAAATCACCTCCGCAATTGATATTGTCGTTCAAGTATCTCGGCTATCGGGCGGGGCGCGAAAGATCGTGCAGATCTCGGAACTTACCGGTATGCAGGGCGACAATTTTAGCATGCACGATCTGTTCCAGTTCCAACAAACGGGAATCGACGACAATGGCGCCGCGGTCGGCGAATTCCATTCGATGGGAATCGTCCCACACTGCCTTGACCGCTTTGAGAAGATCGGAGTGAAGTACTCGCCATCCAGCTTTCGAGAAGGGGTAAACGACCGCCAGATTCTAGACAACTTGAGGAGACAAAGGTGAATTCAATCTTCATAAGCATAACTATATTCACCCTGGTCTCGTTGGTCGCCGTTCTCGTCGCCCGCATCATCGATCAATCTCTCTTCAAGTATCGGCGAGCGATTGGTGCTTGCCTGACCGACCTGGATCGTCGCAACGCTGGCCAGTCGACACTTGCAGCATTCAGTGACATCTCAGAACAACGAGAAAGGGGCTGGCTATCCTTTAGCACCTCGACAAGGTGGCTTCAAGACACCCTTGACCGAGCAAATATAACGTGCACTGCGAGACAGTTCTTAACAGCGAGCGTATGCCTATCGATTGTGCTTGGTGGCGTGGGCTATCTCGTCTCCTCATTTCAAATTTTACCGTTCGCGATGATTGGCTTCTTGGCACCGTTGTTTGCCGTCATAGCAAAACGAAACAACCGGAGTCGGCGACTTGCCGAGCAACTTCCGGAAGTCTTTCGATTGATAAGCCGTGCAATTCGGTCCGGACAAACGGTAACCGCTGCAATGAAAATGGTTGCTGACGATTTTCCAGATCCGATTTCGATCGCGTTCGCACAGTGTTATGAGCAACAAGATCGTGGTATTTCGCGGGAATCGGCGTTCCGGAGAATGGCGGATCATAGTGGCGTATTGGAATTAAAGATATTCGTCGTCGCTTTGTTGGTGCAGAACAAGTCCGGAGGCGACCTGGTTGCGGTGCTTGAGAACATGTCGGGAATGGTTGAAAAGCGACTGCGACTTAAGAATCGGATGCGTGCGATGACCGCAGAAGGCCGAATGCAAGCGATTGTGCTGATGGTTCTGCCTGCAATTGCATTCGGGGCGGTTTTCCTTTTCTCCCCCGACTACGCCTCAATCTTGATTGATCATCCGAAATTGTTGGTGGCAACCGTCGCGATCCAAGCGGTCGGGGCAATTTGGATTCATCGCATCATTAACTTCGAGTACTAAAATGTCAGTTTTTGAAATCGCAAGTCAACTGCTATTCTCCGTTTCACTCTTTTGTTTGGTGGCGACTGGGATCTACACAGCGGCAAACTTTTTCGCACCCTATCAAGTTGAATTGCGGAAGCGTTTGAATCATTTGAATGGCAGGAGATCTTTGCTGAGCAACCAACCGCACGAGGAAGGCCCTCAATCAAGACTTGAATCGCTGTTCCATAAAATTGCAATTCCTTTCAATTCCGGAAATCAGAAGAAAACGCGCTCGATTGGCGGCAGCCGGCATCCATCGACCAAATGTCGTTACCGCTCTGGTGCTTTCCAGAGTATTTCTGACTCTGCTCCCACTCGTGATTTTGCTGATCCTGGTGAACCTGGATCAAACCAGACTGACTGGGAAGGTTTGCGGAATGCTGGCGCTCGCTTGTCTCGGGTGGCTAACGCCCGAGATTTGGCTGCGTAAAAAGATCACACGATATCGAGTTGTTCTGCAAAACTCGTTACCAGACTTTTTAGACATCCTGATTGTTTGTTTGGATGCCGGACTAAGTCTCCAGGAGAGCGTCAAGCGGGTTACCCTTGAGATAAGCCAGATCCATCCAGCACTCGCTTTCGAACTTGCAATCGTTCAACGCGATATTGAACTTGGCTCCACCGTTGACCAAGCATTGCGGCGGTTCGCTAATCGGGCACAGTACGACGCAATTCGTAGTTTGAGTGCACTTTTGCGAGAGTCTCAAAGGCTCGGGACACAGATCACAGACGCGCTGAGGGGACACGCCGAAATGTTAAGGTTTCAGCGTGAGCAGATAGCGGAGGAAAAGGCTCATAAGGCATCCGTGAAGATCATCTTGCCAATGATGCTTTGCATATTCCCCGGCATTTTCATTGTTTTGGTCGCACCGGCGGCTCTGCAGATCCAAGCGGCGTTCAGTGGAGATTGAGTTGTGATCGATCGATGAACATGGATTCATGCAACCAAAAAAACAAAAGATGATTTGATCATGATAAGGAAACTGGACGTGCAAAACTTACGCCGCGGATCAACAGCGGTAGAGTTTGCTATTGTGCTGCCTGTTCTAATGCTGCTTGCCATCGGTTGCGGGGATTTCCTTCGGGTGTTTCATTTCCGACAAGTGGTTTGCAACGCAACTCGATGCGGAGCGATGCTCGGCGCAGGGAAGCAGTTCACGGCCCATACCGCTCAACACTGGCAAGATGAAGTCCATCAAGCGGTGGCTAAGGAACTGATGAATTTGCCAGACTACCAAAGTGAGCTGGCAAGTATTTCTTTGTCCTTCACGACAGACTCGGATCAAGTCAAGCGCATTCGACTGGAAGCGACGTATCCCTTTAACACCGTCATTCGTTGGCCTGGCTTGCCAGAGCAAGTTCTGATTAGGCATCATGTTCACATTCGACAATTCCGCTGAGCGCGACCAAATTGAAATTCGACTGCCAGTTTAGGTTTTGACGGAAGCACTTTTAACTAGTTGATAAGAAAATGATTCATTCAAAGATTCGTCGCCGGCGGGCGACGGCGGCGGTGGAAGCGGCACTGTTCCTGCCGGCTTTTTTATGGATTCTGTTTGCAATGCTGGATCTGGGGCTAGCCGTGATTCAATCAAACTCGTTAGCGGAGTCTGCGCAAGGATTTGCCGCGAAATGACTCTCCGCGGAGCCGAAGCGCCACCGCCGACTGAGCGGTTGGGCCCCGACACGCTCCAGGCGTCTATTCCCGGCATTTCGCACATCGTTGATGGCATAGGCGACTCGCTTCCCACCATCCCCTCAGAGCAAGTGAGCGTTTCAGTCAAATGGCTAGATGGTGACAACGATCCCCGTAGCCGAGTCAATGTCGAATTAGATTTTGTCCATCAGCCGATCATTCCTGGAATCCTGCCATGGGGACCTTTGGAATTACGGGTCAACTCTACTATGTCGATCGTGAATTAACATGCTAAACAGTTTCCCGCGACCAATGAATTCCCAAATCCACCCAAACGGACACCGCCGCAAATTGCGATCAGGAAAAATGATGGTAATCCTTGCCGTCTTCTTACCTAGTTTGCTGGCTTTCTGTGCTTTAATTTTAGATGCGGGAATGATCTTTAGCGAGCGCAGCAATCTTCAACATGCCACTGATGCCGCGGCAATTGCCGCGGCAGTTGACATACGGATGCAACACGATTTAGCGACCGCCGCGACGACTGCACAAAACGCTGTTTCATTCGACAACAGTGTTGTGGGTGCGGAGGTGATGGTTCACTCACCGCCTTTGCAGGGCCCATTTGCAGGCAGACCTAATTTCGTCGAAGTGACTTCTTCACGCAGCCACCGTACCTTCCTGATCGGAGTGATGGGCGGTAGACGCGAGCAGAATATAAACGTCAGATCGGTCGCGGGAGTTGCGACTCACTCAACCGGCGCCGCGATTGTTGTCCTCGATCCGAGTCCCGCGGACATTTCCCTCCCCAGCACTCGGGAATTATTGGAGCGAGTGCTAACCCCCGAGTTAGCTTCGCTGGCTGCCCAGCAGACTGGCGTGGATGATTTACTTTTGAACATTCCTGTCGTCGGAGCATTGCTCGCAACGCTAATGCGATCGGACCTGACCGGTGAGTTGACTTCGAAGATGGGTGAATTGGTTGACTCGATTACTCAGAATATCCTTCCGGCGGTGCTTCCTTCACTTCCCACTTTGATTGCGGGGCTCGAGGTAGAAGGTATCGGCACGCTAAAAGTAGATGGCGCAGTGCATGTAAATAATCAATGGGGGAGTCAAGACGAGCACGGCGATCCAGTTGGGATGAGCCATGGCCCGCCGTACGGTGTTGCATGCTTCCCCGCGCTGACAACGAGACTTGCAGCGAAACAGCTTCGAGTGGTCGGAGGAGTCGACCGCTCGGAGAACTACATTCCGTTCGATTCAGGCGAACGATCTCCTTTGACGGCAGGAAGAATTGCAGTTCCGGATCCTTTAGAGGATCTTCCAGTTCCTTCTGTTTCGATCGATCCTAATCTTCCTTCCCAACACGCAGTCCATTTCACGCTCTCGGCTGCGTCGGCTGCATCAGTCGTGAACGGTCTCCTGCAAAAGCTTTCGTTTCTCCTCAAGCCGATTTTCGGTGCTCATCAAGTCGCGGTCACGCAGGAACTACAAACCGAGGTGCTCGTTCCTGGGGTCTACGAATCATTAACGGTCATCGCGCCAGTTGGTGGTGTGAAGCTTATGCCAGGCATCTATGTTATTCGGGGACGAAATCCAATTACAAAGATTTCGCTTTGCATGATTGGCCCAATCGAGGCTGACGGAGTTCTTTTTTACATTGGGGACCCGGCTCTGGATGGGCCTAGCAGCGAACCTCCGCCACCCACAGTCTCGGAATTACTGCCAAGCACGTTGATCGCATCGTTGGTGCCAGGAGCTAAATTGACGGGGTTGAAGTCGCCAGGCAACCCTCTCAACGAAATGCTGATTTTCCAGGATCGTAATGATCGGCGCCCGATTCTTCTCGAGGCGCAGCATTTGATCGGCTCAACCAAGTTGCAAGGTACGATTTATGCGAAATGGGGCCATGTTTCTTTTGTGGGTGGGCAAGGGATCTACGATTTCAAGACTGTTTCAGGATCGGCAAGATTTGTGACCGTCGGCAACACCGTCATTGCGCCTTCGGAACTGCTCAAACCGAGTCAAGATGTTGTTCTCGTTGACTAGACCCGCGTCGGTCGTTTTACAGACGCCGACGACGGCGGCGGTTGGTTTCGTTTTCCTCTGCTATGTCACGTATTCTTCTTCCTCTTCGCCGGTGGGACGCGAGATTTCGCCGGTGTCTTCGAGGTGGCGAACGATGTCGACGATCTTTTGCTGGACGCCTTCAACTTCGCTCAGCCGGACGCTGCCGAGATACTCCATTTCTTCTCTCAAGTTGTCAGCCGCACGCGTGCTCATGTTTCGCATTACTTTTTCTTGCAATGCTTGACTTGATCCCTTCAACGACATCGCCCACTGGGCCGTTTCAACGTTTTTCAACAAAGCTTGGATATCGCGATTGGCAAGCTTGGAGATGTCTTCGAAAACGAACATTAATCGCCGGATTTCGTCGGACAACTCGGGGTCTTCCCGACCGAGCGATTCCATGATTGTGCGTTCGACGGAACGTTCGCAGACGTTTAAGATTTCCGCGACGTTGCCGACGCCGCCGGTGTTGCTCTGTTGTTGGTTGACCATGCTGGAGAGTCGCATCTCGAGTCCGAATTCGAGTTCCGCCACCGCCTCGGGGCTCGTCCGCCCGATCGACGCGATGCGGCGAATGACTTCGAGTTGTTTCTCGGGATCCAGACCGGCCAGCACTTCGGCGGCGTAGTTTCCGGGGCAATGGCTGAGCAAAAGCGCGATCGTTTGCGGATGCTCGTCACCGATGAATTGCAGCAGCGTTTGCGAATCGACTTTCTTGATGAAGCCGAACGGCATCGCCTCGATCGTTTGCTGCAAACTGTTGATCAGCTCGGTGGCGTCGCGGCCGAGCGCTTGGCGGATCAACTCCTTCGCGCGTTCGAGCCCACCGGGACTGGCGTACAACGAACTGGCTTTGCTGGTCAAAAATTCCGCGATCACTATCTCTTGATCGTCGCCGCCGACCGATTCGGTTTGCGCGATCATGATGCTGATCGCCTCGATGTAACGAGGTGGCAGTTGGCCCAGGATTGTTGCCGCCGCGCGGGTCGGCAGACTCATCAACAGAATCGCAGCTTTGCGCAGGCCGATCTGATCGAACGTGTTCATGGTGCTTCCCGATATCTGCATCTGCGATCAACTCGGCGTGCGTGGCGATACGCGTTGGGTGAAACGCGCAATGGGATGGGGTGCGTCAGTTCCGCGGGTAAGTCTTGTATCGGCGCTCGGGGCCATCGCAACTTCGCATCGAAGCGAAAGTTTGGGTGGTGACGATTACCCGGGTCGAACGGACGTCGCTTTTTCGAAACGACCGTGGTTCACGACGCTCGAGCCGCGTTGCAAATTCACCACGCCGAAATCGCTCGCGATGACGCGGTCGGATCCACCGCGCTTGCCAACGTGGAGCGATCACCTGGCCTGGACCGAGTCGCCGATGCGCGGAACCGTTGTGATTTCGGACCGTGCGAGTCTTTGGCACGTCTCGGAGTGGCGTTTGGACCGTGCTTCATCTCGTCATGCCGTTGGGGTTTGGCTTGGGCTTTGCGAAACGAGAGGTTTCAACCAAACCCGCTTTTAGTTCGGAAACTCGGTTTCCGGGCCAGAGCGCAGGGAACCAGATCGCGAAACCGTGGGAAAAATTGGAATCGATGAATCCGTCTCGTCACTACCCGGCCCCTCGCTCGCCGCATCGCCCGGTCATGATCGTCGTCTTCGCCATCACGGTGATCTTGGTCGCTGCTCACGCGTCGGCCGACGACGGGTGTCTTCTTTATCCGGAACGGCTTCTGGGTCCGATCCAGCTTGATGCCGAATCGTTCTACCTCGTGGAGCCCACTTCGTCGCCGTCGGGCTCAAGTGCCAATCCGATCGCCCGGGCGGGTCGCTTGGGATCGGACACCGACCCCCATCGATCCGCGCGACCGGTCTATGCCAGCGTCGCGGCGGCGATGGCCAACTTTGATGCCGACGTGGCGGCCGACGGATGGCGTGCCGACGTGATGATCTTTGATGACCGAAATCGGCCCTTGCGGTTGGACCGTGGGCACGCCTGGTTTTTATTGGAGACTCGTCTTTCCGCATCGCCGATTCGGTGGTCGATGCCGCTTCGGTTTGATGATCAGGGGGTGGCATCCTTCCGATTGCCGTTGCCGTGGTCGGTCGCGGAGTCAATCAGCTCGAACGTTTATTCAGGCAGGTCTTTAGGGGACAGTGCGTCATGGGGCGGCGGGTCAGGATCCGAGCGATTCCGCCATCGGCATTTCGCCGTCGACGCTTTGGAATCTCGCTTGTTGGGATGGCCAGAGGATCGCGGTTTCGGCCCCGATCGTTTGACGGTGCGGGTCAGCACTCGGGCCGCAGGAGTGTTGTCGGCAACCACGTTTATGCATGTCGACGCGGCTGCCTTCCTTGACACCCATGCGGCGTCTCGATAGGCTTGGATCAACGACGAGCAAACGATTGCCCGGGCCCATAAGGTTCGGGCAGTTTTTTTGGGCGAACGTCAACCGATCATCAATAGAACCGACTTTTCAGCAGCTTTCGGCCATGAATCCTCAAGACATCCTTCGCTACGTCGATTCGCTTCACCGAGAGAAAAATATCGACAAAGAGCTGGTGTTCTTAGCGATCGAGTCGGCTTTGCAAACTGCGGCAAAGCGTCAATACGGTGAAGAGACCGACATCGTCGTGTTGCTCAACCGCGAGAACGGCAAGATCGCGGCGACGCTCGAAGGCGAACCGTTGGGTGACGACCAGATCGGACGCATCGGAGCTCAAACAGCCAAACAAGTCATCATCCAGAAAGTGAAGGAAGCCGAACGCGATTCGTTGATGATCGAATACCGCGACCAGATCGGGGAGATCGTCAGCGGCATTATCGGCCGAGCCGATGGTGGCGTCGCGACCGTCAATCTGGGCAACGTCGAAGCGATTTTGCCACGCAGCGAACAAATCCCCGGGGAGTCGCTGCACGCCGGCGAACGGGTCCGAGCGGTCGTTTTTGAAGTTCGCGCCACCGGCAACCGAGTCCGTGTGGTGTTGAGCCGAACACGTCCTCAATTCGTCCAACGACTCTTCGAACAAGAGATCCCCGAGCTCGGCGAAGAGATCATCTCCATCCGCTCGATCAGTCGCGAACCCGGCTACCGAAGCAAGGTTGCCGTCAGCAGCGTTGACAGCCAAGTCGACCCGATCGCCGTGTGCGTGGGCTACCGAGGCAGCCGGATCAAGGCGGTCCGCGAAGAGCTCTCCGGCGAACATATCGACGTCGTCCGATACAGCGACGATCCCGAAGTGTTGATCCCCAATGCGCTACAACCGGCCGAGGTCGAACAGGTGCTGTTGTGCGACATGATCGGTCGCGCGATCGTGCTGGTGAAAGAAGATCAGTTGTCCCTGGCAATCGGTCGCCGGGGTCAAAACGTGCGACTGGGCAGCAAGTTGTGTGGATGGGATATCGAAATCATGACCGGCAGTGAGCTGGAGGACCAAATCGAGCGAGCCGTCGCCGGGTTCAGCCAGATCGATGGCATCACCGAGGAGATCGCTCAGGCGCTCGTCGAACAAGGTTACTTGTCGTATGACGATTTGTCGGTGATCGAGCCCGACTTGTTCATGGAGATGAGCGGCTTGTCGGCCGAAAAGGTCGACGAGATTGTCGAAGCGGCCGAGGAGATGGGTCAGGAAGCCGAGCAGGCTGCGGCCGACGAACGTCGGAATCGCCGTGAACGCGAACAATTGCAAAAAGAAGCTGAGGCGACCGGAATCGCCGAGCCGGAAGCGGCTGCGGCACCCGTAGCTGCGGCACCGGAGGCTTCGGAGGCACCGGAAGACGCCACCGAGCACCCCGCATCGGAGGACGGAGTTGACGCCGACGTGGCGGCCGACACGGTCGTCGGTGAGCACGAAGCGCCGGACGCCCCGGCCGAGGACGACGAAGCATCGGCCCCCCCCACGGCCGGATCGCCGGATTCTGAAACGGAATCTGCGGCTTCCGAGAAAAGCTGACGCCCGACCCCCCGGACGCTTTTCGCGATCAGTGTCCAGTGAATCGTGGTTGCTACCGCTCGGCTGGTGCAATTCAAAATCACTGCATCGATCGGCAAAGTGGAAAAGTTGGCGTGTTCCGGTGTAAAGTGCGTTCCTACACCTCTTCGCCGGCGAGCTTTTTCGCTATTGTAGTGGAACGTTGAACCCAACGCGGTTCTCAAGCGTCGTTGTAGGATTCCCGTTGCAGCCAGTTTTGAGGGCGATTGTCCTTTCGAAATGGCCGCAGCGATGGAGGAATAGGTTTATGTGACTTACTAAATTTTTGAACCCGGCCCCGCGCAGTTTGCTGTTTCCGTCAACCTCGAACGGGTTGTGACATGAGATAGCAAGCAACTCCCCGCACTGACGTAGGCGACATACAACGCACGCGTGGCGGGTTCCCAATCGAATCGACAGGATTTTCACCCCGTGCCCGCACGCATTTACGCGCTCGCAAAAGAACTGAACCTCGACAGCAAAGAGCTGGTTGACATCGTTAAGAAGGTTGGGATCACCGGAAAGGGATCCGCCTTGGCCAGTTTGACCGACGATGAAACGACACGAGTCCGCGATCACCTTGCCGGTGCTTCCGCCGCTAAGCCAGCCGCCCCTTCGGCAACCGCGAGTGCTGCGCCACTCGGCGCCGTCCGCGATTCGGTGGTACCGCCCGAACGCAAGCCCATGACGCTCAACGTGGGGCGATCCCGCTCACGTCCCACCAGCGCCAAAAGTGAGGTGCCCGCGCCGGCCACTCAATCGCCGCCCGCCGCGACTTCGGCGCCAGCCGCATCGGATGCCGGTCCGTCCGCACCGACCGAATCCGCGCCGTCTCGCCCGACCGGGTCAGAAGCCGCTCGCGAGACGACACCGACGACTGGCAAAGACACGGCCTCGGAAGACACAGCCGCGAAAGACACAAACCAGCCCGCCGTGGCTCCCACTCCGCCCGCGACAAAGGCCCCGCTCGGAATCGGAATGGGAATGAAGGCGAAAGAGGGCGCTGGCATGTCCGCCAAAGAGCCCTCCGCCACCCCCAAGTCGTCCGAAAGCGATCTGGCCGCCGCACGCCCGATTCGCTCGGCACCCTCCGAACCGACAGGCAAGAAACCGGGATTCGCAAGCCGGATTGCGAGCCGCATCGCAAGCCCAGTTTGATTCGGCGGCCTTGTTGGCCGCACGCCCGGGACGCGTGTCCCCGGCATCCATGGCTGAACCGGAGTTGGTTCGGCAAGAAGATCGTCACCGGGGGCACCGCCTCCAGGAGAAAGCAAAGTTATGTCGCACCGCAACGCCCGCACGCTCAAGTCCACCGGATTCACGCTCGTCGAGATCCTCATCGTCGTGGTCATCCTCGGCATCCTCGCCGCCATCGTGATCCCGCAGTTCACCAACGCCTCCCAGGCGGCCCGCGCCTCGCAGCTCACCGCCCAGCTGCAGACCCTCCGCAGCCAGCTCGAGCTGGCCCAGATCGAGCACCAGGGCGTCTACCCCACGCTCCAAGGCAACACCGCCGCGACGTGGGCCCCGCTCACGACGAAGACCGTCCGTGACGCCAGCTACACCACGGCCGCCGCGAACGCCGTGCAATTCGCCGGCCCGTACCTCCAGAAGCCGCCCGTGAACGCCTTCCTGAAGGACTCCACGCTGAACTCCTCGATCGGCTCCGAGGCCACGCAACGCCTGGATCTACGACGTGACCGACGGCAGCATCCGCGCCAACGTCGACTCGCTCGACGTGGCCAAGGCGACGAGCCCTGGGTCTGGACATCTACGACGCCACCACCAATCCCGGTGGCGACGTGTCGCCCGGCAGCTGATCGGCACCACCGCTTCGGGACCCGCGGCCCACCGGCCGCGGGTTCCCTCCGCCCCGCTCCGCGGGGCCTGTTCCGTGTCCGCCTCCGCGTCCAGGAAGTCCCTCATGCCCGCCCTCCGCTACACCAACGCCGTCCTCGACCGTCCTCGCCGTGCTCCTCTCGGCGAACCTCTGGGTGCTCATCTCCGGCCCCGCCGGCGCCGGCCTCGCTGGCGAAGTCCACGCCCAGGGCGTCGGCAACACCGCCCAGCGGCAGGTCGAGATCCTCGAGGGCATCGAGACGGCGAACGAGAAGCTGACGGCGATCAACGCCAACCTGATCGGCGGCGTCAAGGTGGAAGTCGTTTCAATGCCGGAGGATTGATTCGATGGCCGTGGCTTCAATGGAGGATTCTGTTGCGGAAGTCCTGACGCCGAATGTCGCAGTCTGCCCCGGCAAGGGAGTAGGGGCTTAGGGGTTAGGTCCTAGGGGCGGCAGCCTTTGTGCTTGACGGCTCCAAGCGAGCACTCGCGTCGCTGGCGGTGGCAACCGCTCCCTCAGGCACCGACGTGCTGATGTCGGGTGCAGTTTTCCTGACCCCAAGAAGCAGCATTTCTGCTTCCCTAGGACCTACTCCCTATCCCCTAACCCCTTGCCCGGCAGAGCCTCCGCGAGCCTCGGACTCCATGCGAAAGCTGCCCCCGCCCACGCTCCACCACGCGACGATACAAGCCGATGAGACGAACATGATCCGCCGCTCCGCCTTCACCCTCATCGAGGTCCTCGTCGTCGTCACCATCGTTGGCCTGCTCGGTGGCGCTCGTCGTCCCGTCGATGCTCTCCGCCGGCACGCTCGGCCTTCAGGGCGTCGCCCGGCTGGTCGCCGCGGACATCCAGTACGCCCAGAACGAGGCCGTCGCCTCGGGGGCGGAGCGAGGGGTCGAGTTCGACCCGGTGACCAACCGGTACCGGATGTTCGACGAGAACGACGTGACGATCGACCTCGCGTGGATGCGGACCGGCGGCCACGCCGACCAGCTCGACGCCGGCGGCGATGTGCTGGTCCCCGGCTGGACGGTCGACTTCACGACCGACAACCGCTTCGAGGGCGTCGACCTGGTGGCGGCGAACTTCAACAACACGTTCCAGGTGCGCTTCGATGAAGATGGGGGCGACCATCGGCGGCACCGCCAACGGGTCGGTGATGCTCCGCAACGCCGATCACCGGATCACCGTCGAGGTCGACGGCTTCACCGGGCGCGTCTCGATCCGCTGGACAGCTCCCCAACCGCCGCACCGCCACGCCGACGCTTCCGCCGCCGCGGACCGTCGGCGTTTTGCGCTCCAGGCGTCACGGTCCGCGGATTCTCGGACCTCACTCCCTCCGGCAAGGCCCCCTCGCGGGATCCGCCGAGAAGAAGGTGCCATGCGAAAGCCCCGCTCCTCCCCCCGGCCGACTCCCACGCCGGCGTCACGGGTGGCTCCGCACTCGCCCGCCGCGACGCTCTTCTTCCTCTCTGCCGTCGGGCTCCTGCTCTGGGGCCGGCTGCTGCTGAAGGAGGTCCCTCAGACCGCGTCCGCCGTGACAACCCCGCGCAGGAGGTGGAAGCGGCGGTCGAGCCCGCGGAGCGATCGGAGGAAGCGTCTCCCGGAAGAACCCGGACTTTCTGCCGTTCCCACCGCTTCGGCTGGCAAAGTCGGTCGCTGAATCTGACGAAGAGTGCGTGGGTGCCGTTGCACCACCGCCCGCGTCCCGGTGCGTTCCCGGGGGAACGCACACCGCCACGGGCGCCGCCTTCATTCGTCACACGCGAGACCCCGCTCCCCCGGGCAGCCGCGTGCAGGAGACCGATCATGATTCCTTTCCGTCAGAACTCGCCGCGTTGGGCCCTCGCCCTGGGGGTGCTCGGCACCCTCACCGGCAGCGCTTTTCCAACACCGCCGCGGCCCAGGCCGCCGACACGGCCGAGCCCATGGACCTCTTCGAGGCCCCCGCTCCCGCCGGTGAGTCCGCCGTGGAGATGGACTCGTTCGGCAAGATCGACCTCGCCGTCAAGGACCTCGAGATCGCCAAGGTGCTCCAGCTGCTCTCCATCCAGAGCCAGAAGAACATCGTGACCAGCCGCAACGTCTCGGGCACCGTGTCCGCCCATCTCTACGGCGTCTCCTTCCACGACCGCCGCTCGACGCGATCCTCTCCCCCAACGGCTTCGGCTACGAGGAGAAGGGCAACTTCATCTACGTCTACACGGCGTAAGAGTTGGAGGAACGCCAGCAGGCCGCCCGCCAGCTCTCGACGCGTGTGGTCCGGCTGAACTACCTCAACGGTGCCGACGCGAAGGCGATCGCCTCGACGCTGCTCTCGACGCCGGCAAGGTGACCTTCAACTCCGAGGCCGCCGACGGCTTCGCGCCCTCCGCCGGCTCGGCCGGAAAAAACGAGTTCGCCCT
>CAWAEA010000006.1:0-171799 GCA_963781095.1 Pirellulaceae bacterium
GCCGGATTGCGAGCCGCATGGCGGCCCGCAAAGGCGTGTCCTCGCCGACCGAGCCGGTGTCGCCGATTCGACGCGAATCCAGCGTCGGTGGATCGGGGAAAGTCCGTTCACTCGACCGACCGTCCAGTGGCGGTGCCGACAAAAAGGCCGCCGATGCTAAATCGAAGCGCCGCGAACCGCGGATCAACGTCAAGATGGCATCGCTCCCCGAGGTCAGCGAACAAGCGGTACCGAAAGCCGCCGATGGCGAACCCAAAGCTCAAAAGCCTGACGTCAAACTCAGTGCCGATGCCATCGCGGGACACCGCCAAGGCATGCGTGCGCCGCTTGAGCAGTTGGCCAAGGAAGACGATGAGAAGAAGCAAGCTGCCAAACGGGGCGGATTGAGCGGGTTCACCGGCAAAGATTCCAAACGCCCCTTGGGGCGAGATGAAGAAGAGAAGCCTCGCAAGAAAGGCATGGCCGGAATGGCCAGCCCACGTGCCGATCGGGCACGGGGTGGACGGACTCGCGGTCGCATGTCGGTCGAGTCGGGAAGCGGCTTTGACCGTTCGCGTCAATATCGCAACCGCGGTGGATCGCGTCGCAAGACGATCAACACCGCCGCACCTCGAAAAGACGCGGTCGTGTTGGAATTGCCCTGCACGATCCGATCGTTCTCCGAAGCCGCTGGGGTTTCCGTCGGCAAGGTGCTTGGAACCATGATGCAGATGGGCTTGCAAGGTGCCGTCAACATCAACTCGCAAATGGATCTCGAGACGGCCGAAGCGTTGGCTGCGGAGATGGAATTGACGATCGAGTTGAAGGCATCCGAAACGCTCGAAGATTCCTTGATTTCGGAAATCGAAGACCGTGAGGATGACGTCGATTCGTTGGTCGCCCGAGCTCCCGTCGTCACATTCCTGGGGCATGTCGACCACGGCAAGACCAGCTTGCTTGACAAGTTGATCGGCATCAACGTCGTCAAGGGAGAAGCCGGGGGAATTACCCAGCACATCCGCGCTTACCAAGTCGATAAAGACGGACGCAAAGTGACGTTCGTCGACACCCCCGGTCACGAAGCGTTTACCGAAATGCGGGCTCGCGGTGCCAACGTCACGGACATCGCCGTGATCGTGATTGCGGGCGATGACGGAATCATGCCGCAAACCGCAGAAGCGATCAGCCACGCCCAGGCCGCCGAGGTGCCGATCGTCGTCGCGCTCAATAAGATGGACCTCGAGGGCGTGGACCAGAATCGTATTCTGACCCAAATGACCGAGCACGGTTTGACACCGAGCGAATGGGGCGGTGACGTGGAAGTGGTTCGCACCAGTGCCACCAAGGGCACTGGGATGGACGAATTGCTCGAAACGCTTTTGACCGTTGCCGAACTGAACGAGTATTTGGCCAATCCGACTCGCGAAGCGATGGGCGTTTGTTTGGAATCGGAACAGCAGGGGCGGGGCGTCGTCGGCCAAGCTGATCATCCAAAGTGGTACGCTGCGGGTCGGTGATGTGCTGGTGTGCGGGACCACGTACGGACGAGTCCGTGCAATGACCGATCCGTTGACCAAAAAACAAGTCGCGAAAGCGGGGCCGAGTACCCCGGTCGACGTGACAGGTTTTGACCAGGCACCCGGTGCGGGTGACCGTTTCCACGTGCTCAACGATATCACGAAAGCGCGAGAAATTGCCGCCTCACGTGCTCACTCCGACAGCCAAGAATCGTTGTCGGGCTCGAGCACCAAGATCTCGTTCGATACGTTTCAAGAACGTTTGCAGGACGGTACCCTCGGCATCCAAGCCGAGAAGGTGCGGTTGAACATGATCATTCGCGCCGATGTGAAGGGATCCCTGCAAGCGATCGAAAAAGAATTGACCAAACTGGATCATCCGGAAGTCGAAATTCGCGTGCTCCAGAAGAGCGTCGGTGGCGTCACGATGGCCGACGTGTCACTCGCGTCCGCCTCCGATGCAGTCATCTGTGCCTTCAATGTCGTCCCCGATGAGCGAGCCCGCGCATTGGCCGATGAACGGGGTGTCGAGATTCGGCGATACAGCATCATTTACAAGCTGACCGATGAAATTCGTGCTCTCGTCGAAGGTCGACTCAAGCCCGAAGAACGAGTCGTCGAACTCGGCCGTGCCGTCGTGAAGCAAGTCTTCAGCATCAGTCGTGTCGGAGCGATCGCGGGTTGCTACGTCGTCCACGGTTCCATCCAACGAGGTTGTCGCATCCGCGTCACCCGGGACGGTCGAGTCATCGGCGATTACGGCCTCGATTCGCTCAAGCGAATCAAAGAGGACGTCAAAGAAGTCCCGCGAGGCATGGAGTGCGGCATTCGTTTGCAAGGCTTCAACGACATCAAACAAGATGATGTTCTCGAAGCGTATCGAATCGAAGAAGTCGCCCGAACGCTCGATTGATCCAGATCGGACCAAATGGTCGGACGGGCGGCGCGAAAAGTTCGTGCCGCAAAACCGTCTTTTCAAACCCCCGCCCGGAAGTCCCTACCGCAGTGTCCAGTCGTCGTTTGTTGAAAGCCGCCGAGGCAATTCGTGAAGTCGTCGCCTCTTCGATCCTGACCGAAATGCGAGATCCGCGTGTTCGTGATGTCACCGTGGTCGGAGTCAAAGTGACCCCCGATATGCGTGAGGCTACCGTCGCCGTCAGCATCATGGGGGACGAATCGCAACAGCAATTGAGCTTGCGCGGACTGCAAAACGCGGCCGGCTTTTTGCAGAGCAAAATTGCCTCGCGAATCGATTCGCGTTACACACCCCGATTGCAATTTAAAATCGACAAGGGTGTTCATCAATCGTTGCTGGTCGGCGAAATCTTGGAAAAGATTAAGCGCGAACGTGACGGTGAGTCCGATGACATCGACACCAATGAAATCGACACGGACGCGAGCGACGGATCCTGAGCAAACACGAGATTGACCGCTCAATCGGCTTCGAGACGGACGTTCGGAGCGGGCAAGAAATCGACGCATAATCATCCCAACTCACCCAACAAACGATCTGCATCACGATGTCTGCAAGTAACCGTGCCAATCTCATCGGCAAATTGCAAACCGCTTTAAAAAAGCATTACACACCGCTGCCCGCTCAACCCGCTCGGCCGCTGCTTGAACACATGCTTTACGCGTCACTCTTGCAAGATGCCTCGGCCGAACTCGCCGACGAAGGCATGGCCAAGTGCGAACAGGAATTCTTTGATTGGAATGAAGTCCGGGTTACATCGATCACCGAGCTGACTCAAGTTTTGTCTCGCTTGCCCGAGCCGGCCAAAGCTGCGGCGCGATTGAAGAGCAATTTGCAGTCGATCTTCGAAGAGTTCTACACTTTCGATTTGGACCACCTCAAGAAAGAGAACTTGGGCAAAGCGGTCGGCAAGTTTGAGCGGATGCCCGGCATGACGCCGTTCGTGCTCAACTACACGATCCAGCACGGCCTTGGTGGGCACGCGATCCCGATCGATTACTCCGCAATGGTCATCATGTTGGCGACCGAGATCGCTTCCCAACCCGAAGCGATGGCCGGCAAAGTTCCCGGACTCGAGCGGGCGATCCCCAAGAGCAAGGGAATCGAATTCTCGGGTTTGCTGCACCAGTGCGCGGTCGCGTTGAACAAAAGTTTGAAGGACAAGACCGTTCGCGATTTGCTTGAATCGGTGTCCAAGGGGGCGGGGGATCGTCTCGATGAATGGGTTGCCAGCAAAAAGGCAGCGAAGAAACGCGTCGTAAAACGGAAGACCGAGGAAAAGGCGGCTGCCGTGGAAGCTGCTAAAATCGCCGAGCAAGAAGGCCCCCCGTCGACGAAGAAAAAGGCGGGGAAGAAGCCAGCCTCTGCTGCGAAATCGGCTGACGTCGCCGTCACGAAAGCTGACGATCTCAAAGCCAAAGAGGACGCGTCTGCGAAGTCAGCGACCACCAAGAAAACCGCTGGCAAGTCAAAAACGAGTTCGGAACCCGAAAACGTCACTGACGAAAAATCAGCTTCGGTGAAGACGAAAAGCAGCAAAAAGCCGGCTTCCAAGTCAAGTAAGAAGTCGGAATCACAAGAAAAACCCGCTGAGTCGGCGAAAGCAACCGAGAAGCCGGAGTCGACGAGCCGGAGTCCACGAAACCGGCGAAAAAGAAGACTGTCAAAAAAACAGTCGCGCCCGACGCGGCGGACAAAAAGCCAGCGTCCGCTAAAAAGTCTGACAACCGAAAGTTGACAAAAAGTAAGCCTCGATAGCCGCTGTGTCGTTTCCGCTCGATCGATACACGGCGTGATTTAAAACACCTCTCCTTCTAACGATTATCGTTCTCCATGGCCGGACATTCAAAGTGGGCAAACATCCAACACCGCAAAGGTCGGGTGGATGCGGCGCGAGGAAAGTTGTGGAGCAAGCTTAGCAAGGCGATCATCGTCGCAGCCAAGGGCGGCGGCGGCGACCCCGATGCCAACCTCCGGCTTCGCAAGGCAATCGATGATGCCAAGGCGGTCAGCATGCCGAAGGACAATATCGAACGGGCGATCAAACGCGGCACCGGTGAGTTGGCTGGTAACGACGTCGAAGAACTAACGTACGAGGGTTACGGCCCGGGCGGCGTCGCCATCATGTGCGAAGTCATGACGGATAATCGCAATCGTACCGGCCCCGAATTGAAACTGATGTTTTCGAAGCTGGGTGGCGAAATCGGAAAAACGGGGTGCGTGGCGTACCTGTTCGAACGCAAAGGGTTGTTCGTGCTGCCCTCCGAATCGGGCGAGGAACGCGTCACGGAAATCGCACTGGAAAACGGTGGCGAGGACGTCGAGTTGACCGACGATGGAAGTTTTCAAGTGACTTGCTCCACCGAGAATTTCCAGTCCCTCGCCGACGCGTTCGAAGCTGCTCAATTGACCCCCAGCATCAGCGAACTGACACAGCTTCCGCAAACGATGATCGACCTGGACGCCGCCAGCGGGAAGCGGGTGATACGCTTGCTCGAGCAACTCGATGATCACGATGACATCCAAAACGTGACCTCGAATCTCAACATCACCGACGAAATGATGTCGGACGACGAGTAGGGCATGGGAACCGTCGGACTTCCCAATGCCACCTTGCATTCGATGTTGAGTTGAACTGCGGCAATCACTGCTGCCGAGTTCCCTACCCGGACGGCGAGAGCTCTTTGCGCTTCTTTGCGATGATCGCCAGCAATGCCCGTTGCGGCTTGACAAACTTTGCGACCCCTTCGGTCATCAAGGTTTTTTGCATCTCTTGCACGTTGATATGCTTGTCGATTTCATCTTGGATCTTCTGCGGACGGCATCTGGTCGACCGTGCGTTTGAAGGTGATACCGCTGTCGACCACCGCCTGATTTGTCTCCGGTGGATTGGTTTGGATATCGCTGCCGGCGAGCGCCTGGACGTACTTGTACGGCGGATCGTTGGGGTCTTTGGTTCCGGTGCTTGCGAAGATCAATTCCTGGGCGAGCGGCAAATTCTTGTCGGCCCAGAAAGCTTGGTTTTCTTGCCAGATTCGCTTGGCGTTGAGCAATCCGACCATGCCCTGGGCATCAGCCGACAATTGGGAAACGTCGGATCGAGTGTACACGTCGATTCGCGAAATGAAGATGCTGTAGACGGATTTGAAATGTTCTCGGTTCTTCAATGTTTGGCTGCGCCCTTCCAAACCGATTCGCGGGCATGCGCGATATTGCTGTTGCGTAAAGATCAGTGTGACGTTCAGCGTGATGCCGGCCGCGGCCAATGGTTCGAGCGCCTGCAAACCGGCTGACGTCGCGGGAACCTTGATCATTCGGTTGCGATGGCCCTCGGCCCACTGCTTGCCAAGCGATACGTAGCGTTGGACGATTTCGTCTTCGCTCAATTTCTGTAACGGATCTTCCAGGAGCGGATCCAATTCGAAACTCACCCACCCAGCGTCTCCACCCGTCTTCTCGAACACGGGCAAGAACTTTTGCTGGGCATCTTGAACCAGAGAATCGGTCAGCGCCCGAAGCGATGGTCTCATCATCGTGTCCTTCACCGAGCAACGACTCAATTTTGCTGTCCAGTCCGCCCCCTTCAACGATCGATGAGATGATCGCTGGATTGCTGGTCGCTCCCACTGCCCCCCAGGCCAAGTTTTGATCGACCTCGGAAGGCTCAACCGAATCGAGAAAGAGTTTGGTTCCAGTGTCGATCAGTGACTGAAGCGAATTCGTCATCGGTAAATGCCGTTTTGGTTGGAAGGTGAACGAGGAAATGAGTTCAATTCCCGATTCTATCGCGTTCGTTTGCAAAACCCCACCCGCGGACATTGAGGCGGCTGGGAAATTTTGGTCAACAACGCCACAATTCAGTACAAATCAAAACATTTCGGACGAACGCAACCGGGACAGCACGATCAATGATGAAGCAAATTTGGGGGTTGTGGCGAGACACGTGGTGGCTGTGGCTGGGCTTCGTCGTGTTCATCATCGGATTCGGTTTGTTGCTGGGCAATTTCTTTCTGTTGCTGCTGCCGTGTCTGCCGATGCCGTTCTTCTATTTCGCGATCAACCGATACGACGAAGACGGCAATGAAAAGCCAAATCTTGGGGACTAGAATCGCGACTACTCGCGTGGCCGACGAGCTTCGAGCCAGGGGAGCTCGATGGGCGGACTCTCGCTCGCCCAATCCGGCTTGGGAAACCAACGCAGCGGACTGTAACGCGGATAGGTTTCCCACACTCCGGCCATCTCTGGATCCGTTTGACGGAGATCGCCCGTCTTGGTCAGGTACTCGGTCAATTGGCTCGCCAACTGATTCTTCACCGCCTCGAATTTCGGATCACTGGCCAAGTTGTTCAGACAACCGGGATCAGCGTGAATATCAAAAAGCTCCTCGGCCGGTCGCTTGGCCGTAAGAGACCAGGAGCCTATTTGGCAGTCTGGGGAAATTTGCGAGGTCTGCCTCTTTTCCGCAATGTCGACTCTAGGTTGTACTTTCTCGCTGTTGATTCGACCCATCCCATGTCTCCGTAAGGTTGACTTCGTAGAATTGCACGCTGAAGTTGCTCTTCCTCACTTCTCGCCGATCGGTTGATTGACCCGTTCAATCCATTTTGGCAATCGAGGCAGTGGCCAACGGGCCAGTTTGACACCGCACGTTCCGCCACACCGATTGTATAGACTTCCGAACCGCCAGTCTTCCGCAGCGCTTACCAGACCCGCAGCAAGTGCGATTCGCTCGACATAGCGACACATCACGAAGAAATGCTCGTCGCTCTGAATTGGAAAACTTTTGAAACGGCCTTGGATAAAGGTGCCCGCTGCCAGCGGAATGATAATGTGCGTGGTGGCGAGCAGTGTGCGTCATGGTAACCCAGTACATCAGACGACTCATCGCTCCGTCTTTCCGTGGCGAGAGAACCATGTGCCAGTGATTGGACATCCATTGGTACGCAATCAAATCAACCGGGTATCTCCGAAGGCCTTCGTCGAGTACCCGCTCAAACGCTTCGGAGTCGGCCTCCTCGTGGAAGATCGTCAGCCGACCATTTCCTCGATTCAGAGCATGGTAAATCTCCCCAGCAACATCGGCACGCGGCGGTCTTGGCATTGTTTGGTCTCCGAGAAGTTTGCCTTCGTAAACTATCAGCTGAAGCCTACCCAGCCACCCGAAGATATTTCCCTGCCTCCGATGCATCATCCAGCTTTCTAATGTGATCGAGGGCCGGACCATCATCGATGTCGTGAAATCCACCGCGTGGCGGTCCCGATGTGGAGGATACGATGTGGTTTTTGTCGTCATAGACGACCTTCTGATAGACAACCGGCGCACCGGCCGGCCAACGCTCGGGCTTGAAATTTCGGATGTACAAATGCGAGTCGGTGCGAATGCACCGGCACGGGTATCCGAGCGAGTCATACCGCGAAGAAGAATGACGTTCACGACCGCTGAAGACGGCTTTCCGCGGCCAAGCAACGTCGGGCGACTTTGCCCGCAAGCTTGGCAACAGACTAAACCCGTCCATTTGGTCGGCTTGGAGCGGATCGATGCCGGCGGCATCCAACAGAGTTCGTGTGACGTCGATCAAGCTGACCAAATCACGGTTGACCTGCCCGGCCGGGATTTGACTTGGCCACTCGATCGCCAGCGGCATGTGAATTCCGGCTTCGTACAGGTTCGCCTTTGCGGCCGGAAATGGCATCCCGTTATCGCTGGTGACGATGACCAACGTATTTGCCAACTCGCCTGAGGCCTCCAAGCTCTCGATCATGCGGCCAAGCTGTTTGTCGAACCATTGAATTTCAAAGAGGTAGTCGGCGATATCGTTTCGAATCACTTCGTTATCGGGCAGGAATGCTGGGACCGTCACTTTCGACGGATCGATGCCATGCTTCGATCCGATCCCTCGCTCGTAATTCCGATGGGGTTCATGGCTTCCGAACCAAAAACAGAACGGTTGACCTTCACGACGCTGGCTCAAGAAGTCGTCAAAATTAGCAGCGTAGTCATTCGTCGAAACGCCTTTGGGTGCTTTTGCTGTTCGTGATGAGTAGTTCTGGCCGGCCGGGTTGTGTTCCCATCCGATCGCTTTGCCGGGCCCCCAACCTTTGCCCGTCATGCCGACGTGGTAACCCGCTGCGGTGAGTTGGCGGGTAAACACCGGCAGTTCGATTGGAAACGAACTGGCATGAGTCCCCGCTTCACCGATCTTCCAAATCTCGCGACCCGTCAAGAAAGCTGCCCGCATCGGACTGCATCCTGGCGCCGGAGTAAACGCTTGATGAAATAAGACTCCGTCCCGCGCCACGCGATCGAACGCGGGGGTGGAGACGGCTGAATCTCCGTATGCCGATGCGTGCGGATACGACTGGTCATCCGCGATCGCGATCAAGATGTTTGGGCGATCCGCGATTGACGAAGTCGCGGTCGTCAACGTGACCATTAGAAAAACGCAGGCGGTTGCGGCCCTGCGGTACCGAGTGTTTTCGATCACCAAAACTCTATCCTCCAACGTTTTGAATTCTGACAGACGCACATCGCCGACGGCGATATTGGACGACGCTCATCAATCCCATCACCGTCATCGCCACCAAGGACGAGGGCTCGGGAACGGCAACGACGCTAACGGTTTGGACGGTGTGTCCGGTGAGTGCCGCACGCGCGACGATCTGATCCCAATACGGCGACAACAGCGCGGTGTAGCTGTCGTACCGATTGCGGGCGTTGGCATCCGAGAGACTTGAAATGCCAAGATTCGTTCCAATCAAAGCGATTTGCCCGTCGACCTCGATGAGAGCTTGTCGACCCGAATCGCCGCCGATCAATCCCGTTTCAAGGTCGCCCAGGCCGTTCGACCCGCCGTTTGCGGCGGTATCAAACGAATAGGCGACAGTTTCGGTAATCGTCCCGAAGCTCGTCAACTCGGCACGAAGCACGTCGTCGACGATGTTTTTCCCCGCTTGGTTACCGGAACCCAGAATGGTGATGGTTCGACCGATGAAAGCGCCGGGTGTTCCAAGCGCGATCGCGATGGGGAGGACTTGTGGCGAGACGTCGGCCGACAATGTGTACATTCGAATGTCGCTGGCGGTGGTCGTGGTCCCCGCACCGCTGTCATAGGTCGTCATCAAATCAATGAACGTGCTGGTCGTATACGACCGACTGATTCCGTCGAGACCGCGAAACGTCGCCGTAAAGGGTGCGACGCCGACGTGCGCCGCGGTCACAAAATGTCGTGGCGTGATCAATGCCGCCGCACCTCCGATGCCTGATAAGTCGGCCTCGTTCAAGAGGAATCCGGGATTTGGCATTGTCCCAGAGGTGTATCGATTGTTGATCGCCGGGTCGTAAACATTGATCACGGCGGCATATGACGGCGCGGCCGAGATCGAAAGAGCGGTAGCCATGCAAGCAAGATCGGCATTGCGACTTCAAGCGTCGTGCCGCGTCCTAAGCACGTCTTGTAGCATCTTTCGGTGTAACCTCTTTCGGGCGCGGGCGTCCCGCCCGCCGATTTGCAGAAAGCGGGCGGGACGCCCGCGAACCGTTTTGCCCAATGATTTCCGGCGATGGGCTTAGCGGCAGACCCGTGTTTCTCGTGCTGAACATGAACCGGACCGAAGATGAGACGAAGTAGGGGCGACTACGCGAGTGCCATTGTAGCGGCGACGGATCGAGTTTGCGGTCTTGGAATCACCAAGCGGTTGCAAAATTGGAAGGCTATCATTTCGTGGTCATTCCCCACTCAATTGCGACTTGCAAGCCGTCGTATGCCAGATCGATTCCGTCGGGAAGTGAGCGTGTCGTGGGCCCGTGATCCAGATCATGCGAAATGTGAGTCAGCCAAGTTTGATCGGCTCCGACTTGACGAGCGGCCTCGACGGCTTGCTCCACGTTGAAATGGGTTGGGTGTTCGTCGTGCCGCAATGCGCCAACCACAAAGGTCTTCACACCGACCAATCGATCCATTGACTCGCTCGGTATGTCGTTCGTATCGGTGCAGTATGCAAAATCTCCAATGCGAAAACCGAGCACCTTGAAGTGGGGGCCGTGATGGAGCCGCAGGGGCATCACCGAGACTCCCATCACCTCGACGTGTTGGTAAGGTCGAATCGTTTCGAATTCCAACTGGGAAGTTGCGCCGGGATGCGTCGGAGTTCGGTTGATGAACGCGTAGTCGAACGATTTTCGAATTCTCGCTTCGACTTGCGGTTCACAGTAAAGGGGTACCGGACCACCCAATCGAAACGGGAACAATCGTAAGTCGTCGAGTCCGAACAGATGATCGGCGTGTTCGTGAGTGAACAGCACCGCATGAACGAAAGGAATGTCGGCGCGGAGCAATTGAAATCGAAGATCGGGTGGCGTGTCCACCAAAATACGTCCCGATGGAGTGTCGATGTTGATGGCACATCGGGTGCGTTTGTTGTGCGGGTCGGTGCTCCGACAAACCGCACAGGAACATCCGATTGCCGGCACACCGACGCTGGTTCCCGTGCCCAGAAAGGTCACTGTGCCGCGAAGGGAATCAATGGTCATGGAACGGATCGCCAAAAAATGAACGTGTCTTAGAGAATGTGTTGCCGAGAACCGATGGATGGATGCCCCTTGGCCTTGCCCGCATGATTCTGCGATACTGTGAGGCTTCGAAACAGGACCCCCAACGATTCCACCGTGATTTGAAGGCCTGATCACCCGGTAGAACGGTGCCGCGTGGTGATTTTGCCGCCCCCCATTCAAAACTCCTTGTGGAGCCAGCCTATGTTCGCGGCTCCGACCATCCACAATCAAATACGAAGAATCACCTTATTATGAAGATGATCAAGAACTTTTCGCCGCAATCGTTGGGCATCAACGGCCGTCAAACCGAGTTATTGGAATTGGCGTTGACCTACGCGTTCAACGGCATCGACATCGACATGCACGAGATGTTGCGGCGTAGTCAGCGGACGGATGTCGCGGATGCGGCGAAGTATCTCGAAGCGGCGCGCAAGGCATTCAAGATCCGCATCGGCGGCTTTGACCTTGGCATCAACTTGGACGCCGACGAAGAGACCTTCAACACCGCTGTGACCGGGCTGCACCCGATCGCGGAGTTGGCCAAAGAACTGGGCATCAAACGGGCTTACACACGCCTGCCGGCCGCGACCGACCGGTTGCCGTACCACGAGTACTTTGAGGTTCAAAAAACCCGTCTGTCGCAAATTGCGGATCTGCTTGCGGTTCGTGAGATCAAGTTGGGCATCGGATTCTCGGCCGGCAAGGAACTTGAAGAGGGCAAGCAGTTCCCATTCATCCGCAACGTCGAAGGGTTCGTCGCGATGGTGAAAGCCGTGGGATCGCCCAACGCCGGTTTCTACGTCGACACTTGGGATTGGGTCGTCGGCGATGGAGCCATGGATCAGTTTAGCGAATTGACCGTTGATCAAATCGTCGCCGTTCGATTGAGTTCGCTGCGTCCGGACAGCGACGTGGCCACTGCCAAGTCGAATGAGCGACGTGGTGCCGACCCAAGATGGTGCGATCAATCACGTCAAAGTGATCGAGCATTTGACGTCGATCGGATTTGGTGGTCCCGTCAGCCCAGGTGCGACGGGTGCAAGTTATAAAGGTCAGACCCGTGAGAGCATCGTCCAACGTGGCCAGGTCGCGCTCGACGAAATCTTCGTCGCGGCCGGACTGACCGTCGCACCACTGCCGAAGGATTTGATCGAGGACATTCCTTACGAGCCCAACCCGATCGGCTAATCAAACGTCGCCACAGTACCACACGTCGATCCCGAGCGTGTGGGCGGCGACGGCCTTGGCCTGGACGACCAACGTGGCTTCGGACTCCGAGTTCGCGTACGCGACTTGGATGTGATTGGCTAGATGTCGGGCCATCAACTGATCCCGCGTCATTCCTCGGAAGACGGCATGCATGATCGGCCATTGGGCCGTTGTCGCCTCCCATCGCCGCAACGTCTCCGCGGCCGGCAAGTCGATGGCGCTGGCGCGTCCGATGTCCATCTGCAGTCGACCATCGGCGATGAACAGTCGCGACCAGACAACAGCGCCCGCTTTGGAAATTCCCCGGATCGTGCTGCCGCCCGACGGAAAGTACATCGGCGGTTGACGAAAACCTTCGGCCCCCGCCCACCCGTCGGCGAAATGAGACGCCGGAACCGCTCCGCTGATCTCCAATACCCAAACCTCGTCTTCGACGGTGCCCGACGCGTCGCGGTCGGACCAACGCAGATCATGCAGAGTGTTTTCGACGGGTTGCCCCAGCGCTCGGTGCACCCGATCGGTCAATAGACCGTCGACGCCCGCGCACTCATCCACCTCATTGAAGTGCGTTAACGGTCGGCCCGCATACAACTCTCGCTTGCCATCTCGCGACCACACCGGCGGACGGTTCGAATCGTTGAGCATCCCTTCCACCAAATCGCTGGCGGGCAATAGGTCTTTTAACCCCTGTTGGTATTGAATGCCGATCGCGTCGCATCCGAAATCGTCGGCAATGCGCACTGCGGCGATGTACATACGACTTTGATCAAGAATCTGGGCGTCGGTCAGATCCGACTCATGATTGTCTCCGGTATGGAAACGCATTCCGTTGGAATCCAACCAGTCGCGAATGGCTTGGGCCTCGTCGTCGCTGACTTGCATTGTCTCGTGGTACAGCGCCGACTGGCTGAGCCGTTCTTTGAAGATCCCCAACGGGTTCAGCAGCGAATCGGGAATGATGGCATTGAACATGCCCATGCAACCCTCGTCAAAGACGCCCAGGATCGCTTTGTCACGCTTGAGCGTTTCCGCGATTTCCAGCCCGACTCGACGCGCCTTCGGATCGCAGGCCGCTTCGTCGAACGGGCGGACGTGCGATGCATCGTGATCGATGCTTTTTGTTTCTAGCCATTGCCTCAGTTTCGCGAGGAAGGATGGCTCGCTAAACGATTCGCCCCACAAGGTGCTATAAGGAACGCCCGCTTTGGCGAGCGAACCGTTGAGGTTCAACATGCCCACAAGGCCTGGCCATTGTCCCGACCAATTTGCCACCGTCAAGATCGGGCCGCGGTGCGACATCAGTCCGGCTAAGACGTGATGCGAGTATTGCCAGACCGCTTCGGCGACGACCAACGGCGCGTCCGGGTCGATGCCACGAAAGACGTCGATACCCTGGCGTTGGGATCGGATGAACCCGTGCCCCCGCGACTCATCGTAGTGGTGTCCGCGGACCACTTGTTTTCCGAGCGATTCGAAGGCGGCAACCAATTCCTTCTCCATCCGTAATTGAGCATCCCAGCAAACTTGATTGGCAGAATCTCGAAGGTCACCGGAGGCGATCAGCACAATGGATTTGGGCATGGGTAAAATTTTCAAACGAGGATAAATGGATAAAAAATTGTAGGATGGGCTGCTAAGCAACGAGCGATGAATAAGTGACTTCTCTTTTCCCCTCTCTCTAACTCTCTCCCCCGCAAATCGCTGCGCGGCGGGGGAAGAGAGGACGTTAAACGCGTCACTTATTTATCGCTAGTTGCTAAGTGACTTTTTTTCCCCTTGTCTCTAACTCTCTCCCCCGCAGATCGCTGCGCGGCGGGGGAAGACGAGGACGTTAAACTGCGTCAATGATTGATCGCTCGTTGCTAATCTATCCGCCGCTGCCCGAGTCGATTGACGCCAGCGAATCGGCCAACCCGTTTTGGATATGAACGGCGGTGGCGGCCCGCGCCGCCTCGGCGTCACCCTTTTTAATCGCGTCCAGAATGCGTTGATGCTCGTCACAAGTGCGTCGCATGCCTGGGCCCGTGTACGAATGGCGGCGAATGCCAAAAACACGTGAAAGGATGTGCGATTGGGACGCCGTGCGGACCAACGCCTTGTTGCCGGTTGCTTCGATCATCCGTTCATGAAATTGACGGTCCGCTCGATCAAAGCGTTTCGAGATCGGCGGGCTGGCGGTCGTCAATTTGGATGCCACATGTTCGGCGGTGATCGACCGCATCAAAGCAAGCTCGCTTTCGATACGCATCACTTGGGCGGGCGTGATACGGGTGGCCGCCAACGCTGCGGTGGCTGCCTCGATGATCTCGCGAGTCTCATAGATCTCGATCAAGTCCGTGCGGCTGAGGCTGCGGACGATTGCACCCCGGTTGGGCACCAGATCCACCAATCCCTCGTTCGCCAAATGTCCTGCGGCCTCACGAACCGGAGTCGCACTGACACCGATCTCCTTACCGATCGGCCCATACAACAGTCTCTCGCCAGGTTCGAATTCCCCCGCGATCAGCTTTTCTCGGAGGTGCTGGTAGCGCGGGTGGCGTGAGTTTCGTTGGACATGCGATGCGAACAGAGTCGACAGAGATGTGGTGAGGGATGCCCCAGTCTAGCCGAGGACCAGTCTAGCCGAGGAACACCGGCCCGGTGTCATCCCCACCCCGCTTCATCACTCACGCTCTCATGCTCGACAGTCAGGACTTCAGCGGATCCGTAATCGATCGATTTGCGTGAACTTACCGACCTCCATGTTCGCACCACCGATCAGCAAAAGTTCGCCGTCACCGACGGGCAACATGCGATGGAAGAAACGCGCCGGCTCGATCTTTGCAATCGTGTTCCAAGCTTTGCCGTCCTCGGAGAGCTGGTGCGGCGAAGCCGTCCATCGTGGTCACGATCAAGTGACCGTCGGTCGCAAACGCCGCAGATCCGAAACCGGACATGCCTGTACCGGGGATCGCCGGACCCTCGGTCCACGCATCCGTCGAGGGATCGTAGAGGTCGACCTTCGTGGTAGGGCCGCCTTCGGATTGCATGCCACCGATCACGAACAGCTTGCCCCGATGGGCCGCAACGCTGATGGCGCGGCGTTTCATCGGAGGAGTTGCGATCGCTTTCCATTCCGAGCCGGGTTGACTCAGATCCAGCGACCAGGCCGTTTGATGCCACTGACTCGAATCACTATCACCGGTCATGTTCCAACCACCAAACACATACACGTGGTCGCCCAACACCGCGGCGTCGAGTGACGACCGGGGTTCGGGAAGCGGAGCCAGCTCGGACCATTCTTTTGTGCTCGGATCGAACGCGGCGACCGAGGTTTGAGAGTCCAAGACGTGCTCTTCTTCGACCGCATTGGAAGCCGTGAAACCGCCGATGCGGACCACGCGATCTTGGTAGGGGACCAGCGCCAGTCCTTGCAAACTCGGTCCGGTGCTGACTTGCTGCCAAGCCGTTTCGCCAAGATCTAAACACCACATTCGATTGGATTGCTCGTCGATGGAATAGGAGTGAGCGTTGCCCGTATGACCACCGTAGACGTAAAGTTTCCCCTCCGCGATCGCGGCACCGAAACTTGTCAATTCTTCGGGCAGGTCTGGCAACCCCGACGCACCGACCGACGCGCCACTTTGGGGATCCACCTTGACCGACTGCTTCGCCGGCTTGGCTGAGCCCGCATTTTTTCCGGGTTGATTGAATGTGGCGGTTAAGACATCGGTCGTGCTGGTGTATGACGATCCGTCGTACTCGCCCTTCGCATCATCGCGAGAGAGGTTGATCAAGATCGCATTGAGCCCGGGTTCGACCGCAGCTTTGGGAAACGTCACCATGCCGGCGACATCCGTCTTCGCGGAGGCTTCCTCGTGGCCGTCCTCAAAATAAAGTTTGACTTCGACATCTGTGATCGGCTTGCCGGCGGCCAACACCGCCACGGAAACTCCACCGGCCGGTGACGGGGTGATCACGGTCTGGTAAGCCGCCTCGCCGCGCGGCTCGGTCGGCCAGCCGCTGGGATCCGGTTGGGGTAAATGCTCGACGTGGTAAGTCAACTTCGTTCCATGATAAAGCCCGTAGGTGACCGTACCGGCAATTTCGCTGTCGAGATCGACATTATCGTTGGTCCGCAAACCCACCAAGTCATCATCGTCGACCGAGTCGGTCGCAAGGAACTCACCGGCCGGTTGGGACGACAACTTGATCGTCGAAATCGCCTCGGGCATGTGGTAAGTGCGATCGGCCGGCGACTCGCCGAACCACAGCACGGCGTGTCCTTGTTCATCGGTAGCCAGCCACGGCATGTGTGCCGATGCGTGGGACGCGGTCATGGCAAGGCCGCCGAGTGCCAGAGCCATCGCGTGAACAGGCGAGGTGCGTTTCTTGTGATTCATCATCCGTTGTCCTTAGTTTTGTTTCTTCACGAGCACGCCCGTGCTCGTGTCATTTCAAAAACGTAATATCGAATTTTAAGACATTCTCTTGGCCCGGCTTGAGGTCGCACCTCAAATGGCTGTCCCCGTCGTACTCGGGCCCGATCACCGCGTCACGCGGCGGCAATTGTTCAAGCTGCTCACTCGGTAATGCCTCACGAATCCCCAGCGGAATCATGGTAAAGCGGACCTGATATTCTCCACCCTCGAGTTCGGCTTCGGGGCCGAATCGAAACTTGCCATCAAAAATCGAAGTCGAGGCGTTCGTTCCCGCGGTTCCCGCAATCGGCTCGAGGGTGATCACAGCACCCGAAAGGGGTTCTCCCAAAACGTTTACCGTTCCGACAGCCGACACACCGGACGGCGATTTTGCACCGCAGCCTGACGTCATCAAACCGATCGCCAGTGCCACGCCCCCGACGACGGATGGGAAGGTAAAAAATCTCTTTGAAACGGGCATCACCAGGGATCCTTGTCAATCACTTCCCCATCGTTGCGCGACGCCAATCGACGCAGAATCACGGCATCGACGGATTCGTTTAAGAACCGGACACCACCGTCACTCATTACAAATTGGACGCCTCCCACGTGGGGACCCCGAAATGATTCATACGACGGGACATCGAACAGCGAGATTTTCTTGGCGTTGAACTTTCCAAAGACGGAGGCGGTTGAGTGGTACGGATAGCTCGCCGCCCATTGCCCCGCACTCTCGCCCCCCGCACCGGGATAAGGAAAAGGCAACGACGAGGTGTCGCGAAATTGAAGTCCGAATTCACCGACCAATAAAGTATTGGTGGCTCCATCCGCATTGGAGATCTCATCGACATTCACCCACGACAACCAGGATTGAGCGGCCGGAACACCGACGGCCAACCGTTCACCGCGAAACACGTTCATCGCATCGACCATCGCTCCATTGTTAGGTTGATTGCGATACTTTTTCGTCCCAGTCGAAACGGCATAACTCGAATAGCCCTGCGATGGCCCACCACTGTCGGGCAACATCATCGATGGACACCGGTAAACCGATGGGGTCTTCTTGGCCAATGCTTCATTGGACGGTGCGTACGCGTCTTTCGTCAAATCGAACTGCTCGAACAACGCCGACTCTTCGACGTAGGGCAGGATCGAGACAAAGCTGGTCAAGCCGGCTTGGTGAATGGGCTCGCCACGTGACGGCCCGACATTGATGCCCATGACGGTTGGCGGCAACCTCCGGTGCACATCGTTGTAATGATGCATCGCCAATCCGATTTGCTTCAAGTTATTGCTGCACGACATCCGCCGGGCCGCCTCGCGAGCGGCCTGGACCCCGGGAAGCAACAACCCGATCAGAATGCCGATGATGGCGATGACGACCAGCAATTCGATTAACGTGAACGCGGCGCGTCGAACTGCGGCGACGGATCGCACGGCAACTTCATTCGCTTGCATGTTGGTTTTCCTAAAAACGGACGATGGGAATGATGAATCTGGATCGAACTCAAGACGGACGTGACGTTTACACCGACGGGGTAATGGGGTGCTCGCCACTGTGTCGGTTGCGTCGCTTGCGAACGATCATTGCACCCACACCGATCACCGCAATCGCCGCCCAAGTGGACGGCTCAGGCACTGCGACGGGAGTAACGAACGGCGTCGATCGGGTGAATGAGTCGACGCGAAACTCTTGCAGCGACAAAGAACTCTCCGTCGAACCGAAGTCGAGCCGATACGATTCTTGACTCGCGTCGATGTCCCACAGCGCCAGATACTCGACGGTTTCACCGCCACGAGGACCGGAGGTGACGGTGCGTCCGGTTTCCATCGTAAAGCTGGGCATGATCGCACCCGCGGATGCCGCGTCGGCACTCAATAGAATGCCTGAATAGTTCAATTCACTTCCACCGGTTTTGAACTGAGCCACGATCCGCGTGCTGTTACCGCCCGCGGTTCCCGACGGCACTACCGAACTGAACGACAGCGGATTGAAGGGTGAGTAGGGGTTTCCGCTTCCCACAGGGAATACGCCCGCGTTTACGGTGAACGACCCGACTGCGCCTGATTGCCCGAGGATATCGGGAGTCGTATCGGTGAATGCGGATCCGTCATACCCGGGCGCGACGATGTTCTCGAAGAAGTCCCACCCGTTGAACGTGCTGTTGGCGTCGCCGCGAGTCCAGCCAAAGACGTCGCCGACGGTACCGGGAACCGTATCGCCCGGCTGATAAGTCGCAGCGAAAGCATATTGAGAAGAAAGGGCGACCACCGTCGCCAACAAAAACGTGAGACCAGCGGCGTAAGAACGCATCATCGAACCCAATCCAGTAAGAACATTGACATCGGGTGGCCCACGACGGGTACCCGCGATCGCTTTGGTCTTGCTGGCTGGCATGAGAACATTCATTGGGCCCTCGAAAAGGCACCTCAATGACGGCTCGGCTTGCTTGCTACGCTTGAAAGCTATTGAGAATCAATCTCAACAACCGCGATACTAAACTTGCACGGCAACGTTGTAAAGGGGCAACCGAGGAACGCCTAAGAAGCTCGGGAGTTCTGAGCGATGAACGATGAGCGACGAACGGCTAGAGATCGATGTCGGTGAGCTTGTCGCCCTGACCGGACCACTTGGGCGCCGGATGCTCGACCTCACCTTGGCGAACCGTCGCCTTATCCACCAGCAAACGCAACTGCTCGGATGGATAAAGACGCGGCACCAACGTTTCGCCGCGCCGCAATCGATACAAAATCCGCCCTTTGCGACGAACGTAGTGCATCCCCCAAACGTGACCCACAAACAGTTCGCGTTCCAGTCCCAAACCGACGGTTTCGACTTCGTCACCGATGTCGATACCCTCGTACTTGACTTTCAACCACATGCACGGACGCAAACGAAACTGAATTTTTCCGTAACGGTAGTGGTAATAAACGCCGTCGAACCGATCTCGTCGCAAGACCCTTTCGCTGGGAAAGCACCTCGTCGCGATTGCAACATCATCGGGATGAATGAACGCTTGACCCTCGGCGGGCCAGCGGGGAATGCAACCATAATCGGGCAAGACAGGCCACTGCATCGGATACCTAAAAGTAATCGCCCACCGGTAGGATAAAAACTTTGCCGTCGCCGATCCGTCCGCTGCGTGCGACCGAGACAATTTTCTCGAGAATTTCTTCACACCGTGAATCGTCGACCCATAACGTGATCTCGACCTTTGGCACAAAGACCTGCGAATACTCCGTTTCCTGGTACTCGTCGAGATAGCTTTTTTGGCGGCCAAAGCCCTTCACCTCGGTGACGCAGAGCGCTCGATGGGCGCCAAACGCAAACTCTTCAAGACCAGCTCGGCGAGGTGGGGTCGGACAATCGTGACGATTTGTTTCATGGTCTCATATTATCAGAAAAGCCCGGTCGTTTCCGACCGAGCTTTCCAAAGTTTCAAAACCGTTTTTCTTCGAATCGACTATTTGACAAGCGATGCCAAGCTGGCCATGCAGGTGTCGACAGAAATGTCGCTCGCTTTGGCGAAGCCGTGGCTCGAGACCACTTTGCCGTCGGTGGCAAATGTCACGGTGACGTCCGCTTTCGGATTGATTCCGTAATCATCGGGACCGTTTTCGAATTCGTTAGGGACCACGAATGGAATGTGCTTCGCTTTGGTCGTCATGGCAAACTTTTTGGCGGACTCAGTTGCTTCTTCCGCATTTTCGCCGATCACGTTGACAAAGCAGGTCAACTTCTCGCCTTCATGCTCGACCACTGCTTTGTCGATCTTCGATACCAACGCAGCCACTTCGGGACCGGTCGAACGAGTGAAAATGACAATCTGCGGTCGGCTGCCGTTCTTGCAGCGATAGCACAACTTCTTGCCTTCTTCGACGCCATCATCTTCGGCGCCCGCGACCTTGGTCACCGTGAAGGGGCCAAGATAATCGCCGTCCTTAGGACCGCTCTTTACCGACTCGTGATTCGCAATCGCCGCATCATCGGCGGAAACCGTCCCAGTCAAACTTGAGGCGGCCATCGCGGCTACCAATCCAAAACTCAACACAAAAAACTTCTTCATAGATACATCTTTCAATGGGAGGGAAGACATGCCGGACGGACAAATACGAACCTGTTCCGCCCGCGATCGAGTGGTATCGCGAAATTGTACTGCTACGGGCCTGAGAAGTGCAATTCGAGCAATGATCGTCGATTCGGCACACCGGATTCGCCCGATCAACCGGACGTGGGTATGTTAGGAGGAGATGTTCAGGCGGCAAACGGATCCGCCAGCAAAGTCTAAACTTTCTGGATAAGCGTGCGTAAATGATGCGTTTCTTCTCGTTTTCAATGACGCCATGGCGATCGGCCACTTTGGCGAGCCCGAGCATTCTATTGTTCGGGTTTTTGTTGACTTGCCCGGAAGCATTGCTCGCCCCAGCAACGGGGGCGGACACATCAAGTCGGGTGTCGAAGCCAGTGGCCGGCGTCGATGGTCTCCTCCGCGGCGATCGCTCACCCGTTGATCTCGGGATTTCTCCGGACGGCGAGTGGATCGTGACGGCGAACGAAACTTCCGATTCCGCATCGTTGATTCGCGTCGCCGATCTGACACTTGTGGATGAGATCGCGATTTCGGATCATCCGACTCACGTCGCATTCGCGCCCGACGGAAAATCCGTGCTTGTGACATCGGATTGGGCCGGTGTCATGCATGTCTTGCAGATCGATGACGAGCACGGAAAGCTTGTGATTGGGGCGTCGATCGCAATCGGTGGATTGCCCTGTGGCATTGCCGTCTCGCCCGACTCCAAGACGGCATACGTCGGCTTGATGGCGTCTGCGGAAATCGCCGAAGTCGACCTTGTGGCCCATCAAGTCCGCCGCAAATTCGCGACCGGCAACTGGCCTCGATACCTTACCCTCACCCATGCCGGCGATCGTCTGGCGGTCGGACTCGCCGGCGACAGCGAGGTTGCCGTCATCGACACATCCTCGGGCGAAACGATGTACGCCGAGCCACTCTCGAGCGGCATCAATTTGGGCCAAATGGTGACCTCGGGCGATGGACTGTACGCCTACTTTCCGTGGATGGTCTATCGTACAAACCCGATCAACGTCCGCAACATTCAACTGGGATGGGTCTTGGCCAGTCGGATGGGGCGTGTGCGACTCGATGGTGCGGCCTACCGCGAAGCGATGTCGTTGGATGTTCCGGGAACAGCGGTCGCGGACACGCACGATGTGGTCATCACTTCACATGACAAACGACTGGTCGCTTCGTCTTCGGGGACCCATGAATTATTGGTTTACCGTTTGCCCGACGCGCCATTCGTTGCCGAAGGAGGACCGGGCGATTTGATCGATCCCCAATTGCGAATCGATCGTGATCGCTTCAAACGCATCGAAGTGGGCGGGCGTCCGATGGGAATGGCGATTGCCGATGACGACCGGACCGTTTTTGTCGCCAATTATCTCAAAAACAGTGTGCAAGTCGTTGACGTCGAATCGTCCCGAGTCGTCGGCGAAATTGATCTGGGTAGTGACTCCAGCGACGACCCGAACCGACGACTCGCTCGCGCCGGCATGGAGATCTTTTATGACGCCGAGCGCAGCCTCGACCAGTGGTACAGTTGCCAGACATGTCACCAGAGCGGTGGCACGAACTCGCGGATGATGGACACGCTCAACGACGAGACCGAGATGTCGTACAAAACAGTGTTGCCGCTACAGAATGTGACGCGCACGGCGCCATGGACCTGGCACGGTTGGCAAACTGACCTGGATGATGCGATGCACCGCTCGATCGTTTCATCCATGCAAGGGAGTTCACCAGAGCGAGGTGAGAAGGAAGCATTGATTGCGTTTCTGACCACACTGGAGTATCCACCCAACCCGTTCCGAGACGAAGCCGGCCGGCTGAGCGAATCGGCCCAGCGGGGGAAATCCGTTTTCGAGGGCAAGCAGGCCGCGTGCCTGGATTGTCACACCGGGCCGTTGTTCACCGACGGCGAAATTCATGACGTGGGCACCGGCTCGGAAACGGATCACTACGTCGGTTACAACACTCCTTCACTGGTGGGCACCTACGCCAAGGTTCGCTGGTTGCACCACGGCCGTGCCAAGAGTTTGTTGGACGTCGTTTCGGATCGTCACAGTCCCGAAAAAGTGAACGGCACGGCTCCCCTTTCCGCCGAAGACGCGAAAGACTTGGTCGAGTACCTCAAATCGCTCTGATCGAATTTCACCGAGTGCCAGAGTTCAGTGCCAGAGTTCAGTGCCAAAAACCAGTGCCAAAGTCGCACGGTCGCTCGCCGGGGACGCCGGAGATTACAATCACCGCTCGTTGCTAATTTGTTTGCATCTTAAAAAGGAGAATGCGCGTGTCCGCTCGTTTTGCGTTTGTGTTCCTGGCGTTCCAGTCTTTGCTCATTCTAGGATTTTCGATGTCCGCCAGCGCCCAGATGGTGGTCGCGCATCGGGGAGCATCTCACGATGCACCCGAAAACACTTTGTCAGCGTTTCGATTGGCCTGGGATCAAGGAGCCGATGGGATTGAAGGTGACTTTTACTTGACCGCGGATCAGCAAATCGTTTGCATTCACGACAAGGATACCCAACGGACGGCGGGCAAGAAATTGATCGTCGAAAGCTCGACGCTCGCTCAGTTACGCGAGTTGAGGTACGGGGCTTGGAAGGATCCGAAATTCGCGGATGAGGTGCTCGCGACGCTCGACGAAGTGATCGAGACCGTTCCGGATGGCAAGACGATGGTGATCGAGCTCAAATCGACGCTCCGAATCATCCCGAAGCTAATCGAAACTTTAAAACGCTACGAAGATAAACCGATCCAATGGTTAGTGATTGCGTTTGACGCGGCGACCGTCAAAAAATTGAAACAAGAAATGCCGGACCTGCGTGTCCATTGGCTGACGGGGCTGAAACAATCGACACCCGAATCGGCCTTTCGTCCGACTGCGTCGGAGATTGCGAACACGGTCGTCGAAACGGGCGCCGATGGTGTGGGGATGCAGGGCGTCCGTGCGGTCATCGACAAGGACTTTATCGCCGATTTGGGCGAGGGTGGCTGTCAAGAGTTCCATGTCTGGACGATCGATGACATCGCCGACGCCAAGCAGTTTGCAAAACTGGGTGCGGTCGGCGTCACCACGAATGTGCCTGCTGTGATCGGGCCGGTTTTGCGTTAAGCACGTCTTGTAGAATCTTTCGGTGCGACCTCTCTCGGTGCGCGGGCGTCCCGCCCGCCGATGTAACCTCTTTCGGTGCGTCCCGCCCGCCGATTTGCCGAAAGCGGGCGGGACGCCCGCGAACCGTTTCCCCCAATGATTTCCGGCGATGTACTTAGCGTGGCCGAGATCAATGCAAGACGTCTTGGACCGGAAAGATTCGTTTCGGAAACCAAGCACCCTCTTTCCGAACAACGATGCCGCGGATCTGTCCGTCGGCCGTCATCGCAGCAGCCTCCTGGTTCGTGGCTGTGCCGTCGACCGATGCATTATCCCCATTTGCGAGTGATCCGAGATTTTGCTCGGGCCCGGTGTTCTCGTCGTTTAACTCGATGGCGAGACCATGGCCGAGTCGAACGGATTGATCCGTCGTCAACGTGATTTGCGTCATTTGCGAGACGGCCATCGAAGGCGGCAGTAACAGCGATTCGAGATCATCTTCACGAAGTTGTTCGATCGAAACGGCTTGGGTGTGGACGAAACGCCCGATCGCGTCGCGGCGCAGATGCGCCATCACTGCGGTCGATCCCGCCGCCGTCGCCCAATCCAGCCCGACGGTCCGAATGTAGGTTCCCGACCCGCAGACGATGTCCGCTTCGAGCTCGGGAAAGTTGTACCGAAGGAGTTCGATCGAATGGATTTCAACGGTCCTCGATGGCATCTCGACTTGTTCGCCGTCACGAACCCGTTGATGTGCCCGCTTGCCATCAATCCAGATCGCCGAGTGTGCCGGCGGGGTCTGCTGGATCGACCCGATCATGCTCCTGGCCACGGATTCAAGTTGAGCGATCGTGGGCACAGGAAATTCTGGATGAAGTTGCACGTCGTCCTCCAGGTCGCCCGACACGCTGGACTGGCCGATCAAGAATTTGGCTCGGTAATGCTTGGGTTGCTGCTGCACATAGGGCACCAATCGCACCGCCCGGCCAACGCCCAATACCAACACTCCTTCGGCCAACGGATCGAGGGTTCCCGCATGGCCGACCTTTACTTTCGAACCGTCATCGGTCCGAGCATTCTTTAAGCGTCGTTGGACCACGTTGACGACATCTCGTGATGTCACACCGGGTGGTTTATAGCAGTTGATGAATCCGAACAAAAATGATCGATGGGGAGGTGGGGGCGGGGTGTCGATGGCGGCGTGGTCTGGATAGCTTTACAAATGTTGGCCGTTTCTTGTAGCCCCATTCATCAACACCGTTCGACGACGCAATTAAAAATCATGAATCCCGAAAAATTGATTTTCGAAGGTGCTCGGTTCAACGTCCATCAAATGGATCTGACCGGCCGTGATGGTAAAAGCTATCTCCGCGAAGTGATTCGGCATCCCGGCGCGGTCGTCTTGTTGCCGCTGATCGATGCGGACACGGTGGTCTTGATCGAGAACCAACGACCGACCGTGAGCGAGACTTTACTTGAGTTGCCCGCCGGAACTCGCGAACCGGGGGAACAGGCGGTCGAGACAGCCGCCCGCGAGTTAGTCGAGGAAACCGGGTTTCGCGCCGGCACGTTGACAAAAATTCACGAGTTCTATTCCGCGCCGGGCATTTCGGATGAACTGATGCACCTGTATCTCGCCACCGATTTAACTTCCGGCGAACCAAACCTCGAGGCGGTCGAGCAAATTGTCAACCATGTGGCTTCGCGGTCGGATGTGGTCCGATACATTAGCGAAGGCAAAATCCGCGATGCGAAGACCATCATTGGACTCTACGCATTTCTGTATTCTCCCGCTGTCAACGCCCCCGCATCGCATCGCACTTCCTCCCATACTATCGAGAGAAAACAATGATCGCACGCATCAACGTTCGGCAATGGACCATGCTCGCCTGCTGCATTGCCTCCGTCGCCACGCCCGTCTTTTCCACGTCGCTGGTGGCCCAGTCCGGAGCCGACTCGGTCAAAGTCGATGCCGACCAAGTGATCTCGGTTTGGCCTGGTGAGCCGCCGGCCTGGGTCGCCCCCAACCAACCCGAGCAAGACACGACCGGCACAGACGGTCGAACGGTTGCCGGCGAGCGGGTGATTCGACTGGGTAATGTCTCGGCTCCTGAGCTGCACGTTTATCGTCCGACCAAAATCGATCATGGAACCACCGTCGTGATCTGTCCGGGCGGCGGATACTCGATCTTGGCTTGGGATTTGGAAGGTACGGAAATCGCGAAATGGTTTCAGTCCATTGGCGTGACGGGTGTGGTCTTGAAGTACCGTGTTCCGACGGGAGGAAACGAAACGCGTTGGTTGGCACCGGTGCAAGACATCCAGCGTTCCATCAGCATGGTTCGTGCCGGCAAGGTCGATGGAGTGGATGCCAAGCGAGTCGGGGTGTTGGGATTTTCCGCGGGCGGGAATGCGGCGGCGCGCGCGTCGCTAGCCACGCGGCGATTCTATGACCCGCAAGACGCCGTGGACGAAGCAAAGTGCACGCCCGACTTTTCGGTTCTTGTCTATCCCGCTTGGCTCGTCAAAGACGATGCGTCGGGAGCGTTGATCGACGAACTGAAAGTGACCGACAATTCGCCGCCGATGTTCTTTGCGCACGCGTCAGACGACGGAATCAGCCCAATGAGCAGCGTTGTGTTGTACGGTGAATTGAAGAGACATGGCATCAATGGATCTCTGCACATTTTTGCAAGCGGCGGCCACGGTTTTGGTGGCCGGAACGCTGGCCAGCCGACGGACGCTTGGCGGAGCCTTTGCGAAACGTGGATGGGTAGTCAAGGTTGGCTCGCCCCGTGACGATCGCAAGCGACATTCCGATCGCGTCGAAGAAAAAAACTTCGCCCATCCTGCCGCCTCCGCCCATTCAACCGGACCAAGAATGGGCGAACGCGCTGACTCACGGGTTGGCCGCGAGTCGCGACATTGGCGTTGGGATTCGTCTTGATTGGCGAAGCGTCGTCAAATGGCACCGGATTGGCGATCGCCTGTACGGCCTACATCGCTTCCGTCTTTGGAACGTTCCTCTGTTCGACATTGTCGCACGTCATCCTGCGTCAACCGCTGCTCAATACGCTGCGATCCTGGGATCAAGCGATGATCTACACCATGATCTCTGGAACCTACACGCCGATCATTTATCTGTACTGTCCCTCCGCGATACGAACCGGATTGCTGATCGCCATTTGGATTGCGGCCGGCACCGGATTCCTTTTAAAGGTTGCCGGCCGACATCGAATCAACTCGATCGGTACGGTGTCCTATTTGTTGCTCGGATGGTTGCCGGCCATCCCGTTGATCGGCAATGTGCCAAGCGATCTCATTGGGTGGATGGTCGCCGGCGGCGTTCTGTACACCATCGGGGTGTTGTTTCTGATCAACGATAGCCGGGTCCGATACTTGCATGCCGTTTGGCATCTGTTCGTGATGGCCGCCGCAGGATGCCACTTCTACGGAATCTGGCAACACGTCGCGAACGTCTGACATGGCGCACCGTTTGCTCCTTGGCTTTGATATCGGACAATGGTTCTTTATACCCGGCCTACAACAGGACAAACTGATGAGTAAAGCGGACTACTACAGCAAAGATGAACTGAGCACCTGGGAACGAATCAAGAAGGCGTTCGCCAACGATTGGGAACAAACCAAGGCCGACTTTGGATCCGACTCGGCGCGGGACATGGACCAAGACGTCGACGATACAGTCAAACAGATGGCGGGCTCGGATGACGCATTTGAAAATCGTGAGCAAGCCTTTCGATTTGGTCATACCGCGCAAACCCGCTACTCGTCGGAGTATCCGAAGTGGAACAGCGACCTGGATAAGCGTCTTCGCAGCGAATACGATGGCGACTACGATGCCGATCGTCGCTACATTGAACACGCTTATGGGTATCACCCTAAGGGCTAATCGAGCGACCTCCAGCTCACTCGATTCATTACACTCACATCCCGACACGGGAGCGAGAGACCCACAATCACCGGGTCCATTGCGCACGCGTCGGGTTGTGACTTGATGCCTTCCAAATCTGTCGATTTTGCCTCCGTCGTCAATACCTTGTGAGTTGACTCATCACGCATTCCAGCTTGCCCGACTCGACGACTCCGCCGCGCGATGAACCCCGCCCGATTGCCCCGGCGGCGGTCGATGCATCTCAGTGGTTTGTCAAGCGAGCCCAGGACTCCCTGCTCGACAACCTGGTGTGCGCCGCAGTGTATGGTCCGGCGGTCACGGAAATCTTTGATCCTCGACAGCATCGAATCCATGTATTGCTTTTGATCGCCGATCGAAATGTTGACCAACTGTTGGATTTGGCCAAGCACTCCAGCAAGGCCTCACGCCAGCGGATTTCGCCTCCTTTAGTAATGACGGCGGACGCTGCAACGAAGTCGCGTGATGTGTTTCCATTGGAGTGGCTCGACATTTTTCAATTTCATCGCGTCATGTCGGGCGAATTGAACGAATCCCAGATGTCGCTGGACTCAAAATTTGTACGGCTCCAATGCGAACGTGAACTGCGATCACTCGACATCCATCTCCAGCAAGGAATTCTCGCCAGCGGTGGGAAAGCATCTCGCGTCGGACGACTCGAAGACGAGTCCTCCGATGTGCTGGTACGAGTCCTGCGGGGCATCTCTTGGCTTAGCGGAGACCGTGTGGGACTGCTTCCGTCCCGATTGATTTCACGTTGCCAGCAGATCACCGAACTCGAATTGCCCGGTTGTGCCGAGGCGATCAAAGCCGGCGGCCGACACGATATCAACGTGGTGAAGTCCATGTTGAACGAAATCGGGACTCTATCCGATTGGATTGATGCAAAATCGCTCGGAACGCGATGATGATGCGAAACCATGATCCTTGCTCGTTCTTTGATCAATGGGGTTGTGTTCGCGCATTCTTGAAAACGAAGACCACTGGTGTTCTCGAAGCGTGCATGATCCTGGCGATCTTAATTTCATCGCCTGCCAATGCCCAGGAAGTGGTCGGTAAGGATGATGGCACATTTGTCATCGACGACGCCGGCATTTTCTCGGCTGAGAAAGAACAACAGTTGGAAGTTTGGTTAAAGGAACTTGAAACAAAGACGCAAGCACAACTCAAAGTATTTGCGATCAAGACGACGGGGTCAGAAGATATATTTTCTTTTGCCCAGCGAACGGCGACCCAGTGGAAGTTGGGTGGTACGCGAGAAGATGATGGAGTGCTAATCGTACTGGCGACGAATGATCGAAAAGTCCGAATTCAGACGGGCTACGGAATCGAATCGATCCTTCCCGACAGCTGGTGTGGGACTCAATCTCGCGACGTCGCCCAAACTTATTTCAAGCAACAACGGTACGCGGATGGGCTAACCGAACTCGCGCTTCGTTCGGCCAATCGGATTGCGAAGGCGAAAGGCGTCGAATTGACCGGCGTACCTCAACCCAATCGGGTCGCGGGGCAGGATCAAGGCGGGCTAGCACCCATCATACTGATCTTTATCATCGTCCTCATCGTGATGTTTTTGGCGAACCAAAAAAGAGGTCCGCCGGGAAGCCGTGGTTCGCGATCCGGCGGCGGATGGTGGGTCGTGCCCACGTCGACGTGGATGGGTAGCGGAAGATCATACGGCTCGGGTCGCTTCGGAGGTGGAAGTTTCGGAGGCGGCGGAAGCTTTGGGGGTGGCGGAGGTTTTGGTGGCGGTGGTGGCGGAGCAAGTTGGTAAGACAGAAAAACTATTTAGGATAAACACATGAAACGGTATCTACCCATTTTCGTAATTCTAGGCTTCGTGGCACTGCTGATCGGCGGCTGTGGCGTGTCCGGATACAACCGCGTCGTCACGATGGACGAAGAGGTGTCTGGCGCATGGGCCCAGGTTGAAAACCAACTGCAACGTCGCTACGACCTGATTCCCAACTTGGTCGAAACCGTGAAAGGGATTGCCAGCCAAGAGAAGGAAGTTTTCATTGGGGTGGCCGAAGCTCGCAACCAGTTCAATAAGGCCGACACCGTTAACGAGAAAGCGTCATCGGCAAACATGCTCGAGCGCGCCCTTGGACGCTTGATTGCTGTCCGTGAAGCCTATCCTGAATTGAAGAGCAACGAGTCGTTTTTGAAGCTACAGGACCAATTGGAGGGGACGGAGAATAGGCTGTCCGTCGAACGAGGACGCTACAACGACGTCGCGCGAGATTTCAACGCCTACACACGTGCCATCCCCGGCCGAATCTGGGCCTCACTCGCCGGCCTCGACCAAGCCGAATACTTCGAACTGACCACCGAAGAGGCGAGAGAGGCGCCGAAAGTCGATTTCAACAACCAGTCCTAGTTCGTGCCCTCGAAATGCCCTCCTCAGGAGAGTCGCACAACTGGATCCGAGACAAACTCCAGATTCAGCTGGGGCAAAACAGCAGCCCCCCCCAAAAAACGCGAAATTAGTGAGTAATCCGATTGCAAGGACCATTTTGCGAACTACAGTCCGGGGGGGTGCTTGTCCTTAGCCAGCTCAAAGGACCACGGACGGTTTGGAGATTATTTCTGGCAAAAGCTCAAAGCAGAAGTCTTCCAACGTGATTTTCTTCGATGCAGAGCCGTTACCTCCACATGATTATCGCCCTGCTGGTCGTTTTTACGGCCGGTGCGATGAGCGCCGATGGCGGTGTCGTCAACGCCCTCGACGAAATCTTGGTCATTGGGACGGTGGATGTCGAGTTTGCTGAAATTTCGTCGGGAATGAAAGCGGAACTGCCTTCTGGGATCGATCAATCCGGTGAGAGTAATTTCGCCGGTATTCCAATCGCCGATTCGGGACTCATCGTTCATTCGTCCGCGATCACGCTTGCCGAAGCCTGTGCATTGTCCGAGCCAGTGTGCGTCGAGCGACTTGCTGAGACAGCATGTCTCAAAAGCCCTGCCCCTTTCCTACTTCGTTTGCTGAAAGTGCCGATAAGCTTGTTCGCGTAACCAGTGCGCTGTCATCATCTTTTTTTTAACGTCAAGCAATCGGATTCTAATCATGTGTAAAAACACAATCGCGACGAGTGGTAAGCGAATAATGCGCTCCACACCCATCCCAAGGCGATTTCTGGCGGCGTTGCTTGGAACGCTGCTAGGGCTACTTTCGATAAGCACGGCCTCTGCCGGAGTAATATTTAGCGGATCTAATGGAATTTTAGCTTCGAAAGCAATTTTTGAAATCTCCGGCACAAATTTGCTCGTAACGCTATCAAATACGGCGACGGCGGATGCTTTTAAACAGACCGATATTTTAACAGCGGTTTTCTTCGATCTGACCACTGACGATTCGCTGACTTTGGAGAAAGCAACGGTCGGAGCATCTGATTTTGGCATCTATCAACAAGACGCAGGAAAGAAGGAAAATGGGAATTTAAACCGATATTTGGTGCGAGATCTTGCTGCACCAGGAAGCACCAACGGCGGGCCTGGCTCATTCAATGGTGGATGGCAGTACCGGGAAGACCTATCCGGATTGAAAGGACTGAACCAAACGCGTGGAGTCGGTACAAACGGACTAGGTATATTTAACGGTAAAAACGTAATGGATTCTGACAACGAAGACTACGGATTGACTAGTATCGCCGACAACGTAGCTACATCACAATCAAAACAGCTGTTTAACTTCCCGTTGATTAAGAACTCGATTGTTTTTACCTTCAGCGGACTGACGCCCGGTTTCGATCCGACGGCAATGACAGTATCAAACGTGCGATTCCAGTACGGCACGGATCTAAAGACGACGAGTTTAATTGGTTTTGCTGTACCGGGAGATGGGGCTGTTCCTGAGCCCTCGACCCTTGCCATCTGGTCAATAATTGCGATTGGATGCTGTGGTGGAATACGGCGACATCGCAAATCCGCCTGATCGGATTTGATGCGAGCCCGCTCTTAGGGAATCTCTTGAGAAGGGGCTGCGTCCCAATCGATGCTATGGGAGTTTTCAGTCTGCGGGCGTCCCCGCCAGCCCGGCGGGCGGGACGCCCGCAAACCCCAGCATCTACCTCAATCTGTGGAGGGGCGCCAGTGAGGCGAATGTGTACAATTCGGTACTGAATCGAAATTGGGAGTCCCCTTCCGATGAGCCACTCTGCCCCGCGGGCATCTCGCCCGGTTGAAGCAAAGCCCCATGCGGACGGGACGCCCGCGAACCGGTCCGCGGGTGTCCCGCCCGCGGCAGAACGCAGACGCGATCCAGTTGCGACAGTCTTCGACGCAGATGAGCGACGAGACGTGTCCAGTGAAGGTCACCCTCCATGGGTGGCCTTTTTTGTACTTTGGGCGACGCGGTCACTTGAGCTTCGATCGACCATCGGTCGAGAGGCAAATTGTGGGCGTTGCTATTGGAAGATCGCCTGGACCGATTTGGCCCAACCTTCCCAATCCTGGGCGGCGTCTTCAAACGGCGCTCGCATCCATCGGACGGGTGTTTCGGGTAAGACTCGCGGCGGAAATTTGCTGCCGCGGCTCAGCGGAAGCTGACTGCTGTCGCCCATTGCTAAGCGATCTTCGGTTTCTGGGGTGAGCAAATAGTCGGCGAGCTTGCCGGCGGCGACCGGATGCGGCGCCCCCTTTAGGATCGCGATCGTGTTGGGAATTCGAAGGGTCCCCGGTTGATCGGGCGCTTGATCGGGGTAGATGATCGCAACGGGAAATCCTTGATCCTTCTCGATGATCGCGTCATCGGTGTCGGTCAGCCCCCAAGCCACCGTCCCAGCGGAGACCGCCAACGCGACCTGTTTGTTCCCCGACAAAATCTTGGCATTCTTCTCGATCGCGCGGAGTTGCGTGAGAGTGGATTCACTGCCATTGATTTCGCGTAGCACCGCGAAGTGGGTCGCTGTGGTGCCGAACAACGGCCGGGCCATTGCGCAGTTTCCCTCCCACTTGGGATCCGCCAAATCCGCCACCGATGAGGGATACATCGAAGGGTCGGGAATCAATTTCGTGTTGACCATCAGCACCCGCGCTCGGGCCGCGAAACCGCACCACGTTCCATCGCTGGAGATCATGTCGCGAGGGTACCCGCCGTCGACGTCCCAGTCGTGCTCGGCGAGCAACCCCAGACGTTGCAGTCGGACCGTGTGCATGATTTCGTTGTTCCAAAACAGATCGCACGTCGGCGACGCTTGCTCGGCAATGATCTGGTTCACCAAGCCCACCGTCTTCGTCGATTCGACATCGAATTTCGAGACGACTCCGGTATCGTGGTCGGTCGTTCGCTCGAAGGCATCGAGAATTGGCATCGCAAACTCCTGGTCCAGCGCCGAATAGACGACCACGTCAGATTCCGCTTTCGGAACGCAGCCGCCGATCGAGCCACCCACGGCAATTAGCACGCATGCCCCGAGCCAAAATGATGAGATAGAATGGCGGTATGAATCGAACATGGATCTTTGCTTGGTGGGTTTGCGGGGTGACGTTGGCGGTGCAACCGTTTGCGACGCGGTACGAAATTTATGCGGATGAGGTGGTCGGTAATAAGGGAGACGGGACCAGCGAGCGGGATCGGGCCGGTGAACTGTACCGCGTCGGGGGACGGTTCATCGAGTTGACAACGGATTTAACATCGCGTGAGGAAGCGGAAACATTGGTGGCGTCGTTCGATGCGGCTGTTCCTCAGTGGGCATCGTTTTGGAATCTTGCCGATGAAGCGGTCGAGGACTGGAAGGTCACGGCATTTGTGATGCGTGACAAACCCCGGTTTGCCAGTCAGGGTTTGATTCCGGTTCGGGTCCCAAATTTTCCGTACGGCTACGCACTGGATGATTCGGTTTGGGTCATGGCTCAACCGAGCCAGTATTACACACGTCACTTGTTGCTGCACGAAGGCGCTCACGCCTTGTCATTTCATTGTTTCGGTGGCGCCGGTCCTACGTGGTTCATGGAGGGAACGGCTGAGTTGTTGGCGACTCATTCGGGGCAAGGCGAATCGATCCGAGTGCTCGACATCCCGGCGAACAAATCGGATGTTCCCTATTGGGGGCGATTCACCAAGATCGGCCAATTGAGGTCCGATGCGGCGGTCGTGCCGATCGAACAAGTCATGGCTTATCCGCCGACGCTCTCGGGAGACGTCGAGTCGTACGCGCTCAGCTGGGTGGCGGCGTCGATGTTCGCGACGTATCCACAGTACCGAAGAGTCTTGGAGGACGCCGCAAGTCTTGGCCGTGAGACCGGCGACGTGTTCAATCGACAAATCAAGATTCGCCTGTCGAAGGACTGGCCTGTCGTCGACGCTCGTTGGCGATTGGCGACGAACGACCTGGATTTCGGCTTTGATTGGCAGCAACAGCGTGTCGAAATCTCGGTTTCCGATCCGTTATGGGACGGCAAACCGATCACGTTGGCGGTCCAAGCCGATCGCGGTTGGCAATCGCCGGGCGTGAGAGTGCCGGCCGGGGCCCACGTGAATGTCCGCGCGACAGGGCGAATCACATTGGCAAATGAACCAAAGCCGTGGATCAGCGAACCGCCGGGAGTGACCATCCAATACGTCGGAGGGCGACCGATGGGGCAATTGATCGCGTGCGTGCTGCCCAATCAACCTGAGCGACAAGATAAATTGACCAGACTCGACATTCGATCGGTCGGTGATCAATCCACTTTGCGAGTGGCTTCGCACAGTTGGTTGTTGTTCAAGGTCAACGATGCGGTCGGCAATCTCGATGACAACGCCGGCCAGTATGAAGTCACGATTGAGCCGGCGTCCGGGTCGCCACGACGATGAAACCGCCGGCGACGAAACCGCCCTTCGATTTTCCTGGGTGCTCGGCGTCGCTGCCTTGGTCATCACCGAGCAATCGATCGCCTTCGATCGCCAGCCGCAGAAAGTCGTCGATCTTCCAGCCGCTTGCCTTCAAATCACTCGTCAGTTCGCGTCGTGAGAATCGGTGCATGAACATGTCGCGGAGGCCGCGGTAGGCGTACGTCGCATCCCCGAACTCGGTGTCGCGTTTTCGGATCGAGTTCCACCACGAACGCGCCAAACTCTGGTAGCCGCCCGATTCGGATAATGCGGCCCAGCGATTGTGGACATGAATCACCAAACTTCCACCCGGACGTACGATCCGGCCGATGTGTCGCATCGCGGCTCGGCGATTCGCCCGGCCCTGGACCATGCCCATTGTGGCGAACAAGCAAACCGCATGATCCGCTTGGCCGTCGGCGATCCCGCCAAGATCGACCAGATTGGCCTTGATCGGATAAATGGTTCCGGAGGTCGTTTCGGCGGCTATTTTTTGGTTCAAAACGGCGAGCATCGGCTCGCTCAGATCGATCGCGATCACGTGGTAACCGCGGCGGGCGAGCGGCAGAGCGGTTCGCCCGGTACCACACCCCAGATCCAGCACCGTTTCGGGGCGGGTGGCGGGATCCGAGACCCCCGGGAGCACTTTTGTAAGAATTTCGGAGTCGAGACGGCAAACCGCTGCGGCTTCCACAAAAGCGTCATAGTGGTCCGCGATCGACCGTTGATGGACATAGTGCCAAGTTCCTGGGGCGACGCCGGGGGGGCGGCGCCACATCGGAGGTGGACTTAGGTTCGTGGGCTGTTTCACTTTTCGCGTCGCTTCCTATAATTCGCGGCTAAAGAATCTTTGGTGGGCCGTTTGCCGTCCTTAGAAAGCTCGCTCCTCGAACACAACTGCATTAAGGTAACTCACACATGATTAAGGTCGGCATCAACGGATTTGGTCGTATCGGACGAATGGTGTTCCGTGCTTCGGTCAATCGTAAAGACATCGAAGTCGTCGCCATCAATGACTTGCTCGACGTGGACTACCTCGTCTACATGCTCAAGTATGACTCGGTCCATGGTCCCTTCGACGGTGAAGTGTCGCACAAAGACGGTCACCTGGTCGTCAACGGCAAAACGATTCGCGTGACGGCGGAGACGGATCCGACCAAGTTGGCTTGGGGCGACGTGGGCGCCGAAGTCGTGGTCGAGTCGACCGGCATTTTCTTGACGGGTGATTCGGCGCAAGCGCACCTCGACGCCGGCGCCAAGAAGGTCGTCATGTCGGCCCCGTCCAAAGACGATACACCGATGTTCGTGATGGGCGTTAATTGCGACACTTATGCCGGTCAAGCGATTGTCAGCAACGCATCCTGCACGACCAACTGCTTGGCACCGTTGGCAAAGGTGTTGAACGACAACTTCGGTATCAAGCGTGGTTTGATGACGACGGTTCACGCCGCCACCGCGACTCAGAAAACTGTCGACGGCCCCTCCAAGAAAGATTGGCGTGGCGGACGCGGCATTCTGGAAAACATCATTCCGTCGAGCACCGGTGCGGCCAAGGCCGTCGGCAAGGTCATCCCCGAGCTCAACGGCAAGTTGACCGGCATGGCGTTCCGAGTGCCCACGTCGGATGTCTCCGTCGTCGACCTCGTTGTCGAATTGGAAAAAGAAGCGTCCTACGAAGACATCTGCGCGGCGATGAAGAAAGCTGCGGACGGTCCGCTCAAGGGCATCATGGGTTACACCGAAGACTCCGTCGTATCGACCGACTTCCGCGGCGATCCACGCACCTCAATCTTCGATGCCAACGCCGGCATCCAGTTGGACAAAACCTTCGTCAAGGTCGTCGCTTGGTACGACAACGAATGGGGCTACAGCAGCAAGGTGCTCGACTTGGTCGCGAAGATTTCGAAGTAGGAAGTAGATCGTATCGCCATGGTTTCCCACGCGTCCGTCATCGCTGTCACTCCCGAGAGCTCGACGAATGAAGGCGTCGATGCGTCAACCACGGCGTGTCCGAGTTGTGGCGGTCAACGCTTGCGTGAGCGTGGTTCGCTGCCGGATGTCGACACGGTGGCGGGGCGGAAATTGCAGGCCGCTCTGCCTGGCGGATCCCTTTTGGAGTGCGAGGGCTGCCGAATGCAATTTCGATGGCCACGGCCATCCAAGTTGAACATGGACCAGCTATACCAGTTGGGTGACGCGGATCATTGGGACGGTGGGACAGACGAGCGTCCGGATTGGCGGATGGCGGCGAAGTGGATCGAAGCGATGTCGGCGGGACCGTTAGCGGATCCCTCAATCTTGGACATTGCTTGCTTTGACGGACGATTTCTGGGGTTGGTTGATCGACGTTTTGACAAAAGCGGCATCGAAATCCAATCTGAGGCGGCGGCGAGAGCTCGAGCCGCTGGCGTGCAAATCATCGCAGCCGATTTTGAGGATTTGGCGGTGATCTCGGCGTCGGGGTCCGACCACAATTTCTCCGTCGTGACCGCGTTTGACATTTTGGAACACACCCACGATCCGTTGCACTTCGTTCGTTTGGCGATCGGCGCCCTTCGTCCCGGCGGCGTGCTGATTGTGGGAACAGGAAACACCGACTCGCCGAGTTGGCGATGGATGGGGAATGCCTATTGGTATTGCGCCAATCCCGAACACCTTTCGTTTATCAATCCGGCGTGGTGCGAGTGGGCGGCGCAGCAGTTGGGATGCGAGGTCGACGCAATCGCCCGCCTATCCCACACTCGGCCGACGATCAGCAAGGTTTGCCGCGAAACGGCGATGAACGGCATCTTCCGCATCGCGCCGCGAATGACCCGGCGATGTTTGGCGGGATACCGGCGTCTAGTGGGTTCGAAGAAACAGACATCCGCCAGTTTCCGGCCGCCGTGGTTCTCGGCGCGAGACCACTTGTTGGTTCAATTCCGAAAACCACTCGGCTAGCGAATTGCTCTCACGCACAAACTGGCTTTCCCGCACAGACGGGCGTTCCTGCAAAAACTGGCAATCTTGTATCGGGGTGTGCTGATCTTTATCAAGCACCGCTGGTCTCGACGATGAGCACCGGCCGGTGGTACACTGGCCCGCTTAGTCGAAATTTCAGGTTGATTATCGATCAATCGTCGCTCCCAACCGGGTTCTTTCCAACTAGCGTTTTGCCGTGATTCTGATCCTCAAACACGAAGCTACCGACGATCAGATCTCGCATGTGCTTCGACGTGTTGAGGCGATGGGTTTACAGCATCATCTCAGCCGGGGCACGCACCGAACGATCGTTGGCATCATCGGCGACGAGGATCAAATTCGCGAAGAACCGCTGCGAGCAATTCCAGGCGTGTCGCAGGTTATCCCCGTGCTCCCACCGTACAAGTTGGCGTCCCGCGACGCACACCCCGAATCCAGCATCATTGATGTCTCAGGCGTAAAAATCGGCGGCGGACATTTGGCCATGATCGCCGGTCCGTGCAGCGTCGAGGGACGCGACCGAATGTTCCGCATCGCCGAGAAGGTCGTCGCCTCGGGGGCGAACCTGTTCCGCGGCGGGGCGTTTAAACCGCGGACGAGCCCCTATGCCTTTCAAGGCCTCGGCGAAGACGGTTTGAAACTGCTCCGCGAAGTGGGTGATGAATTTGGCATTCCGGTTGTGACGGAAGTCACCGATCCACGGTTGGTCGAATTGGTGGCCGAGTACGCCGACATGCTTCAAGTGGGCGCTCGTAACATGCAAAACTTCGCATTGCTCAACGAGGTCGGTAAGTCGCATCGACCGGTGCTTCTCAAACGAGGCATGAGCGCGACGATCACCGATCTGCTGATGTGTGCCGAATACGTGCTTTCCCAGGGCAACGCAAATGTGGTGTTGTGCGAACGGGGCGTAAAGAGTTTTGATACGGCGACTCGTAATCTGTTCGACGTCGCCGCGGTGCCGCTGGCCCAGGGGCTCTCGCATCTGCCGATCATCGTTGATCCTTCGCACGCGACCGGCCGACCGGATTTGATTCCGGCCTGTGCGATGGCCGGACTGGCGGCCGGTGCCGACGGGGTGCATGTCGAAGTCCACGATTGTCCCGAGGAAGCCAAGAGCGACGGACCACAAGCTCTGTTGCCCGAACAGTACCACGAATTGGCCGCTCAACTGCGAGGTCTGGCGACCTTGCTGGGCAAGACCATCTCACCGTTACCGAACTCACCGTTACCGAAATCCAAGACCACTACACCGACCCAGGAGACACTCGCTTGAGCCGCCGCATTTTGATCGCTGGAAACTGGAAGATGAACACTCGTAAAGCTGACGCCGTGGCGCTGGCCAAGGGAGTCGTCGCCGGTGTTGGGAAGAATCCCACCGTTGAAGTCGCGCTTTGTCCGCCTTCGGTTTACTTGGCCGCAATTGCTGATGCCGTCGCCGGCAGTCCCGTCGAATTGGGGGCCCAAAACCTTTACGCCGCCGAAGACGGCGCGTTCACCGGTGAAGTCAACGCCGCGATGCTGACCGATGTCGGATGCCGCTTTGTGATCCTGGGTCACAGCGAGCGGCGGGCGATCATGGGCGAAACCGACAAGCAGGTCAGCGAGAAACTGCACAAGGCGCTCGCGGGCAACTTGGTCCCCATCGTCTGCGTCGGTGAAACGCTGAAAGATCGCGAAGCCGGGAAGACGGAGAAAGTCGTCGAAACCCAACTCCGTGGTTCTCTTGACGGACTTGACGACGCACGTGCCGCCGGTGTCGTGATCGCCTACGAACCGGTTTGGGCGATCGGAACGGGTAAAACCGCCTCGCCCGACCAGGCCGAAGAAGTTCACGCGTTTATCCGCAAACTGCTCGCCGAATTGTTCGGCGATGACGTGGCCAGCCAAATGCGAATCCAGTACGGTGGCAGCGTGAAGCCTAGCAATGCCAAAGAATTGCTCGGCCAACCCAACATTGACGGCGCCCTGGTCGGCGGCGCCAGTTTGAAGGTCGAAGATTTCATGGGCATCATCCATCCGGCCTGATCCGATGCCTTTTGCGTGAGCATCCCTCGCGACCGCATCACCCTCACTCCTCCCATCCATCACAGTTCTTGGTAATTCGATGACATTTCTGTTAGTTGGCTCCGTCTCCAGCACTTTGCTGGGATTCCTGATGGGCTTTTTGTCGTTGTTCCTGATCCTGCTGATCTTGATTCAACGAGGCAAGGGCGGCGGCTTGACGGGCGCCCTGGGGGGTCCGGGCGGCCAAAGCGCTTTCGGCAGCAAAGCGGGTGATACATTTACCTTGATCACGGTCGTGGTTGCCGCCGTGTGGGGATTCACGTGTGCGTTCACGATGTGGTTGCTGGGCACCCACGCCCCCTCGACCATCGCCGATTCGGCGATCACGGCCGGCCCCGGCGACGAACCCGCCCGGACCGGTAACGAACTCGTCATTCCGCCCATGGACGGTTCGACTGGAATCGGTGGTGGCATCGGTGGCGCATCGAGCGATGCCGATCTGACCGAAACGCCGGAGCCGGACATGATTCCAGCCGACAAGACGACTCCCGCCGAACCAGCGAGCGAGCCTGATACGGGCGAAGCACAGACCGACGAGTGATCGGCGACAGAAATTGACATGCCGTCGGTTTTGACTCTTTCGACAATCCTCTCGCCTCATGATGGCCGCCGGGCGTTCATACCCATGAAAACATTCAATCCCTCAGGCGTCCGCAGCATGACCGGCCAGGGCCATGCGACCGAGCAGGGCGAATTGGGGACGTTGTCGATCGAAGTCCGGACGGTGAACAACCGCGGTTTCAAATGCTCGACTCGGATGAGCGATTCGCTCGGGGCACTCGAGAACCAGATTGAGACACTCACCCGATCACTGATTCATCGCGGCAGCGTGTCGTTGTCGCTGTCATGGCGAAAGCCCGACGCCGCGAGCGGACCGGCAATCGACACCCGGCTGTTGACGGACTATGCCAAGCACCTGCAACAGGTTCGCACCGAGCTAGACGATCCGACGATGACGATCGAGTTGTCCTCGCTCTTATCGCTGCCCGGTGTGTTGGTGTTGAATCGAGAAGTGCGACGCCAGGACGATGAGTTATGGGGATTCGTAAAGTCCGGGATCACTGCGGCGATCGAAAATTTGGATCAAATGCGCCAGGTCGAGGGTGCTCACATGGCCGAATCGCTCCGCGCCGACGCGAAGATCATCCATGAGTCGCTCGACCAGGTTCGCTCGATGGCGCCTCAGGCGGTGGAGACTTACCGTCAACGTTTGGAAACCAAAATCGATCGCATCTTTGCCGAACGAAACCTCCAAGCTGAACCGGCTGATTTGTTGCGTGAAGTTCAAATCTACGCCGATCGAGCTGACGTCAGCGAAGAGATCACACGTTTGGACAGCCATTTGAAAATGTTCGAAAACGTGCTGGCCGGTGATGACGATAGCGACCACCGCGAACCAACCGGTCGCAAACTAGATTTCATCATCCAAGAGATGTTTCGCGAAACCAACACGATCGGCAGCAAAGCGTCCGATGCGGGCGTTTCGGCGGCGGTCGTCGAAATCAAGTGCGCGATCGAACGGATGCGTGAATTGGTGCAAAATCTTGAATGAATGGCGATCTCGAATGAGTGGCAATCTCGAATGAATGATGGGCACCCCGGACGTTTGATCATCATTTCGGGCCCCAGCGGCGCCGGAAAGAGTACCGTTGTGCGAAAGCTGCTAACCCAATGTGAACTACCGCTCGTTTTAAGCGTGTCTGCCACAACCCGATCGGCCCGACCCGAAGAATTGGACGGGGTACACTACTTTTTTCTTACGAAAGACGAATTCATCCGACGGCAATCGGCTGGCGAGTTTCTAGAATGCAAGGAGGTTTTTGGCCGCGGACATTGGTACGGAACGCTGCGGGACCAGGTCGCCACTGGTCTGAATGCTGGAAAGTGGGTAATTTTGGAGATCGACGTTCAAGGCGCGACGGCGATTTTAGAGAATAAGTCGTTCGATCCGATCTCGTTGTTTATCCACCCGGGTTGCATGGAAGAGCTCGAAAAACGACTTCGGTTGCGAAAGACCGAAGACGATAACGCGATCGCCACTCGATTAGAAACAGCCGTCCACGAGATGCGATACCTCCATCGCTATCAATATGAAATCATTAACGGATCCGTCGATGTGGCGGTCGCCGAGATCTGTCAAATTTTAAAAGACCAAAAGGAAAAACAAGCATGCTCGAAGAACTAAAAGAAGAAGAGATTGTCAACAAGGTTGGCGGCCGTTTCAAATTGAGCACGTTGATCCAAAAGCGGTTGGTTCAATTGAACCAGGGCAGTCGTGCATTGGTCAACGTGGACACGCACGACAAAATGTCGATCGTGCTTCAAGAGATCATGCAGGACAAAATTGTTCTGAATATGGACAACGAAATCACAATGATGCCCGATTTGGACACGGCGATCGCTTTAGCCGAAGGCCCCGACTTGGACATGTCGGATCTTTAACGGACCGATGAATCCACCACGCCAGACCATCTTGCTGGCCATCGGCGGCGGGATCGCCGCCTACAAATCGGCGATTCTGTGCAGCCGGCTGGCCCAAGCCGGTCACGAGGTGCGAGTGGTGATGACCCGCGCGGCGACCGAGTTCATCGGACCGCCCACGCTCGCGGCGCTGTCGTCGCGACCGGTCGCGATCGAATCGTTCGATCTCCACTTCCCGCTCGGTCCTCATATTGAATTGGCCGACGGCATTGACCTGATGATCGTTGCGCCCGCGACAGCGAACTTACTGTCTAAGTTCGCCACCGGTTTAGCCGATGACTTGGTTAGCACACTCTACCTGCAAGTCGTCTGCCCGGTTCTATTGGCACCAGCGATGAGCGACCCGATGTGGAAAAAGGCATCGGTCAAGCGGAATGTCGATACTCTTCATCACGACGGATGTCACGTCGTTGGTCCCGAATCCGGTTGGCTCAGTTGCCGGACGCTCGGTGAGGGGCGAATGAGCGAACCCGAAACGATTCTGGCCGCTGCCGAATCGATTCTCGGCATCAAACACACGATTTAATCAACACAGTTTCATCTGCCATGTCGCTCTACGTTTTCGGTCATCGCAATCCTGATACCGACGCCATTTGCAGTGCGCTGGCGTATGCTGATTTTTTGCGTCGAACGACCCGGCCGGATGCGATCGCGGCGTGTTGCGGAACGCCAAACTTGCGGACCGAGTTCGCGCTCAAAAAAGCAAAACTTCAACCTCCGCGGATCATCATGGATATCCGCCCCGAGCTCGAAGATGTGTGCAATCGCAAACCGGTGATCGCCACCAAAGACGACGTCTTTTTCGAAGTCTACCAGCGGATGAACGAGCACGAGGTGCGATCAATTCCGGTCGTGGATGACGAAGGCCGAGTGACGGGAATCGTGACGCTATTGGACTTGCTCGAGTTGATGTTGCAGGGCGGTGTCGACCCGGCCCGTTCACGGCAAGTGACCAGCACGCTGGCAAAGGTGAACTCGGTCGTCGACGGTGAATTCTTGCACTTCATCGAACCCGATCGGGTTGATGACTACGTCGTGACCGTCGGCGCAATGAGCGCCGAAGGGTTCACCAACCGAATGAAAGAGTACCCGGCGGAGCGGTTGTTGGTCGTCAGCGGTGATCGGCCGACGATCCAATTGCCCGCACTCGAGATGGGCGTGCGAGCCCTGGTGGTAACCGGCGGCTACATCTTGTCCAGCGGTTTGTTGCAGTTGGCCAAAGCTCAAGGCGTATCGGTCATCTCCAGCCCCTACGATACCGCGACCACTACGATGCGGATCAAAGCCGCCCAGCGGATTGAACCGATCATTGATACCAATTTCATGAAGTTGTCTTCCAAGATGCCGGTCGCCGCCGCACGCGGTCACGTCTTCCGCAGTCCGCAAACGATCTTCCCAGTCGTCGACGGTGGCAAGCTGTTCGGCGTGATCAGCAAGAGTGACCTGGTCAATCCACCGAAGCCACAAATTGTGCTCGTCGATCACAACGAGATTTCGCAAGCGGTTCAAGGTGCCGAAGACGCCGATATCGTCGAAGTCTTGGATCACCACCGTTTGGGCGGATCACTCAAGTCCAACAATCCGATTCGGTTTTACATGGAGCCGGTGGGGTCGACGTGCACGTTGGTGGCCAAAATGTTCCAACGCGCGAGCATCAATCCATCACCCGGCATCGCTCTTTGCATGGCATCGGGAATCATCAGCGACACGTTGTTCTTACGCTCACCGACGACGACGGACGTGGATCGCGAAGTCCTGAGATGGCTTGAAGAGCTTTGCGGCGTCGAGATGACGGAGTACGCCAACGAGTTCTTCCAAGTCGGTTCCGCGTTGCGCTCGTGTTCGCCGGAGCAAGTCGTCCGCGAAGATTGCAAAGAGTTCGAAGAGTCCGGTCGACGGTTCTCCATTTCCCAGATCGAAGAGATCGGCTTTGACCTGTTTTGGCAACGCAAAGACGAGTTAGCCAAAGCGCTCGAAGACATGGCCGCCGAACAGTCGTTGGAGTTCTCGGCGTTATTGATTACCGACATCGCCAGCAACGGCAGTTTGCTGTTGATGAGCAGCGAGCCGGACGGATGGGAAGAGATCAGTTATCCCCAGCTCGAAGACAAGTTGTACGAACTCGAGCAAGTCGTCAGCCGTAAAAAGCAATTGCTGCCGCTGATCATCAGTCTTCTGGACATGCCCGACGCCCCGCCGGCCTAAGCACATCGCCGGAAATCATTGGGCAAAACGGTTCGCGGGCGTCCCGCCCGCTTTCGGCAAATCGGCGGGCGGGACGCCCGCGCACCGAAAGAGGTTACACCGAAAGATTCTACAAGACGTGCTTAGCTACGAGCGATGGAGATCGCCGCCGGATCGATTTACTTCTTCTTCTTGTTGCTGAGTGACTGCTTTGCATTCTGTAAAAACTGCAACGCGTCAATCGGCGTCATCGCATTGACATCCAGTTTTTCAACTTGTTGAATTAGCGGATGATCGGCGAATCCGAACAGCGTCAATTGGAACTTGCCGTTTGAATCGGACGTCGTGGCGCCAGGTGTTTGGATCGTCGGGCGATCAAAGGCGTCGCGGTGGTTCGTTTCAAGTTGCGCGAGCACGTCCTTAGCCCGCTCGTTGACAGCGGTCGGAATGCCGGCCAAGCGAGCCACGTGAATCCCGTAACTTTTGTCCGCGCCGCCCTTGACGATCCGATGCAGAAAAATGACCTCGTCGTTCCACTCTTTCACTGCCACGTTCAGATTCGCCACCCGTGGCAGCGATTCTTCCAATTGGGTCAGCTCGTGGTAGTGCGTCGCAAAGAACGTCCGACAACCGATTTGTTCGTGCAGGTGTTCGGTAATCGCCCAAGCCAGCGAAAGACCATCGTACGTGCTCGTGCCACGTCCGATCTCGTCCAAAATCACTAAACTCCGCGATGTTGCCGTGTTGAGAATCCTAGCCGTTTCGACCATCTCGACCATGAAAGTACTCTGTCCACGGCTCAGCTCGTCGCTGGCGCCGACTCGGGCGAAGATGCGATCCGCGATCCCAATCTCGGCACGCTCCGCCGGCACAAACGAACCCGCTTGCGCCAAAATCGTGATCAATGCGACTTGCCGAATGTAGGTGCTCTTGCCCGCCATGTTGGGCCCGGTGATCAATAGGATCATCCCAGCCTCAGGCGACTGGACACAATCATTTGGGACGAATTCACCTTGCGGCAACGTCACGTCCAAGACCGGGTGACGCCCCGCTTCGATTTTCAGTATCGAATCGTCGGTGATGGCCGGTCGTACCCAGCGACGCGTTGCCGCGATTTCGGCCAATGCAGCCAACACATCCAACTCGGCAATCGCCACCGCCACGTCACTCAGCACCGATAAATTGCGATGAGTGCTGGCACGAAGTTCCTGAAACAATAGTTGTTCGCATGAGGACGCCTGGTCATCCGCCGACAACACCTTCTCTTCGTATTCTTTAAGCTCCGGTGTAATGTATCGCTCGCAATTTTTGAGCGTTTGTTTGCGAATGAACGTCTCCGGAATTTTGTCGCGGTTCGAGTTCGAGACTTCCAGGTAATAACCGAAGACACGGTTGTAGCCGACCTTCATGTTGATTCCCGTCTCGTCCATTTGGTGCTTCTGGTACGCGGCGATCCATTGCTTGCCGCCCTTCGCCAACTCTCTTAGCCCGTCCAACTCCGAGCTGTACCCGGGGCGAATGAAATTTCCATCCACGGCGTACAACGGACACTCATCGGCCAGCGCCGATTCCAATTGCAACCGTAGCTCGGGACAAAGATGCAGGTGCGACTGGATGAACGACAATCGATCGCTGGGACGGTCGGTCAAACGAGCTTTCAGTTTCGGCAGGCTCGCCAGCGTCCGCGCGACCTGTTGCAGATCACGTGGCCCAGTTCGCCCGGTCGCGATGCGTCCCAGCAGACGCGTCAAATCAAACGTCTCTTTCAACGTCTCGCGAATATCCCCACGCAGTTTCGCGTCGCTGACCAATTCCGCCAACGCGTCGAACCGTGCTTCAATGGCGATCGGATCGATCAGCGGTGCGGCGATCCAATCGCTAAGCAAGCGTGATCCCATCGGGGTGCAGGTGCGATCAATCACACCGAGCAACGACCCTTCACGCGAGCCGCTCCGAATCGTGCGAGTCAATTCCAGACTGCGCCGCGTCGCCGCGTCGATTTGCAGGAAACCGGTTCGATGGTGAGCCGAGATGCTCTGGAAGTGATCCAGATCGCGACGCTGGGTCTCTTGCAAATACGTCAACACCGCGCCCGCGGCACGGATCGCGGCAACGTCATCCGAATCGCCACCGAAACCAAAACCAAAGCCTTCCAACGACTTGACCGCAAACTGTTTGCACAGTGTTTCTTTGGCGGCATCTTCGGCGAACGACCAGGCGGGTCGCGACGTCCACGCCCACGGTGCCGTTGTATCCGGAGAGAAATGAATATCGTCCTCCCGGTAAATGACTTCGGCGGGTCCAATCCTCGCCAACTCATCCTCGATTCGCGACTTGGCAAAGGTGCCGGCCTCGAAACGACCGCTCGAAAGCTCGGCCCAGGCAATCCCGACCTGGGGCTCGCCGCCTTGCTTGGATTTCTTTTTATCACGGTGCAGGCACACCGCCGCCACGTAGTTGGCCTCGCGGGGGTCGAGCAATCCGTCGTCGGTCAACGTTCCGGCGCTGACAATCCGCGTGATTTCGCGTTTAACCAGACCCTTCGCCGACTTGGGATCTTCCATCTGTTCACAGACGGCAGCGCGGTAGCCGGCGCGGATCAATTTTTGCAGATACGAATCAAGTTGGTGATGCGGAAACCCGGCCATCGCGGTCGGGTTGTCGCTATCCTTGTCGCGGCTGGTCAGGTTCAATCCCAACACGCCGGCCGCGGTCTTCGCGTCGTCCAAAAACAATTCATAGAAGTCACCCATGCGGAAAAACAGCAATGCGTCGCCGCATGCCGCTTTTGCCTCATGGTACTGTTTCATCATCGGTGTCATGCCCGAAATCGTACCCCAGGCAATGTTCGCGTGACAGACACGCGTCGGATGAAAAGGGTCATAAAGCGGCGTGACGACCGTCGCATGTGACGTTTAGTGAAACTTTAGGCAGGCAGGCAGGCCAGGATCACATTTGCGAGTACGCCTTCGGCACCAAGACGAACTTGTCGATACGGCTGACCGTGCCTTGGTACTTCGGCACCGCTTTGAGAACTTGCCAATCGGGATGAGCCAAGAACGCTTTCCAAGCCTCACCACGCGCCTCTTCATTTTCATAGACCGTTAAGTAGGTCAAGTTTGGCGTTTGAGGTCCGATCACAGCTTGACCGATGAAGATCGGCTGAATTTTACTATCCAGGAAAATCGGCACTTCGCCGGCGTTGAACATCTCGACTTTCAAGTTTCCCAAACGCTCGTTGGGGCTTTCATAGACTCGAAGTTCATAAACTCGGTCATCGTTTTTGAGTGAATCTTCGTCGACCTTCAATTCGGGCATGCAATCCATAGCGACCAACAACTCGCTGCTGATCCGTTGGAACGGCGAGTTTTGTGGACCGCGATCCAAGTACGACTTCGCATCCGATTGAAACTTGGGATCCGCTTGGACGGCCGATTCGACTGAGGCGACCTGATCGGCGCTCTCGTAAGGAATCACGACCACGATCCGCGAACTTTTCGTTTCGTCATTCTCGGAATTGGTAAAGACACCCACGGGACCCACATCTTGCCGTTTCAAAGCGGGCAACAATGCGTCTTTCAGGTATCCGTCGATCGCCGCGGCGTCTCCTTTTTCTCCAAGGATGTAACTGCGCACTTCGTAATATTGGTGAGCTTGAAGCGATTGGCTGACCATCATCATCGCGGTCATTACGAACAGAAATGCGAAACATCGGGACATAACAGAAATTCTCGGTGCGTTGAGGAAGAAAGGGAGACGATCCACCGGGAATCGAGGAATTCACACGGTCTCGTCCGACAACAATGTTAACGATCCATCGCCACCTGCGCTGGAGTCGTTAGCATTCTCGCCCCCGGTTTCATCTGCAAAAGATCGCGAGTCGTCTGGCAAAACCGAATCGGCCTGCCAATTGACGAACATTGCGTCAAGTGACGGACGCCGAAATGGCGCATCGCTGGGAACGTCTCGGTCAGAGTCGGAATCTGCGGCGATCGATTGCGTTTCGAATTGCGGCGAAATTTTCGGCCCCACTTTCGGCAACGGCAATTGCTCGCCTTCGCCACCCACCGTCCCCGACGGAATCTGGTTCAATCGATTCAGCACCAATAGGGCGTCCAGCGCCGTGATGAATCCGTCGGCATTGACGTCGTAGCACAGACCGCCGCTACCCGACCCCACCGGCCCGGGGCCGTAGATGTTCAAGTAGTTGATGATCGCCAGTGCATCGGACGCGGTGACGGAACCACTGTGATTGACATCGAAAGGGTCGTTCAAATTGTGCAGTGGCGTTTCGTTGAGCAGCACCTCGATCACAAACTCTTGAGTGATCGTCGCAAACTGGCCACTCGGATCGGTGACCGTGATGGTCAACTGCATCTCCGACGCAATCGCTCGTTCGACAAACACATCGTCTCTTAATTTCAGAGTCGAATCCACCACTTCAAAGCGAGCGTCGTTGACGGTCACATTGAATGCGGGGTTGGGAGCCGCACCATCGACCTTCACATCACCGACGACGTCGCCGGCGGTAAACTCGACCACGCTATTATCGGTGAGGGTGATCGCGAGCGGTTGTTCGGGCAAATCACGCACGGCGATCGTGATCGCTTGGGTGAACGTGCCACCCGCTCCGACCTCGGTCGCCGTCACATGGACAATGATTTCTGGTTCGGTTTCAAAATCCAATGCAACTCCATCGGCGAGCCGCAGATCAAAACCTTCAACGACAAATCGAGAATCATCGACCGTCAAGATGTGGAACTGTTCGGCGTCCTCGTCCAAAACTTTCAGTTCGGTGACCACATCGCCGGGCGAATTTTCGAACACGAACGCTTCGGTCGGCGTGATGCCGGTGATCGGATCATTGGCATCGGTGATCCGAACCGACCCGGATCGAGAGACCGTTCCTCCGGTCTCACTGTCAGTGGCACTGACCACGATTGGGATCGTATCTTGATCCTCAAAGTTGATGTCGCCACCCAAGAAAATGATATCGCCGCCGCGAACGCCGAATCGTTCATCATCGATCGAAATCACGTGACCGCCACCGTCCACATCGGTCACACTGACTTGACCGATCGGTGTTCCCACAGGAATGTTCTCGGGAACCGGATCCAAATCGATTGTCAGGCCAGTGGGATCATCGGGCACCGAAAAGACGTTGAAATTCAAGGTCGCGTTCGATAAGGATCGACCGTCATGCAACAGGACGTTGACCGCATCAGCACCATAGAAGTCGGGTTCGGGAACATAGGAAAGCAATCCGTCCGATCCGATCGTTGCCGTACCATGGCTCGCAGGACTCGATTGAAGCACGACATAGAAATCGCCATCGGGATCCGACGAACCGGACTTCGCCGACGGTGCGCCCAATAACAAAGACTCGTCTTCGTTAATCTCAAACGTAGGCATTTCGTCAAATCGCGGCGCTTCGTTGTCACCCTGGACTTGAACACCGAAGGTGACTGGGGCCGCATCCAAGCCCGATGCGATCGTGATCTGGTGAGAGGCGGGCAAATGGATCCAAATTTGCTGGATCCCCGACGAGCCCAATGCGACAACCGTATCCGAGGAAGAACCCCGCGCAAGTCTTGTGACGTCCCCGATCGTCGACAGATCCACAATGGCCTCGGCGAGTAAAGTGGAATCGGCCAAGCTCAATAACCGCAGCTTTGAATCAGCAGCCGAGTACGTGATCAACAAATCTCGCTCGGCATCAATCATCACCGCCGAACCCGCGTCGACGGTGTAGAGAGCTGCAAAGTTGGCATCGACATCGTGAATGCTCAGACCACCGCCGGAATTGCCCAACGCCACCAACCCCGACTCATCATCGAACGACAACAACCGATTCGCACCCATCACCTCGACGGGATTGGGGGTGATCAAGGATCCGGTCGCATTGCTCCACAACGACAAGTCCAAGCCACCCGCCATTGGAGCGGCGAATACCGTTCGCACGCCCGTTGCCGATGTCAGCATCTGAGTGTCGGCCGGTACCAATGTGGTGGTCACGCTAACTTTGATCCCCGAATCAACGTCCGATGCGTCAATGGCCCGTACGGCGATCGGTGGTGAGGTCGCCGGATTGTCTACTTTCGGCATCACGATCCCGCGTCCCTGGGCATCGAGCAAAAGTGATCCCCACCCGGTCGTCGATGTGACGGGTGATCCTGACGAGTCGGTGAAAGCAACCGGTGTCGAAACGCCCGCCAGCGGATCAAAGGTCCATGAGGTCAAGAGAGACGCATCGGACCCTACCAGCAACAAATCGCCGCCCGGCAATCGCTGCATCGCTTCGATTTTGGAACCAATCGTGACCGAAGAAACGCTGGGAACATTCGGATAGGACACGATCACCGAAGAATCGGTCGACGTCGCAAAGTAGTCTGGTCCAATGCTCAGTCCGCTGGGATTTGCCACCGCAACGACCGACGTCGACGATTCGGGTTGGATCGGGAACGTTTGCCGCTGGGACAGTGTTCCGTTGAACAACCGCACGGAGTAGTTCCCGTCCGCCAGACCATCGAATCGAAACGCACCATCAAGCGCCGATAACGCGGTGGCCTCGTTCCCGTCCAGACGATTATTGGAATTCGTGTCTAAAAACACTAATCGGCTGGCGGCACCCGATTCACCGTTGTCTTGAAGTAACGAACCATTGACGTCTTCAAACACCATCCCAGAGATCGCCGCAAAAACTCGACGATCCCCTAGATGCTCGACGCAAAGACGACGGCGAACGTCGACGCGATGCTTGCGGATTCGATCGTTTCGTTTAGCCATCGTTCGCTTATCGATTAGAACCAGAAAAAAATGCCGCAATCGGGGTATATGACGCCGCCACCGCCAAAAAAGTTTCGCCTGTTCATCAGAAACCAAACAATTGATCGATCATGAACTCGAATTCGGCTCAAAACAACGATTACAGAATTGTCAGACACCGGACCGGGAAATGTTTGGAAAGTGCCACACCGGGGCTGCGGGAAGATTTATGATACTCATTGGCAGAGAAGTCAGGAAGTAAAGTTCAAAAAGTCAATTGTTCCGGCATCGATAGGGGATGGCCATGTTCACGTCTGTATTTCATCGAGTGGTCGTGATGATGCCATCGAAGCGATTGAATTTGCGGCCGATTGCCGTCTTCGCTGTCATGGGTGTGGCCGGTTTAGCGAGCGTCAGCTGGGCCCAAGAACCATCGCCCGACACCTCGTCCACCTATGATGATTCGATGGATTCGGCCTACGACTCGAGTTATGGAGCCGACTATGAGGCCCAGATGAACGGCGGGTACGGAAGTGGCGGCGGCGGGTATGGAGGGGGCGGCAGCGTGGAGACCGACGTCAGCCGGACTTATCTAGCCGATCTGATCTCGTTGACCGACGGTTTTAAACTCGGACCTTTGTTTGCACCCGAAAACCCCGTTGAAGTTCAATCCGGACCCGCGTTGGGGCGAGATTCCGAGGTTGCGTTCCAATCCGGCAATCCCGCAATCGCACTTGAGATGATGTGCGGCCATATGACAACCGAGTACGAAGATGCGATCGAGGTTCTGCGGAGTGCGAAGTTTAGCATGACATTGAGGCGGCCCGTTTGGATGCTGAGGTGGGGAATTTCGATTGCGATTCGTGGCGATGAAGATGTCGAGTCGCCGTCGCCCATCCGTGCGGGCGCGACGACGCCGGGACGCCGTCTTGCCGGATCGAGTGATGGGGGATATCCGGATGCCACCTCCAGTTACTCCGACAGCGGCATGATGGATTCGATGGAGAGTAGCTATTCCATGGACGAGGGAATGGGTGGACTGAATTCGCGTCCCAAACCCGTGACGCAAAAAGTCCGCGACATGCTCGACAAGGAAGCCGAAACCCTGATGGACGAAAACCTCGGATTGGTGGCCACCATCGTCGGTGAGGAGTTCACCAAGCGATTCACCGCTGGAGACTTTGGACCGCTGTTTATCGGAATCACCCCACCGGCACCCGTTGACCCCCGCGCCCCCGCCCTTGGGCGAACGGCCACCGTCACATCGACGGCTGATGGCAAACTCAATCCGGGGGCTGCCGGGGCCACCGGTGCGGTGCAGCCGACTCCCAAACCGGGTCCAGGTTCGATCTCGGCAGCACTCGAAGAAACTCTCTCGTCAGCGCCCGATGCCCTCACCATGTGGATTCCGGGATTGTCGTTTGTCGGCTCTGGCCCGTATGAGGAAATGATGCCGGTGGCCAAGCGAGATGGACTCGATTACTTGCTTCACTTCGATGTGCTGCTCAAGCCCGGTCGTGGTGACCAGTCTCAAAATCTGTCGAGGTGCCGGCTATTCAACGTCGCGACCGGGAAACAATTGGCAGTCTCCAAAAGCATCGACAGCCTTGAAGCGGCGCAGTGGGTTGCGACCGGACGGGCCGCCGACGAAGGAGCCTACATCAATGATCAAATGGCCAATCTGTTTGGCCTACTCGATCGCGAAACAAAGCTGATCCCTATGCCTCCAGCCTTGAATGCCGAGTCGGCCCGCCGACGCGTCGCGATGCTGATCGGTGGACCGAATGCGAAAACGCTTCGCACGCTCGCCGAAATTCGGCTGTATCAAGCACTCGGGCTGTTGACCGAACCCGAAGTCGAAATGGCGTTCGACATCGTGGGTGGAGTCGATGCGTTGCTGTTCCTGCATGGCCCTCGACAGGATCGCTTGGCCATGGCTCACAAATGGGCGATCCCACCTCAGACGCCACCTAAAAAATAACTCCGTATTATCAGAGGGCCGGCTAAAATGATGCCGGCTCGAGCCACCGCTCCCACTTTGTTCCGTTCCTTCCCCATCGAGAGACTGCTTTGATGTATCGACGACAATTCTTGCAAGCCACCGCTGCGACCACCTTTGCCGCAGCCTTGGGTGCCGGCCGCGTGAGCGCCCAAGAGGCGGACGCGACTGAACTCCCATTCAAAATTTCATTGGCCGAATGGTCGCTGCACCGCACGCTCAACGATCCAGCTTCAAAAATCACGAACCTCGACTTTGCCCGGATTGCCAAAAAAGAGTTTGGCATCGAGGGTGTCGAATACGTCAACCAATTCTTCAAGGATAAAGCCAAAGACGAGAAGTACTTGGCCGACATGAAAGACCGGGCCGCTAGCGAAGGGGTTGAAAGCTTGTTGATCATGGTCGACGGCGAAGGCAATCTGGGTGATCCCGACTCCGGAAAGCGTAAAATGGCTGTCGAGAATCACCATCAATGGGTCGAGGCAGCGAAGTTTCTCGGCTGCCACTCGATACGGGTCAACGCGTCGAGCAGCGGTAGCTTTGAAGAGCAACAAAAATTGGCCGCCGACGGACTGCGACAACTCAGCCAGTTTGCCGCACCGCACGGATTGAACGTCATCGTCGAAAACCACGGCGGACTTAGCAGCAATGGCAAGTGGTTGTCCGGAACGATCGAAATGGTCGGGTTGGATAACTGTGGAACCCTACCCGACTTTGGTAACTTCTTCATCAAACGCGGCGATAACCCCGAAGAGTACGACCGCTATCAAGGCGTCGAAGAATTGATGCCGTACGCGAAGGCCGTCAGCGCCAAAACGCACGACTTCGATGAACAAGGCAATGAGATCCACACCGATTATTCGAAGATGATGGAGATTGTCCTCTCCCATGGCTATCACGGTTGGGTCGGGGTCGAGTACGAAGGCAACAAGATCAGCGAAATGGAAGGGATCCAAAAAAGCAAGGATCTGCTGGTCAAAGTCCGCAAGGCAATCGGCCAACCCGCCTAGTCCATCACGCCGTGACCGGGAGTCCGGATCCAAGAGCGAAAGCGATTCGGATCCGGCATCTCCTGTCGACCGCGCATGAAAAAAGCGAGCTTGACGCTCGCCTGTCTCTTTCGAAGCCTGATCCCAATTACCGGGAAGAAAGCCGACCTCAACCCTTGGCCGATTCCGCTTTCAATGCCGCAACTCGCTCATCGGGCGTACGTCGTGCGATGACTTTGTTGACGGTGCCGCCGGCCGACGTGATCTTCTCTTCAGCCGACTTGCTAAAGCGGTGCGCCGAGACCGTCAATTTCTTTGTCAATTCACCATCACCGAGGATCTTGACCTCGTCAAAGGTGCCCTTGGCAAGACCCTTCGCGGACAATGACTCTAACGTCACCTCGTCACCATCGTTGAAGCAATCGTTCAACCGAGCCACGTTGACGGCGAACACCGTCAAGGCCCATCGGTTGTTGAACCCGCGTTTGGGCACCCGGCGGATCATGGGCATCGCACCGCCCTGAAACGTCGGCTTGCGGCTATAGCCGCTACGGCTCTTGTGACCGTTGTGACCACGTCCGGACGTCTTACCGGTACCGCTGCCTACGCCGCGACCGATCCGCTTGCGAGGACGTTTCTTTAGAATGCCGCGATGGACATCGTTAAGTTGCATGACAAAAACCGATTAAACGTTGATCTGTGTAGATTGATTTGATTACTTAGGCCGTCAACTCTTCGACGGACAATCCTCGAAGCGCAGCGACCTGATCAGCCGTCCGCAGCCTTGCCAGCGCGTCGATCGTTGCCTTGACCAAGGTCACTGGGTTATTGGTGCCGTAGGATTTGGTCAAAATGTCGTGGATTCCGGTTGCTTCGCAGACCGCACGAACCGCTTGTCCGGCGATGATACCGGTACCGGCACCCGCGGGAATCAACAATACCTTCGCCGCACCAAACTTACCAATCACTTGGTGAGGAATGGTGCCTTTGACCAAGGGAACCTCGATCAAACTGCGACTGGCTTGCTTTTGCGCCTTTTGCACGCTCGGTGGAACCTCATTGGCCTTGCCGTAGCCCCAGCCGACTTTGCCGTTGCCGTCACCGACCACGACCATCGCCGCAAAGCTGAATCGACGACCGCCCTTGACCACTGCGGCACAGCGTTTGATCTTGACGACTCGGTCGAGCATGCCGTCGGGAATGCTGGACTCTTCCTGCTTCCGTTTGCCTCGGCCGCCACCGCCACCGCCGCGGTTCTGTGATGAATTACTAATGGTATCGATCCTCTTTCAGGACGTTTGATCGTTTTGGGTTGCTAAAATCGGATGGATTAGAATTGTAGACCGCTCTCACGGGCCGCTTCGGCAAATGCCTTCACACGTCCATGGTACTTGTTGTGTCCGCGATCCATCTTCACCGCGGTAATGCCAGCAGCACTCGCCTTCTCGGCAATCAACTTACCAACTTGAGCAGCCGCTTCACAGTTGCCACCTGGCGTGATCCCGCCATTACTGTTCAGAGTGCTGGCACTGGCCAACGTTCTACCCGCAAGATCGTCGATCAATTGCGCACTGAAGTGTTTGAGCGAACGGTGAATGCACAACCGAGGTTGATCCGCCGACCCACGAAGCTTGTTGCGAACGTGGTTCCGCCGGCGAAGTCGTTTCTTCTGGATTACTTTATTCTTGTCCATCTGGTGTCCGATCGTTTGTGAATCGGCCTAGGCAATGGTTCGTGGGATTTCCGCACTCACTCGCGAGGCACGGAATGTGATAATTTGTTGGTGGTTAGCAGCGTTACTTCGTCGCCGACTTACCAGCCTTGATCTTGATTTGCTCGCCCTGATAACGCACACCCTTGCCCTTGTAAGGCTCTGGCTTACGCAACGACCGAATCTCGGCTGCGAACTGTCCCACGGATTGCTTGTCACAACCCTGGATGACAATATGGGTTTGGTCGGGACACGTTACGGTCAAATTGCTCGGGATCTTGCGATGCAGTTCGTTGGCAAATCCGACTCGCAATTGAATCGTATCACCTTGGATCGCCGCCAAATAGCCGACGCCCACGATCTCGAGCTTCTTTTCATAGCCCTTGGTGACGCCTTCAATCATGTTCGCGATGACGGCGCGAGTTAGGCCGTGCAACTCGCGGGACGTCCGCTCGTCATTCGCACGCTTCACCACGACTTCTTTGCCATCGTCGTCCACCGACACCGAAATTTCGGGGCGGTGTTCAAACGACAGTTTGCCTTTGGCACCTTCGACTTCAATCGTACGTCCATCGAGCGATACTTTCGCACCCCCGGTGACTTCGACTGGCTTATTTCCGACGCGACTCATGACTATTGCTTTGTTTCAATCAGGTTCGTTCTAACTTTACATTGGGCCGCCGGATCATCGACGGTTCCCACACCCACACGGATTATCCGGGTGGGTTAGGCGATCTCGCAAAGCACTTCGCCGCCGAGGTTGTCACGACGAGCTTCGCGATCGCTAAGCACACCGCGGCTGGTGCTGATGATTCGGATACCCAAACCACCGAGAACCGGCTTCAATTCCTTGCCACGGCTGTAAAGCCGACGGCCAGGTGTACTAATGCGTTTGATCGTCTGGATCACGCGTTCACCATTGGGGCCGTACTTGAGTTCAAGACGGAGAGTCATTGAGGGGTTTTCCTCATCGATCTCCTTCCAGTCCCAAATAAAACCTTCTCGCTTCAGGACATCGGCGATGCCACGCTTGAAACGGCTGGTTGGAATATCGACATACGGTTTTTCGACGCGCACAGCGTTACGAATCCGGGTCAACATGTCGGCAATTGGATCAGTCATCATAATATTGTCAGCTCCCCTGTTGAACCTTTTACCAGCTTGCCTTGCGAACGCCTGGGATCAATCCCAAGTTCGCGTTCTCGCGGAAACAGATACGACACAGCCCAAACTTTCGGTAAACCGACCGAGGACGCCCGCAAAAATTGCACCGGTTCTCTTTCCGAGAGCTGAACTTCGGGGGACGTTTCGACTTCGCGATTTTCGATTTACTTGCCACAGGGTGACTCAGGTTTCTTGTTACAGGTCCAAAGAATGTTTAATAATACCGATGGGAGGACCATCGGTCAGGCGGCGCCGGTCGCTTTTCTCTCGGCCTTGAACGGCATGCCGAACAACGCTAACAACTCACGCGCTTCGTCGTTCGTTTTTGCCGACGTCACCACGGTGATGTTCATGCCTTGCGGGCGAGTGAACTTGTCCGGGTTCAGTTCGGGAAACACCAACAATTCGGTCAAACCGAGGGTGTAATTCCCGCGACCATCAAAAGCCATTCGATTGATACCGCGAAAGTCACGGACACGAGGCAGCACAACCGAGATCAGGCGATCCATGAATTCGTACATTCGTTGCCGTCGCAGCGTGACCATGCATCCGATCGGCATGCCCTCACGCAAACGGAAGTTTGCAATCGATTTCCGAGCCAACGTCATCACTGGTTTTTGACCCGCGATCTCCGTCATCGCTTCGAACGCCAAGTCGAGGATCTTCTTGTCCCCCACCGCTTGTCCGACACCCATGTTCAGGGTGACCTTCTCGAGTTCTGGAATTTGATGTGGATTCTTGTATCCGTTCTTGTCTACCATCGCCTGACGGATGGTATCCTCATAACGGACTTGCATGCGGGGTTTGTGGGACATCAGTATTTCTATGTGGTATGGTCGGTATTTTGTTGTTTGCATTGGAAAATACAACGCTTAGTAAAACCGCTTCAAGAGAGCGATATTCTCGCTCTCCGGAAATCTGGATCAGGCTTTGCTGGCATGCTGGGCTCGCGCCGGAGCAATCTTACCCAGACTGTTGCCACTCTTCTTTGCAAACCGTTCTTTACTCCCATCCGCCAAAAAGCGAACACCCACTCGGGTCCGTCCACCGTCCTTCGGATCGACCAACATGACGTTGCTCGACGCGATCGGCATCTCTTTGTTCAAACGACCGCCCTGAGGATTTTTCTGGCTACGGCGAACGTGCTTCCACACTCGGCCTGCGCCCTCCACAACGATCTTGTTTGCCTTGCGGTCGATTTTTAAGATTTTCCCGCGATGCCCTTTATCGGCACCAGCGATCACTTCGACTTCATCATCAACGCGGAAATTCATGGCACGTAGGTTTCAGGTATCAGGTTACAGGTTGCAATTTTTGTTGTGTTCGAAACGGAGTCGGGTGATTCGGCGAGGGTTAAGGGTTATTGTGCTGTCCCCTGTTGCCTGAACGTTACGACCTATTTCCTCACACCACTTCGTTGGCCAAGGACACGATCTTCATGAAGCTGCGATCACGCAACTCGCGGGCGACCGCACCGAAAATCCGCGTACCACGTGGGCCTTTGTCTTTATCGATCAGGACGACAGCATTGCTGTCGAACTTGATGTAACTGCCATCGGGACGGCGGGTGGGATGCTTGGTGCGCACGATCACCGCTCGCACGATCGCCTTCTTCTTGACTTCACTGCCGGGAATCACGCTCTTGACGCTGCAGACAATGACGTCGCCCAGGCCGGCGACACGGCGGCGGCTGCCACCGAGCACCTTGATGCACATCACTTGGCGGGCGCCCGTGTTGTCGGCTACGTCGAGTCGAGTTTCTTGTTGAATCATTTTCGTTTGTCTTGTTTAAACTGCCGTTAACCTTCGCTCGACTACGCTTCGCTGCCGTCCGCCGCAACCGCTTCCAACTCGGCTTGCTTGCGAGCCGCACGCAGAGCCGCCACATCGACCTCGGTGCTCTTTTCCAATACCCGAACCAAACGCCAACGCTTCAACTTGGAAAGTGGCTCCGACTCCACGATCTCGACGCGATCGCCGGTACCCGATTCATTGGATTCGTCGTGCACATAGCAAACCGTGCGGCGACGAATGTACTTCTTGTACTTCGGGTGCTTGACCAAACGGGCAATTTCGACACGACGAGTCTTGCTCATCTTGTCACTGGTCACAATTCCGGAAACGACACGCTTGGGCATGGAACTTCTGTCCGAGGTTTTCTAAGTCTGGTGTTTCGTTACTTCGCCGAGCCGGCGACGCGTTGGGTTTGGATCGTCTTGATCCGAGCAATCGTGCGACGATTCTTCATGATCTCGCTGGGCGTATTCAAACGCTCGGACTGCGACTGGAATCGCAAGCGGAACAACTTTTGAGCGGCCTCTTTCGAAGTCGCCTCCAACTGCTCGTCACTCATCTCGCGAAGTTCAGTAATGTTACTCATGGCAATAGCTATTAGGAATCAGGTTACAGGTAACAGCAATAGTTTTGGACACCAGGCGATAGGCGGTCGAGGGCTAAAAGCCCGAAACCAAGTACCTGTACCTGAAACCTCTTCTTAAGCCGGACGACGTTCGACGAATCGAACCTTCACCGGCAACTTGCTCGCCAAGCGAGCGAAACAGACCTTGGCCTGTTGTTCGGTCACACCACCAAGCTCATAAAGAACCGTTCCCGGCTTTACGACCGCGGCCCAAAAGTCAGGCTCTCCCTTACCTTTTCCCATCCGAGTTTCCAGCGGCGTGCTGGTCACGGATTTATCGGGGAAAATTCGAATGTAGAGCTTTCCTTCGCCTCGGACGTATTGCTGGGCAGCAATCCGACCCGCTTCAATTGTTGTCGCTTTGATCCAGCCGGCGTCCAATGATTGGATACCATAGTCACCAAAGACGACCGTATTGCCGCGAGTCGCATTACCTTTTATGCGTCCTCTTTGGCTTTTTCGATGCTTGACCCGTTTGGGCATCAACGCCATCGTTTTCGTCTCCGTAAGTACCTTGGTTGATCCACACTTGAATCCCGATGTGCCCCTGTGGCGTCATCGCTTCGGTGAATCCATAGTCAATTTTTGCTTGCAACGTGCTCAAAGGAATCGAGCCCGCAATTTGTTTTTCTCGACGGGCCATTTCTGCCCCACCGAGTCGACCGGCCAATTGGACCTTGATGCCTTTGGCACCCGCGTCCATGGTCGTTTCGAGCGTCCGCTTCATCGTCCGGCGGAAACTTGACCGCTTCGACAATTGTTGGGCGATGTCCAAAGCCACAAGCTGTGCCTGCAGTTCGGGACGACCGACCTCCTCAACTTTCAGGTTGATCCGACGACCAATCAAGTTCTGCAGTTCGGCCTGCAGAATCTCGATCTCTTGGCCCTTCTTGCCGATGATCAATCCGGGCCGAGCAACGTACATCATCACGCGAACTTCATCGCGGGTGCGTTCGATCTCGATCCGGTCGATCCCGGCACTTTTGTATTGTGTCTTTTTGGGGTGGTTGGTGATGAAGTTACGCAACTTGCGATCTTCCACCAACAAATCGGCGAAGTCTTTCTTAGACGCGTACCAACGACTGGTCCACCCACGGGTGACGCCGAGACGGAAAGCGATTGGATTGACTTTTTGGCCCATGAGGGACTCGTTGTCTTCTTAAGGGATTGGTTTGCGGTAAATCAGATTTCGTCAATTGGCGTCACGGCGACGCGAATGTGACTGCTGCGTTTCTTGATCATGAATGCGGTTCCGCGAGCACGTGGCCGAATTCGCTTGAACATCGGTCCCCCGTCGACGCAAACTTCCGTCAACACGAGCTCTTCGATGCGATGACTTCGACCATTATTTTGGTCGGGGTCCTGGGCATTACCCACCGCACTCTGGATGACCTTCTCTAACATTCGTGCCCCACGCTGAGGCTGGTACTTGAGTGTATCAAGCGCTTCATCGGCGTACATGCCACGGACCAAGTCGGCCACCAAGCGAATTTTCTGGGCGCTGCATTCGGGCGCCATTATGGGATGCTTTGTAAGTTGCCATTTCGTATCGATGCAAGAATTACTTCTTGCCTCCCTTTCCGCTGTGTCCCTTGAACGTGCGCGTCGGAGCAAACTCACCGAGCTTGTGACCCACCATGTCTTCACTGACCAAAACCTTGACGTGCTTGCGGCCGTCATGAACCATGAAAGTTTTGTTGATAAACTCTGGGACGATCGTGCACGCACGGGCCCAAGTTTTGATCGGTTCGTTTCCGCCGCCTTCCATTTGTCTTTGCACTTTGAAAAACAACTTCGGATCGACGTACGGGCCTTTTTTAAGACTGCGACTCATGACAAATAGGTTTCAGGTTTCAGGATTCGGGTGTCAGGATTTGGGCACAGCGGATGCGACTCAATGAAGTTTCAATTGACCGTAACGGCGACTCTTACGACGACGAACGATCGAGCTGTTGCTGCCCTTACGCCGTTGACGCGTTGATCCACCCTTTGCACTCTTGCCCTGGGGGCTGACCGGATGACGTCCACCCTTGGTCCGACCTTCACCACCACCGTGCGGGTGATCGATCGGGTTCATCGCGGTTCCGCGGACGTGAGGACGGCGACCGAGCCAGCGAGCTCGACCCGCTTTGCCCAAACGGACCTTCATGTGATCAGTGTTGCCGACTTGACCAATCGTAGCGCGGCAAGTGCTCGGGACTCGGCGAATTTCACCACTCGGCAATGCGAGCTGTGCCCAATCGGCCTCGCGAGCCATCAACGTGGCCTGGGTTCCAGCCGAGCGGCACATGACCGCACCGCGACCGGCGCGAAGCTCGATGCAGCAGACCGTGGTTCCAAGCGGAATATTCTTTAGCGGAAGGGTGTTGCCGACCGTCGGAGGCGCCTCAGGACCATTTTGGACCTTGTCACCGGCTTTCAAACCGGCGGGAGCGATCACGTACACCTTCTCACCATCGGCATACTTAAGCAACGCGATCCGAGCCGAGCGGTTGGGATCATACTGGACCGAATCGACCCTCGCCAACACACCGTCTTTGGCACGTCGAAAATCGACGACGCGGTACATCTGTTTGTGGCCACCACCGCGGTGACGGGCCGTGATCTTGCCTTGATTATTACGACCACCGGTCTTCTTTTGCCGCTTCAGCAGTGACCGTTCGGGCTTGTAGCCCTTGGTCAAATCAGCAAAGTCGCTGACCGACGCATTTCTGCGCCCGGCACTGGTCGGCTTGTAGATTCGAATGCCCATTTTGGCAGATCTCAGGTGTCAGGTATCTAATGAATTTGTAAAAACGGCTCGCTGAATCGCGACCTAGAAGAAATCGATGCGGTGATCTTCGTGCAATTGCACGATCGCCTTCTTCCAATCCGCGGTGCGGCCATATCGCATTTTGTAACGGCGCATCTTACCCTTGCGGGTTTGAGTACGAACCTTCAAGACCTTCACGCTAAACAATTCCTCGACCGCGCTCTTGACGTCCAACTTGGTCGCGTCGCGATGGATCTGAAAAGCGTATTGGTTATTCCGTGAGGCACGGTGAACACCCTTTTCCGTCACCAGCGGTCGCAACAGCACTTGATGCGATTCCAACTGGACGCCCGGGGCGGACTCGGCCACTTCAGCAGCATTATTATCTTGTGTCATCATTTTCTACTTGGCTGGTTGGGTTCAGTTCACCGAGGTTTCGTGAACGTTCGCACTGAAGCTTCCGTCTTTGATCTTGTCCAACGCTTCGCGGGTGATCAGCATTCGTTTTGGCTTCAAAACCGATAGAGCATTGAGCTCACGAACGGGCTGGACCGCGACGCCGGTGATGTTCCGGCCACTCTTGTAGACCATCATGTCGGTATCGCCCGTGGCAACCAAGGTCGTCACGTTTTCCAAACCGAGAGCCTTAAGCAGCCCCGCCATTTTCTTCGTCGCGGGTGCCTCGAAATCGAGCCCATCCACCACGACCATCTCGCCGTCGTCGATCTTTGAGCGAATCGCCATGCGCGTCGCCAACCGAAGCGCCTTTTTGTTCAAGCGATAGCTGTAGTCACGCGGCTTGATCGTGCGAGCCACACCCCCGCCGACTCGAATCGGCGATCGTCGACTGCCGGCACGGGCGTTCCCGGTACCCTTTTGGCGGTACATCTTCTTGGTGGTACCCGACACTTCACCGCGGGTGCGTGTGTTGTGCGAGCCCTGGCGCAGGTTCGCCTGGTACATCACCACCGCGTCGTGAAGCAGTTGCTTGTTGACACGATTTGCGATCGTTTCGGTGTCGATCTCGTAGGTTCCGACTTCGCCGCCGGTCACGTTGTAGACAGTCAATGAAGCCATTTTCTTAGCCCACCTTGTTTGTTTCGCGGATCGTTACAAATCCACCATTGGGTCCGGGGACGGCGCCACGGACAAGAATCAAGTTGTTCTCACCGTCGACGCGAACCAGTTCAAGATTTCGTGAAGTCGTCTTCACATTGCCGTACTGGCCGGCCATCCGCTTGCCTTTGAAGACACGACTTGGATAGGCACTCATGCCCGTACCACCACCGTGCCGGTGACACTTCTTTACACCGTGCGAGGCTCGCTGGCCGGCAAAATTGTGCCGCTTCATGACCCCGGCGAACCCGCGACCTTTGCTGGTGCCGGTCACATCGACCTTTTTGACTTCGGCGAATTGATCGACGGTGACAATGGCACCGATCTCAAGTGCGGAATCGCCACGAAACTCGCGTACAAAACGCTTGGGCTCGCAGTCGGCCTTGGCCAGCAACTCGACACCGGAAGACGAACGCTTCTTTGAACGCTTGCTTTCCAGCTTGGCCACATGACCCCGCTCGGATCGATTCGCCAAGCGACGCGGCTTATCTTCGAAACCCAACTGAACGGCTTGATAGCCATCGCGATCTTGACTGCGGACCTGCAGCACATGACAGGGACCGGCCTGAATCACGGTCACAGGCACAGCCCGTCCGTCTTCCAAGTAGATCTGAGTCATCCCGACTTTGCGGCCGAGGATTGATGGTGACATAGCTTCTCTTCGCTCCGGTTTTGCGGAGCGTCCGTCGTTCGTGTTGAATTCCAAGATTGCCCTAGCCGAACTTTCAAGCCGACGACCAGACTAAACCCCGAGAGTGGCGGGCGACTGAAGATTCAGACAGCCGGACCATCGAGGGGAGTCTATCGCCAACCGAGGTTGTCGACCAGGCTTCCGTTCATCCGGAAACCACTCGTGAAGTAACTTCGCGTTGGTGTCGACTATCCCACAGCGCCCGAGGCACTGCAAAACAGCCGGTACAAAAAACTTACCAGCCAAAAACTATCTTGCGGACGCCTTGATTTTGATGTCCACACCAGCCGGCAGGCTTAACTTATTGAGTGCCTCAATCGTCTTGGCAGTTGCCTGGACAATATCGATCAAACGCTTGTGCGTTCGAATCTCGTACTGTTGACGAGCTTTCTTATTTACAAATGGACCCGACAACACGGTGTAACGCTCGATTCGCGTCGGCAGTGGAATCGGACCGTGAACCTCACTGTGCGTTCGCTTCACCGTGTCAACAATTTCTTGCGCACTCTGATCCAGGACGGCGTGATCGTACGCTTCCATACGAATCCGAATGACTTCGCTTGCTCCAGCAGACACTGATGGATGACCGGTTTCTAGAGGTGGATAAACTTCATTGGCATGCGACAGAATTGGCGGCGACGAGAATCCTCGTCAACATCCTGCCTGAATCGCAAGCTCTGGCGAGCCAATCTCGCCACGGGAGAGCGGAAAATGTACGGTCGGTTGTCAAAGGCGTCAACGGCTGTTCGGCTTTTGAGAAGAAAAGTTTCTGTTTCTAAGAAAAATTCGTGTCGGCGGCGGAGTAAAGGGCGATGAACAGCGGGTTTTCCACAACCACCTCCTCACCGGCATTGCGATGGGCAATGGCGTTGACCGCCGCGATTCCTTTGTCTCTCTTGCTGGTTGCGGCAAATTTAAAGCCTGATTCCGATGGAATCGGCACGCACCAACAACTCGGATTACCGCCGTGTTCGATGCGGATGCTCTTTGGAATCCGATGTCCCGCTTGCGGAATGACCACCTCCTGGGCCCATTTTATGAGAGGTCAGTGGCCGAGCAGTCTCGGCAGCAACGTTGCGGGGTTTTTGCTAGCAATGCTGAGCGTTGTCTTTTCGCCATTTGCGATCCGTGCTGCTGTGACGGGCCGCATGCCGTCGGCGATCGTCCAGAACTACGGCGCCATCGCATTGGTTTCGATCCTGGTCGTCGCGCTGACCCAGTGGTGCCTCGGATTTGTGGCCCGATGAATGCTCCGTGTGCGGGCCCAGCGAAGTGCCGAAAGCCGCATTTTCGAGAAAAACCAAACTCTTCGAGTGAAATCGGTGTGGCTTTGGGCGGCAGGGACTTTGTATGACCCCACTGGTTACTCTTACTGAGCCGGATTCACGAAGGAACTGTCGTCATGACGACTATCAGCACCACGGACCACTTCCTCGCTCGCCGTCACTTCATCCGATCGGCGATATTGGCATCGGCCGGCGTCTTCGCCGTCGCGCAATCAGGATGCTTGGGATTAGCGTCGAACCTGATGCACGCCGTTGGAATGGACATGATCCCGGCGGACTACGAAGGTTTTGAAAATTCGACGGTGGCGATCATCACGCTCACCGACGACAGCCAGTATTCCAACGACGTGGCCGCGAGAGACCTGACCCGCCGCGTCGGTGAAGTGTTCACCAAGAAAATTAAAAAAGTTCAAATCGTTCGCGACGATCTCGTCGAACAGTGGCGTGACGAGCACGGCAAGGACTCGGTCGACTATCAAGCGATCGGAAAAGGCGTGAAAGCGCAGAAAGTATTGGTGATCGATCTGCACGACTTGCGTTTGCGAGATGGAGCCACCTTGTACCGCGGTCGCGCCGACGTGTCGCTGAGAGTGTTTGACGTCGAAACGGGCAACGTTGCCTATTCGAAATCTCTCGATGAGTACATGTACCCAATCAGCACGGGCCAACACACCAGCGAGACGACGGAAACCAAGTTTAGGCGTCTGTACTTAAGCATGCTGGCCAACGAGATCGGCCGCTCGTTTCACCCTTATGATTTGAACGAGCGGATTGCACTGGACAGCAAAATCGCAAGCCAATAACTGGGATCAATTACTCGATCGCGACGGGTTGCATCAGAGACTTTTATGTCACGCTTTTTTTTCGGAATGATCGTCGGCGCTGCGTTGCTCTACACGGCGATGCACTATCACGTGGTTCGTGGCAAGGAAGGTGTTTTCTTGGTCACGAAGATTAGTAACAATCTTTCAGACGTGTATGTTGATACGCGAACGTTTTCGCTTTCCGATTGGCAGCAGCATAAGCCCCTTGCGGCCGCCATCTTGAAGAGCAACCAAACGCAATTGCTAGAGGATTCGTCACTCAACGGATTCCGGTCGACCGTCTCCGCCTTGGTCGACGGACTCTTCAGCGATCGCTGAATCGCGGCCTCGGGCACGGCTGATCTTGACCGCTACAAGCCGAAAAGCCATTCGCGTTCGGAATCTTCGCTGTGATCGGTCTATTTTACGAGCCTCTGCAGTTTCTCGTTGGAGCCGTCGATTCTTTTATTAGACGCGATTGGACCTCCCCTCCCCATGATCGATCGCGTTGCTTCCATGGTAACCGAAGGACTCGATGAATCATGTCAATGTATCGCAACCGTTATTTTTTAGCCGGCGCCCTGCTGATTCTACTGGGTGTCCAATTTCGTATGGTCGACTCGTTTTTACTCAACGAATCCACGACTCGCGCTCTCGCCCGCATCACCAAAAGCACGCCGGTGGCGGACAATTCGACGATGTCATCGTTTTTGATCCAGGTGCATCCTAAGCCGATGAAACGCGTCACGCCGCCCCGATGGCTGGGCCTCGCGATGATCGCCGTCGGCGTTGTGCTTAGCAGCCATGCGATTGCGATGCCCAAAAATAGTTAGGTCGTTCGATTAAGTGCAATTGCCGCGAAGGAACGCGACAAGGCGAATCTAGGACATCGGGAAGGCACCCTCGTGCGTTTCGATTGACAATCGCTTTTATCCCATCCTTCCTTGACGGTGTTGCCTCCCATGTTTTTGATACCAGTGATCCTGTGGTGGGCGAAAGAACCTATGCGATTTGCCTTTGGACGATACCGACGTGTGATTTGCACTGCGATCATTCTCGCCATTTCGGCCGCATGCCCGCATTCGCAATCGCATTCAGCGGTAGCGGATGACCGAGTAGGACGTGGCAACTCGTCCACCGATGACGCCAGCGTGGTCGCCGGCAACCATGACGGCGTGGCAAGGTTAATCCGAGAAGGAACGTTGGTTCCGCCCACACGTGGAAAAGTGGTGATCGCTGGTCGGCGTTGGGCCTTCATCGCAGATCCACCCGCCATCGATCGTGCCGCCCGCCGAATGATCGGCGACGTCTCGCTCGTGACCACGCGTGAAGGGGCGGAACAGCAAGATCCACTCTCGGCGGTGGCATCCGATCCTGTCGGCGCCCCAACCCCCGGCACTCAGTTCACGCTTGACGAGAATCTGAATTTGCAGCGGATCATCGAAGCGTTAAGAGAAGATGCGACGGATGATTGTTGGACGCTGTCAGGCGAAATGAGTGAGTTTTTCGGCGAAAACCATCTTCGGATTCGCACCGCCCAGCGATCCAACGGACGCTAAACTCCTTCAAAGCACCCATGCATCGTGAACAAGGCACTCAAGCGATCGACCCGAACTCGGTTTGCACTGATCTTCGATCGACGATAAGATGCCATCGCGAGACTCGATCTGGCCCCGGTAAAATACCTGCCATTGACCCCACCCGTCCTCAAAGGAAGGTTACATGAGCGATACCGAACTGATTCGTGTCAGCATTCATGGTTCAGAGACGACGGTTTCATTTTCACCTGATCATTTCAATCGAACAGATACCGCCGAGCAGATCTCGAGTGATTTGTGCGAATTGATCGAGTGCTCTCAACCCGACGCTTGCCCTCTTGAGCACATTGTCATCGATTTTCGTGACATTGACCGACTCGGTTCTGCCGGATTGAACGGTTTAATTGGAATCAAGAGCAAGGCTCGAAGTCATGGTGTCCATTTGGTGCTGAGCAACGTTCAGGATTCAGTCCGAGATGTGTTCGCCTTGACTCGCATGGAACGAATGTTCGAAATTCGAAGTGTCGGCAGACACGGAGTCACTTTCGGCTAGCTGGCGTGACGACGATCTGATGAGTCACGGGCTTCATCGCCGCTTGAATCGCCTCGACCAGGGGTGCTCGAACGGCTTCGGTGCGTTTCGCCGCTGCCTCGATGTCCTTCTTTCCCTCATCGCCGTGAAAGATCTTTTTGATCTGCTCCGTTTCGTAAGCCTGCTTGGCAGCGACGGCCTCGTCGACCTTTGCAAATGGCTTTGAAAAAGGGTTGACGGGAAATTCGTCCGCCAGATTGATGCCTGCCGCCAGCATCTCACGCGGGAACACCTTGGATTGATCTCCCCAGCGTACCTCCGCCGAGTCCGCCTGTAGGTTTTCAACCTTCAATGTGAACTGATCAAGATGTTCGAAAAACGGCACCAACTTCATTCCGGACCGGATCGTGTCTTCGTCGCTGAGCGATCCTTCGGCGACCATCGGGTATCGAGTGCTGGTGACTTCCATTGCACCGTCACTCACGCTGCGGACCGTGTGGCCTTCGGAGGCGGTGGCATTGCCGGAATCCATGTCGATCGTGAATTCACCGATTTTCCCGTCAAGCCCCATCGCTCGCAGATAAGCGTAGGCCATGATCACGTGACCGGCCCATCCGGGATGAATGCCGTCGCGGCCGGCGACCTCGTACGGATCATCCGAACTGCCGAACTCTTTCCCGGCCAACACCTGGGCCTTGAACATTGGCCAGAACACATCCGCAAACCGCACATCCTCTTTATCGGCAATTTCGATGCAGATGTCCCTCAACGTGCAAAGATTTAAATTGTGCTCCTGCAGCGTCCCGCTACGCGGGTCGACCCAAGAGGCAATTTTGCCCGAACAACCGGGCGACCCCACGACGACGCGAACATCCGCTGCCTTTAACTTTCGAACGATCGCCGTGTAGTGGTCGGAATACCAGCGACCGTTGACCCAATCGAAAGGTCGATACCGCGCATCGTTCATGCCATACGACAAAGTCGCGACCGACGGCGAAAATCTCAACACGTCTTGATCCAGCCGATTAAGCATCCCGTCGGTTTTTTCACCGCTCCATCCGAACTGGCGGACCGAAATTTCGAGTTGCGGATAGCAAACCGTCAAATACGTTTCGATCATTCTGGAATACCGTTTCTGTTCCGTGATCGAGTCCCCCAGGATCGCCAATCGATCGCCCTTGCGCAGAAGCATCGCTCCCGCCTCGGGGGCCTTCATCGGATGAAACTCGTCGAATGCCTCGTCGTCCGGTTTGGCCTCGTACTCATAGGGTCCAAAGACAATGGGTGCGGGCATCACGGCTTTTGACGCCGGTGCTTCGGGCGACGATAAAACGGGTGCAGCTAGACCTTGCGCCGACGCACTGGAGAGACCGCTCCAACGGGCACTCATCATCACGGCCCCCATCATCGTGACGAACGCCAAACTCAAACGCATCGATGCCATCTGCAAATCGCCTGCAAGGAGGAATTAAAGGTGTTTTCTATTCTCCGGCGTCCATCGCTCTGAGCATGCCTTCGGCTTTGGACCACGTCTCGTATTCTTCGCTCTCGGGGATGCTTCGCGCCGTAATGCCGCCACCGACCTGGACTTGCCAATACCCGTGAGCGGCCGTGATGGTGCGGATCAGAATATTAAAGTCCGCATTCCCGCCGGCACCAATGTATCCCATCGAGCCGCAGTAGGGGCCGCGGGGGTGTTTCTCGAGTTCCGCGATCGTTCGCATCGCTTCGATCTTGGGTGCCCCCGTCACACTGCCGCCTGGAAAACAAGCTTTCAACAGATCCACAACGCTTAGACCCGGTAATAGTCGGCCTTCGACCACCGACACCAGATGCTGGACGAATTGGTAACGCTCGACGTTGCAAAGCTGTGTCACCACCACTGATTCATCATCGCAAACTCGCGAAAGATCATTTCGCATCAAATCGACAATCATGACATTTTCGGCGCGGTCCTTTTCGCTGGCGATCAGCTTCTGGGCCAATTTCAGATTGATGTCGTCGTGACCGGTGCGACGGACGGTGCCCTTGATCGGTCGCGTTTGGACGTGACGTCCGCGAACTTTGAGGAATCCCTCCGGTGAACTGCTCAGCACTTGAAAATCACCCCCGTCATAATAGGCACCCAGCGGTGCCGGATTCTCCGTCCGCAATCGCCGGTACAGATCCGCGGATGAACGGTCCGCAACTCGCAATAGACGTTGAGCCAGATTGACTTGAAATGAATCACCATCACAAATGCGTTGAACCACGTCAGACACCGCGGCGTAATAGCTTTGACGACTAAAGTTGCTTGTAACACCCTCGCGATCAGTAGCGAAAACGGACGCGACGGGCACGTTCTCGGATGCGAAAAACGCATCGTCGACAGTGGTGCAACTCGTAAGCGGTTCGTCCAATATTTTCTTGACGAATTGGATTTGCTGGCGCCAAGTCGATTCGCTCTTCCAATTGATTGGCCGAAATTCCTCGACCGATGCCCTGGGCAATGATCGACGACTTATTCGTCATGTGATCGACCGCAATGGTCCATCCGTAAAGACCCACTGACATGGCAGGCGTCGGCAGATCGTTGACAGCAGCTCGGCCGACGGGTTCCAACCACGTTGCCGACTCGTAACCGATCAGCCCCGCAATGCCGCCCTGGAACGGGGGCAGATCAGGATCCCACTGCGTCGGTAACCCTTCGCACCAATGGGCCAGCGTCGGCCACGGATCGGCGTCGTTTTCCGATGCAACGAGCTGCTCGATCGGGTCCGACATCAAAAACGAGTATCGACCGAGAGGCGATCCGTCATCCCCGATCGGTCCGAGAGATGCCGAGTCGAGCCACAAACATCCGGGTCGTTTGGAGAGTCTTTCGAATGCGTCGCTCAGCGAAAAATCGTCGGGCAGAAGGTCCACAATCGGCAAGCCGTTAGCGTCCACTCCCGCTCCCCAATCCTTCTTACTCACGATTCCAGACTTGCATTGCCGGAATCGCGCGGAGTGAATCTAAAGTTTTCACTTTGCGAGAAAAAGCCGATGGGATTGTCGTAAACCACTTTTCGAATCAACGACTCGCGGTGTCCACGCCGCCGCATTTCAAAGATCAGATCGGGTACCGCCGTTGGTTTACTCGGCCCCCAGTCGCCGGCCGAGTTCGCCAACAACCGCTCGCCCCCATACCGTTCGATCATGTCGGCCGATCGCTCGGGGGTGCACTTCGTCACCGGATACAACGTCATCCCGGCCCAGAAACCTCGATCGAGCACCTCACCGATCGTGTGCTCCTCGACATGGTCCACCAGCACCCTCGACGGATCGATCCGAGAGTCGCCCGATAGCATGTCGAGAATCATGCGAGTGCCCTGGTATTTGTCTTCCAAGTGCGGCGTATGGATCAGGATCAGTTGATTGTGTTGGGCGGCCAGATCGAGATGCTCTAAAAAAATGGTCGCTTCGTTTTTGGTGTTTTTGTTGAGACCAATTTCGCCGATCCCCAACACGTTGGGTTGTTTTAAAAACTCCGGAATCATCGCGATGACCTCGCGCGAAAGCGATACGTTTTCAGCTTCCTTGGCGTTGATGCACAACCAAGTAAAGTGCTGGATCCCGTACTGGGCTGCCCGTCGTGGCTCGACATCGGTCAATTGACGAAAATAATCCCGAAACCCGTCAACGGTGCCACGATCAAAACCGGCCCAAAAAGCAGGTTCGCTCATCGCGACACAACCCATCCGCGCCAGGCGTGCATAGTCGTCGGTGGTCCGAGAGACCATGTGGATGTGCGGGTCGATATAGTCCATGATCGATATCAGTGCGAATGGAAGGGGGTTTCAAAGGCGGTCGGCGCGACCGCCCGATTGTACCTCGACTTCCAGGACCTCAACACCGAGCGATCAAAACTCGGCTTCCATTCCTAAAAAGCACGCACAGTGGGCTCTCGGTCCCACACGCGGTGCTTCTTCGCCGCTTCGATAAACTTGGCAAGCTTTCCGCTGTCCAGATCGACCAGTCCCTCATCCGCGTCGGTCTCGACGCTCGCCTTGCGAAACAATTCGCTCGCCTCGGCGGTGAATCCGATCACCTTCAAATGGGCGAATGCGTCGCGTATGAAGTCCACCGCGGCTGCTTGAGAAGCCAGCATTTCGGCATGGTCCGGTGAAGGTGCGATGATGACGCAATCAAACAAACAAGACGGTGCACCGGAGATAAAGTGATCCGGTGTGATCTCGTCTCCCGTGCTCGATTGGATCGGTCCGATCGTTGGTGTGATCAGCTCCACAATCGCTTTCTCGGCTTTTGCTTCCTTCATCAACGATTTGTAGAGCTTCGCGTCGACTCCATCGGTCGTTAGCAATCCAATTTTTTTACCGGCGATGCTGTGAGGAGCTTTCGAATATTGCGACAACGTCGGCGACGGCTTGGGATCGCCGACTTTAACGAACGGCTTGATCGAGTCGGCTTGACCGACCATTCCGAGCGCTTTGGCAACGTCGTCGGAAAGTTGCTTATCGATATTGCTGAGATGCCCAAGCATTCGTGTGCGAATTTTTACATTCTCACATTTTCCGAGTTCAAAGCCGAAGCCGCCAGCAATGTGCCGCTTTTCGGGCTCAGTCATCGAGATGTAGAAAAGCTTTGCTTGGGTGTAATGGTCGGCAAAACTCTCTGGACGAATGCGAAGTTTATGCCCCGACTCCTCCGCGGGATAAGTTGTAAAGCCTGCCTTGGGATCCTCACGCAGGGTGCCATCGTCGAGGCTGTTGGGCTCATTCGCCACGCGTCCCTTGGGGACTTCCATTTGCATGTGACCATCGCGTTGAAAATTGGCGAAGGGACATTTCGGTTTGTTTACCGGAATCTGGTGAAAGTTGGGACTTCCCAATCGCGATAACTGCGTGTCCAGATAGGAAAACAGACGGCCTTGCAAAAGCGGATCGTTTGAAAAGTCGATGCCCGGAACCAGATGCGACGGGCAAAACGCAACCTGCTCGGTTTCGGCAAAGAAGTTGTCGACGTTGCGATCGAGCACCATCTTGCCGAGCGGCGTCAATGGAACGAGTTCTTCGGGAATCAACTTGGTGGGATCAAGTACATCAAAGTCGAAAGCGTTAGCTTCGGATTCGGTGAAGACTTGGACCGACAGTTCCCACTCAGGAAAATCGTTCATCGCGATCGAGTTGAACAGATCGCGACGATGGAAATCGGGATCGGCACCACCCACCTTCAAAGCCTCATCCCAGATCAACGAGAACGTGCCCAGCTTGGGTCGCCAGTGGATTTTGACGAACTTGGATTCGTTCGACTCATTGATCATCCGAAACGTGTGGACGCCGAAGCCTTCCATCATCCGGAACGATCGCGGAATCGCCCGGTCCGACATGATCCACATCAACATGTGCATCGTTTCTGGACTGAGTGAAACATAATCCCAAAACGTATCATGAGCCGACTGGGCTTGCGGAAATCCACGGTCCGGTGCCGGTTTCACGGCGTGAATCAGATCAGGAAACTTGATCGCGTCGTGGATGAAGAACACGGGGATGTTGTTGCCGACCAAGTCATAGTTTCCTTGGTCGGTGTAGAACTTGACCGAGAAACCACGAACGTCGCGAGCCGTGTCGTGCGATCCGGCGCTACCGGCCACCGTAGAGAACCGACAAAACACTGGCGTTTTGACTGACGGATCTTGCAAAAACGAGGCTTTGGTCAACCCGGCGTGCGACTGGTACGATTGAAAGTAGCCGTGTGCCGCATACCCGCGAGCGTGAACGACCCGTTCGGGGATTCGCTCGTGGTCGAAGTGAGTGATTTTCTCGCGGAGAATAAAGTCTTCTAGCAACTGTGGCCCGCGGACCGACGGTCAACGTGTTTTGATCGTCAGCAACGGGAAGACCTTGGTTGGTCGTCAATCGACCATCGCCTGAATGAGTTTGGTGCAGCTCACCCGCGTTGCCAACGTGGCTTTCGGGTTTCGAGTTGTTCGGTCCGGCCGTACGAGTCGATTTCTTAGCCAAGGGAGGCCCTTTCGCGAGGGAACGATTTGAGGGGGAGGTAAATTCAGGGGCTGGAAAGCGTGTGTCACGGGCGAGATGCTCGATGAATCCTGCGGCTTGCATTCGCGACGTGGGCTGGGACATGCAAACACTGTTCCCATACGCAATCGTTGGCGTTTCAACTCGTTACGATTGAATTGCAATCTGGGCATGTTGTTGAAGAGTTTGTCCCGATTCCGTCGCCCGCCGTGCTCCCTCTCGCGATGACGGTAAGTTGATCGATTCTTGCTTTAACCGATAATGCAGCGAAAAACTGGCCGGCTCTTTTTGCGTATCCCTTTATTCATGTGTTGGCGATCTTCCATGGCAAGTCCTACGTTCGATGATCGCAAGGCTGCTTTTTTTGAAGGTACCAGATGGCGGGGTCCAGAATCGGAGGGCGGGCAGTTCGAAGGATTGGCAGGCTGGCCGGCGAGAACCTTAACGTTGGCTTTGGTACTGGCCGGGTTATCCGCGTTGACGGGTTGTCGACCAAGCGAGGATCCCGATCCTGCGTCTTCGACGAGCTCGGCGAAGACACTCGCCGATGACCCGGTGGCGAGCGGCATCTCTCGAGCGGTCGGGCGATGAGGCTGCTGCGGCGGGGAGTCCGTCGCGAGCGATCTCGTTTTACCGTCAATCCGATCAGCTGTTGCCGACTCAAACCGTCCGAGTCTTGGACAAAATCAGTCGCTTGTGGATGTCGATGGGCCATCCGTTCGAAGCGATGGAGGTTGTCGAGTCGATCGTACGCCGCAGCCCCAATGATCCGAGCACTCGCGCGGACTTGGCGGGCTTGCAAGGCTCGCTCGGTCTGGAATATCGCCACGTGAGCACTTGAAGTATCTGGTTCAACACCAACACGCCGGTGTCAACGAGTTGATCATGTTGACGGATCTGACCCGGCCGCAAACGGACAAGGCGATTTGCGAGTACGCACTGAAATTCAATCCCGATGACTCGCGACCGAAGTACTCGTTGGCCCGATTGCTTGCCTATGAAGGGAAATGGGATGAGATTGTCGATGACCTGAAAGAGGTCTGTGACCAACATCCTGACTTCGTGGAGGCGTGGGCGTACTACGGCCGAGCCCTGGTCGAATTGGATCGGGGCGCCGAACTCCAGACGTGGGCCGCCGCGAAACCGTCTAAGATCGAGCTCGAATCGTGCTATTGGCTCGCGTTGGGGATCTGGTCGCAAAAGCGAGGCGAGATGGAATCAGCAGCCGTCGCATTTTGGCATGCCGCAAAGCTGAACGAAAATGATGGCGAGGCGCTGAATCAACTCGCCGGCGCGTTGGCCGAGATCGGGCGACTCGACGCCAGCCAACAAGTCAGCACCCAAGCGGGGCAGGTGACCGCTATGCGAGATGACGTGGAAGCGTTGTTCTTTTGGCGAAACCATTCCCAGAGGGCGGCGGCGGAAATCGCAAAGTCGATGCAAAAATTGGGACGGTTGTGGGAGGCCGCCACGTGGGCTCGGATTGCCGTCACGATGACTCAAGATCCCGACACCGGCGCCCGCCAAGTGTTCGCCGATGTTCGCGAGCGGATGACGGGTAAAACTCCGTGGCAACTACCTGCTTTCATGGTCACGCGGACCATCGATCTATCCGACTTATCAACGCCGCACTGGATCGAAGCCGATGAGATGGGAAGAAGCGAGCTCGCCACCTCGACAGGTGATCATCTTCATTTCCGCGACGAGGCGGTCGCACGCGGGCTGAATCACGTTTGCGAAATCGACAAGACCGATGGACGCGAAGAGGGTTTGTGGATTTATCAATCAGGTGCGGGCGGCGCCGCCGTGATTGATTTCGATCTCGACGGTTGGCCCGACTTTTACTTGACCGTTTGCGACGGCACGCCTCGACAAAGGAACTCCGATCCCAACCGCCTGCATCGCAATCGAAACGGGAAGTTCGTTGACGTCACGACCGACGCCGGGGTCGGTGACTCCGGTTTCTCGCAAGGCTTGGCCGTCGGTGATTTTAACAGCGATGGCTTTGCCGATATTTACGTGGGAAACTTTGGTGAGAATCGATTGATCCGTAACAACGGTGACGGAACGTTTACGGATGTCACCGCGGCGGCGGGGTTGGACGGCTTGCAATGGACCACGTCCGTGGTTGTCGCGGATCTCAATGACGATGCCATCGCGGATCTTTACGATGTCAATTATGTCGCCGGTGACGACGTGATCAGCCAACGGTGTTTGCTCGACGATGGTCTGGACCACCGTTCGTGCGGTCCGCTTGCTTTCCCCGCCGAACGTGACCGAGTATGGCGAGGTGTGGGTGACGGCACGTTCGTTGACATGACTTCGGATTGGTTGACCGATCAAACGCCCGGCCGGGGTCTCGGAATCGTCGTGGGAAAACTCGATGATCGTCCGGGGATGGATGCGTACGTCGCCAATGACATGACCGCGAACCAATTTTGGTCGTCGTCGGGATCACCGGCGTCGGGTGAGGCAAAGGAAACATTTCATTTTACCGAGCAAGCAGCGATTCGCGGCTTGGCCTTCAATGCAAAATCGTTGTCCCAGGCTTCGATGGGGATCGCCGCGGAAGATTTTGATCGCGACGGTGACGTGGACTTTTATGTCTCTCATTTCACCGACGATTACAACACGCTCTACAAACAGGTCAGTCCCGGAATTTGGTCGGACCGAACCGAAGCGGCCGACATGGTGGTGCCGACTCATTCGTTGCTGGGATATGGTACCCAGTGGATCGATGCGGACAACGACGGGAAACTTGAGTTGGTCGTGGCCAACGGCAACGTCGACGACTTCTCGCACACGGGGCATTCGTTTCGGATGCCGATGGTGATGTTCCAATCACAAAATGATGGGCGTTTTACCACGGTCGATGCATCATCCTTGGGGCCGTACTTCGAGCGAAAGGTTCTCGGTCGCGCACTCGTTCACGTGGATGCGAATCAGGATCAGCAAGTCGATTTGTTGGTCACGAATCTGTTCGATCCGGCGGCGTTGCTCATCAATCGAACCACCACGGATGAATCTCAGCCGGCCGACGTGATGACGTTGCACTTGGTGGCGACTCAATCACACCGGGATGCGATCGGGACGCGGGTCACGGTGGAGTCGTCGGAGCAAACCACTACCCGTCAATTGCTAGCCGGCGATGGATACCAGTGCAGTAATGAGCGTTGCTTGCGATTCGGTCTTGGCGACTCGGCGTCCCCCCAAAAGTCACCATTGATTGGCCCAGCGGAACCCAGCAAATGCTGGAAAATCTTGCACGAATGAGGCAGTCACGATCGTCGAGCCGCACCCCCTGAGCCGGGCATGAGGAAGGACGCATGGGGCGGCTGAGGCCTTCATCTCGAGATAGCGACAGCTATTTCCCCATTAAGTGCTTGCGTAGACATGTAACCAACCGCTAATTTAAGGACACCAAGGTCTTTTCAGCCGGTGAACATCGCCGGCGCCCTTGAATCCTTTATTTGATGGTGGTGTTCACTCAATGGCCAATTTTTCTAAGTTCGCGCTGTTTCTTGCTCTCGTTTCGGTCTTCTCGATCGGTTGTGATCGGGACCCGATACGAGCGTTCAATCCACGGGAGTTGACGATAGCGTCATTCACACCGAGGAAACAATGAAATCGATGGAGGCGGATTACGAATCTCAGATGCGAAGTCAGTAGATCTTTGATTGACTTCGGCTTTTCCTCGCGTCGCTTGTCTAGCGACGCATTTCTTTTCTTAGGACAACTTAACATGACGAAATCTAAAAAAACTCGTTCTGGCTTTACGTTAGTCGAGTTGCTTGTGGTCATTGCGATCATCGGCGTATTGGTGGGCCTTCTGCTGCCGGCCGTTCAGGCTGCCCGCGAGGCCGCCCGACGAATGAGTTGTAGTAACAATTTTAAACAAATTGGATTGGGCCTACATAATTATCATTCGACTTACAATAAGCTGCCGACTCAGTGCGGCGGCACATCTGGCAGCAACAGTACTTATACGAACCGTTACCTATCAAGTTTCTTAGTTGGCACGCTTCCGTTCATCGAACAGCAAGCGATGTGGGAAATGATTTCGAACCCGCGAGCGGTCAATCACAACGGCACCGCCCGGACACCAGCGTTTTCCTCCATGGGCCCCGTGCCGTGGGAACGAAACTATACGCCATGGGTCACCCAGATTGGTACTTATCGATGCCCTAGCGACCCCAACGTCGCACCCTCAAATTTTGAAGGTTTCACAAATTACGCTGCTTGCATCGGCGATGGAATCGCTAGCAACAACCACTCTTGCGTAGGCGAATTTGGTGAAGTACTGGATTGGTGCACGAATCGAAAAGGATCGTTTAACCGAGGATTTTTTGAGACCCGCGTGCAAACTGGATTTCGTGATATTCTCGACGGACTCAGTAACACGATCGCGTGTGGCGAAATTGTAACGGACAATGATAGCCTCGAGGTTGTCGCGACGGTGGTCAACCGAAACAGCGATGCGTCGTTTTTTGTCACGCCCTCCGATTGTGAAAGCACCCTTGATCCGCTTCGACCCCAATTTCATGTGACCGGCACCAATGCCAACAACTGGGGTACATCTCAACGTAAGGGAATGCGATGGGCTGACGGTCGTCCGGTCATGAGCAGCGTGACCACGATCATGCCTCCCGACAAGGTTAGCTGTGCTTATGCCGGTGACGGTTCAGACACGATGGTCACGGTGGGTAGTCGGCACCCAGGCGGTGCTCACGTCTTGATGGGTGACGGGGCGGTCCAATTCATCACGGAGTCGATTGAGGCCGGTAACAAGTCGGCGAACTCGCCTGCTTGGCCCGTGGGAGGTTCGACCACGCCGCCTGGCGGAAAGAGCCCGTATGGACTTTGGGGTGCGCTGGGAACCCGCGGCAGTAAAGAAACCGCGACACTTCCTTAGTGAATCGCTAGCCGACACGTTGGGGTGATTCGATACCCAAGGGATCAGTTCCCTTGGGTTTGGGTCAATCTCTACCGCAGGCGATGTCTATGGCAAGCGGCTGATCATGTTTCGGCCGCTGAGTTGTTCAATGGCTTTCTGCAGCACGGCGTCTTCGTTGTCCAATGTCAGGCGTCCTTCATCGTCGGGGCGAGCGGCGATGTGAGTGGGCTTGACCGGTACCGTCGGCACGACGCCGTTGTGGCTGATCGCTCGTCCGCTGGGTGAGTAGAACTTTGCGGTTGTCAAACACAATCCAAACTTCGCCGACTGCATCCGAAAAATTCCCTGAACACTTCCTTTGCCGTAACTCGTTTCTCCGACGATCACGCCACGACCACTGTCGGCGATCGCTCCCGCAAAGATCTCGCTGGCACTGGCGCTGTCACCATCGATCAGCACGGCGAGCGGAACATTCCATGTATTGGGTCGATGGGCGGCGTAGTCAAAGTTTTCGCGAACATTTCGTCCCCGTGTCGTCAAGATTCGCCCCTCGCTCATGAATCGGTCAGCGACTTCGACCGCTGCGGACAATAGGCCACCAGGATTGCCTCGCACATCGATGATCAACGATCGCATTTTTTGACGCTGCAATTCCCAAAGTGCACGCTCGATGTCACGCGTCGTCGTTTTTTGGAAGTTGGTCAGCCGCAAGTATCCGACTCGGTTGACAGGGTCAACGAAGTGAATGTTTTCAACACAGGGCACTTCGACGCGGCGTCGTTGGACTTGCAATTCGCGTGGGGCGCCATCGACTCCGACCACGGTGATCGCGGCGTAACTGTTTTCAGGGCCACGCAACAAATCGGCGACGTATCCGGGCTCTTCGACATCGGTGCGGATTCCTTCGACCGCCACGATTTTCTCACCACCGCGAATGCCGATCTCATCGGCCGGCCCCTGCTCGATCACCGACAGGATCTGAAGATGGTCGGCTTTTGCTTTGAGTTCGAGTCCGAGACCGACAAAGTTGCCTTCAATGTTCGAGAACATCTCGTCGAGCTGGTTCGGCGACAACAGCCGCGTGTAGGGATCAAGCGTCGAAACGGCGCCGCTTAAAAACTCGAGGACGACGGCGGTACCGGACAAGCCAAGTTCAGCTTCGGCTTGAGCGGCCACGAATGCGACGCTGGCACGCAGATCAAACCGCGTCGCGGTGCTTCGTCCCTGCAGTTTGTGATGGACGGTTTGGCGAAAGCTTTCGATCCGTGCGGGATCGCCGCTGGGCAGCAAACGATCAATGAATGCGTTTTCAGATAATGCCACTTCGAGCGAAGCGGTGCCGTGGATCAGAACGCGTGCCCAATCGATATCGTCGACGTAATGAGTTTGCAAGTTCGCCAAAATCTCCGAGTACACATCAAGCGATTGGGAAGTGCTCAATTCCCGAACCGAGGCGAGATAGCTTTGGTCTTGAAAGCGACGGTTGACATCGTGATGCAACCGGCTGATCACCATCCGTTGATAGAGTGGCGAGCTTTCGGGAAAATCGCGAGATGCTTTTTCGTAGTGACGAATCGCTTCGCCCCACATGCGATTGGATTCGAGTTCGCGGCCCTTAACGATTGCGGCTTGTTCGCCGTCGATCAACTCCGAGATCGGCGGTGTGAGAGCCGCCGGCTCGATCACGGCGGGTGACCCGTGAAAAGTAGGTGCGGCGACTTCTTGCGCCGTCACGAATTCACACGCTAAAAATGCAGGAATGAAAAAGACCGCGAAGGCGGATAATGATTGATGGGTGCGACAGCACGACAGGCCGGTGAGGCGAGCGACAAGGTCCATGCGTGAAAATCCAACGGCATCGTTCGGGGAGGCTCACAAGTGCGGGATCGCCAACACTCATTTCATGGCCCAGCGGATGATGCAGGGGGCAGGGCCACGGAAACATAGGTCACAAAGCATGCCTGGTCAAAAAACCAATCAGGCGGTAACCCAGAAAATTGGGAGCAACCGACAGAGATTGAAAAGTCAATCTCGGGTCGCCCCAGTTGTTCCGGTGATCCGTGCAAACTGTGCAAAAATAGTTTGCCAGGATCAGCGAGTTTCACGGCGGTTGTTTCACCACCGAAGACTCACACCCCATGCGCTTCCCGGCGCGGATCACGTCTTGCATCACGGCAAGTCGCGGCTTCCCCATCACGATAGACATTGTCCACCTTGAGGGCAAATCGAGCGGTCACGGTTTAATCAAGGTTTATTGAACTTGAGCGAAACTTCAAATTTTTCTAAGGTCCGCTCATCGAATCCACCTTCGGTTCAAAGGAGTGACCGACGATGCCACTGCAAACCGCCCGCCCGCTGAATTTCATGACACCACTCATCCGCACGCTGCGTCGCTACTTGTCGGCCCTCGCTTGGGTCGCCATCGTCACCGCCGTCGCCTCACCCGTCGCTCATTCGCAAGCACCCGCTTCGGCAGCCGGCAACGTGGTCGCCGTCGTGAATGCGGACCCGATCACCCGAAAAACGTTATCAGACCAAGCGATCCAGCGCTATGGGACCGACGTGATCGACAACATGATCAATCGCCATCTGATCATGCAAGCTTGCCAGCACAATGGGATCGAAGTCAGCAACCAAGAGGTCACTGAGGAGATCCATCGCATCTCGGCCAAGTTCGGATTGTCGATCGAAAGTTATCTTCAATTGCTAAAAGAAGAACGTAAGATCGATCCCAATCAATACAGCCGCGAAATCATTTGGCCCATGTTGGCGCTCAGGCGATTGGTCGACGGTCAAGTCAACGTCACCCAAGAAGAATTCAACCGCTCATTCGTGGCTCAATTCGGTGAAGCGGTGAAGTGCCGTTTGATCATGTGCGCCAAAGAAGAGAAAGCGAGAAACTTGCACGCCCAATCGATGGCCGATCCCGAAAAATTTGCAAGCTTGGCCAAACAATTCAGCGAAGACGAATCGAGCGCCAGCGTCGGGGGTCTGATTCCGCCGATTCGCCGTTACAGCGGTGATACGCGATTGGAAGAGGCCGCCTTTGGACTCAAAGATGGTGGAGTATCCGAAGTATTGCAGTTGGGAGATCAGTGGATTGTGTTGCAGGCTGTTCGCCGTATCCCGGCAACTTCGCCCAGCCCGCAGGCACTGCCCGCGATCCGCGAACAAATTACCGATCGACTCCGTGACGAAAAGATGCGATCCGCCGCGACCGAACTGTTTTCGAAACTTCAGAAAGAAGCCAACGTCATCAAGATCCTCGGCAACGAAGAACTCCAGCAACAGTATCCCGGGGCCGGAGCGATCATCAACAACGAGCAAATCACTTTGGCGCTGGTCGGTGAAGAGTGCATCAAGCGACACGGCGAAGAAGTGCTCGAGGGCGAAATCAATCGTAAATTGTTGACCCAGGCACTTCGCAAATCGAACAAGCAAGTGACCGACGCCGACATGCAAGCCGAGCTCGCCCGCGCCGCAAACAGCTACGGGATCCTGCTCGCCAATGGTCAGCCCGATACCGAAGGATGGATGGAACAAGTGCTGGCGACCGGCGAAGTCACCCGCAGCGTGTACATGGCCGATTCGGTTTGGCCGAGTGTCGCGCTGACCAAATTGGTCGAAGATGACATGGTGTTGACCGATGCCGACATGAAAGAGGGATTCGAGTCCGCCTATGGGCCACGCGTCGATGTCCTGGCGTGTGTGTTGTCGGACCAACGCAGCGCCCAAAAGATTTGGGAAATGGCTCGCGACAACCCGACCGACGAATTTTTTGGACGACTGGCGTCTCAGTACAGTGTCGAACCGGTTTCATCGAGCAACATGGGTAAGGTGCCACCAATCCGGAAACACGGCGGTCAACCGGCGGTCGAAAAAGAATCCTTCTCGCTAAAGCCCGGTGACCTCAGCGGAATCATCGCCACGGGTGGAAAGTACATCATCCTGCGTTGCCAAGGATTCACCGAGCCGATCGTGACCGACCCCGCCGCGGTCAGGGAAGAATTGGTCCGCGACTTGACCGAAAAGAAGATGCGACGTTTGATGGCGGCCCGGATCGAAAGCCTCCGAAAGAACGCCGAAATCGACAATTTCCTCAGCGTCGCAAACGAAACGCCTCGGGTCGCAAAAGCTCCCCGCTGATTTCCGTACTTGGTTGGCAAATTCCAGCTAACCCCTGGGATTAGTTTGGTGTCTGGTTGACAATGATGATCGTCTCGGCAAACTCGCTTCGATTCCCCCAGTTTCAATCATGACCGATACCCGCGAAAACGATCCCAACAAATACAACGACACCCCCAACATCGATGCTCCGGCCATTGACATGCCGATCACTGATCCGGTGCCCGAACCATTTGCGGTGAAGTTTGCTTCGCGGGTCGATCGATTGCCGCCCTACATGTTCGGGCGGATCAACAATCTGTTGTATCAAAAACGGCGCGCCGGCGACGATGTCATCGATATGGGGATGGGGAACCCGTCCGACCCGCCCAATCCATCGGTCATCGAAAAGTTGGTCACCGCCGCAAATGATCCGACGAATCACGGATACAGCAAGTCTAACGGGATCGCCAATCTGCGTCGTGAAGTCACCAAAAAGTACGCGCGAAAGTACGGCGTCACGCTGGATCCCGAGCACGAAGTGATTTCATGCCTGGGTAGCAAAGAAGGTTTCTCGCACATGTGCTTGGCGTTGATGGGGCCCGGTGACACCGCGATGATCCCATCGCCCTACTTTCCGGTCCACATGTATGGCGTGATCTTGGCGGCGGGGAATGTCGTGTCGCTTGACGTCGCGGACCCCGATTTGTTTCTTCGCAATGTCGCCTACACGTGCGAGCACATGGCGCCGCGGCCAAAGGTGTTGATCGTCAACTATCCCCACAATCCCTCGTCGGCCGTGATCGAACCCGACTTCTTTGTCGAAGTCGTTCGCTTGGCAAAGCGTTACGGGTTCATGGTGATTCACGACTTTGCCTACGCCGACGTTGCCTTCGATGGTTACATGCCTCCGAGCTTCTTGTCGGCTGACGGCGCCAAAGATGTCGGCGTCGAATTCACCACGATGAGCAAGGGTTACAACATGGCCGGTTGGCGTGTCGGTTTTTGCGCCGGCAATGCCGAGATGATTCGCGGCTTGGGAACGATCAAAGGCTATTACGACTACGGAATGTTTCAAGCCATCCAGATTGCCGCGATTGTGGCGATGCGAGACACCGAAGATTCGGTCGAGCAACAAAGTTTAATCTATCAAGGGCGCCGCGATGTGCTGGTCAGCGGGCTGCGGCGCTTAGGTTGGACGGTGAATCCACCCAAAGCCGGAATGTTCGTCTGGGCAGAGATCCCAGAGCCTTGGAAGAGTTCGATGTCGACGATGGATTTTGCGATGAAGTTGCTCGAAGAAGGAAACGTCGCGGTCAGCCCCGGCAGCGGTTTCGGGCAAGGCGGTGAAGGGTTTCTAAGAATGTCGCTTGTGGAGAACGAGCAACGTTTGCGGCAAGCCGTCCGCCAGATTGGTAAGTGTTTGACCCCCGCAGCTGCGGTCGCCAAGTAGCCAACCCATTGAATCTCACCAAGCCAGTTCCACCAACGTTGCGGATACGCCGTCGCCCCCAAGCATCACGCCGAGGCGAATTGCGTACAAACTTGCGGGCCAGTTGCGGAGACGCGGCGGCATTCGGCGGCATGGTAGGTTTCGGCGAAACCTATCTGGTCGCTTTCGCATTGGCGATTGGTTTGAGCGAATTGACGGCCGGGCTGGTGGGCAGTTTACCGCTCGTCGTTGGTGGGTTGATTCAACTGGTCTCACCACGTTTGATTCGTTGGATCGGGTCGCATAAACGCTGGATCGTCTGCTGTGCCTCGATCCAAGCCCTGACGTTTGTTCCGTTGTTGCTCGCCGCGTTGAAGGGCTCGATCAGCGGGAGTGGGCTATTGCTGATCGCCAGCGTTTATTGGGGTGCGGGTCTGGCGACGGGTCCGGCTTGGAACACGTGGATCGGAACGATCGTTCCCTCGCCCATCCGCGCTCGCTACTTTGCCTTACGCACGCGAGCGTCCCAGGTGGCGATCTTTATCGGTTTTCTGGCCGGCGGAATCGGCTTGCAATGGGCGAGTCAGAGCGATCGGTTGCTTTCCGCTTACGCGATCCTGTTCGGACTTGCCGGCGCATGCCGTTTGGTCTCCGTCGCCATGTTGGCGTTGCAAAGTGAACCGACACCCATTCCCGCCAACATGAAGACGATTCCGTTGGGGCGCACGTTCGGGCACCTGATCAACGAAAATAGTGGACGGCTATTGATGTACTTGGCCGCTGTTCAGGTCGCTGCGCAAATTGCCGGTCCCTACTTCACCCCGTTCATGTTTCAAAAACTCGGCCACAACTACACACAGTATGTGACCCTGATTTCGATCGCCTTTTTGGCCAAGGTGATCATGTTGCCGGTCTGGGGACAAATGGCTCATCGGATCGGTCCCCACAAATTGTTGTGGATCGGCGGGATGGGGATTGTCCCGATGGCGGCTGCCTGGGTCGTCTCCGATGCATTGCCTTGGTTGGCATTGGTGCAAGTCGGTGCTGGCATCTTCTGGGCCGCCTACGAATTGGCATTCTTCTTGCTGTTCTTTGACGCGATCGCGGTCGAAGAACGTACCAGCTTGCTGACGGTTTACAATTTGATCAACTCGGTCGCATTCGTGATCGGAGCGTTGATCGGCGGAACCATTTTGACGATTCTGGGCACCAGCTACGCTGGCTACTTGACCATCTTCCTTCTATCGTCTCTCGCCCGAGGTTGTGCGTTGTTCTTGCTGCGCGAGTCCCGAAAACTCAAACCAAGGACGAGGGCATTGAGGTGCGAACGATGTCGGTCCGTCCCAACGCCGGATCGATGGACACACCTCTGATTGCGAGCCTGTCCAATGAGCCGGTGTACGCCGAATCGGCCTAGTTGGATAATCCGTGCGCAAAGGCACAGACAACCGCGTCAACACCGAAGCACTCACTCGACCCGTGTCACGATCCTTTGGACTCGTTCGAGTACGACGCCGTAGACTTCCACCGCTTTGCCATCGTCGTCCAAGATCGGTTGACCGCGAACCAGCACGTATTGATATTCGCCGCCGGCGATTTGTTGACGAACCGACAATTCGTACGCCGCGCCGGAGTGGATAGCCATGTCGATCGCCGTCTGCAATCGTCCGCGATCCTCCGGGTGAATCATCTCCAAGTATTCTTCTTTCGTGGGCGTGCCCTCATCTTTGGAGCGTCCCGCAAGCTCGAAGGCTTCCGTATTCCACGTCACGATGCCGGTGCGAACGTCGAACGACCACGTCGCAAGACCCGCCATTCGCTGCAAGTCACGCAGCCGAGTTTGACTACGTTTCAATTCATTCTCGGCAATCTTACGCAGCGAGATGTCTCGTAGCGTTGACACGATCATCTTTTCGCCTTGGACCTCCAAGACTCTGGCGCCAATCAAACAATCAATGATTCGACCATCGGTGTGATGAAACTGGGCTTCGAAATCGTCGACCCTGCCGTGCTGTTTCACTCGGTCGACCATCAGTGTCCGACGCTTCGCGCAGACCCAAAGGTTCAACTCTCCGATCTTCTCACCGACGACTTGGTCGCCCTGGTAGCCGAATAATTTCGCGAAGGCCAAGTTCGCTTCGACGATTATTCCGGTCGACAATTGGACCAACAAACCGGCATCGGGCGAGTGAGTGAACAACGCCGAGTATCGTGAAACCTCTTGTTGGCTGGCGTCACGCCGCATGCGGTGGAACTTGACCATCACCGCTTCGTCGGATTCCGATTCGCCCGCGGCCTCGTAGATGTTCGATGCCAAATCGAAGTCGCCTCGCTCGGTGGCGATTCGCGCGAATTCGAGCCTTAGCCGTTGTCGAACCTCATGCGCTTTGGGGTTGTCCTTCCAGATTTCGATCGCCTCGCCGATTAGCGCATCGGCGATCCCGTAATCCTTGTACGGATCGGAGGCCTCCGGCGAGTCGGTCGGCATCCTGGGCTGGGCGACTTGACGAATCGCGCGGCGTACCAACCGAACGCTTTGCTCATGCTCGCGTTGATCTTTGATCGCGGCGACAAAAGCGTCGACATCGCTGTATCGATCGCTCGGCTGCGTGGCCATCGCGGTCATCGCAATGTCCATCAACTCTCCCTCCACTTCGGTCGCTTCGATGACGTTGCCGGCCGCCGCTCGCAAGCACTCCAGCAACGTTTCGCCGTGATGGGGTGGAAATCCCGTTTGAATTTGAAAGAGAATCGCACCGAGCAGATAGACATCGGTTTGAAAAGTAATTTCCCCGGCCGCGGCCGAAGCCAATTCGGGGGCCATGTAGGCGGGCGTGCCACCAATCGAGGCGTGCGCGTCGGCCGGCTCGCTGACCGACGGATACTGGATCGCCAACCCCCAATCGGCCAACAACACTTCGCCGTACCGCCCCAACATCACATTTTCGGGTTTAATGTCGCGGTGCACCAACCCGCGTGAGTGCGCGTATCGAATCGCGTCGGCGACTCTTAATAAAGTCTCCATGTTTTGTTCGTGCGAGAGTTCGGCAATCTGCATGTCCCAACTCGTACCATCGACGCGCTTCATCGAATAAAACAAAGCACCATTTTCGTTGGCATACAACTCATGCAACGCAATCACGTTGGGATGGTCGAGGCCACCGATGACACGAGCTTCGGCAACGAATCGTTCGCGGGAAAGAGGCCGGACGGCTAACTCTTCTCGCAACATCTTTACCGCGACTTCACGATCAACCGCGCGTTGGTGAGCTTGGAACACGATTGCTGTGCCGCCGGCGCCCAACTTGCCGACGATGCGATAATCCGTGTCGCGGTTGGTCTCGCTGCCGATATTGGAGATGCTCCGCGAAGGAATAAATCCGAGGTCGGCATAATTCTCGGCGCTGCCCGATAGGTCCAACGAAACTTCGAGGGTCTCGTGTTGAAAATTACGATGGGTGGTGGCACCCATCCAATCGGGATGCGAAAAGTCTTCAAGATTAGCGGTATACAGTTCGATCGTCTTTTCGTCGAACGGCATTTGACCGAGCCGGTGCCGCAATTCCGAATTTTCCAAAATCGAACCGAGCAAACCGGAGCTGGAAAACGGGACCGATGGGGGGTCTGGATCAGGCGGATGCGACACCATGGCGATGAGCTCGGAACCTTAGGAGTAGGCGGAACTGTCCAGCGATACCCTCAATCGCCTAGCCCATTATCGCTTATTTTCGTTGTGCGTGGGTACGCGTCGGACGTCGTTGCCAGAGTTTTTCGCTGGCGGTCCGTCCGCGTAAACCTCGGCGGACGGGTCGGCACCGATTGTGTGGGCCAACCACCGACCCAATCCGCTCGCCATCATCGCCGGCAACAACAGGACGACACCCAACAAGGCAGTCACCAGCAATCCGACCATCAACAACGCAAAATTACTAGTCGGCACAAAATCACTAAACCGGTACGCCATCAGTGAGGAGCCGCAAACCAGCGTGGTTTGGAACATCGCCCAACCACACTGGGAAAGCGCACCAAACGCCGCACGAATTTGTCCAATGCCGCGTGCACGGCGTGATCCAAATCGGCTCAATAAGTGAACCGTGTCGTCCACCGCGATTCCCAAGGCCACGCTCGCCGACATTACCGATCCGATGTCGAGCGGCAATCGGATCAAGCCCATCAATCCGAACAACGCAACGGTGGGAAACAAATTGGGTAGCATCGCAAGCAGCCCACCGATCACGCTTCGTAGCATCGCCATCATCACGACCGCGATGACCGCGAACGCCGCCAAGAAACTTTTAAACAGGTCTCTCAGCAAGATTTCTTGCGACTTTTGGACGATCACAATGCTGCCGGTAAGCGTGACGCTTGTCGGAGCCGTCTCAGGGTCATTGAGAGCTAATTTTTCCGCGACGGCGGATTCGATCTGCTCGATTTGATTGCTCAGATCGTCTTCCTCAGTCTGCGGCATCCGAATGCTGATTCGCCAGATTTCGCGATCGCTGTTGTGGGAAATGAAGCCCAGTTTACCCAGCGAAGATTCGGGATCGCGGACGAGTTTCCTGACGACGCTGCGCTGAGCGGTCGCGGACAAACTTCGTCCGCTAGAAATCGGCGGCACAAACGTGATTGCGGATAGAGCACCCCCGACGATGTCCAAGTCCATCACCGCGTTTTGCGCTTTGGCAACCACGTTCAGTCGCGACAGTGGATCATCCGCCTCGCCCATCGGCGGAAAGCTCAACAGCAACTCGCCATTGACGGTCGGGCCGATGTGCTTTTCGACCCAATCGTACTGCTTACGTATGTCGCTGTCGGCCAAAAACATTCGCGGCACGTTGACGCTGCTCTCCAATCGCCCCAGGCCGAGTGATAATCCAATCGCGATGAGCAAAAAAAAGAACATCACGGGCCAAGGTCGCGACAACCGACGCCGCATCCACTGAGTGGCAAAAAGGCGGAGTTTATTTGGCTGTTCGTCATTCTTCTTGATTTTGGACTCCCGCGGTTTGGTCAAAACCATGGCGCCGGGCAAAATCAAGAACAACAATGCCAATGTGAGCGCGACCCCAAGTGAGGCCACACCACCGAAAATCCGAACCGGTTCGAGACGCACCAACAACAATGAGCTGAGCCCGACCACCGTGGTGCCCGTCGCGAGCGCACACGGAACCATACCGGCCTTCATCGCTCGCTGTGCCGCGTCGGATCGTGAGACACCCGGAAACTCGTGCACGATGTCTAAGTAATAATTGCTCAAGTGAATGCCCGCCGAAACGGTCAACACGAACACGAGCGGTGGCAACACGATCAGGATCGCATTCATCGGTGTGCCGGTGTAATAAACCGCCGCCAACACCAACCCTTCGCCGATGACCGCGACCAAAACGATCGCCGTCGTTAAAGGGATCGATCGCAAGCACACCAAGCACAACAGCGCCGCGATGACGGCCGACGGGGGCGAGAATCGCTCGATCGAACGGATGCTCTCGGTATCCACCACGGCACCTTCGAACGGACCGCCGACCACCGCGACCTGATCGGCGGTGGAATCGATGAGTCCCGCGACCATCTCACGAATCGCCGGAATCAGGAATCGTCGTTTGATCAGACCCTCGTCCGCAATCGAGACCACAAGCGCCGTCTGCTTGCCGTCGGGACCGATCAAGGTTCCCTGTAACCTTTCAATCGCCGACTCACGTTTTAAATTCGTCGCTTCGATCAATTGATCGAGCGTCTCGGTACCGCTGTGCGCCCAATGCAGTGGCGTGGGTGTCTCGCACGTCTCACGTACTTTCGTGATCCATTCCCTGGCCACGCTCGGCAATGCAGCAAGTGCATCAGGGTCCGTTTCCGCGTCGTAAGTTTCCTTACACAAAGGCTTCAAAATGGCCGCGGCGGCGTTGAGTGAAAGAGAGTCGAGATCTGATTCCTCCCACCCAATCATCACCACTTCGGCGACTGAGAAGTGATCGAGAAAGTCGTTGAACTCCGCTTTTTCGACCAGGGAATCGGGAACCCAATCAGCCGGCCGATTGAACAGCGTATGAATCGCAGCCTGAGAATGAACGATCGCCGGGATCGCCAATAACATCAGCACCACGGCGCCGATTTTTAATTGACGAAGGTACCGCTTTCTAAGCCGATCTTCATCAATCATGGCGTCTCCTCAACAGGTGAAACAACAGAAAGGGGGGGCGACATCAAATGAGCCGATTGAATGACTGCGGCCTGTTTTTTTAGCGTTTATAAAAAACAACAGTCATCCGCAGGCAATTCAACATATCGCCAACGTGAAACGGCGCATCAATCGAACGCACTTTTGACCGGCTGAGAACTGGGCGAGGCAGAAATGGAGAACGTCTCACAAATCTACCTCATTGCCTTGGCAATTGCCGTTTCTAAGTCGTCTTTGAGATCTTCAAACGATTCCAACCCGACGGACAACCGTATCAAGCCGTCTGTAATCCCAAACCTCGCGCGATCCGCCGGATCGTAACTGGCGTGCGACATCGTCGCCGGTTGCTCGATCAACGATTCCACCGCACCGAGGCTGACGGCGAGATGGAACAAATTCGTTGATTGGCACACTGTTGCGGTTTGCTCGAGAGAACCATCGAGTTCAAACGTTACCATGCCGCCAAATCCGCCGTCGAGTGTGCGGGTGGCCAAATCGTGTTGAGGATGGGACGCCAGTCCGGGATACAATACCGTTTTGACACTCCGGTGCGATTCCAACCACGACGCCAATCGGAGTGCCGTTGCCGATTGCTCTCTGACTCGCAAGTCAAGCGTCTTGAGCCCCCGGGATACCAAGTGACAACTCAGTGGGTCAAGCACCGCGCCGGTGGCATTTTGGATGTAATAAAGCTTGTCGTTCAACTCGCGAGTTGCCGAAGCGAGAGTTCCACCCAAGCAATCGCTGTGACCACCCAAATACTTCGTCGCCGAGTGCATCACAATGTCCACACCGTGCTCGATCGGTCGCACCAATGCGGGTGTGCCGAATGTGTTATCGACACCAAACAACACACCCTTGGCACGTGTGATCTTCGAAATGCCCTTCATGTCGGCAATCGTCATCCGCGGATTGCCGATGGTTTCCCCCCAAACCAACTTCGTTTTTTCTCCAATGGCCGAATCGACCGCGGCCAAATCAGTCATGTCGACGAGGGTGACGGTAATGCCGCTGCGACTGCAGATTTTATGCAGCAATCGATACGCACCCCCATAGATATCCGAACCGGCGACGACATGATCGCCGGCCGACAACAGCATGGTGACACAGTGGATCGCGGCCATGCCGGAGGAAAACGCGAGTGCCCCCTCCGCTGCGTCAAGCGATGCCAACGTGGTTTGCAAGTTCGTCCGAGTCGGATTTCCGCTGCGCGAATAATCGAACTCGCCCCACTCGCCCGCCGCCGGTTGACGAAACGTGCTGGCTAAATGAATCGGAGGAACCACCGCGCCGGTCGACGGATCGATCTCGTTTCCGACATGGATCGCACGCGTGCGGAAGGAGTGTTTCGAATCGATCGAATCATTCATGAATGAAGAGCTTGCTCGAGATCGGCGATCAAATCAGCGGTATTTTCGATGCCGCAAGACAAGCGGATCATGTTGTCATCAATGCCAAATTGCTTTCGCTCTTCGGGCGAACAATGAAAGTAACTCATCACCAATGGTTGTTCGATCAATGATTCGACCCCGCCCAGGCTCGGTGCGATGCGGGCGATTTTAGCCGCGTCGACCACTCGCGATGTTTCGATCCAGTCGGCATCTTTGACCGTGAAAGTGATCAAGCCGCCATAGCCGCGCATCTGGGCGGCGGCAATGCCGTGCGACGGATGTGATTTGAGTCCGGGGTAATAAACGCGCCCGACACGGGGGTGTGACTCCAAGAACTCGGCAACGGCCAAACCGTTCTCATTGTGCCGCTGCATCCGCAACTCGAACGTTTTCAGCCCACGCTCGAGCAGGTACAGGTTGTGTCCCGAGTTGACGCTACCCAACACCCCTCGCAATTTGCGAACCGGATCGAGCAACTCACGACGACCGGCAATCGAACCGGCCAGCAAATCATTGTGACCACCGAGATACTTCGTCGCCGAATGCCAAACGTAATCGACTCCGTAATCGATCGGTCTCAGATTGTAGGGTGTGGCCAATGTCGCATCGATCAACGTTTCGACTTCGCTCGAACGACCAAGCGCGACGAACTTTTCCAAATCCACAGACGTCAAGTGAGGATTCGTCGGCGACTCGCTGACGATCATCTTGGTACGCGAATTGATCGCTGCTTCCATGGCGGCAAAATCGCCGGTCGGGACCTGGTGCGTCACCACGCCGAAACGAGACAAATGCTTGGAACAAAATTCACGGCTGCGGTGATAACACTGGTCAAAGAAAACGATCTCGTCACCGCTTTCCAGTTTCGCCATCAACAAACCGACGATCGCGGCCATGCCGGACGAATACAGAATCGCATCCTCGGCGTTATCGAGGGCGGCGAGCTTTGCTTCGACACTCTTTTCATTCGGGCTGCCGTAGCGGCCGTACTCTTCACGCTGGTCTTCGCCCTCGACGAACCGCATCAGATCGGCCGTCGACGCAAAGGTGTACGTCGACGCGGTGAAGATGGGCTGGGTGATCGAACCCTCAGGCTTTTGGCGTTGTTCGCCGCCGTGAACGCTCTGAGTCGAAAACCCCTGTCCCGAGAATGTCGGTCTCGAGGTATTGGAATTGCGGTTCACTTCGTCCGCATCACGATCAATCGTCATGTTCGTTGTCATGGCTCTTTAGCAGGTAGAGGCTGCAATCGGCCGCAAATCCCTAAAAGGGACGCGATTGGGCGAAACTTCTCGCCCGCGTCAGTCCTCAAGGTTAGCCACCGATGAGCAAGTTGACAACCGATTTCAACAAACCGGCGCCCGGTTTATCCGTGGTTGCAAAACTCAACCGCCAACATCGTCAAAGCTTTACTATCCCGCCACGGGTGACGAGGTGTAGAATGCGCCATCGGAAGCTGCCCCGCCGTGGGTAATGATTGGGATTCGTTGCCTCGTTCACGGCGTCGTGTACCTGACTCCGTCGTGTACCTGGAAAATATCGAAATGATGCCCACGCGACCGCCGATTTTCGACCGCTCCTGTTCCCTGGGATGGCAAAAGGTGTTTCTGTTTCAAGATTTTTCGAATCATGCGACGGGCCTCGCATTTCAATTTCGCCGGCAACCCGTTCCATCGTGGTTTTGGTTCTCGGTTGCATTAGCAATCGCCGCTGCTGTGCCGATGGACACGGCGAGATGTTGGGGCCAGTCGACTGCCTCCGAAACGGAAGCACTTGCCGAGGCGAGTGAGGTCGAACCAACCGCAGAGCCCGAAAAATGGTCGGACCAGGATCAGGCTGAGTTCGATGGATGGGTCGAACAGTTGTCGTCTGGCGAATTCGCACAGCGCGAACGGTCCGTCGCCGCGTTGATGGCGATGGGTTTGGCGGTGGTCGAGCCGCTTAAAAAGCTGCAAGCCGATACCTCCGATGCGGAAGTACGCTTGCGTGCGGGCGAAGTGATTCGACATCTGACCGACGGCGACCTGCAAACCCGCATCAACGATTTCTTGGCCGGGAAAGAAGTCGACTTTGACGGCTGGGAAGTCATTCGCGCCATGCTGGGCGACAGCGGCACCATCCGCGAACTTTTTATTGAGTTGACTCAAGCGCATCCTGCGTTGGTGGCATCCATGGAGGGCACGACCCGCGACCGTGTGATCGCGCTGGAGAAAGCCGTCGTCACGGTCCAGCAACGAGTCTTTGTCGAACGTCGATTTCCTTCCCGCGCCGACACCTTCGCATTGGTATTACCGACCGTTGATGTGAAAGTTCCCGTGACGGCGGCCTATGAGAGCGTCATGCTGAGCACGTTACAGAAAACGGGTGCGACGGAAATTCATGAAACCCCCCAACTCCTCGCGCCTTTCCGCGCTGCTCGGACGATGGATGATTCGCAGCACTCTGTCCAACCGGATTGACGTGCTACTGGCCGGGATGGCATGGGAAGTTGAAGACTCGTTGTCGCTCGCGGTCTCGACTCTGACCGAGGCCCAGGAGGCGGAAACGCTCGCAACCGCGTTGCAGGCGATTGCCCGATTCGGGTCTCGTGAACACGCTATCTTTGTCCAACCTCTGTTGGATGATTCACGTCCGACATCCGAAACGGGTTTCGCCGGTGGCATGCTGATCCGAACCGAGGTACGTGACGTGGCGATGGCCACGATCGCCGTGCTCCATCAAGCCGACTTGGCGGAAATGGGTTTCGGCTCGCTCGAGACACACCCGACCTACGGTTTCATTTTGGGGGACATCGGATTTCCCATGGATGACAAGGGAGCGCGCCAAAAGACGCGTGAGAAAATCGACCTGTTGCTCAACGAGAACCGACCGGTTGAAGGTTTATAGCGCCGTCCGAAGTTCCAAAATACGTCGTTTACCCCAGCAAGGCGCAGTCGATGACACAAGAAAACTCACCGGAGAACAACCCCTTCGGAATCCCGTCGAGTGGGCCGACGAATCCGGTGCCTGCTGAGCAATCTCGAGGCTCGGGGAATAACAGCTTTGCAATCATCGCAATCGTGCTCGGCACCGCGTTGACCATATTGCTGGTGTGCGGCGGAGTCCTGGTCGCGTTGCTGATACCCGCCGTTTCCGCCGCTCGCAAGGCGGCGCAGACCATGTCGAGATCCAACCAAGTCAAGCAGATCGGACTCGGCATTCACAATTATCATTCGGCCTATCGCCAACTGCCTTTCACGGCGACCGAAAATACGGCGGGCGAAGAACGACTGGGTTGGCGTGTCGCAATCTCCCCGTTCGTCGAGGGCCAATCGCAATGGGAACGCTATGACAACCTCTACGCCTGGAATGATTTGATCAACGAACCACTCTCCATCGATGCACCTTTTGCATTCCAAGCGTCCTCCGGATCGCCTGGCGAAACCAGCTTGGTGGTCATCGTGGATCCCAACGGAATGTTTCCGCCAACGCCGAACGTGCGAGTGGGATTCCAAGATGTCACGGACGGACTATCCAACACCTTGATGGCGATGGAATTGCCAGATGACGCGGTCATTTGGACCTCCAACGAGAATGTGAGTGCGGACGAAGCCTTCGCCGCAATCAAGTCGATGCAGCCCGACGAATTCACGCACCTCTTGATGGCCGATGGCTCGGTGCGAAGGATTCGCAATGACCTCGACCGCAACGAGTTCGACGCCATGGTGACCATCGCCGGTGGCGAGAAGATTCCCACCTCGACGCCGCACGAGCCTGACTTCGACGAGTGAACGGGGTTCGATCGTCGTCAATCATCCCACCGCTTCAATCAGGGGGCTCGTCCCCGTTGCTGGCCTTACTTGGGCCCAGTGAGACCAAGGGGGTTGAGTCCACCGCGTTGGGGTTTTTGGCGCACGTGCCACAGCCGCCGACGTGACCGGCACCATCGCGTGACCCGCTGGCGACGATCCGATAAATCCGCCTCAACAACCACAAAGCGGCTGCCACGACGATCACGCTCGCGATGATGCTTTGCCAATTCATCCAGCGCTCCACTCCACCGAGTATGGTCTTAGAAAAATCGTGTGCCGACTTGGTAAGTCACCAAAGCGCCCACGTAGGCCAGGACGGTCATGTAGGTGAAACTTAGGAAAGGCCAAAACCAACTGTTCGTTTCCCGCCGGATCACCAGCAACGTGCTGACGCATTGAGCGCACAACGCAAAGAATACCATGATCGAAAGGGCGACCGGAATTGTGTAGACAGGCGATCCGTCCGAGTGCGTCGAGGCACGCATCGCACCGGCGAGCCCCTCTTCGTCCGCGTCGCCGCCCAGCGAATAGATGGTGCCCAACGTTGCGATGATGACTTCGCGAGCGGGAAAACTAGCGATCGCACCGACGCCTATTTTCCAGTCCCACCCCAGCGGACGGACGGCCGGCTCGATCGCGTGACCCACGCGACCGAGAGCACTGCCCTCTAACAACCGCGCCGACTCGGCCTGCAGGGCGACCTCCAATTGGGCCGCCTCCCGTTGAGCCGCTTCGGGTGCGTCCTCGGCAATCGATTCCAATCGTGCCTCCAGCTCGTATTGTCGGGTGTGATTTCCAGGCCAATAACCGGCAAACCAGATCACGATCGACGCGGCGAAGATCAACGTTCCCGCTCGAATCACAAATGCCAAACTGGCCTCCCAAACCCGCGACAGCACCACTCGCGGGGCAGGTATTTTGTACTCGGGAAGCTCCATCACGAACGGAGCCACCTCCCCCCTGAGCAACGTATGTTTGAGTATCCATGCGACGGGAATCGCCGTCACCACGCCGACCATGTACATCGCCATCAATACGATCGCCGGCATCGACAACCATCCGCCCAGAAACGCGGTCGCCGGAACAAAGGCACCGATCAGCAACAAGTAAACGGGCAGCCGAGCACTACAACTCATCAGAGGTGCGACCATGATTGTCGCTAGTCGATCGCGACGGTTCTCGATCACTCGTGTCGCCATCACTCCCGGCACCGCGCAGGCAAATGAACTCATCATCGGCAAAAACGATTTGCCGCTGAGCCCGAACCATCCCATCACACGGTCGACCAAGAAAGCCGCTCGCGCCATGTACCCACAGTCTTCGAGAATCGCCAGGAAAAAAAACAAAAGAGCGATCTGAGGCAGGAAAATCAGCACGCCACCGACGCCCGCGATCACTCCATCGGTCAACAAACTCCTCAGCATCCCCGGCCCCATCCATGATGCCACGATTTCGGACACCAAGCCCGTCCCCGCGTCGATCAAATCCATCGGAATCGACGAGAACGCATAGATCGATTGGAAGATGATCAGCATCACCAGTACGAAGCCCAGCAGTCCGCCGACGCGATGGGTTAGCACCGCGTCCAATCGGTCCGTCACTTTCGACAAGGCGCGACCGGTTTGTCCGATCACACCTCCAAGCTTTTCTTTCGCCCACGCGTACCGGGCGTTGCACTCCATGTCGACCGGATCACCGATGACGCTGGCCAATTGTTTGCGTGCCGCGACCAGCGCGGGCGACACCCCGCCACCGAGTCGCCGAATCGTTCGCCGTTCCGCCTCGCCGCCCCTGTCCAATAGCATCCGTTGGATCAAATAATCGTCCGGCAGTACGGATGAGTGCGCCGAAACCGCCGTCTGCGGTGCGTCGGATGGGCTCGCTGACGAGGTGGCGGGCGACGTGATGCACGCACCGGCCAACAGTGCCTCGCGAAACTCGCCGCAAATTTGATAGAACGCCGCCGGCAAAGTCCGTTCACGTTCGATCGATTCGTGACCGAGCAACAGGTGTTTTTCGATCGCCGCTTTCAACTCCGCAATGCCGTGTCGCTTCGATGCGGACGTGGGGATGACGTCGACGCCCAATTGTTGCGACAACTTGTCGACATCGATCGTGATGCCACGCGAATGCACCGAGTCGATCATGTTGAGCGCGATGATCGTGGGTTTGCCCAGCTCAAGCAATTGGCTGACTAAGAACAGATTGCGTTGCAATTGAGTCGCGTTGACCACACACACAATCATCTCAACCGGAGGCTCGTTTTCCAGATCGTCGGTGAGGACTTCGACCGCAACGAGCTCATCGGGAGACCGCGGAGCCAACGAATAGGTGCCCGGCAAGTCAATCAGATCGATCGATCGTGAACCCAAGTTACACCGACCGACCTTCTTTTCAATCGTCACACCGGCGTAGTTACCGGTGCGCACATTCAACCCGGCCAGTGCATTGAACAGAGTGCTCTTGCCCGTGTTCGGATTTCCGACAAGGGCGACGCGGAACGTCTGGGTCGGAGCTTCAAGGGTTCGTTGCATAGCAGTCGCCATTTCATCCACCCCGCCGCGATCGGCGTCCGCATCCGCAAACGAGAAATCAACCGATCGGCTGAACGAACACGCGACGCGTCTTCGCCGCTGCGAACCGCGATTCGGCACCCCTGAATCGAGCACTTCACCGGATCACCCAGCGGAGCCCGACGCAGATACTCGACGGCTTCACCAGGGATAAAGCCCATTTCACGAAGTCGCGATGCGATCCCGTCCACGCCATCAATGCGCACAATTTCACCGCGTTGTCCGGGCATCAGCTGATCAAGAGTCGTCACGGAAGCGTTTCCTTTATTGAGAATCAGTCTCAGTAAGCTCGATTTTCGCTGCCCCGAACCACTTTGTCAAGTGATCCTCAACATTGATGGAGAACTCGGCCATTGACGATAGGCGGATCCATCGGCCCTGGTCTAAAATCGATGAATGCGATATCCCACCTTTTTGTTCATTGCGATGGCATGCCTTCCCGCCGTTGCCGACTCGCCGGTTCGTTTCAATCGAGACGTGCGGCCGATCTTGTCCGAAAACTGTTTTCACTGCCATGGTCCCGACGACGCCAATCGAGAGGCGGGATTGCGGTTGGATGTTGCCGGCGAAGCTGATCTCGACGAACTGTTGGCGCGAATCACCTCGGACGACCCCGATGCGATCATGCCGCCGCCCGATTCCGAACGGGCACTCAAGCCGGTCCAAATCGAGACGCTTAAAAACTGGATCGCCGAAGGTGCTGCCTACGAAGGACACTGGTCTTTTATTGCACCATCGGCTCCGGTCGTTCCCGGATCTTCAATTTCGGCAAGCGATGAGTCGCGAGAGGCTGGTTTGGCACCGATCGATCGTTTCATCGACCGCAAATTGCGCGAGCGGATGATCTCGCCGTCTGCTCCCGCTGTGAAAACGACCTTGATCCGCCGAGCCACGTTCGACCTGCTCGGATTGCCGCCCACCATCGCGGAAATTGACGAATTTCTAGCCGATGATTCGGCGTCGGCCTTTGAAAAACTGATTGACCGATTGCTCGCGCGGCAAGAATACGGCGAGCGAATGGCTTCGCCATGGTTGGACGCGGCTCGTTACAGCGACACCTATGGTTTCCAAGTTGATCGCGACCGCTTTGTTTGGCCGTGGCGAGATTGGGTGATCGACGCGTTGAATGCCAACATGCCCTATGACCAATTCATCACCCAACAATTGGCGGGCGATTTAATGCCGCCGGCGGCCACGGATGAATTGACTCGAGACCAGATTCTTGCCACGACGTTCAATCGATTGCATCCACAGGAATCCGAGGGTGGCAGCGTCCCCGAAGAATACCGAATCGAATATGTGACCGACCGCGCGAACGGTGGCCACCGCGATCATGGGGCTGACGTATGAGTGTTGTCGTTGCCACAACCACAAGTACGATCCGATCAGCCAAAAAGAATACTTTGCGTTGACCGCGTTCTTTGACCAAATTGACGAAGCGGGGCTGTACTCGTACTTCACGGATTCGATTCCGACACCGACGTTGACGATGCCCACACCGGATCAATCCGTGGTCTTAGAGCAGCAAAGCGAGAACGTGGCCAAGTGGGAGGATGTTCGTAACGAAGCCCGCAAGCGCCGCCGGAACGTTTGGCAAAACCAGCTCCAGACCGGACCGTTCACCAAGCCGCTACCGGCACAACCGATCGGCTCACTTGACTTTGAAGGTTCGCCAACGGGCAAGAACACGCTGGTCGACGGCGTCGATGGAAAAGCGTTTCTGTTGACGGGTGACGATGCGATCAACACCGAGGTCGGCAATTTTCAACGCAGTGACCCGTTCAGCGTTTCGATGTGGATCAAAACGCCCGACGTCAAAGAGCGTGCGGTCGTGTTCCACCGGTCGCGGGCGTGGACGGATGCCGCCAGCCGCGGATACGAACTGTTGATCGAAGATGGGAAGTTTGCGTGGTCGTTGATCCATTTCTGGCCAGGCAACCAAATCGGAATCAAGACGGTCGATCCGGTGCCCGTCGACCAATGGGTCCACGTCGCGGTCACCAACGATGGATCCAGCCGCGCCGATGGATTGTGCATCTATGTCGACGGGAAATTGGCGGCCATCGATACGATCCATGATTCGTTGACCAAGAACATCACCGGAGGAGGTGGAGACACGATTGCCGTCGGCGAACGATTCCGCGACCGAGGTTTCAAAAACGGCATGGTGGACCGAATGCGAGTGTTCGATGTCGCGATCACCGAGTGGGAAGCTCGTTGTGAAGCGACGCTGGGCGTCGAGCCCAAGCACGACCCCGCCGAGGCCGGCGACTCCGATTTGCTGGTTCGGCATTTGGTCGAGCGTCAAGATTCGGAAATTCGATCGATCGACGTGCGACTGCACGAAGCGAGGCTTGCGAAGTCGGCCTCGCAAGATGGCTTGCAAGAAATCATGGTGATGCGTGAGACCGCCCACCCTCGCCCGACTCATGTGCTCGGACGCGGCGAGTACAGCCAACCGGGTGAAACCGTGACGCCTGACACGCCTGCTTCGCTGTTGCCGTTCCCCGCCGATGCTCCACGCAACCGACTGGGGCTGGCTAAGTGGTTGACCGACCCTAACCATCCGTTGACCGCTCGCGTGGCAGTCAATCGTCTGTGGCAAGTTTTGTTCGGAACCGGATTGGTTCGTACTCCCGAGGACTTCGGCAGCCAGGGGTTGCCGCCTTCGCACCCTGAATTGTTGGACCATTTAGCGACCGAGTTCATCGCGACCGGGTGGGACACCAAGGCAATGTTGAAACGAATCATGTTGACGCGGACTTACAGGCAATCCAGTCGAAATCTCGAATCGGAATCGAAAGATCCCGACAACGTTTGGTGGGGTCGCTTTCCGTCCTATCGATTGCCCGCCGAAATGTTGCGTGATGCGTCGTTGGCGATCAGCGGCAAGTTGGTCAAAACGATCGGTGGCCCGCCGGCGAAACCTTACGAGGTCGAAGCGTCGTTCAAGCCGGTGGACCGCGACAAGAATGACGGTTTGTACCGTCGCAGCCTTTACACGTATTGGAAACGCACCGCGCCGGCGCCGGTGATGATGACGCTCGATGCGCCTTCACGAGACGTGTGCCGGGTCAGCCGCGAAAGAACCGCATCTCCGCTGCAAGCATTTGTCATGCTTAATGGTCCCCAGTACGTCGAGGCGGCTCGCGGGTTGGCCGAGACGTTGGCACAAAAGCACTCTGGCGAAGACCTCGGCACCGACGGCGTTGGCGAAGCGTTCCGCACGCTGACCAGCCGTGTGCCCACGGCCGACGAGCAAAAGGTGCTCGAAGAACTGTACGCGAAACAGATCGCCTACTTTGCCGGAGACCCTGCGAGAGCCACGAAATTGCTGGAAGTCGGTGACTCGGCTCGGGTGGTTTCGAACACGGACGATTCGAATGAATCCAGCAATGCCGCGTCACAAACTTCGGCAATCCCCGTCGCGGCAATGACCGTTGTCGTGGGCACGCTTCTTAACTTTGATGCCGCAATGGTGAAACGATGAACGCGAAATTTTCTCGGCGAACGTTGCTGCAGAACAGTGGTCTCGGTTTCGGGGCGATGGTGGCGGGACAGATGTTGGCATCCGAGTCGGGTGGCGTCTTGTCGGCGCTGCATCACGCACCGAAAGCCAAACGTGTGATCTTTTTGTTCCAATCCGGTGCACCGTCGCAATTGGATCTGTGGGATTACAAACCGCTGCTCAACGAGAAACACGGCACCGAATTGCCCGACGAGATTCGCGGCGGCCAGCGATTGACAGGCATGAGTGGAAATCAATCCAGTTTGCCACTCGTCGGATCGCCGTTCGAGTTTTCCCGCCACGGCCAGTCCGGAACTTGGGTCAGCGAATTGTTGCCGCACACGGCCTCAATCGTTGACGACATCTGCGTCGTCCGCTCGATGCACACCGAAGCAATCAATCACGGCCCCGGTGTCGTCTTCATGCAAACCGGCAGCATGATTCCGGGGAGGCCCAGCATGGGTGCATGGATGGATTATGGGCTGGGCACCGAGAATGCCGATTTGCCGGCGTTCGTGGTCATGACGACCAAGGACCAGAATTATGGTCAACCGCTGAGCGCGGGTCTTTGGGGCAGCGGCTTTCTACCCAGCCAACATCAAGGCACCTCGTTCCGCGCCGGCAAAGACCCGGTCCTGTATCTGTCCAATCCCGACGGCATCAACGGCGAGAGTCGACGTGCTTCGATCGATGGCGCTCGCCAGCTTGCACGAGCTGCAACTCGCCGCCGGGGCCGACCGACTGATCGAAAATCGTATCGCTCAATACGAATTGGCCTACCGCATGCAGTCGTCGATTCCCGAAGCCACCGACTTTGCCGACGAGCCGGCAAGTGTCATCGAGTCCTACGGCCCCGACGCCAAGAATCCGGGAAGCTTCGCGGCCAACTGTTTGATGGCCCGTCGGTTGGCCGAGCGAGGGGTGCGGTTCATTCAACTCTATCACAAGGGATGGGATCACCACGGCGGGCTGCCCAAGGGGCTCGCGAGTCAATGCAAAGCCACCGACCAACCGTCGGCGGCACTCGTGAAGGATCTGAAACGGGTCGGTCTGCTCGACGACACCTTGGTGATCTGGGGTGGTGAGTTCGGACGCACCAACTACTGCCAAGGTCAATTGACCGCTAACGATTTCGGGCGCGATCACCATCCGCGTTGCTTCTCGATTTGGATGGCGGGCGGTGGAATCAAGCCGGGAATCGTCTACGGCGAGACCGATGAATACGGGTACAATTTGGTCGACAAGCCCGTCCATATTCACGATCTGCACGCCACGATCCTGCATCAATTGGGCGTGGACCACGAACGGTTGACTTACAAGTATCAAGGTCGCAATTTCCGCCTGACCGACGTTCACGGTCACGTGGTTCGAGACATCCTGGCCTGAAATCCCGGAAATGCCCAACCACTAAAACGAATGGCCACGACTCGTTACACTCTCCTCCTTAACGTCCAGTCAAAGTCCGCCAGACCCACGAGAGAGAAAGTGACGCGATGAGCGAAGCCAAAGTGACCGGAATAGTGCATTTGATCGAAGAAACCAAAACTTACGGCGCAAAAGGATTTCGCAAACGAGTCGTGGTTTTGGAACAGGACAAAGGCAGCTTCACCAATTACGTCCCTATCGAATTCACGCGTGAGTCGTGCGATACCGTCGACGACATGAACGTCGGCGACGAAGTCGAAGTGCAATACCGATTGAACGGACGCCGTTGGCAAAAAGACGAACAGAGCGAGGTCAAGTTCTTCGTCAACGTCGAAGCCGTCTCGTTCCGCATCACCGGTGACGGGGCCGACAGCCACACCGGAAGTCAACGAACTAGCAACCCGAACGACGCCTTCAGCGAAGCCGGTGACGACGAAGCTCCGTTCTGAGAAACTTAGCAACGAGCGATGAATAAGTGACGCGTTTAAACGTCCTCTCTTCCCCCGCCGCGCAGCGATTTGCGGGGGAGAGAGTTAGAGAGAGGGGGAAAAGAGAAGTCACTTATTGATCGCTCGTTGCTTAAGCACACCCATGGACCAATGAATGGGCATGGCGGATCAGCCGACAAGATCCAAAAATTGATGCATCGGTGCCTAGCAACTCCGTGAGCGTCCCTATTCGGCTGGCGGATTCGAACGCGCGGCGTGCCTCATCGGCCCGCTCCGTCTCACCCAAATGCGTGTGAATCTCGACCAGCAACGCAAGTGCGGCGGATCGGGTCCGTGGTTTCTCAGACGCGGTCGCCAATGTCGCATAAAACTTGGCCGACTCGAAACGACCATCGTCGGCTAACACAAACGCGAACGGCAGCATCGCTCGCTCGTACTGGATCGCTTCGAAAAGTCGTTCGTATCGTTCGACTGCGATGTCGGGTAACCCCAGTTGGGTCAACGAATCCGCCAACACAAACTGGCTCTCGGGATCGCCCGGCGCCAGCCGTAAGGCATCCTCGGCCGACCGACGCGCTTCGTCGAACTTGCCAGCCCAGTGCATGACCTTGGCCAGATTTCGAAACGCAATCGCTTGTGCGGTCGTGTCAATCGACTCACGAATCGACGCGTCCACGCGAGCCACGACGTCGGAACTCGGCACTTCACCAGCGACGATTTCTTCCGCAACGAGTGTTTCGATGATCCACGTGGCCAAGTCACGATGCACGTCAATGGTGGGATGCACATGATCCAGAAAGTATTCGTTGCCCAAGCAAGGGTGACCGTTTTCAATAACGCATTTCGCCCGCAAACGATCGCCAAAGTGAACCAGCGGAATATCCGCTGACCGTGCCACTTGGCGAACCGTTTTTGCGATCTCCGACGTGGCTCGCAACGGACAAATGTCGCGATCAATCGCGGTGGCGAACTCTCGCGCGGCCGAATCGAACTGGCCGACTTCGAACATGCCACGGCCGCGATCGAAGTGATCGTCATCGCTCTTGAATGGCGAGCAATCCTTTTCATTGCTTGCCGGCTCTATGAATACAATCGACGCGCCGGCCCGACGGGCGATGGCGACCATCCGCACAAGATTGGACCGATAGTGCCGGATGACGTCGGCGTTCCACTCCTCATCGCGAACATAGTCGACGGGGCCAATGGTGTGATTGAGACGCTCATCCACGTCGCCCGGTAATGCTGTGATCTCCGGCGAGTTGTTTGGCGACACGCCAGGAACATTCATGCCGGAGAGTAGCGTTTCGATCCCCTGGAACGTCCGGGTGCGGCGTAGTGTCGAATCGATCACCCATTTCCCCGGCCAAGGATCGATCAAATCGGGATAGGTGCGTCGTTCCAAAAACTCGTTGTGGACCGAATACACGACGAACACATCAGGCTCGAACTCGGCCAACTCTTCCATCACCAATGCGACGCGATAACTGGCATAGCTGACCCCGCCAGCGTTGATGACCTCCCACCGCACCGACGGATCGGTCTCGGGCAAGAGTCGACGCAAGTAGGCACTGTAGGACGTCGAATCGTCGAAAGGACGACCAAAGGTGGTCGAACCTCCGACGCAAAAAACTCGTTTGACACCGCTCGGCTTCTCGGCCGTGAACGATTGCGAATTGAACCAGCGAAGTTTGGCGGGCGATGTCTCCATGACTGCCTCGCCCCGGCCACTCGGGGCCGGTTGCAATTGCATCAGCGGGGCCCATGATGAGAATCCGACATACGGATCCACGACGAGGGGATGTTCGGCACGGTGCTCCGCCGGGATCCCGAGCACGGTCAAAATCGCCTCGAGTCCGGCAAAAAAGAGCACGGCCGCCACGCACGCGAATAGCGTTTTCTTCCGCCAGCTCAGCTTCAAACGTCCATCCATCGTCGTTCTCGGTGACTGGCCAACACGGCTTCGCACAATCGAACCTCTCGATCACCGTCGGCAAAGGTCGGGAACGTCGCCGCCGCTGAAAAATCCGCGGCCGCAACGTAGTCGTAAAAGGTTCGGAAGAGTTGCTTGAAGGTGTCCGGAAATCCTTCGTTGTGTCCGCCGGGATACTGAGAAATCTTTGCGGCTGAGTCGGACATGAGCGATGGATCACGGATCAGCGTTTCATTGGCTCGATCCCGGTGGCCGATCCAAAGGTTGTTGGGCGATTGGGAGTTCCAAGCCAATGACTGCTCACTCCCCGCGATCTCGAACTGGCACGCGTTCTTCCGTCCGGCCGTCGTTTGCGAAACCCACAAACATCCGTTTGCACCGGAGTCGAGACGGAACATCACCGTCCCGCAGTCTTCGGTGTCGACCTGCACGTTTTGGATCTCCTTTTTCGAAATGGTCTTGTCGCCGCTCGAAAACGTTTCGGCTCCGCCGACCGGTCGCGTCCGTACCGGATGGACAGTACGCAGATCGGACATCACCGATACCACTTTGAGGCCCGTCACGAATTGCACCAAGTCCAACCAATGAGTCCCGATGTCCGCGACGGCTCTCAGCTCGCCGCCCGCTTTCGATTCCACCCGCCAATTGTAATCGGTCGGTCGCAACAGCCAGTCTTGCGTGTACGAACCATGCACGTGAATCACTTTGCCGATTGCCCCCGCCGCGACGCTGCGACGCGGCTTCGTGACACAGCGGATAAAATCGAAGGTTGTACGAAACGCCCGCGACGCAATTCCTTTCCGATGCGATCTTCACCAACTCCGCGGTCTCAGTCGAGGTCATCGCCAGCGGTTTTTCACAGATCACATGCCGTCCCGATCGAAGCACCGCCCCAGCTTGTTCAAAATGCAATTCGTTCGGGGTGGCGATGTGAACGGATTGGACCTCATCGTCATCGAGCACTTCGGCGAGCGACGCGTAGCCCTTGGCCAATCCCAAGCGGGCAGCGGCGGCAACCGACTTTTCGCGTGATGACCCTACAATGCCGGTGACCGTTTGTCCCGCCCGGCGCAAGGCCTCGACATGGACGGGCCCAATGAATCCGGTGCCGACAACGGCGACTTTGAATGAGTTCATGACGTCCGCTTGAGGTGTTGAGTCGAGACCAAGAAAGCCGCGATTTTCGACGCCCCAGTGCGATTCGTCAATCGGCAGCACAAACCACACCGAGGTGAACGCCTTCCATCAGCAATTCTTTTCACTCACCGTCGATCTGCAGTCGAGTGACCACGACAGGTGCATCCGCGGAAACCCGCACCGACCCGCCGAATCGGCTGGACCCGACCGTCGGTGTTTTAGGCGTATTATCTTCCTAAGAAAATTTCACTCACTCGCGATTCCACACCGGCTTATCTCGGCACTCGAATGTTCGGATGTCTGAATGGTGGGTGACGGATGATTCCAGATATGCCTCGATGAGACCTTTTTAATCAGATGCCTCCACCGGCCGTTTATTCGCGACTCAACCACGTCGTAAACCGATTACCCCCGACTCGAATCAGGTACATTGGCTTCATCCGGGGCTTCCCCCCCTATTAAAACACCCATAATTAATTGTCCCCGACTGAACTCCCGACTCCAACCTAGTTTGTAGCCCTATGGAAAATTAAATGAAACGCTATCTCATCTGGCTCGGAATTGCCGCTTCAGTCGTTTGTTGCAATGGTGCATTTGCGGACCCACCACAAACGAGCGTAACGGAAACTGCTATCGTGGAACGACTTGACGCAATCCTGAAACGTCTTGACGTGATCGAAGAGCGACTTGCGCATGTTGAGACCCAAACCAAGTTTTTCTCAGATTGGAACGTTGATGATCGTGGCGTGATGCGGCTCCCGAACGGTCGACCCGTCGGATTTTGGGGTATTGACGGGCCAATGCCTACCCGGATTCGTTGAGTAAAGGTCGCGCGGACAAAATGACGCTCGGAAGAAGGCGGGGAACCATGCCGTGCACCGGAGCGGCGTCAAAGCGTCGTTACCATCGCAAACGTGCCATCTTCTTGTTTCACATGTGGCTTTTGATAGCAACGAGCGCTCTCGCGGCTTTTACTTTCGCGTGTTTCGTGTATTTCGCGGTTGACCGTTAGTTTTGCTGCTTCAAATTCTCGGCGGTATGATAAAAACACGTCCTCCGGCTAATCACTGCAGAAGCTACTCTACACCTGCCGGAATTCCTCGCGTTACATGGACAGGCAATGCCATCGGTCGCTGACCGCCGAATGGTGGTACGAATTGTTGAAAATTACACTGGCATCTACTCGGACTATGGTCGTGTCCTTGAGCGAGGCTCCCTCATACGATCCAAATCTCTCGGTCCTCGTGATCCGCCACGTTCCGCAACTGAAATCAATCCCACATGACTGATGCTCAAATCCAATACTACGAGCGCAAACTCGCCTACGAGATCGACTCGTGGGACTTGAAAGTTGCACTTGATTCCGGTGATTCGGTTGTCGTCATCGACGTGCGATCCGCCGACGCTCATATCGCTAGGCACATTCGTGGTTCTATCAACATCCCTCACCGGGCGATGTCGACCGAAACAACCTCCAATATCGACCGCAACGCTACTGTCGTCACCTACTGCGATGGCATCGGATGCAATGCTTCCACAAAGGGTTCGCTCAATTTGGCTCGCCTTGGATTCAATGTTCGTGAATTGATCGGCGGACTCGGACTGGTGGATACGCGACGGCCACCCGACGCACGACTCGATCACTCCCGATGCAACGGCAAACTGTGGTTGCGGATGACCTCCCATTTACGAACGACCATTGGATGCACCGGAGACTGGCTCCCACGCATTTCCTGACAGTTACTTTTATCGTTCCGGCCCCGAATCCCGACCGTTACCCAACGCGTCACTTATTCATTGCTCGTTGCTAGAATCAATCCTGGAGTGCAACACATGCCAACACCAAACTCGCGATTCACCTTTCTGGCTTGGCTGACCTCCGCGAGCGGTTGCGCGCACCGGCGCCGGCGCCGGCGCCGGAATCCATCATTCAACCAATCAAGGCGCCGGTCTCGATCACATCTCCTAGTGAATTGCCCGTGGCCGATGGCAACGTTGGCGATCGAATCCACCCGTCGGTGGACGCGGGGATGTTGGCGGACGAATTCGAACGTTCGCAACGCTTGCACACGAGAGAGGTCGAGCGGTTGGATGCGACGACTGAGACAGTTCAAGATCCGAAGGAGTAAGCAACGAATTCTCGCATGGTCGTCTCGGACAGCGGATCACCAAAGAATTGCAGGGTTAAGATTTCCATGCGTGCAACGTCTCGATGAGCGTTGAACCCGATGATGACACTGAACCCGATGATGAGTTGCGTAGCGGAACCGGGGTCGCGTGCCCCGAAAAAATGCGAGCGGGGCGTAGGTGATGTTGGTAAGCAGTAATGGCCGGCAAGGGAGAAGCAGGGTCCGCAAACCACGGCGCCGGCCCATTGCGTCGACACGAACCGTAGCTTGGTATTATCATACCCGCATGCGCCCCATGAGCTGTCCTTTGATTTCGAAATCCAAATCCGAACGAGTCACGCATCTGTCATGAACCAAATCCAAGTCGGTAGTCGACTCGTCTATCAGGTCGAATCGCCCACAACGTTTCTGTTCAACATTTCCGTCGTTCAGAACGAACATCAATTGTTGATTGACGAGTCGTTCGCGGTTGAGCCATTTTGTAAAATCGAAGAGTGCGCCGTCAGTCCTCTTGGGAACCGATTGGTCCGATTGTCGGTTCCGCCGGGCGATCTTACGATCAAATACGATGCGACGGTCAATTTGAATGTCGAGCAAGCGGACGCGACGGATGTCGGCGAGACGCCTTACGAACAGTTGCCCGCCGACGTGCTGATGTACCTCAATCCAAGTCGATATTGTGAGTCGGACGAATTGCTCGGCTTCGCGATGGATCATTTTGGAACGCTGTTGCCGGGCTACTCTCGGGTGACGGCGATTTGCAACTGGACGTACAACGAACTTTCCTACACACCGGGCAGCACCGGGCCGTCGACAACCGCTCGCGATGTGTTGAAGCAGAAACAGGGGGTTTGTCGAGACTATGCCCACGTCGCGATAAGCCTGTGCCGTGCCATGGGCGTCCCAGCCCGTTACGTCGCCGGCTATGCCGTCAGACTGAACCCGCCCGATTTTCACGGCTTTTTCGAAGCCTATCTCGATGGGCGATGGTTCTTATTCGATGCGACCAGGCTGGCCCCGGTCGGTGGATTCGTGCGCATCGGTACCGGTCGCGACGCGGCCGACGTTGCCTTCAGCACGATTCGAGGTAATGCAACAAATGTCGAGATGGACGTTTGGGCAAACCAGCAGCAATCGGACGACGGTCTGATCGATCCCGACAATGCCGGTACGGCGGTCAGCTCCGCATGACATTTTGCATCGGGATCAAAGTCCGCGAAGGAATCGTGGCGCTCGCTGACACGCGAATCGTCCGCGGCAGCGAGCAGTCCAACAAGCGAAAACTCGAAGAGTTCCAGCATGATGGACAGAGCCTATTCACAATGACCAGCGGTTTGCGATCGGTCAGAGACAAAGCGATCATTTACTTGGACGAATCCCTCCGGGCCGATTCCACCGATGTACAGCGTCTCTACCAAATCGTGAATCGCTTTGGCGAACAACTCCGCCGCGTCAAAGCGGAGGACGAAGCGGCGCTGCAGTCCACCAATCACCGATTCAATTCGCACGCGATCATCGGAGGACGTCTGATCAGCGATGTCGCCCCTCAGTTATTCTACGTCTACCCCGAAGGGAATTGGGTCGAAGCGGCTGAGGATGCACCCTACTTTATGATCGGGAGAACGTACTATGGCAAGCCAATTTTGGATCGCCTATTGACGTACGAAACTTCCCTTCGATCCGCACTCACTTTAGCGCTGCTTGCGTTTGATGCCACTCGAACCAGCGTCACCGATGTCGATTACCCGATTGACGTGGCGCTGCTTTCCAATCAAGCCAGCGTGCCGACGTTTTGTCGGTACACCGAGGCTGACCTGGCGTCGGCGACAAAGTGGTGGTCAAAGACGTTATTCGACGCATTGGATGAAATTCCTGCACAATGGGCTGATGATCTCCTGAGTGAATCGTAGGGTTCAACGGCAAACCGATCGGGAATCGTTGCACCCGATCGTGCGTTGATCGTACCAATTGCCACCAAGCGCAGTTCCGGTTGTGACGCTAAAAGCCGGAAATTTGGAGCCCCCGGCCTTCGCTCGTCGAATTGAGCGTTATGGGCACTTCAATCAAACGCTGGGGAAGTCTGGGGCTCCATGTTTCATCAGCCTTGCTCGTTCCGACAATGTCACTTGCCGAGGAACCGTGTCGGCCAATTCTGGCGGAACAGCGTTGTCTAGACATTCGACGACCCGGAGAACTCTTTCAAGTTCCGGTACCAGTGACGTCACGTCCGGCGACCGTCAATGATCCGCGTTTCGACGCGCCAGCGCGGTACCTAACGCTCAACGATGCGATCAACATCACGCTGGCCAACAGCGAAGTGGTGCGGGTGCTTGGCGGGATCACAGCCTCGACAAGCGGTCGTACCATTTACGACGCGGCGATCACCAATACGACCATTGACCAACAGCGAGCCGTTTTCGATCCGAACTTGCGGCTCAACAACGCCTGGAACCAGAACGGGACTCCGAGCAGTTTCTTCGATCCTCTCGATCCAACCAATGCGATCATCCGAGGCAATCAAAACGAGGGTTACGGACTCGACCTTGGACTTTCCAAACGCAACTTGCTCGGCGGCACCGCGAATTTGGGTGTCAACAGTAATTCGAACCGAATCACGCCGGGTGTCTTCCCGCTCAATCCGGTCGACCGCACCGCAACCGAACTCAGCTACACCCAACCGCTTTTGCGAGGCGCCGGCAAGTCAGCCAACCAGGCTCCCATCGTGCTGGCGCGGATCGACACCGAACGATCTTTTTTCCAATACAAATTTGCCGTTCAGCAATCGGTTCAAGGTGTTATCGAAGCGTACTGGACGCTCGTGTTTGCCAAGACCGATCTTTGGGCAAGAACGCAACAGGTAGAGCAGGCCGAGTTTGCTTACGACCGCGCTCGAGCGCGTGTGGAAGCGAACGACGCTAATCTGGGTGACCTGGCACAAACACAGGTCGCGTTGGAAAATTTTCGCGCCACGCTGCTCGCATCCCAGGCGAACGTGCTTCAACGTCAAGCGGCGCTTCTAAACATAATGGGTTTGCCGCCTTACGAATCCGAACGCACGATTCCCGTCACGCCGATGTTGGATGAGTTGATTGCCGTCGACTGGGTCGCCATCAATGAATTGGCCCAGCGTGAGCGTCCTGACATCATCGAATTGAAGCTGATCCTCGAAGCCGATCAACAGCGATTGCTGATCGCCGACAACCAAGCTCGACCGCAACTCAACGGTGTCGCGCTCTATCGCTGGAATGGACTCGAGGGGATCTCGCCGGCGGGCAACACGATTCGCAGCGATTCGGGCGATTTCGAAGACTGGTCGCTCGGAGTCAATTTCTCTGTGCCACTTGGTCTGCGTGCCGAACGAGCGTTGCTGCGCCAGCGTCAGTTGCTGATCAACCGCGACCGCGCCAATCTGGATCAGGGTCTTCACCAAATGCAGCACCTGCTGGCACTGAGCCTACGGAACATCGAGCAGTTCTATGCCCAATACGAGCGTTTTCAAGCCGTTCGGAGTGCCGCCCGAATCAATCTGGAACAGCAGCTTGCTCAGTACAACCAAGGAATCGTTCAATTCATCGTCGTCCTTCAAGCGATCGTCGATTGGGGCAATAGCGTGAGCGCCGAGGCTCAAGCGTTATCTCAGTACAACACCGAACTTGCGATTCTCGAACTGCAAACGGGGACCATCCTGCAAGAACACAATGTGGTGTTTTTTGAAGAACGTTTTCGATCGATCGGGCCACTCGGGAGATTGGCCGATGACGAGTGTTATCCACGAAGCCAGCCGCCGACGGCATCCGTCGCTCGTTATGAGGGTGGCGAGCAGCCATCGGAAGAATATTTCGATTTGGAGGACCCCACGAGCAAGTCGAACCAAGCAATCGACGACGGTCCGAATGGGATGATCGACATGGATGAAGAAGTCGAATTTGAAAAAATGGACAGCGATCGGGACGGCGAGATGTCGGATGAGGAAATCGATAAACTGCTCGAAAAAAGAAGTGCGTTGCGGACGTTCTCCGACTTCTTGAAGACCAAGCTGCGGCGATGAGGAATGGGACGGATTCCGTCCATCAATGACCGCTCTCGTTCCGATCAAGATCGTGGGCATCGGTGCAATCGGGAATTGGCAAGGCACATCCCAATTGGCACGCAAAATGCGACCCAATGCGTCGACATTCATTTGCCCAATTGCGAAATGCCACCAGCTTTGTCGATGGATGCGTTTTCCATCACATTCGCTCGATGAAGAACTTCGCAAAAGAATCAAGAGAACAATCATGCGATTTCACTTGACCACCGTTGCCCTGCTCAGCCTCACCTTAGCGGGATGCAACAAAGCGGCCGATCAAATGATGCCAACCGCCAATGCGCCATCACCGGACATGGCTGAGCCTGACACGGTTGAGCCGGACATGGCTGAACCGGACATGGCCGCTCCCGACATGGCTTCAACTGACCTGACCGCACCAGAAACGGATGCACCGGAAACTGCTTCTGCTGACGTGACTGAACCGTCGGATGATAACACCGCCATCGAATCGGTCTCTGCGCTTTGCACATTGGTGGCGATTGGCGACAGCAAAGTCAAAGGCGCCATTCGATTCGTGCAAGAGGGTGAGATGGTGAGAATCACGGGTGAAGTGACTGGACTTGAGCCAGGAAGGCACGGCTTCCACGTCCATGAAAAGGGCGATCTGTCGGATAAGGAAACAGGCAAGTCCGCGGGGGGCCACTTCAATCCGACCGACCAGCCTCACGGAAAAAAGGCTGACGGAAAGCGTCATGTCGGCGACCTCGGGAACATCGACGCCAGCGATGAAGGAGTAGCAACGATCAGCATGGAGGATAACGTCGTTTCGTTAACTGGGGAAAATTCGATCGTCGGAAAGTCGATCGTGATCCATGCTGGCGAAGACAAGTTCACTCAACCCTCCGGGGACGCGGGCGATCGCGTCGCATTTGGTCTGATCGAAAGCGAATAGGGATTACCCATCGCCCAGCACCCACTGAGTGGCGTGCTGGGCGAGCTGGGCGGCGCTGTCGATTCCGAGTTTATGTTTGATGTTTTCTTTGTGCCGCTCAATCGTTTTGACGCTCAAGTACATCGCCTCGGCGATCTGTCGCGTGCTGCGACCGTTGCCGATCTGCTCAAAGACCTGAAGTTCACGATTGGACAGGGACTCAATTCCGCCGGTCGTTATTCCAGCGGTCGTCTTGGCATTGACACTCCCCATGCGTGTTCGCAACAGGGTTTGCGTCACTGTTTCGCTAAAATAGAAGCTGCCGTCGAGGATGGTGCGGATACCGTCGATCAGTTTCTTCGGCGCGCTTTTCTTGCTGATGAAGCCTGCGGCACCGGCGGCCAAGACGCGGTGAGCAAACAGATTTTCGTCGTGCGCGGAGATCACCAATACCTTGATGTCATCGTTATGCATCTTGATCGATTTGATCAAATCCAACCCGTCGCCCTCTTGCAGCGATAAGTCGACGATCGCGAGATCGGGGCCTTCACGCTTGATCAACTCGAAGCCCTCTCGTTCGTTCTCGGCCATTCCGACGACCTTCAACGTTGGCTCCTGGTCGATGAGTTGGGCATAGCCGAAACGGACAATTCCGTGGTCGTCGACGACCACGATTCGAGCGGTCCTGCGAAGCGTTTCGTTCATGATTGGCAACTCATTTTTGGGATGGTGAGGTTAATTTTGGTTCCATCGCCCACGGCTGACTGTATCGTCAATTCGCCACCGATCGCCTCGGCTCGGTAACGCATGATCCTCAGCCCGTTGTGTTGGGGTCTGGTCTCGGCAAGATCAAAGCCATCGCCGGCATCGCGAACGATCAAACAGAATTTGTCGCTGGTCGAAACCTCAACGACAATCTCGTCGCTGCGAGCATGCTTGATCGCGTTGTGGAGGGCCTCCCGCGCAGACTTGATAGATCGTTCGGGCAGCGGCATCGTTCTCGACAAATGATTCATCAACTTCATCAGCCTGCAACGTGATGTCGATTTCAAAACGCGATTGAGCTTCTGCGACGATTCCGGTTAGCGAAGCCAGCAGGTCTTTTGCGTGGAGCGAATCAGACATCAGGCCTTGAGAGAGGCGGCTGACATCCTCATGAGTGTCCTGCAGAATCTCGATCAGATGTTCGGCACTGGCGATTTGCGGGGTCATTTCTGCTGGCAGACTTCTTCGTAGCGATTCGGCGATCAAAGCGCCGCCCGTCAATTGCTGGGCGATGCCGTCATGCAGCTCGCGGCCAATTCGCTTCTCTTCTTCATCTGCGATATCTTTGACCACCTGTTCGAGACGCTTCCGCTGAATGAGGTGCCCCAGTTGAATGCCGACGACCGGCATCAGACTCAGGAAATCAGGTTCTGGGTCCGTTGCTTGATCAGAGAAGAATTCCATGATCGCCACCACTTCGCTATCGACCGTGATGGGAAAGGCAATCGCACCCCGCAACCCCAGGCCGGCAATGTTGGTACGCGGCGTCTTCATTTGCTCGCGGATATCGTGGACTTGTTGAGGTCGGCCTAACTTCATGACTTGGCCGACGATCCCATCCTCGAAATTGATCAACATCTGCTCGCTCAGACGCTGAAAATTCTCCAAATGTTCAATGCCGTGTATGAATTCGTCATGCACATGCCAAAACTTGGAACTCCTCATCTGCCTCGTTCCGCTCACTTCATTGTCACTCATTAGCCAAACGTGACCGACTCGCCAACTGTTAAAACGCGCCAGTTTTTCCATCGTCGCACGCATCGCTTCCTCGACCGATCGAGCTTCGTTGGCGGCCTGGGTCACATGCTGCAGAATGCCCAGCAACTCAGTGCGTTGGGCAACCTGCTGTTCCAGTGTTGTGTTCAACTTGCGAAGTTGTGCCTCGCTATCTCGCAAATCCTGTTCGCGTTTTCGCCGTGCCGTAATGTCCACCAGAGTGATCACGACCCCGCCGATCCGATGGTCATCGGTCTGGTACGGCATGATGCGTCGAATGAAGGCGCGATCGTCGGAACAGTCAATTTCATGATCCGAGGCGACCAACTTCTGCAATACCCTTTCGCATTCTTCAAAAAGGTTGTTGATCAAAAAGTCGTTTTGCAAATCTTGCAGCGGGCGTCCAACATCCGTCGGTTTGATGCGGATCAGGCTGCCGGTGGCAGGAGTGAACCAGCGAATCACCAAGTCCGTGTCCAGGCATACCGTGGCCACCTCCGTCGCGGCAATCAAGTTTTCCAGGTCCGCGTGTTTGACTTCCAGTTCGCTCACCTTGCCAGCCAATTGCTGATTGACCGTCGAAAGTTCCTCGTTAGCCGATTGCAGCTCTTCCTTGCTCGTCTCCAATTCTTCGTTCGTGCTTTGCAATTCTTCGTTGATGCTCATCACCTCTTCGTGACTGGCTTTGAACCCTTCGTTTGCGGCCTCGAATTGTTCAATCGTCGACTGCAAATCATCTTTGGTCACCGACAATTCTTTTTCCAATTGATCGGCCAACGTTCTATCATCCACGTTCGACAGCGACGATTCAGAACGAGATGAACGATTGGCAGAAATCAAATCTTTGCTCGAAGGAGACGCGTCTAGTTTGAGTCGAACACTGCCCGGTGACGCTTTATCGGATTCATCAAAAATGACCAAAGCAAAATCGTCTTGGACGCCATCAGAGGGAACGATACGCACCTCGATGCGCACCTCGCGGAATCCAGCGGGCCGTAGGACGCGGCACACGACGCTCGCGCTTGAACCGTCCTCGAAAGCTCGATGGACGGCCGCGCGAACTTGGCTCCTCAGATTCGGATCCAACTTCTTCAACAGATCATCGCTGGGAACGCCTTCTTGATGCATCACGTATGGATTGATGTTGCCGCTGATATAGTGAATTCGCCATCGCCGATCGATCAATAAAGCCCGCGCGGACGTCATCTCGAACAGTATTTGCTTGGCCAACTCCGACGGGCGTTTCGTCGGCTGTCTGGAGACGGAAAAATCATGTTCGCGGAGCGGCACCGGTCGTATCGGTGGCATCCCCACGCGGTCGTTTGGCTTCGTATTGATGCTTTGATAAATCCGCCCGCGTTTGTCGATCGTCGCGAACAAATCATCCTGGCGACCAATGGTTTCCGCCGTCCCCAGCATCAAGAATCCTTCCTGACGAAGAGCGAAGTGAAACAATCCGATGAGTTTCTGTTGCATCGAGGGTTTCAAATAAATCAAAACGTTGCGACAACACAGCAAATCAAGGTGAGAGAACGGAGGATCCGAAATCATATTTTGCTCCGCAAAGACCACCGTCTCGCGTAGCGACTTTTTGACTTCGTAATGGAGTCCTCCATCTTGCAAGTTGAAGAAACGCTTGATCCTTTCTGGGGAGACATCGGCTTCGATGCTGATCGGGTAACGTCCGGCGCGTGCCAGTTGCAGCGCGTCGGCATCAATGTCGGAGGCAAAAAGTTGCAACTTGCATGTCTTTCGCTGCTTGCTGATTTCTTCAAGCATTAGCATCGCGGCCGTGTACGCTTCTTCGCCGGTGGCGCAGCCAGCGACCCAGACTCGAACCACATCGTCGTTCGACTTGGATTGGATGATGCGGGGAATCACGTTGATGATCAACTCTTCCCAAACTTCACGGTCTCGGAAAAAGTCGGTCACGCTAATCAGCAAGTCTTTGGCCAGGGCATGGATCTCGTCCCGATTTTCGTTCAGAAACTTGACATAGTCGTTGTACCTTCCGATGTGGTGCAGGCACATTCTGCGTCGCGTACGACGCGACAGGGTCGCGGTCTTGTAGTTCTGAAAGTCCCGCTTGGCTTCGCTTCGCAAAATCGTAATGATGTCGGTCAGGCCGTGTTCGTCTGCGTCTTGATCGTCACGGGTGCCGTCAGTCGGCGATGGCTCGCGATCCGCCGAGTCGATTGTTGCAACCGTACCAGGATCCATGGCCCTCGTTTCCGGATCACCACACATGTAGTCGTGATCGGCGAACCGGGCCAGCGCCGCCGGAATATCCTCCGGTGCAAGCACCTGATCGACGATACCGGTATGAATGGCGCTGTCTGGCATTCCGTCGTGCAGTGCCGTACGAGGATCCTGTGCGAGCACCAATCCGCCGGCCTCTTTGATCGCTTTAACTCCCAGGGTGCCATCGCTACCGGTACCCGACAGGATGATGCCAACGGCGCATTCCTTTTGATCCTTGGCCAAGGCGCGAAAGAAAAAGTCGATGGCGACGGGCACGCGGCGAGGGCCCTCCATTTTCGTCAACTGCAATCTGCCATCAACGATGCTCAAATACTTACCTGGCGGAATCACATAAGCGTGCCCAGGTTTCACGATCGGCGAATCGTCCACCTGTTTGATTGGCATCTTGGTGCATTTTGCCAATAGTTCCGGTGCAAGACTCGGTTTGTCTCGCGCCAAATGATGCACGATCACGATGGCAAAGTTCGGGTCGTCGGGGATTGCCTCGAGCATCCGACGGACAGCCTCAAAGCCTCCGGCCGAAGCTCCCACGCCAACGATGGGAAAGCGTTTGCGAGGTGATGGTGAAGCGGTTGATTCGGCTGTTTGATTCGACTTCGCCACATTGATGCCCGTGTGAACTGAGATTTAAATTCGATTGTAGAGCAGTGTGCCTTTCCCCGGGCTCTCCGCGGCTCCGCGGCTCACTTTTCCTAACCATTGAATGCCGCGAGACGCTTACCCACCTCCGAATTTGATAATCGCCAATCGCGATCGAACGCACAGGGGGGGGAATCCCCCATCGCAAAATGCGGGTTTTTCAGTTACTCCCCTCGTGCGAACACTGCGATATTTCGCGAAGTCTTGAGCGATTCAGTTCATTTCGATACTGCGAAATTGCCTGCCCCGTGAGTTGGTGCTGGGTGCCCCGCAGCCCATCTCACGGGGACAGGCCTTGTAGTACATCATCATCCGCCTGCCGGTGACTCCCCGGAGGCGACTTTCGGGTTTTTAGGTTGTTGCCCTTTAGACATCAACGCGACACTTGTCGTCGCCGTTGGGAAGGCAGCAAAAACTTCGGCACGGACGCCACCTTTCCACTGGGAGCTGGCGTGCTATGGACCGATCAGGAACGGACCCGAAACAGCATCGCTCTTTCATCGACGACAACGCGATTGATGATTTGCATCGGGTTGTGGCAAGACTCGATGCGTTGGAAGTGCGGTTGAGCGTCTTGAGCGTTCAAATGCAGTACGACGACAATCGTTTTCAGCAACGAACCAGAGACCTGACTCGGGAATTGGGAAATGTCAATGCGTTGCTTGAGAACATCTTGGTGTTTGGAAACTAGACCAGCCAAAGACTCGCCATTGTCGCTTCATTGGAATCAAACGATGTTTAAAGAAACAATCCGCCGCACGGCGTTAACGGGATGCTTCATGCTGGACAATCAAGAAACGGAATCAGGCGATCGAAATGGGGACCGGCTTGACGACGCGATCCAATATCTTCAAACGCGAATCGCTCAGCCGGGGTCGGTCACGCTGATGCGTCAAGAACTCGGCACCGTCGTCACGCTGGTGGTGCCGAGCTTTGCTGACCAAGTCCATATCGACTGTTTTCATCCCAACGGGGCGACACAGCGGTATTCGATGTTGGCCAGCGATGAATCCGTGATCGGGGGCAGCCGATCCGATCGAGTCACCGACGACGGTGGTCAGCGTAACATGAAAATTACTTTGCACGATGGCATGAAATTTCTGGGCACGTTGCAAACAACGCGGCTGCCATCGGCAAGTCCATTCACGGACGAAGAACGTTTAGATGCAAAATTACTGGCAAGCATCCTTTCAACGAGGATAGCAATGTGCCGGTCTGCGTCGACGCCAACCAATCGCGAATCACCCAGCGACCAATCGCACGCCGGTGCAGACCTGTCCGACGATCAATTGCATCGCGTTTGTGGTGTCTTGGCACATGAGCTTCGTAATCCGCTCAGTGTCTTCAGCACGGCGGTCGACTTGATGGAAAATGATTCGCAAGATTCCCCACGGATCCATGGGATCTTGAAGATGCAGACCGAGCGGATGACGCATCTGGTCGACGACTTGTTGGACTTGTCACGTTTCGCCAATGGAAAAACGCGGCTGGAAAAACAGCCGACGCCTTTGCAAACGATCCTTGATGTTGCGCTCCAAAGCGTGGATTCCATGCTCACCGCCAAGCAGCAAGTGATCGTGACGAACATTGAATCCGATTCATTTTGGATTGATGGCGATCAATTCAGGCTGACGCAAGTTTTAGTCAATTTGATTTCCAATGCCTCAAAGTTCAGCGAAATTCAGGGGACAATTCGCATGAATGTTCGCGCGGATGATGATGATGTTGAAATTGACATTTCCGACGATGGGATCGGGATCGACCCGCATGACCTGCCATCGATATTCGACTTTTTTGCGCAATCACAATCCGCCGACTCCCTCGATCATTCCAGCGGAGGACTTGGTATCGGGTTGGGACTGGTGAAAGGAATCGTCGAAATGCACGATGGCAGCGTCACGGCGCACAGCGATGGAAATGGGAAAGGATCAAGGTTCGCCGTTCGTCTTCCCGTCTGCGAGCCTATCAAAAAATCAGACTCCCACGACCCGCCATCGATTACGCCCACTTGCAGGCGCGTCATGATCGTCGACGACCGGCGAGAAAACGAGTTCATCCTCAACGCACTTGTCCGGAAGCTTGGCGAGCATGAAACCCGATCCGCCCGAGATGGCTCCGCTGCACTGGATTGCTTGAAAGAGTTCCAGCCTGATTTGATCTTGCTCGATTTGGGACTACCGGGAATGAGCGGACTGGAACTGGCCCGAGAGATTCGCAAGCTCAATCACTGTCGCGATACCGTCATCGTTGCGCTCACGGGCTACGACGATTCGGAAATGCGCCAGCAAGCTGAATCCGCAGGGATCGATTTGTACCGGCTCAAGCCGGCGTCGATGGACATGCTCAAGGAAGTCTTTCAAAGGTTAAATGTCTTAAAATCTCCGAAGGTCGCCGATGATGCCCATTCGCTTCCTCGATAGCCGGAGCTTCGGCACCTTTCATGTCGTACGGTCGTGTGCCAAAAACCGGGAATGATTCTAAATCGGCATCGCTTCGATTGGACCGAAAGTTGCTGCAACTCAGTGATCGAGCCAGTTACACCAGATCCTTTTCCGACGGAGCAAATCATGGCAACGTTTTCCGAACAAATGTATGAATCGCAAACCGGAGCACAAGGCCAGAAAGGCCAACCTGGGCTCGGCTCGCACGTGGCAAGCCAGCGCGGTGTTGCGAGTCATCAGACCGGCGAAGGCCCGCTAGCTCGTGCAATTGAAGAACAGACGGCTCGATTGCCGTCCGACACTTGGCTGTGGGCGGCGGGAGCTTCCATCGCCCTTTCCTTGTATTTGCAGGCCCGTGACGAAAAACAAAAAGCTTTGTTCGTTGGAAATTGGGCGCCGACGTTCTTATTGCTCGGAATCTACAACAAGACTGTCAAACTGCATGGGTCGGAATGACGAGCAATTTCATTCTAACAGACCGGTTCGGCGGGAATTGAAAATTGGCTGACGGTTTGCAACTGATTAGTGATCTGTGAAACGCGGAACTTATCGACAAGGTGTCTTTGGACCGCGGCAGCCTTATCAACAGCCGAGAAAGAGCGTCGTTTTCGTATCACTGACAAATCTCGTCAGTTGAAAATAGTTCAAGGTTTGGCAATCTCCAATTTCAAGAGAGGCTTCTCATGTCGAGATTGTTTGTCCCGCGATACTCATTCTCGCTGGTGGGAATTGGCGAGCGGAGATAAGAATTGGGTGATTCCGTTGACATTGGTGCATTTATCATGCGGCATGACAGTTGCATTTCTGCGTTAACATGCTGATCAGAAGCTATGAAGCGTTGCTGTATTGAACGTTGCTGTATTGAACAATGGGTGTAACGACGTCGTTAACGAAACTCCGTCATCAGACCGATAGTGGCTACAAAGACAGTTTTTGGGCCACGAATCGGAGGGCCTCGGCGTCATTTCGCCCGCATTGCGAAGGTCATTCCAGAACGTCGCAAAACAAGAGGGAAGAATGTAATGGATTTTGTTCGATTGCTACTCGCATTTTTGGTACCGCCGGCCGCGGTGTTCAAGCAATTCGGGATCGGCCGATACTTTTGGATCAATTGCGTGTTAACGCTGCTTGGATTTATTCCAGGCGTATTGCATGCTATTTACATCATGGCCTCCCGACCACCCGGGCTGAAACGTTTGCGGCCGAACACGTGAGTCCGCCTCGATGGACGAGTCACAATCCTGGCTGGCGCAAATTGGTAGATCGCCTCATTTTCCTGCGCAACCCCCCATTCAAAATCATTGCGCCCCTGTCCTAGCACGTCCCTGCCGCGAAGTTCACCAAACTACGGCTGCTATCATCCTACCTTCGCTGGGCTTAGATCAAAGGTCCTAATGCAATGCCAAAGGACTCGATCGTCGCGAACGAAAAGCAACCATCCTGGCTCATCTCGTTTCCAGATGTCTGCTGTAAGACCAGGTGATTTCATCACTACACCTAGGAAAATGGGACATCCCACCCATATCGACCGCATTTGCAAGAATCGATGGATGAGCTTCGCATCAGTGGAACGGAGTTTGCAATCGCGATCAGCCTCCGGCATAGACTTCACCATTCTTCAAACCAATTTTTACAGGAATACTTTTATGATCATCAAACAGTGGGCGAATGTGCCCCCCCAATTTCGAATGCTTGCCTGCACTGCGACCGTGCTGAGTCTGTCCATCGTTGGCTCCGCAACGCACAGTGACGCTCAGGATGCGACGGGTCAACCGAAGGAATCGCCGGCAAACTTGACTGACACCGCGAATACCGAGACATACAAAGAACAGGACTACGCCGGTGACGATTCACCAGCTCTTGGAGTCATGGTTGAGTCTTGTCCGGGGCCGGGAGTGTGTGTGACCGACACCCTATTGGATAGTCCGGCGGCGAGTGCGGGAATTGAAGCGGGCGATTACATCTTGGCGATCAATGATCAGGAAGTGTCCTCGCCACGAAATCTGCGTCAAACATTGGAGCAGCTTACTTCGAACGATACAGTCAACGTGACCGTTTGGCGGCGTGGCAAGACGACGACTACGCAAGTGGCGCTGGCCTCGGAAGCAAAGACGCTACCCGGCAGCCATCGGGGTTGGTTGGGTGTGACGCTCACCGCGGGATCGGACGAGAATACGGACAAAGAAGCGAGCGTGGTGATCCAGCGGGTTCTCCGCAACAGCCCGGCGGCAAAGGCGGGGCTACAAGCCGGCGATGACGTTCAAAAAATTAATGGAAGCGAAGTCAAATCGCTCGAGCAGTTTGTTGAAAATGTGCAAGACTTCGAGCCGGGTGCAAAGCTGGCGTTGACGGTTCGTCGCGGCAGCGAAGAGGTGGAGATTCCCGTCGTGGTAGGCGAAGTTGCCAATGCTCCCATGCAGTGGTTCCGTGAATCGTTTCGGATGCCGATGGATCGAATGCCGATGACCAATGATGACTTTTCCATGCCGCTCACACCGGGAGCCGCGGTGATGGATGAAATGCTTGACGATATGCGGCAACAAATTCGCTCGCTGCAACAACAAGTCAACGAATTGAAACAACCAACGCCGCCACCCGTGGACAGCTCGTTGGAGGGCAGCGACGAAGAGCCTGCCGGTCAGCCGGATGAAGACGATCTGTCAACACTCGATGCGTTTGCCGATCACCCGATGATCTTAGGCCAATTCAATGGCATTCGTGGTCTTCGACCCAACATCAGTAATGATTGGAATGGATCACGCTACGGCAATCGTGGCTATCAATGGCGTGACGATCGCTACGACGGACGCTATCGATCGAACTATTGGAACAGTAATCGTTCAAACTACCCGTATCGATACTACAACCGAGGAGGACGTCCGCAATATTACGGCGGCGGAAACCCCTACGGATTCCAAGGAGGCATTCAAATTGGACGCAATTTTGGCATTCGGTGGTAACGCTGAAGAGCGAGTTGCCAAGGTATAACCCGACCCGCGATACGCCGAAGGTTTTTCGTGCCCACCATCAGCCACCGGTTGGTGGCGGGCCTTTTTAGGCTCACCCAACGAGAGATTCGGGAGGATCTAAGAACGTGTTCTTTCGGCATGAATCCGATTCGCCGAAGATGCCTCGAGATTCACTGGCGTGTTCGTTGTGCCGTCCTATCTTATATTGGGGCAGTCCCGCGAGCCCAGTTGATCAGCCAAATATTCCTTCACGTACCTGCTTTACAAATGAACGCTATCCGACGCTACGCAGCCGTTCCCTTCGAAGGCTTAACATTTGGACCGGCATACAGTTGGTTGCAATTTAAAATCAGGTCCTCCGAGCCGCTTGATGCTGAAGCAACCTGGGACGAGGTGACCGGTAAAATCCCTCCATTATTCAATTGGATTCGTCAAAACTATCCACCGAGTTGTTTGCGATCATTGCTGATCCACCACAAAATGCGGCAGGCGCACGTCAAGGGGATTGCGGCACATTACGACGTGTCGAATGATTTCTACAAGCTGTTCCTTGACGAAAAATACATGTTTTACACCTGCGCTGACTTCCCGAGCGGCAAAGAAACGATCGAGGAAGCTCAGACGATCAAAGCCAACTTTCTTCTATCGCTAATCGAACCGCAACCCAATGAAAGGATTTTGGAGCTGGGTTGCGGCTGGGGTGCGATGTTGAAGCGGATTTACGAAGCGACTGGCGACAAAAGGAGTTTGTACGGATTCACGCTTTCACAAGAACAAATCGCTTACAATGATTCGCAGAATGGTTTTAATGTTCAATTTCGCGACTTCATCACGTGCGATTACCCGGACGAGTTCTACGACAAAATCTACTCGATCGGTGCCTGGGAGCATGTTCGACCCAAAGACATTGCGCCCTTACTGAAGAAGCTGTACGGGTCCTTGAAACCAGGTGGAAGGCTGGTCCAGCATTTCTTTTGTCGCAACGAGAAACGTTTACCAGCGACGGCCATTGTCGGACAAATCTTTTTCCCCGGATCCTTGAACGCGGCTTATGCCGACCACGTCCGTTGGAACGAAGCCGCCGGATTTCGCATCACGCAACGGTCGATTCACGATTACCGACCAACGCTGCGAGCTTGGTTTGACAAACTCGTTGCCAATCGCGAACAAGCGATCGAATTAGTGGGCGTGGAGACTTACAACCGCTATTTATTGTTTTTCCCATCCGCATACCGCTACTTCGACGACGGGGTTGGCATGTTGGTGCGGTGGGTGATGGAAAAACCTACGGGGTGAATTTTAAGCACCCGTCCTTTCGTCACTAGGTAAAAGTAAGGCCGCGCTGAACGGCGATTGGGATGCCATCCCTCGGCAACATTCCGTGCATCAACGAAGACAGTGACTGAGCCACAGTCGATGAGATTTGCAGGCCGCTTTCCAGCCAGAAGGAACGGCCAGCAAGCTGGAACAGCTGGAACGATTCGCTCAGTGGCACGAGCTTTGCTCGTTGTTGTTACTTTTTGCTATAGGATATCGACCGCCTGCCTTACTTTTAACGGTTGCGATGTCGACCGGACTGGTTGGCTGCAAAACGCACATCACAAACTTTGCCCCTCAATTCCCCCTTTTGGAGATTAGATGATGAAACGTGTTCTACAAACGATTGCTGCAAGCGTTGCACTTACCTGCTCCGCGATGTCGGCAACCCACGCCCAAACGACAGCGACTCAGGGCGTCACGCGCGCTGGCGTTGATGACGCGGGCGCGCTCGACTCGAAAACGCGGGGAGCGAACATCCGCGTCAGCCAATTAATGGGCTACGACATTCAAAACGCTCAAGGCGAAAGCGTTGGTGAGATCAAGGACATCGTGATTGACTCACGAACTGGCAACGTCCGTTACGCCGCAGTCACCTATGGCGGATTTCTCGGCGTTGGTAACAAGATGTTCGCCGTGCCATTTGAAGCGTTCAAAGTTCAAGTCGATCCAGATGAAGTTGGTGACGACGATATCGACTCCGACGACTATGTGTTGGTCTTGAACGTCACCCAGCAGCAGCTTGAAGGCGAGCAGGGCTTTGACGAAGACAATTGGCCCAACATGGCTGACAAGCAATGGGCCGCCGATTTGGACAAACGCTATGGAGTCCAACGCAATATGAACGCGAACGATCGGCAGTTGCTCAACAACCGAAACGACAATCAGTAGTCGCGGCTGGTCGTTAGTCGTTGGGTCGCCGTGAGCCACTGCGTGCACGGCGGCCTTCTCCAAGGTGAACCCAATCCCAAGAAACATAATTCGTTCGCTGATCAAGCACATGAATTAAATCATTCTTCGCGGGTCTTGCGAGACTTGTTGAAAAACTGAGTTTCTTCTCAGTTATAATAGGGTTCCTTCACGGACCCATAGCATGATGGCAGAACAAAAGAATGAAGAGTCGCTCCACGGCAATGTTCCGGATCAAGGTGAGGTGGCACTGTTAGTGATCGATGTGATCAATGATTTGGAATTCGATGACGGCGAAAAGCTCTTTCAGTTTGCAATGCCGATGGCCGAGCGACTTGCCACGCTGCAAACTCGTTTTCGCGTAGCTGGCTTGCCAGTCATCTACGCCAACGACAATTTTGGTAAGTGGAAATCCGACTTTCGCGTCCAAGTCGACCACTGCTTAGAAGATGACGTGCGAGGCAAGCCAATCGTTGAGTTACGGCAGCCTCACGAGGAAGACTACTTCGTGCTCAAGCCAAAACACTCAGCATTCTATGCGACAACTTTGGACGTGCTGCTGGAACACTTGAAAGTCCAGCGTTTGGTCATTACCGGAGTTGCAACCGACATCTGTGTTTTGTTCAGCGCCAACGATGCTTACATGCGCAACTTCGACATCTCCATCCCATCCGATTGCGTCGCTGCGAACACGCAACAACACTTTGACAAGAGTCCTTAGCCGCCGGGGGCGGGATCAGATGGTGTTCGATTGCCTACTCTGTCTGAGCATGGCTGGACCAGTCGCTATGCTGCGACAAAGGTTTACGCTATTGAGCCGGTGCCCTAGATCCCCGGGCGACTAACCCCAAGAGATGGTATTATGCCAAGGACGTACCATTTGAGGCACTACCGTGACGGCAGCCGATTCTTGAAAGACGGATTTAAAATTCGCTGGCAAAACGCACGGTTGCATCGACCACCACACAGCGTTGGCATTTTCGTTGTTCAGCATCACCAAACCAAGTCAACAACGACTTTTAGACAAGATTGATCAACAATCGCAACTGCCGTTCAACTATCCGGAAGTTGGCGCGACGACTGGTAGATTTCCCGATGGTTACGATCATCATCGCCACGTTGTACCGCTGGGTCGCGGCCGCCGGGTCTTTGAGCAGGCGAAGAGTGCGTTTCAGTCATGGCGACCCTTTGATGTGGGCTGGGCCGAGGCGGTGCCGCGAGAAACATCGATCGCGGTGGGAAGCACGATCGCGATCCGTGCTCGATTCTTCGGGGTTTGGGCGGTGGCGTTTGACCGAATCGTCTATGTCATTGATGACGCAGATGCCGATCGACGCCGCTATGGCTTCGCTGTGGGAACTTTGGGGGAGCATCCCGAGCAGGGCGAAGAAAAGTTTGTGATCGAGATGAACCGGGCGGACCAAGTCACCTATGAAGTTGCTGCTTTCTATCGACCGCATACCTTTCCCGCACGGGTTTTCTGGCCCTATCTCCGACGACGATTCGATCAGTTTCGTGTCCAGTCGGCCGATTCCATGAGAGAGGCGGTACGCCCAGCCGAGGAACCATTCTAGAATCATGATCTCGACTGTGCGGCGCAGACCCATTGGTACGGAACTTGCGGTGAAATTCCTGGGTAGATTTGCAATGGACAAGTAGCGAAAGTTTTGGCGACTTTTGCTTCGGAAAGTGATTTCAAAATTGCAACCATGTGTTAGTAACCGAGCTTGGAGTTTCATGCCTGAAAAACGACCCGCCGTGATTGTAACAGGTAGTTCCGGCTTGCTTGGCCGTCCGGTTTGCCAGCGGCTTGCTGACGCTGGCTACGACGTTTACGGCTTCGACCGAGTGGGATGGCCGGAGCCTCCTAAGGACAATGAACATGTGCGCGACATCGAGTGCGATGTGGCTGATTCGGTGTCGGTTCGCGCCGCGATGGAAAAGGTTCATCGGTTGACCGAAGGCAGGCTCGCCAGTGTCGTTCACATGGCTGCATACTATGACTTTTCTGGGGAAGATAGTGATCTTTATCAGAAGGTTACGATTAACGGAACTGATCGTTTGCTCAATGAGTTGGAAGACTTTGAACTCGAGCAATTCGTTTTTACGAGTACCATGTTGATCCATGCACCTTGCGAAATCGGAGATCATATCGTTGAAGATGATCCGCTGGAGGCGAAATGGCCGTATCCGCAAAGTAAAATTGAAACCGAGCGACTGATCCGCGATGGACATCCAAATGTTCGGTCGGTGTTTCTTCGGATTGCGGGCATCTACACCGATTATGGTCGGCAACCCACGATCGTCCAGCAGATCAAACGCATCTATGAGAAGGATTTCCAGGGGCACTTCTTTCCCGGCGATGCTGGCGCTGGGCAGACAGCGGTTCACCTCGAAGATGCGGTTGATGCGATCGTACAAACGGTGGAGCGGCGTGATTCGATCGAGTCGAAAACGCCCATCTTGATCGGAGAAGCCGACCCAGTTTCGTATGAAGTGTTGCAGGACTTGATCGGAAAACAATTGCATGGCAAGGATTGGGCGACGTTGTATATCCCTCCTGTGATTGCGAAAGCCGGCGCGGCGGTGACTGATCTGATTCAAGGCGGCGATGCGTTCATCAAGCCCTTCATGGTCAAAATGGCGGACGATCATTACGCGTTGGACATCTCACGAGCCAAAGAGTTGCTGGGCTGGAAGCCGGAACACAGTTTGTCGGCAACGCTTCCGAAGATGACGGAGTTGCTGAAGTCCGATCCCGACGCTTGGTATCGAAAGAATGGATTGAAGTGATGCCTGATTCGAACACTCCCACTGATGCGGTCCACCGCAACGTCCCCCCTTACAATTACAATCCGTCCGCGTGGAGCCAACGGATTCCGATTTGCCTATTGGCGTTCGTTGCCGCTTTGATTTCCACCCACCTCTCACTTTACCAGTGGGGTTTGATTGAAAGCACCTACGATCCCGTGTTCGGCGACAGCAGCAATAAGGTGTTGAAGTCGGATACCGCCAAAACAATGTATGGTATTCTTGGTATCCATGACGCGACTCTTGGCGTGCTCGCTTACCTCGGCGATGCGATCCTCGGGTTTGCTGGCTCGACGAGGCGCTGGCAATACCGGCCGTGGCTGGTGATTCTGTTTGGAATCGACGTCATTCCCCTGGGCATCGTCAGTAGCGTATTGGTGCTGTGCCAAGCGTTTATCGTCGGTTCGTGGTGCTTTCTGTGCCTTGTCGCTGCCGCCATTTCGTTGATTCTGGTTTATTGGGCATGGGACGAGGTGCGTGTGTCGCTAGCTTACCTTCGCATCGTTTGGGACGAACACCATGATAAGCGATTGTTGTGGGATGCGTTTTGGGGTAGGCGAAATGAGCGACTTGATGCAGCCGGGGAACAACTTCTTTCGCGTGAGGTGAGGTGATGTGGGGACGAGTTGTGGAGATAATGACGGCGGTATGGTTGGCGGCCAGTCCGTTCGTTTTTGGCGTGCAAACCGACGCGATGCTATTGCGATCTGACCTTGGCGTCGCATTGATCATTTGGATTCTTTCAGGGGCATCGTACTGGCGTCCGACTCGCCATGCACACTTGTTGATTTTGGTCGTCGCAGTCGGCTTGATCGTTTGGGGTCGATTTGCCATCATTCCGCCAACGCCGCCGCATCAAAATCATATTATCGTGGGACTGTTTCTATTAATGATCGCTTTGATTCCCAACGAAGCATCTTTGCCGCCCACCGCGTGGCGTAAACTTCCCACTTGCGATTGATGGCACTTCCGATTGAAACGCCGAGTATGAAATCCGCTGGCCCCAGGGACGATGCGCTCGTCGAAATTGGCCTGATCGTTGCCGGACCGCTTGACCTGGTTGACGAAGCAGCAATCAGGCTTGCGATGGACCAATTCACCGAGTTTGTCGAAAGTCGGTTTCCCAATTTCCGATGGCACATCGTCTCCTCCCGACGGCCCGAGTCGGCGACTTCCAAACGCACCGCCCCGAGCGTTTTGCTTAAACAGGCGATGGATGAACGAGACGCCCACCATTGGGACTTCGTGTTTGTCGTTACCGCAGCCGAATTGGAGAGCTACTACTCAAGCCGCTGCTTCGCAGCCCTGAGTCGACCGCTCGACGCCGCCGTCTTCTCCTTGTCGTTGATTGACCCGCGAGCGATCGGACAAACGGTCGACATGGAAGAGCGGGTTGCCAAGATTGGCCATCGGATGAGTCGTTTGATGCTAAACGCGGTTGGCCACTTGTCGGGTCTTGCGCGAAGTTCCGATCCGAACAACTTGCTGTTCCATCCGGCCACGGCGACCGAACTGGACTTGATGAACGACCTTTCTGATTCACAAATTGAAAAACAAAACGCGGCGTTGATGGAAATTGCCGACCAGCGACTGGAGGAACATACCGGCGATCCATCTCCGGCAATTTCGTTCACGGCGCGCTCTGCAGCGATCAACGTCCGTGAGATCGGACAAGCCATTTTCGCGGCCCGACCCTGGGAATTCCCGCGGAGGCTGAGCGGCTTGACGCTGGCGTCCGTTTCGACGCTGGTGATCCTGCTTTTGACCGCAGAATCGTGGGATTTGGCGCGTCTCACAGACGATGTCACGTCTGGTCGGATTGGTCCTGACGTCGTGGTTTGGAACGACCGCCTACGTTGTGTTTCGCCAGCAATTGATTGTGCCGAATCGGAAACGTCCGAGCGAACAAATTGTGGTCACGAATCTGTCAGCCATTGGAATCGTCTTCGCCGGCATGTTGGTGACATGGCTGGTGCTCGCGACCGCCGCGTTGGCGATTGCCAGCCTGTTGTTCAGCCCCGATCTGATTGCGTCATGGGCAAGCTCCATGCAAGAAACTGCGGCACAAATCGACTGGACCGAACGACTTCAGATGGCCGTCTTCAGTGCGTCACTTGGTTTGATCATCGGCGCGTTGAGCACCAGTTTTGAATCACAGCATTATTTCCGACACATCATCTTTGTCGATGAAGAACTTTAGTGGTGCGCCGGGGGTCGCTGTGTTTCTCGGGTGATGTGGTAAGCGACGCTTGATGAATGATGGGCTTCCGACGAATGCATGGATTCGCTAACCTCGCGAATGAAGATAGGAGGCAAGGTTCGCTTCCGACGGACGCATTGGATTGATGCGGCATGCGAGATTGGAGCGTTGGAATCGTGATGAAGACTTGGTTGACATGGTGTTTGTTGAGCGTCGTTTTCATCGCTGCGGGGTGTCGCTCCACCGCGAAACCCCGCCCGAGCGTTCTCTCAGCGGTGGCAGCGTCCGATGCCGCTAAAGCGGCCTGGAAACCAGTCACCTTTGTCGACATGCCCGAACTTCAAGTCGGAACCGGTGCGATGGATGCGGGTGCCCCACCGGAGTTCGCGGCGACCGAGTCAGGATTGAAGTATCGGATTTTGCGCAGTTCCGACGCCAAAAAGCCGACGGTCTCCAGCACGGTGAGCGTCAACTATCGCGGCTGGCTCAGCAACGGAAAAGTTTTCGACAGCTCTTATGAGCGAGGGGAACCGACAAGCTTTCCCTTGCGAAATGTCGTTGCCGGTTGGACGGAAGGAATGCAACTCGTGGGTCGGGGTGGAATGATCGAACTGTGGGTGCCTTCTAAACTCGGCTACGGCGAACGCGGTTCCCCCGGCTCGATTCCGGCTCACTCGGACATTCACTTCATCGTCGAGCTCGTGTCGATCGACTAAGTTTGAGTGTGCGTTTGCCGTGGAGCGACCGCAGTGTTTTTAAAACTCATCTCTTGTGCATCAGCGAGTCCCTCCCAATGTCCGTTCGATTGACGTTTTTCGCCGTTTCCGTCCTTTCCGCACTCGCCTCGCTGTGTCACGGCCAGGATGTCGCGATCCAGCCAGACGTCGTTTACGGTCATAAACTCGGGCTGGCGATGACTTGCGACGTATTCACGCCGACTGAGAATGCCAACGGTGGGGCAGTTCTGTTCATGGTCAGCGGTGGATGGTATTCCAGTTGGTCTCCACCCGAAAAGACCCAACACCTTTTCAAGCCCCTGACCGATAAGGGTTTTACGGTTTTCGCGGTGCGTCATGGCAGCAGTCCTCGGTTTTCAATCTCAGAAGCCGTTACCGACGTTCGCCGCAGCGTCCGGTTTATTCGCATGAATTCAGAGACGTTCAAAATTGATCCGAACCGAATTGGAGTCTATGGCATGAGCGCGGGTGGTCATTTGTCGCTAATGCTTGGGACATCATCGGATGAGGGAATCTCAAAATCGAAAGATCCGGTCGAAAACGTTAGCAACCGAGTCAACGCGGTGGTCGCGTACGTCGCACCTAGTGATTTGCGAATCATGGCGAATGACGCGCCAAATCGACTTTCCGCCTACGAACAATTTCCGGCGTTAGATGTCGATATGAAAACGGCCGAACCCGACTCACCCATCGTGCACGTCACCGCGGACGACGCACCCACACTCTTACTCGCGGGAGCGAAAGACGAATTGGTTCCCATCTCGCACAGTCGCAACATTAAAGCGGCGTTCGATGACGCAAAGGTAGAGAATAGACTGATCGAGTTCGAGAACGCCGGACACGGATTTCAAGGCGAAGACGCCCAAGAAGCGACGCAAGCGATGGTGGAATGGTTTGTGGTCCACCTCGCAAATTAGAATTCCGGTGGACTCTCCCACACAAGAGATCTGACTCCACCGGTCGCCATCACGGCCGGCAACTTAGATAAAGCCCGTGGAACGTCCATGTCCCGACGGGTGATCACGACTGCTTCGAGTGTCGGAACGTCATATGTCGCAGTGAGCATTCGTTATTTCGGTTGTCGAGAGCACAGATGAGCGGATTAGCTGATGCAATCTCGAATTGCGTGAATGCAATGGCCGTGCCGATCGAAGAGTCAGGTTTTAAATTGCTTAGAGTTGATCGTCGATAGCCGGCTTTTGACGCGAGAAACTGTTTATCACTGGCGACTCCGCAAGCTCAAGCGGCCGTCGTCAAATGGGATGGATGCATCGAGTTTCGGCAGCGCTGCCGTTTTCCTTAGCAAGTCGTCGCTTGTGCGAGCCGATTTTCCAGTGCGTCTATTCTCGCCGGCTTGACGACCCGATCCGCAGCTTGTTTGCACCTCCAATCGGGGCGGGCTACGATACTCCATCTCATTCGCGCACCGACCCTTCGACCTCGTTGATGCCCACCATGTTTCGTTTCGTTTTCGTGATGATCTGTCTGTTCGCTCCATGGATGGCAATGTGGCTTCCCGTCGTGAACGTGACGGCCCAGGACTCGATCAACCCGGCGGGTGAGACCGCGGGCCAGAACCCGTTGTCGCCTAACATCGTTGTCATTTTCATTGATGACATGGGGTATGCGGACATCAATCCGTTCGGGGCGACGGCTTACCGGACTCCGAACTTGAACCGGATGGCCAGCGAGGGTCGCAGGTTCACGGACTTTGTCGTTTCCTCGGCCGTGTGTTCCGCGTCTCGTTCGGCCTTGATGACGGGATGTTACCACCGACGAGTCGGCATTAGCGGCGCTCTAGGGCCGAAATCGAATATCGGTTTGAGCCCGCATGAGGTCACGATCGCTGAGATCTGCAAATCCAAGGGCTATGCCACCGCCGCATTTGGCAAATGGCATCTCGGCCACGATCCCAAATTCTTGCCGATTCAACACGGATTCGATGAGTTTTATGGGATTCCCTACAGCAATGACATGTGGCCGCTGCACCCCGATTCGGTTGCCAAACGCGAACGCGACCCCGATGCCAAGATCAACTGGCCCGCCTTGCCGATGATCCATGCGACGGCCGATGGTGCGGTCCAAATCGTCAACGACGACATGCAACCGAAGGACCAGGAGCAGATGACGACCGAATTCACTCGGCGATCGGTTGAGTTCATCAAGAAGAATGGTGACTCGCCGTTCTTCTTGTACTTGCCGCATCCGATGGTCCACGTGCCACTGTATGCATCGGAGAAATTTCGGGGTAAGAGTGGCGCGGGTACGTTTCGGTGATGTCGTGATGGAAGTGGATTGGTCGGTGGGCGAAGTGTTGAAGGCGGTGGAGGACATCGGTGCCGAGCGGAACACGTTGGTGATTTTCACCAGTGACAATGGGCCGTGGTTGTCATATGGAACGGATTCTGGCAAGGCGACGCCGCTACGTGAAGGCAAGGGTACGATGTTCGAAGGCGGCTATCGCGAGCCGACCATCATGTGGTGGAAGGATAAGATTCCCGCCGGCACGAGTTGTGAAAAGCTGTGCAGCACGATCGACATCTTACCCACGGTTGCCGCGTTGATCGGCGCGGAATTGCCCGACCAAAAGATTGACGGTAAGGACATTCGTGGATTGATGTTTGGCGATGAAAAGGCTGAGTCGCCTCACGACGCTTTTTATGGCTACTACGGAAATGGCCAGCTTCAAACGATCCGCAGCGAGCGGTTCAAACTGGTCTTCCCGCACACTTACCGAACGCTCGGAGATCGGCCGGGCGGCACGGATGGGCGTCCGGTCCCGTACACGAATGTCAAAGCGGAGCTCTGCGCTTTACGACTTGGACCATGACTTGTCGGAGACGACGAACGTGATCGACAAATTCCCCGAGGAGGTCATCGCGTTGCAAGCCGCGGCGGAGAGGGCTCGTGACGACCTGGGCGATACCTTGACCGGACGTATGGGAAATGGGATCCGTCCACCGGGTCGGATGTTGCCGACCGACGAGCGATTGCCGCAGGATTGGCGCTAGCCTAAATCGGGTACGATATTGTTCGTCCGTCAATCCCGGCTCGGGCCCGGCACTTCCGCTATTCCTAACCGTGGTCTCACCGCGATCGGCTCATGGCAAAAATCGCTTCTCCATCGACCGCTTCTCCATCGACGCTGCTCAGCCCCGAGCTTTTGGGGCGTCTTGAACGCATGGAGTTGGTGTCTCGAAAGGTATTCCGCGGCCGAATGAAAGGCGAGCGTCGGAGCAAACGAAAAGGGCAGAGCGTCGAGTTCGCCGACTTTCGAAACTACGTCGCTGGCGACGATCTTCGGTTGATCGATTGGAATCTTTACGCTCGGTTGGACCAGTTGTTTCTTAAATTGTTCTTGGAAGAAGAAGACTTGCACTTCTTTGCCCTGATTGACGCCAGCGAATCGATGAATTTTGGCGACCCGACGAAACTGCATGTTGCGAAACAGTTGGCGGCGGCGTTGGGATACGTGGGCATGTGTCGGGCCGACCGCGTCAGCGTCTCGGCGATCGGGCCCGAAGGCCGACGCGCACCGGTGCTTCGCGGTCGCGCCAGTTTGTGGAAGATGCTGAACTATCTCGATTCGCTCGACGCCGGACACAACGTCTCGCTGCACGATGGGATCAAAGATTTCTCGTTGCGGACCGCGGGAACCGGCGTCTGCGTGCTGTTGACCGATTTGATGGACAAGAGCGGCTATGAGTCGGCGCTGAGGATGCTGGTCGGACGCCGGATGGACGTTTTTGTGATGCACATTCTTTCACCCGAGGAAATCGATCCGCCTTTGCGGGGCGATCGCAAACTGATTGACGTTGAAGACGGTGATGCCGCCGAAATTACGATCAATCAATACGTCATTGACAAGTACAAAGACACCGTCAAATCATTCATTGGTGATGCGAAACAGTTTTGCAGTCGCCGCAGCATCGTCTACATCCCTGTACGAACCGACGTGCCGGTGGAGACCATCGTGACGCGATACTTGCGAGAACGTGGAGTCGTGCGATGAGTTGGATTTCGGCGCTCTCGCCTTGGCAGTGGGCCTTGTTCTCGGCCGTCCCCATCGGCATCGTGCTGTTGTATTTTTTGAAGCTTCGGCGCGAACCGGTCGAAGTCCCGAGCACCTATTTGTGGTCTCGCACGATCGAAGATTTGCACGTCAACTCTCTGATGCAACGGCTCCGGCGCAGCCTGCTGTTGTTTCTTCAATTGTTGGCGATCACATTGGCGGCGCTCGCATTGTTTCGGCCAGGAATTCGCGGGGAGTCCGCGTCTCAGGGACGAATGGTGTTTTTGCTCGACACGTCCGCCAGCATGCAGTCGCGGGATGTTGCCGGCGGCATCACTCGATTCGAATCGGCTCGTGAACAAATTCGGACACGAATCGAAGCGATGACCGACACGGAAACGGCGATGTTGGTCACATTTAGTGATCGGCCGGACACGGTGCAATCTTTCACATCGGATCGCCGACGATTGCGAGAAGCGTTGGGGCGGGTCGAAGTGACGAACCATCCGACTGACATTCTCGGTGCATTGAAGGCCGCGGATGGTTTGGCCAATCCGCGTCGCAGCAGCGAAGTGGGGAACTTGAACGACTTGCAGGTCGCCGACGCGATGCCCGCCGACTTGTTGATTTTTACCGACGGCGGTTTTCAGCCTGTGACGGAGTTCAACCTCGGCAACTTGATCCCGCAATACATTTCGGTCGGCGGGAAGGAGCATAAAAATCTGGCCGTCACTGCCTTTTCGGCCGAACGCAACATCGAACAACCATCTCAGGTGCAGGCCTTTGCCACCGTGATCAATCTTGGTGATGAACCGATCGAGGCGACCGCCACGTTGACGTCGGTTTCGGCAGACAACAAAGAACAGTTTCTGGATGCGGCATCGGTTTCGCTTGCGCCGGAAGAACAAACGGGGCTGTCGTTTACGATCGACGACGACGAAGGCGTCGCGTTAAGATTGGCATTGGATGTCGACGATGATCTGGCGTTGGATAACGTCGCGTACGCTGGCCTTTCGCCGCTGCGCAACGTGAATGTGTTGGTGATCACGCCGGGCAATCGTCCGCTCGAATTGGGTCTCGAAACCGAGAAGGCGTCCAAAATTTGCGTGGCCGAGTTCGTATTGCCATCGTATTTGGAAACCGATGCCTGGAAGACGCGATCGGAAACCGGCACCGATGATTTGATCATTTTTGACCGGTGTGCGCCCCAGACGATGCCAACGACGAACACCTTTTTCATCGGGTCGCTTCCGCCATCCACCGGTGACGATCCGTTGATGGGTTGGAAATGGGGAACCGATCCGGCGCCGCTGTCATTGGTGGACATTGACCGAACTCAACCGATGATGCGTTTTCTCGAATTATTTTCGTTGTTGATTTTTGAAGGTCGCAGCGTGATCGGTCCTCCGGGTTCGACGGAGTTGGTCGCGGCCGATGCGGGACCGGCATTGGTGCTTGCGCCACGCGACGGTTACCAAGACATGGTGTTAGGGTTCGAGATCATTTCGACCGACAATGAGGGGCTGACCCAAACCAATACGAACTGGTACGCCGAGCGATCGTGGCCGGTCTTCCTATTGAATGTGCTGCGTTACTTGGCTGGGGCGGCCGAAGCCACGGGATCGCCTTCGTATCGTCCAGGTGAGACGATCCGTGTCCGTCTGGAAAACGCGATCACCGAGCCGAAGTTAAGAAGGGTTGGCGATACGACGACGAGGATTTTGGAGGCTGGTCCGACGGGTTTGATTGAGATTGTCGGAACCGAAACGCCCGGCAACTATCGTATCGAAGACGGCGACCGTTTGGCCGATTCGTTCGCGATCAACTTATTTGATCGGGGCGAGAGTGATTTGAAGGTGGCACCCAGCGTCGAACTGGGTTACGAAGCGATCGAGGCGGAGACTTCCGGCATTGAGCAACGCCGCGAGTACTGGCGATGGGCGTTGATGGGCGTGCTGGCAATCCTGGCGACTGAATGGTGGGTGTACAGCCGCCGTGTGGCATGAGTATCCGTTTCTAGGACGGCGTGTTCGTCATGGTGGAAGTATCAAACGACTTGACCTTGGGGGCACGCTGTTTACGAGTTTTGGGCGGAATCATCGCCTTCATCGCTTCCTGTTTGCCGAAGCACAACAATCGGTCACCCGGTTCGAGAACTCGCGAGTGCTTAGGGTTGGGGATCACGGTGGTGCCCCGGTAGAGTGTCAGAACGTTGATGTCTTTTTCGGTGAACGCGGCATTGGCGATCGACGTTCCGACAAAGTGTGAGCCTTCGGGAATGTGCAGCTCGCATACTCCGTAACCACGGCTGACGGTCAAGCGTTGGCGGATATCCATTTCGGGAAAATCGATGAAGGCGGCACAGTAGTCGACGATGGCACCCGCGATGTCGGTCTGGGTGGCGTGTTCGATCCCTTCCAATCCGGGCGAGCTGTTGACTTCCATCACTTGCGGTCCGTCATTGCCCTCTAACATGTCCACGCCCGCGACTTGCAGTCCCATGATTTGAGCCGCCCGGATTGCCGTTTCGCGATACTGGTCGTCCAGTTCGATTGCCTCGACTCGCCCGCCGCGGTGGACATTGCTGCGAAATTCGTCACCTTGTGCCACTCGTCTCATGGCACCGATGACTCGATCGCCGATCACGAAGGCACGGACATCGCGGCCTTTGCTTTCGGCGACAAATCCTTGGACCAGAACGTTCTGTTTCGCGGTCTGCAACGTCTCGATGATGGCTTCGGCGATTCGGATCGACTCGGCGAGGATGACGCCAACGCCCTGCGTGCCTTCGAGCAGTTTGATGATGACTGGCGCACCGCCGATTCGCTCGATCGACGGAATCACATCGCTGCGATCACGAACAAAGGTGGTTTGCGGCATACCGATGTGGTGACGGCTCAGAATCTGCATGCTGCGAAGCTTGTCGCGGCTGTTGGCGATCCCCGCCGACGTGTTGGTGACAAAAACATTCATTTGTTCGAGTTGCCTCACCACCGCGGTACCGAAATAGGTGATGCTGGCGCCGATCCGAGGTACGACCGCGTCGTAGCCTTTGAGCGGCTTGCCGCGGTAATAGATATCCGGTTTGCCGGACTGCAGATCGATCGAACACTTCAGCGTGTTGATGACCGATACGACATGTCCGCGATCGCGTGCGGCGGCAACCAAACGGCGGGTGCTGTAGCACTTGGGGGCAGTGGAAAGGATGCCTAACTTCATTAAAATTTCTTGCGTGAGAGATTGCAGATATCGTCGAGCAAGCCGTTGCGCAGACGCAACAATCGTAACGCTCAACGAATCAATCGTACCACGTGCCCCCAATTTCCTTGCGTTTGGTTGGCGGCGTCGACCGGGAAACGGAAAGGGCGGTGCGGAGATCGGTCAGGCATTTCCGGTTCACGTGGGTTGCCCAAAACAATCGATCCCCCTTAGCATTGATGCTAACCCCGGCCGCGGCGAATTCGTGTCGGCCGACCTTTTGCCTTCACGCCTGACTAGGAATACCTTGTGGAACCGCTCGATCTGACCAAGTTTGAATGGAAAACGGTCGTCCGGCCTCTGACCATTGACGACTTTGACGAGCTGCTCATCCTGGCTCAAAAGTGCTTTCCTGGAATGGACAACTGGGGACGCGATCAGGTTGAAAGTCAGCTGGAACATTTCCCCGAAGGCCAAATTTGCGTCGAGATCGATGGCAAGCTCGTCGCCTCGTCATCAAGCTTGATTCTTGAGTACGACGAGGGCATGGAGTGGCACAATTGGAAAGCCGTTTCCGATTCGGGATTTATCCGCAATCACAAGCCCAAAGGCGACACGCTCTACGGGATCGAAATCATGGTGGATCCGGAGTTCCGTGGCATGAAATTGTCGCGTCGAATGTACGACGCGAGAAAAGACCTTTGCCGCCGCAAAAACTTGTCCCAGATCATCATTGGCGGTCGAATCCCGAACTACCATCATCACTCCGACAAGATGTCGGCTCGTGAGTACATCGACAATGTTTTGGAGAGGAACATCTACGACCCGGTTTTGACGGCCCAGCTGGCCAACGGATTTATCGTCCGTGGTTTGACGCCAAACTATCTGCCCTCCGACGGCGAGTCGTGCGGCTATGCGACCCACGCGGTTTGGAACAATCTGGAGCACGTCCCGGGTGCCAAACGGCGTTTTCATCACGTCATCGAACCGGTCCGGGTTTGCGTGGTCCAGTACGAGCTGCGGACGATCAAAACGTTTGAAGAATTTGCTCAGCAGTGCGAGTTTTTCATCGACACCGCGTCGGACTACAAGAGCGACTTTGTGCTGTTTCCCGAGTTGTTCACGACCCAGTTGCTCTCGCTGCCAGGCGTCGATGCTTCGCGTCCTGGACAAGCCGCACGGCAATTAGCGGAGTTCACACCGCAATACTTGGACATTTTTACCGAGATGGCCGTCAAGTATGACATCAACGTCATCGGTGGTTCGCAATTCGTCATCGAGAACGACACGCTTTACAACGTCGCCTACCTTTTCCAACGCGATGGGTCCATTGGCAAACAGTACAAGATCCACATCACACCGAGTGAACGAAAGTGGTGGGGTGTGAATGCCGGTGAAAAGGTCGAGGTGTTTGACACCGATTGCGGCAAAGTCGCGATCCAAATTTGTTATGACATCGAGTTTCCCGAGCTCACCCGAATCGCAACCCAAAAGGGTGCTCAAATCATCTTCGTTCCGTTCAATACCGATACGCGGCACGGTTACTTGCGGGTTCGTCATTGTGCTCAAGCGCGGTGCATCGAGAATCACCTTTACGTTGCGATCTCGGGCTGCACGGGGAACCTGCCCTTCGTCGAGAATTCGGACATTCACTATGCACAATCTGGGATCTTTACTCCAGCCGATGCCGAGTTTGCGCGTGATGCGATCGCCGCAGAGTGCAATCCCAATGTCGAAACGTTGATCATTCACGACGTCGATTGCGAGCAACTCCGCCGTCACCGCGAGCAAGGTTCCGTCCAGAACTGGAACGATCGCAAGACCGATCTTTACAAGGTGGTTTACAAAGAGGATGGACACTCGTTCGAGGTTTAGGAGCCAAGAAAAACCGGCGGGGCGCGACCCAGACGGGCGTGCCCCACTGCGGTAAAGGGAGAAAAACGCTATGATCTAGCGGTTCGCACCTCGGTGTGCCCATGCCCCTCCTCTTTGTCTTTTTGCAGGCTTTCATGAGCGACGCTCCTCTCGCAGATCAATCGGACGAAAGCACTCCGGACGAAAATCGGCCCGCGGTCGAACCGAATTCGGCATCCTCCGACGCGGTTGACAAGCCGACTCTCCAAGGCTCGGTATCGGTCACGCAGGCGTCATCGATTCCGGCTGCCAACAAGGAATACGAGGGCAAAGATCTTCAACACCTCTCGGACCTCGAGCACGTCCGCGAGCGGCCCAGCATGTACATCGGCGACGCCAGTGCACGTGGGCTGCACCACTTGGTGTACGAGGTTGTCGACAACTCGATCGACGAAGCCATGGCTGGCTTTGCCAGGTCGGTATCGGTCGTCGTCCATACCGACGGCAGCGTCACCGTCGAAGACGACGGACGCGGAATCCCGATCGATCGGCACGACCAATTGTCCGAAGAACTCGATCGCGAAGTCACCACGCTCGAGGGCGTGATGACCGTGCTGAAGTTCGGCGGCAAGTTTAAAAAAGGTGCCTATCAAACTTCCGGTGGCTTGCACGGCGTCGGGGTCACGGTCGTCAATTTTTTGAGTCAGTGGGCCAATGTCGAGGTCAGTCGGGAAGGCTTCACGTGGACCCAAGAGTACGAACGGGGCGTTCCGACCACCGCGGTCACCAAGGGCCGCGTCACCAAGAAGACCGGCACGCGGGTTACCTTCAAAGCCGATTCGCAAATCTTTAGCGTCACCAAGTACAGCTATGACACGCTGTACAAGCGTCTGCAAGAACTGGCCTTTTTGAACTCGGGCGTTCACATCAAGTATTTGGATGAACGCAACGGCGAGGGTGGAGATTTCAAATACGAGCGTGGCATTGTTGAATTCGTCGAGCACCTCAACCGCGCCAGCGACCCGGTTCACGCGGACGTGATCCGCATCGTCGGCGAAAAAGAAGGCGTCCAGTACGACATCGCGTTGCAATACACGACCGAGTACACGGAAAATGTCCAATCCTATGTCAACAATATTCACACCACCGAAGGTGGGACACACGAGTCCGGATTCCGCGGCGGTTTGACGCGAACGCTTAATAACTACGGCAAGAAAGAAAATCTGTTCAAAGGCGTGGCGCCCGCGGGTGACGATTTTCGCGAGGGGATCACGGCCGTCATCAGCGTCCGTGTTCCCGAACCTCAATTCGAAGGTCAAACCAAGACAAAACTTGGTAATAGTTATGTCGATGGCATCATCAGCGGTGCGGTCGGCGAGCAGTTGTCCAAATACATGGAAGAGAATCCGCGAGTCGCCGTCACGATCGTACGCAAAGGCATGTTGGCGGCTGAAGCACGTGAAGCGGCTCGCAAGGCAAAAGACTTGTTGCGTAAGCGAAAGGATGCCCTCTCCGGCGGCGGACTGCCGGGAAAACTTCGCGACTGCATCAGCAAGAATCGCGACGAATGCGAGCTGTACCTCGTCGAAGGTGATTCGGCCGGTGGATCCGCCGAAGGTGGGCGGATGCGAGAATATCAAGCAATTTTGCCGCTTCGTGGGAAGATCATCAATGCTTACAAGTCACGCGAAGCCAAGGTGCTCGAGAACACCGAAGTCCAATCCATGATCCAAGCGATCGGGACCGGCATCGGTGCCGATCAAGATTTGACAAAACGTCGTTATGACAAAATTGTGATCATGACCGACGCGGACGTCGACGGCAGCCACATTCGAACGTTGCTGTTGTGTTTCTTTTATCGCCAGATGTACGAATTGGTAGCTCGCGGCCACGTCTACGTCGCCCAGCCACCGTTGTTCCGCGTCCAGCACGGGAAACAGCGGTACTATGTCCAAACCGATAGTGAAATGAAGACCAGGCTGCTCGAGCGGGGCTTGAACGACACAATTTTCGAGGCGGAAGACGGTCGCCGTGTCGAGGGCGACCAGATGCGTGCATTGTGTACCGCTCTCGCCGCGATGGAAGATGCGGTGGTTGCACTCGAACAACGTGGAATCAGTTTGCGAAGCCACGCGATGCGATACGACCCGGTCGTCGAAAAACTGCCGTCGCTGTTGGTGACGCATGGAAACGAAGAGCATTGGTTCATGACCCAGGACGCCGTCGAAGAGTTTTTGAACCAGCGAAATCTGACGCTCGACATCGAAGTCGAGGATGATGAGGAAGAACAAGAGATCACCGCCGACACCGTGGTCACCGCGTCGGAAGAAACTCTCAAGATACCCCCGGACAATCTGGCCCACCTTTCCGAATTGCACGAGGTTCGGACCATCAACAGCGGGTTAAAGGATTTGCAGATCCTGGGGTTTAGTGTCGACGATTTAATTCCGATCGAGCGGACGGGTTCAACCAGTGCTAGATTTGAATTGGTGCGGGGCGAAGACATTCGTCGACCACTCGAAGATTTGCGAGGACTGTTGCCCGAAGTCCGGTCGGCCGGTGAGAAAGGACTGCAACTGACTCGCTTTAAAGGACTGGGCGAAATGAATGCCGAAGAGCTTCGTGAAACCACCCTTGACCCGGCCAATCGAACGCTGTTGAAAGTCAACTTGACCGACGCCGGTGCCGCTGATGAAATGTTTCGATTGCTGATGGGCGACAAAGTTGAACCTCGCCGCGAGTTCATTGAAGCCCACGCCCTCGATGTCCGCAACCTGGATGTTTGAGTAGGTGTTGGGTGTTGGGTGTTGGGTGTTAGGTGTTAGGTGTTGGGTGTTAGGTGTTGGGTGTTAGGTGTTAGGTGTTAGGTGTTAGGTGTTAGGCGTTAGGCGTTAGGCGTTCATCACAATAGCCGGCGAGTGCCGGCTCCCGTTGTTTGGGGGTGTTTTGCGGCTGATTTAACCAAGAACTGAGTCACTAATGCTTGGCGTCGTGCGGTTTTATTGTCGTCCGACCGCTCCGCCGGTCGGTCTTTCACTTGAACTGATTGTCGTCCGACCGCTCCGCCGGTCGGTCTTTCTTGAACGATCGAACTGAACTAGTGTCGTCCGACCGCTCCGCCGGTCGGTTGTTGGATTCGAACTGGCGAAGCTTCTCGACGACTGCTGGCATTCGACCCATCGCTTTAGCGCCAACGCGATGACTTGCAACGATTCGCGGCTTGAATGAGAATTAGCGTGTTCGTTGGCGATTTGTTCATCTACGAGTTTCGACATGCAACTTTCTCCACGACAATCGCTTTGGTTTTCCGTGGGATTGGTTGCTCTGACCATGGTGGCCTATGTTCCCGCGATGCGTGGCGGGTTCATTTGGGATGATGACGACTACGTCATCAACAATGAGACACTCCGCGACGTGCCCGGCCTCGTGCGGATTTGGACGGACTTCGGCGCGACACCCCAGTATTATCCGTTTGTGCATTCGACATTTTGGTTGGAGTATCAAACTTGGGGTTTGTGGGCCCCGGGTTACCACATCGTCAATGTGTTGATTCATCTACTTAATTCGCTACTGCTTTGGCAGATATGCCGACGTTTGAACCTCCGTGCGGCCTGGCTCGTCGGTTTGATTTTTGCGATCCATCCGGTCCACGTCGAATCGGTTGCGTGGATCACCGAGCGGAAGAACGTCTTGTCGGGCCTGTTTTATTTGGGCTCCGCGTTCGCCTACCTTCGCTTTGCCCGACTGTTTCAAAGCGAAGCATCCCCGATTGATGCGAGCGAGGCGGAGAGACCGACGGCGTGGTGGTACGTGTTGTCACTCGGTTTGTTCATTGCGGCGTTACTAAGCAAGACGGTAACCTCGACGTTGCCCGCGGCATTGTTGGTGGTGATTTGGTGGAAGATTGGGACGATCACACGACGTCGATTGATTGAATTATTTCCGATGTTCGCCGTCGGTATCGGCTTCGGTTTATTGACGGTTTGGTTGGAAAAGTATCAAGTCGGCGCCGAGGGCATCGATTGGCAATTGACGTGGATGGAACGAATCTTGATTGCCGGACGCGTGATCTGTTTTTACGCCGGCAAGTTGTTTTTGCCGTTCAATTTGGTATTCACGTATCCCCGTTGGGATATCGACGTCGGTGCATTTTGGCAGTACCTATTTCCGCTTTTCGTGCTCGCTACCATTCTTGCATTGTTCTTTCTTCGTGCTCGAATCGGTCGCGGCCCCGTCGCAGCGATTTGTTTTTTCTGCGGAACGTTATTTCCCGCGTTGGGATTCTTTGACGTTTACCCGATGCGATTCTCGTTTGTCGCCGACCACTTCCAGTATTTGGCAAGCATCGGATTGATCGTGTTGGCCGCTGAAGTCTTGGTCGCGGTCCCGATCGGTCGCCGCGTCGCGTCAGGGTTGGGTTTGGGAATGGCGATCATGTTGGCGTTTTTAACGTGGACGCAGTCGCAAATTTACAACGATTTGGAGACATTATGGCGTGACACAATCGCACGAAATCCTTCCAGTTGGATGGCGCACAACAATTTAGGTGCCCTGTTGAATCGGCGTGGCGACTTCGTCGAAGCTGAGTCGCATTTGGTCGAATCGATAAGACTGAAACCTGCTTTTGCGGACTCGGTCAGCAATCTGGGGAAGGCGCGTGAGGGCCAAGGCGATCTTGTTGGTGCCCAGCGATTGTATGAAGACGCGGTGCGGATTAGTCCCCAAGATGCCAAAGCTCTCAATAATCTGGCGGCGGTGTACGGCATGACCGGTCGAATCGACGAATCGCGGGAAATGATCGAGCGATCGCTGGCCAGCAATCCAAAGCTCGCTTCGGCCTATGGGAACTTGGGGACGCTCGAGGCCGTGCAAGGAAACATTGAGGCGGCGATCGAGCACTACCGGACGTGTCTCGGGCTCGACCCGAACGAGACCGAAATCCGCCTCAATTTGGCACGGCTCTATCTGCAGCGCTCGTCGTTCGCGTCCGCCGCCACCGAGCTCAACATCATTCTCGATCAATCACCGAGTCATGTCAGTGCCCGGTTGAACTTGGGGATCGCTTACGTCAATCAAAATCGACTTTCCGCCGCGCGGGATAGCTTTGAACGTGTTCTGGAGCTCGATCCGAGCAACGTACCCGCCATGCGAAATTTAGCTTACACCTATGACCAATTGGGCCAAGTCGAAAAGGCTGCCGCTCGTCAACGCAGCCGACCGCATCGATTCCGAAACGGCCAAACCTTGAACGTGGTCGGACCATGAGTGGGTCGGATGAGTTTGGGAGCTGTTGAGCAATGGAAAAAGCCGCTAACTTTAATCAACTTTCTTCCGTCGAGCTGCTTTAGCTGGACGGCTTCGAATTTGATTTCGCAACTCGAGAACGATGACCATGCTTGCTGCTCGTGTGATTCCATGCTTGGACGTTTTTGAGGGACGTGTTGTCAAAGGAACCAATTTCGTCAACCTCCGCGACGCCGGCGATCCGGTCGAAGTCGCTCGAAGATACGAGGCCGAAGGCGCCGACGAGTTGGTATTCTTGGACATCACGGCCAGCCACGAAGAACGTGAAATCATCCTGGATGTCGTTCGACGAACGGCCGAGCAAGTCTTCATGCCGTTGACCGTCGGCGGCGGTGTGCGAACCGTCGAGGATGTGCGGGCCCTGTTATCGGCCGGGTGCGATAAGGTTTCGATCAATTCCGCCGCTTGCACCGATCCAAATTTCGTTCGCCGCGCGGCGGATCGGTTTGGTAGCCAATGCATCGTCGTGAACATCGACCCCAAGCGGATCATTCGAGACGGCAAAGAGGTTTGGGAGGTTCATATCAACGGCGGACGCAAACCGACGGGTTTGATGGCCGTCGAGTGGTGCAAGAGATCGAACGGCTCGGAGCCGGCGAGATCGTGTTGACTTGCATGGATGCCGATGGAACTCGTGACGGGTATGACATTGAGATCACTTCGGCCGTCAGCGAGGCGGTATCGATCCCGGTCGTGGCCAGCGGCGGTGCGGGTTCGCCCCAGCACATGGTCGAGGCGATTCGGGACGGGAAAGCCGATGCGGCACTCGCGGCTAGCATCTTTCACTTCGGACAATACACGATCGCGGAGACGAAACAGGCGATGCGGGAAGCCGGGATTGCCGTCCGTTTGCCCCGTCGCCCCGTTGACGTTTGAGGCATTCGGCGAGTACACATGGGCGCCTAAAGAATCAAGTTTTCTCCGCGTTTGACCCTTTCGGATCGCCATGACCGCCTCTGACGTCGTTCCCGTCCGCACCGCCTTGATCAGCGTCAGTGACAAGCTCGGTTTGTCCGACTTGGCTGCCGGATTGCAGCGTGCCGGCGTCGAGATCTACAGCACCGGTGGCACCCGCCAGCATTTGGTGCAGTCCGGCATCGACGTCCATGACGTCGCCGAGTACACGGGTTTCCCCGAGATGCTCGACGGCCGCGTCAAGACGCTGCACCCCAAGATTTTCGGCGGCATTTTGGCGATCCGCGATCGCGACGACCACATGGACGCGATCGACGAGCACGACATCATCCCGTTCGACTTGGTGGTCGTGAATCTGTACCCGTTCGCCGCCACGGCGAGCCGTCCGGGTGCCAGCCGCGAGGAATGCGTGGAACAGATCGACATCGGTGGCCCCAGTTTGGTGCGGGCTGCCGCCAAGAACCACAACGACGTCGCCGTCGCGACGAGCCCCGAACAGTATGGCGAATTGTTAGCCCAATTGAATGACGTCGGTGGCACGACGCGGGCGTTGAGGAACCAACTCGCCGCCGATGCGTTTGAACACACCGCCGGTTACGATCGCGCGATCGCCGACTTCATGCGTGGAGATCCGGTCGGTGGCGAATTTCCATCCACATTGAATGTCACGCTACGTCGCAAAACTCAACTTCGCTACGGCGAGAACCCGCATCAACGCGCCGCCCTGTATGTCGATCCGACCGTTCGCAGCGCCAATTTAGTTTCCGCTCGTCAAATCAGCGGAAAAGAATTGTCGTACAACAACTTGTTGGACCTCGATTCCGCTTTGGAGATCGTCCGCGGCTTTGGCGGACCCGCCGTGTCGGTCGTCAAGCACAACAATCCCTGTGGTGCGTCCACCGATATGAAGTTAGCCCGTGCTTGCCGCAAAGTGCTCGCCGGCGATCCACTCAGTGCTTTCGGCAGCGTGCTCGGTTTCAATCGCACGGTCGACAAAGAAACCGCCGAACTGTTGTGCGAGCCGGGGCTGTTCATTGAAGCCATCGTGGCACCGGACTTCGAAGCCGAAGCGGTCGGGTTGTTGACCAGCAAACCAAAATGGCGCGACAACGTTCGGCTGATGCAGGTCGGCCGTTTGGACATGCCGCCCTCGCCGATTCAACGACGATTCATTAGCGGCGGTGTCTTGATCCAGGATGCTGACCGAATGACCAGTTCGATGTTGCAGTGGAAAACGGCGACCGAGACCAAAGTGGTCGACGAATTGTGGGACGACGTTTCATTCGCATGGGAGTTGGTACGGCACGTCAAGAGTAACGCGATCGTGCTGGCAAAAGACACCTCGCTCGTCGGCGTGGGAGCGGGCCAGATGAGTCGCGTGGACAGCGTGGAGATCGCGATCGATAAGGCCGGCGACCGGGCTCGCGGTTCGGTGCTCGCGTCGGATGCGTTCTTCCCCTTCCCCGATTCCATCGAAGCGGCGGCCGAAGCCGGCATCGTCGCCGTGATCCAACCCGGCGGGTCACGCCGAGACGACGAAGTCATCGAAGCTTGTAACAAATATAATTTGCCATTGGTGTTGACCGGACGCCGACACTTCAAACACTAACGATCCGCGAGCGAAAAAGGTGTCCGACCCCTTTTGCCGGGAACCGGCCCTTCGGATGCTTCGCACAAAAGGGGTCGGACACTTTTTTCAGCTCAAGCTTAACGATGACCATTCTCGACGACATCATCGATCAAACGCGGATCACGATCCAAGCCGATCGCGACGCCATCCCCGCGTCGGAGCTCGAGTCGATGTTGTCGGATTTGCCGTCGTGTCGCGATTTTCATGCCGCACTCGCCGCCGGCGATGATGTTCAACTGATTGCCGAAATCAAGAAAGCCAGTCCATCGGCGGGGCTGATCCGTGCTGATTTCGATCCGGCGAGCTTGGCCAAGAGTTATCAAGCCGGCGGTGCCGCGTGCATCAGCGTGCTGACCGATGGCCCGTTTTTTCAGGGGTCGCTCGAGTATCTCAAAGAGGTCCGCGCGGCCGTCGATCTGCCGCTGCTGAGAAAAGATTTTATCGTCGATCGTTATCAATTGCTGCAGGCAAGGGTCGTCGGCGCGGATTGTGTGCTGTTGATCGCAGAATGTTTGACACCGGCGGAGCTGAAACGGTTGCATGATGATGCGACGGAGCTTGGGATGCAAACGTTGATCGAGCTTTACGAACCGTCGAATTTGGATGCGGTGTTGGCTACCGGGACCCGTTTGGTGGGCGTGAACAATCGCGACCTGAAAACTTTTAAGACGTCGCTTTCCCACACTCTCGATCTTCGTCCGTCGATCCCGAGTGATCGACTGCTGGTGGGTGAGAGCGGCATCGCGACGCATGACGATGTGTTGAGATTGGGTCGCGGAGGAGTCAAGGCCGTTTTGGTAGGCGAATCGTTGATGCGACAACACGATGTGACCGCCGCGACCCGGCGGTTGCTGGGTCGCGATGATGACTGATCGCTTAACGGTTTGACCGATCCTTGCGGCGAGGTCTCCATATCTTTTCGATCGGTCCCAGTTCTCAACCGCTGCGACCGCGACAATCGTCACGCTAGACGGTGATCCCGAGGACTTCGTCGGCGTTCCCCCCGTTCTGTTTGATTGGCACCCAAAGAAATCTAACTTCAAGAGGAGCATGCGAGACGAAAACATCATGCTCAATGTCGAATGTGATTTACAAGGGTCTTTGATGTCCAATCCGATTGAGCATATTGAATCGAACGTCCGCGGGTATTCTCGTTTATTCCCCGCCGTTTTTGATACCGCGGTGGGTTCCGAACTGTTCGATTCGTTGGGCCGGCGATTTGTCGACTTCTTTTGTGGCGCCGGCACACTCAACTATGGACACAACCATGCCGGAGCAAAACAGGCGTTGCTGGATTACATCTCACGCAATGGGGTGCAACATTCCCTTGACACCGTCACGACGGCCAAGGTCGAATTTTTGGAAACGTTGGAACGGTTGATACTGAAACCGAGAGGACTCGATTACGTCGTTCAGTTCACGGGTCCCACGGGCACCAACGCCGTCGAGGCCGCGGTGAAGTTGGCCCGTAAACAGACTCGTCGTTCACATGTCGTGGCATTCACCAACGCCTATCACGGACACTCGTTGGGTTCGCTCGCGTTGACCGGAAACCGCTACTTTCACAACGAGTTCTATGGGGCCCGAAACAATGTTACCCATCTGCCATTTGATGGTTACTTAAATGATTTCGGGGTGGTCGATACGTCCGCGATTTTGGCAAAAATGCTCGACGACACCAGCAGCGGATTGCCGGTGCCGGCCGCCGTCATCCTCGAAACGATTCAGGGCGAAGGCGGAATCAATGTCGCCAGCGACGGTTGGCTACAGCGGATTGCGGAGATTTGTTGTCGCCACGACATCCTGCTCATCGTTGACGATATCCAGGTCGGAAACGGCCGCACCGGTAAGTTTTTTAGTTTTGAACGATCGGGCATCACGCCGGACATGGTGTGTCTGTCCAAATCGATTGGTGGCGGATTGCCGTTGTCGTTGCTGTTGATTCGTCGCGATCGGGACGCCTGGCAACCGGGCGAGCACACCGGCACCTTTCGCGGCAACAACCTCGCGTTCGTGGCCGCCAACGCGGTACTCCAGCATTGGGCCGATCCGACATTTGAATCGCAGATACAAACTCGTAGCGAATTGATCCAGGCCTGGCTTGGAAAGGTTTGCGAGCGACACCGCAGTCATGGATTCGGATGCCGAGGACGCGGATTGATCTGGGGGCTCGACGTCCGATGTGGCGAGATCGCGAGCGAGGTGATCCGCACTTGCTTTGAAAACGGCTTGATGATTGAAGCGTCCGGAGCGCAAGATCAAGTGTTAAAGTTAATGCCAGCGCTCACGATTGAAGTACCGCTTTTGTTAGAAGGGTTACAGATTTTGGAAGCGGCGCTCGATTCCATTTTGGCCGACGAAAGGATCACCATGCTGCCCGCCGCGGTGCCCGCACCGATCACGGCCATGCTTCCAACCTACCCATCGGCCTACTCCTCGGGACCGATAGGGAAATGATGTTTCAACCGGATCGGTGCGACGGCTCAGTCGTTGACGAAGAACTGATTGCGCTTCCATCGCTTTGGATGCGTCAAAGGATCGAAACGCCGGATCGAATCGCGATCATTTCGGAGGACGGTCAATGGACGTACCGCCAACTCGATGCGATGTCCGATACGATTGCAATGCGACTGCGTGACTCGGGCGTCGAGGCCAAGGAGTGCGTCGGGATGTGCGTCGATCGGTCGCCCGAAGCCATTGCCGCCATGATCGGCGTGATGAAGCTCGGCGCCGTTTTCGTGCCGCTCGATCCCGAATATCCGATCGACCGACTCGCCTACATGGTGCAGGATGCGGCGATTCGCACCATCATCGGACATCCACGCTATCAATCCTCGATCGGTGATCGCGTCGTCGCCAATGGGGAACCCGGTTGCCGATGGATTCAATGCGAAGCTGCGATCGATAATACTATCGTGTCAAAAACGGAATCGCTGGATTACCCCGCGATCTCCCCCGACGACTTGGCGTACATCATGTACACCTCCGGATCGACCGGTAAGCCAAAGGGCGTTGAGATCCAACATTCGGCGTTGGCCACTTACTGCTATGCCGATATCGATTGCTACGCCATCGACGGCGACGATCGTACATTGCAGTTCTCGACGCTAAATTTTGACATCGCGATTGAAGAGATTTTCCCACCGCTCTTGACGGGGGGATGTGTGGTGATTCGGCCACGCGAGCGATCAAGCGAGCGTAACGAATTGTCGTCGATCGTTAATCGGTTCGGCATCACCGCCATTCACCTGGCCACCGCATATTGGCACCAATGGGTGGACTTGATGGTGGCGACGGGCGAGCGCGTGCCGGCATCCATCGGATTGATGATCGTCACGGGCGAAAAGGTATCCGTGGCGCACTATCGACGTTGGCAACAATTGTGCGATCGTCCGGTTCGATGGTGCAACGCTTACGGGCCGACCGAAGCGACCGTCAGCGCGACCGTTTTCATTCCCGATGATGGTTTTGATGCGCTCAACATGCCGATCGGCAAGCCGATGAAACGATACCAGGCGTACGTATTGGACGCCGATCGCAAGGTGCTCGGTGCAGGCGAGACGGGCCAACTCTACTTGGGCGGACCGGCGCTCGCTTTGGGTTATCACAATCGACCCGATTTGACAGCCGCGGCATTCATCAATACCACCATCGATGGTGTGCCGCGTCGACTTTATCGAACTGGCGACGTGGCCAGATGGTTGCCCGACGGCAACATCGATTTCGGGGGCCGCTTGGATCACCAGATCAAGCTCGGATCCTATCGCATTGAACCGGCCGAGATTGAAGCGGTCGCAAATGAATATGAACGCGTGCTTGAGTCCTTGGTCGATTTCGACGAGGTCGACGGAAAGAAGTTTCTAATCGCGTACATCGCCACGGGAAATCAGACAGACGACGGGCCGGAGTTTGCGTGCCAGCTCGCCGCGTTTTTGAGGCTTCGGCTGCCCGAGTACATGGTGCCAATGCGGTACATTTTTGTGAAGCACTTCCCCAAGACAATCAACGGGAAAATTGATCGTCGCCGTTTACCACCGCCGTGCGAAGCCATCGTCCCGCGTGAGGACGACTATGTCGCTCCCCGCAGCGATTTGGAACGGTATCTGGTCGAGTTGTGGCAGGACGTGTTGAACGTTCCACGATTGGGTATCCACGACGACTTCTTTCTGCTCGGCGGCAGCTCGCTTTTGGTCACTCAGGTGGTCGCTCGTTTGACCGTCGATCGAAACATCGAACTGCCCGTCCGTGACTTCTTCGCAAACCCGACCGTGGCGGCCACCGCGGCACACCTCGATCAACTCGGTGGTCGCGATTGTCCCCATGACGATCAAGGCATCCGGCACCGGCGAGCGCACTTGCCGATGATCGACGCAGACTATTTCACCAGCGAATGCGACCGCCTGTATGCGGTCCGCTACACACCGCGAAATAACGCCAGCGGTCGGGCCATCGTGTTTTGCCATTCGATCGGACACGAGTACGCTCGCGGGCATCGCAATCTGCAACAGTTGGCCATTCAGTTGTGCAAGGCGGGCCACGAAGTCATGCGATTCGACTATTCGTCCACGGGAAATTCCGAAGGCGACTGCGAGTGCTTGACGCTCGACACGATGCGTCAAAATTTGCTCGACGCGAAGATGTTTCTTTCGACTCGCACCGGAATCGAAAACGTTTCGGTGATCGGACATCGCATCGGAGCGTCGGTCGCAGCCGGCATGCCGCCGAACACGTTCGAACACGTGGTGCTTTGGGATCCCGTCGTTGATGGTGAGAAGTATCTCGCCGTGATGGAAAGCTTCCATCACCGAGCACTGACGTCGCTGAATCGTTTCAATGGGATTCGCACTGCGGGAGTCATCGATCAATGCTATGGGCAAGTCATGAGTGAGGCCAAACGCAGCAGTTTGCGACGAATCGATTTGTCATCAATCGACCTCATGGACCAACGCGTCTCGATCGTGTTGACCGATGGCTGGGACGATTCGCCAGACGCGGCCCGATGGCTGGCGACGCAAACCGGCGAGCGTCACACCGTGGTTAAAACTCGAGACGTCGCAGCCTGGAATGATGCGAGGTACACCGAAAGCGCCTTCTCCTCTCCCGAAAGTTTTTCGGCGATCTCGACACAACTTGATGCATCGGAGAATCATTGATGAATCAACCCCTTCAACAAGCGGTCGTGTTTGGGACGTACGATCATCTGGTCGGCGTTTGGCACCATGGGTCGTGCGATTCGACATCGGATGTCGCTGTCGTGATGGTCACGCCGGGAATGCTGCACCATGTCGGGCCCTTCCGCATGCACGTCGACTTGGCCAACGCGCTGGGGTCGATCGGGATTCCCTCGATGCGATTCGATCTTTCGGGAATCGGCGAGAGCTTGGGTATCGGCGTGGGCGGTCGTTCGATCGACCGAGCGGCCGATGAAATCGGTCAAGCGATCACGTGGATTCTAGCCAACTCGCCATGTCGACGAGTCATCCTGTTCGGACTCTGCAGCGGCGCTGATGATTCGATTCATGCCGCACTTTGCGATGATCGGATCGTCGGTGTGGTTGCGATTGACGGTTGCGGATATCGAACTAAGGGCTTTTGGTGGCATCGATTCTCAAGTCACCTTTTGCCGCGGGTGATTCGACCCAGTAAGTGGCTCAAGTGGCTCGGACTTGGGGCAAATGGCCGAACCGGAACGCTTGGCTCATTGCAACCGGGAACCGATATTCGAGAATTTCCTTCGCGTGAACAATCCGTCCGTGAATTGGAACAATTGGCAAGTCGCCAAGTGCAATGCCACTTCGTCTACACCGGTGGCGTTGGCGAGTACTTCAATCACGCGAGGCAGTTCGCGGCCATGTTTCCCGAATTAGAAAACAATCCGTACGTCTCCAGTCAATTTTTCGAACAGATGGACCATGTCGCGATCTTGGCGGAAGATCGTCATCAGATGGTGGACCACGTGATCAATCGAATGCAATCGATCGGATTGACCGTTCCTCAGGCCGTCGACAAAAACTTGGTCGCAAGCATCACGGTCGGCGATTAAGTTGTTTTTTGCGTGACATGATGGATGCAGTTGCAGATGAGTATCCATCCGGCATGTCGATCTCGAAGTCAACGCTTCGGTAAGTAGCGTTGATACGCCGCCACCGCCAGCACGTCACATCGTTCATTCTCGACGTGGCCGGCGTGCCCTTTGACGTGTTCGTAAATGATTTTGTGGGTTTGGATCAGCTTGTCAAGTTGTTTCCACAAGTCAACGTTTTTGACTTCCGCCAGTTTATTGCCTTCTTTCCGCTTCCAGCCACGCGACTTCCAGCCCGCCATCCAAGACTTCATCCCCTGCAACACGTAAGTGCTGTCCGCGTACAACGTCACCTCACACGGTTCCTTCAAGACTTCCAGGCCGCGGATCACCGCAGTCAATTCCATCTTGTTGTTGGTTGATTCCGGTTCGCCGTCGGCCCGCTCCAGTTCTTTGCCGGTTTTGTCACACCTCAGAATGAATGCCCAACCCCCCGGGCCCGGGTTCCCGCTGCATGCACCGTCGGTGTAGAGACTGACTTTTTTCATGGCAGAAAGTTAACGCAGATCACTTGCCGCTACAATTCACCTACCACAGGAATCAACAGACCTCAAATTTGGCGCCGTTCTTCAACAGGGCCCAGCAAGCCGGAGCGAGCGGCAGTTTTCGGATGGTGAAAGTTGAAAGCAAGGACTTCCGATGCCCGAGGGCCACAAGACTCACTTCATTGCTCGCCAGCAGACGAAAATGTTCGCCGGCCAAAAACTGAAAGTGCTCAGTCCTCAGGGGCGATTTTCTGCGGATGCCACGAAGGTTTCCGGGCGAATTTTGGAGTCCGTCGAAGCTGTAGGAAAGCGAATATTTTACGTCTTCGAAGGCGGACGCATCATTCACGTTCACCTCGGACGTTACGGCAAATATCGTCATCATGAAGGTCCGCCTCCGCCGCCGGTCGGGCAAGTCCGCGTGCGAATGATCGGCGATGAACAGTCAATCGATTTAAACGGCCCGACCACGTGCGCCGTGATCGACGAATCCGAAATGCGAGAACTGATCGCCGCTCTCGGACCCGATCCCTTAGCCGGTGGAAAAAAGTCCGAGGTGTGGAAACGCGTCGCGTCGAGCCGCAAACCGATCGGGGCATTACTGCTTGATCAGTCCATCGTCGCAGGCGTTGGCAACATCTTTCGCGCCGAAGTGCTATTCGAAACGCGGATCGACCCCGAGACGCCCGGAGAAGAGCTCTCCCGGGAGGCTTTCGATCAGATTTGGCGATCGCTTTCGAAAATGATGAAAACGGGTTTACGCTACGGAAAGATCATCAGCGTGACTGCGAAAGAGGTGGGGCGTCCGTTGAAAGACGTGGAAGGGAAAGATCGCTTTCGCATCTACGGAAAAACAACTTGCCCGCAGTGTGGCGGTAAGATTGCCACGATCAATCTGGCCGGACGGAAGCTGTACGTTTGCGCGAATTGCCAATCCAGTCGCTGACGCAACCCCAGATGCACACGCATCAATTTGCTGGTCCTGTTCCATCCTCTGCTCCCTGATTTAGGTTTCATCCATGTTTCGAACGCTCTGCTTGCTCATCTTCATTCCTGCCCTTGCCTGGTCAGACGCAAAAGCCGCGACTGGTGAACCCGTGGCCATCCGAAAATGGCCTGACGGAGTTTTGACCCTTGAGACGTTTTCGGGCCATCAAATAAAGGTGGAGCCCGACGCGAAATGGACGATCAGCCCCGAACTCGAAAAGGCAGCCGACAAATCGATCAGCGTCGAAACCATCTCACTCGATTCGCACGACGCCAAGGCGATTCGTGTCGAAGCATCGGGCACTCGGATCGTCATCGTCTCCGGTGAATCGTTAGGTCACAAATGGGCGGAAACTCTGCCGACCGCCCTTGCGGCGGACGCGCTGGTGATTGGCGGAAGCGATGTGGATCGGTTGACGTCGGCCCAGGTCAAGCGACTTGTCGATCACGTCGATCCCACATCCGTCGTGCTAATTGGCTTCGACTCCCAAAGCGACTTATTTGGCGAAGTTGCAGAAGCGATGCTTGGCAAAAAACAAACTCGCCGCATTCCACACAACACGCTCGCCGTCGTTCATTCGTCCGCTTCGCCGCGCACCCTCGACGTGATCGCGATGTCCGACCAACCGTGGAGCATGCCGACCGAAATGGACGCTTTGTTCACCGCGATGGAAAAATCATGCGCCGCATCTCAGGAAGTGTTTGCAAAGCTGTCGGTCGAACAAATGAATTTCAAACCGTCCAATGGCACTCACACACCACGTTGGAATGCCGAGCACATGATGGGGCGACAGCTCAAATTCTTCTCCGAAATCTATCACGCGATCGATCCAGCGATTGGGGTGATGGACCTAAATCCCAAACAGATGCCGCCCGACTATCGAGCCGCCCATGCCGACTGGGACGGTGCCCAGGAAGCGAAGCAGATGCAAAGGGTCAGCGACTTTTGCCGCCGCTACGCGTACTTGCTCGATGGCATCTCTGTCACGGACAAACCGCCCGCCAGTCGATGGCCCACGTTGGCGGCACTACTCGGACAAATGGATCGCCACTACGCCGAACACACAGCCAATACGGTCAACAAGTTCCAGCTCCCCGATTGGCCACAAAATTAAGGTTCCCCATCATAGATGGCATTGCCACGCTCGATCGATGACGCTTTCGCGGCAAGTTCAAGGCGATGCTGCGAGGGCAACTGCGTCGAGGGTTGCATCCTCTCGGCAAGCCAATGTCACTCGCGATGGTCCGGCCAGAGCAACCAAAAGTTTCAACGGATTTCGCCATCCAATCCCCACACGAATCAAAGTCTATCGGGCGAAACCGGTGAACTTAAACGTTCCATCGACGTAGATCCGCTGTTGGCGATTTGTGACAACCGCGAAATATGCGAAACACGCGAAACTGATTCAACACACTTTTGGAATTTCGCGTCTTTCGTTTCTTTCGCGGTTGAAGGCTGTTCTTCGTCGATCGATCGGTATTCTGCTTTTAGCCGACGCAAAAAATGATTCACGTTCGACAAAGTGACCATCGCGAGACATATCAGGCAATGGCCACAAAGATTTGCGTTTGACTGCCTCGGCCCACTAGACTGTAGGCGTTACCAACGATCACCGCGGCATAAAACATGCGATGGAACCAACGGATGCACGGCAGATCCGTTGGTTAATAACTAGGCCATCGCAACATCATTCGCCGGATCGCCGTGATCCTGGATGTTCCCCGACTGAGACGATGAGCACAGACTTGCCCACACATCGTGAACGAACCTCTTGGCGCCGCTTCAGCGTCCAAACGGCGATGATCGCAATCGCATTTGCTGCTGTCGTGTTTGCAAGTTATCGACTTGGCGTGCAGCATGGGCGTTCGCTCGGCCCAATCGTTCCGACAGACATCTCCGTCACGCACATTTACTCGCGCGACTATGACATTTCGGATCTTGCAAAATCTGATGAAGACGCTCAACTCATTATTGCGTCGATCCGCAACTCCGTTGACGTAGATAATTGGGATGTCGCTGGTGGCTATGCAGAGGTGCGGTATGATCGCGAATCGCAAACAATTGCTGTGTCGCATGTTTGGCCCGGTCACGTCGAATTGGTGCGATTTCTCCAAACGGCCCGGGAGTTTGCTGGGTTCGGTGGCGGCCTTGAAAATGTGCTCCAAAATGCAGAGACAAATTATTGACCTCGGCCAAGGCTCGGGGAACCAGACGATGCAACCGAGAACGATGCAACCGAGACATCTGAGGCATCGTGTCTAGGGTGGTTTTTGTTTTGAGGACCGACATTTTCTCCACAGCAATGAGCGGCGTTGCGAACAAGTTTTCCACCGCCATTTACCCCAGTCCTTGGATCTTAGCGTACAGCGGTGAACCACTTCGCTTGAGGCTCTCGATGTAGCGTTCTTCGTTGTAAGGTGTTCCCATTTGCCAGCATCGGAACAAGATGCGTTGCCACTTTTCGTCCTTTGTCTGTGCATCACTTGCAGACCCAGCCATCGCGATTGCGGACCCGGCAGTCCTGAGTTTTCGGACCACGGGCCCGCTAATTGAGCAATCAGCGTGGTCCTCTCCATTAAGCCGGAAGCCTTTCGCGGAGTGGCGTTGCCTCTCATCGCAAATAGTTCGGCAGGACGCCTGGCCAGAAAGTGACCCGTTTTTCGCGGTGTAGATCGTTGTCCCGCACGCGACCCTGAATGACCGTGAACTCCGATGGTCGAACAGGGCCCGAAAGGAAAGTGGCACCACCGCATTGCGTTGCCATGGTGACACACTCCCAGGCGCATGAAAAAACCCTGCCGTAACTTGCTGTTACGGCAGGGTTCATCAAGCGACGCGGACGGGACTCGAACCCGCAACCTCCGGATCGACAGTCCGGGGCTCTAACCAATTGAGCTACCGCGCCTTGGTGGGTTGCCATTAGGCCAACCACCTTGTTTTGGCGTTGCTTGAGCGAGAATTATATCGGCCGTTTGCTGGCTCGCAAGTGTAGGAAAGCTGCAATTGTCTTTCATTCGGATTGTTTCGGTTTTAGCGACCAGGGACCCGTGATTTACGACGATTTCGTTGCCCAAACGAACTGCTGAGGTTTGCGGAGTGACCTAGTCTTGGTGGTTGGGGGCGGCCGTCGTCCAAAAAAAATGCCGGACTCCGGAGTTTCGGACGTTTTCCTCGCCCCCCTTTTCCCACACGCCATTCAACCTTGCGTTGCCCCAGAGCCCACCATGATCACAGACCTGATTGCGTATTCGCTGGTGAATTGGTTTTTCGATGCCTGGTCCGAATTGTCCCGCTTTTTTGACACGATGAGCACGATGCAGTGGGGAATCGTGTCCGCGTGCTCGGTGGCGTTCGGATTTCTTTGCTTGCGCGGTCACAAAATCAACTAGGACTCTTTGGAAAACGAGGATCAAAGCTAGGATCGCCGGGTCTGGTCACGGGTGACCTTGAGGGGTTGGGCATGGCGAGTGCCGCGCCCGTCTGAATTTCTGGCGACAATTGCACGCGCTGCCAGCCTCGGTATGATGGCACCGACGCGTTTGAACCCGGCTCTCGAGCTTGAGGCCCAACGTGCGAGCGTCTTTACCGTGCAAAGAACTAGGAGTCAGGCGATGCCATTGTTTGAAATCGAGACCAACGCCCACATCATCATCACTTGGGCCGAAGGCGAAGATGGGGCGCGTGAAGTGGTCGCAGACGCCTATCCGCACGACGATTTGTTGCGGATCACCAAGCGTCCCCGCGACTCGTGGGTGATCAGCAAGGGGGTGCTGGGGCTAACCACCACGAACGCCGATCCTTGCGTCGTCGCACGCGATTGCCTGAGCCGATCGGCGGGCGACAAGGTGAACGCGATCCGTCTGTACCGAATGGAGACGGGCAGCGATCTTGAAAACGCCCGAAAAGCGATCGAATCGAACATGGTCATGGGATGGTGACTTGTTCCGGCTCGCGGAAACCGACTGTCATGCCGCGCGTGTCGCTTCTTGTCGCTTTGGTCTGTGTGCCTTTGATTGTGGGATGCGACGGATGTCGGCGCGATCCCACGCTTGGCGACGACAAGACGGACGAAGAGATTCCGCTGGATGCATTTACGGCTTTCTCACCCGATCCATTCCCGAGCACGGGCTTACCTTCGGACGGAACGGTGCCGCCCAATCGTGCGATCAAGCCGGGACACTGGATCACCTCATCCGTATCGATCAAAAGCAACTTGGATGACTCGCGTGGCGAGTTGATTAGCGAGTCGCGTGGCGCGCGGTCGACTTCACGACGGGCGTGGCCTCCGAGTCCAATGCCGCCTCCGTCTCGGTCCCCAGTTCGCGTCCTATCGTATTGCCGAAAGGCCAATTGCGGCGTTTTGACTATCGGTTGCTGACGCCGATCGTCGGCGGTGGCGAAAGGCGGGTTTGCAACTTGAGTGGTAAATTCATTCCGTCCGGCCGCGCTGTGTCGGTCAACGTGCCAACGATGCCGTTCATCGCGATGCAGCCGGAAGAGTACTTCTTTGTGATTCTGACCCAGCGTCCCGAGCGTTTTACAAAACTTCGCAAAGCGGACTGGGTCAAACCTTTTCGAGACAAGTTCGACTTTCCGGTCTCCAGTGCAAACTATCGTATTTTGACCGTGTCCACCAACGACATTCTGCCGATCGCAGATACGATGCTGGATTGGACAAACACCTCCGTGTTATTTTGGGACAACGTGGGGGAAGATGTGTTGACGCCGGACCAGCGGACGGCGATCGCGGACTGGTTGCGATTCGGTGGTTCGATGATCGTCAACGGTCCGGACGCCAGCGACGCGTTGTCGCGAGGCGGATTGAGCGAGGTGCTCGCATTCGAGCCTTCTGGCAATATTGAATTGGACTCCTCCGCCGGCGAGTCGCTCCTCAACGGATGGCGGGTCGAGGGTGACGTGTCCACCGGCAAGCAGATCGGGATTCTAAAATCGCAGACGGGTCGGATTGCGGTCGATGGTCGTTTGGCGCCGGATGCCTCGTTGCTGGCGGACTCGGGCGGTTTGATCGCCAAGCGAAAGGTCGGCCGGGGAACGGTCACGCAAACTCGTTTCGACGTGACCAGCGACTGGGTCGTCGACTGGGAGTCGTTCGACAGCTTTTTCAATAATGCAATCCTTGATCGGCCGAATCGTCGCTATGGCTTGACCTATGGCGATGTCGAGATCGAAGTCAAGTCACTCCGCCAGTCAGACGTCGAGACGGGGCAAACCGTCTCCGGAGCGGCCGTCAATACCCAATTTCGAATCGCGGCCCGCGACGCCAAGTTTTTGTTACCCGATGTCGCTCCGAAAAGAAAACCTCGGATGCACCGGAGGATGCACCGGAGACGACGGACGTTGATCCATTCACACGCGTCAATTCCTATTCGGGTATCGGTGGATGGACGGACTCCAGCGACTTGATGGGGACGTGCGCCCAAATCCTGCGGAATGAATCGGGAATTGAGATCCCCAAATCATCTTTGGTGTTGCGGTCGTTGGGGTACTATTTGTTGGTTTTAGTGCCACTCAATTTCATCGTATTTCGTGTGATGGGACGACTCGAATACGCTTGGTTAGCGGTCCCGGTGATCGCGATCGTTGGCGCGATCTGGGTAGCCCGTTCGGCGCGTCTGGATATCGGGTTCGCCCGCAGCCAAACCGAGATCGGACTTCTGGAGATGCAGCCGAAGTATTCTCGCGGCCATTTGACTCGCGTCGATGCGATCTACAACTCATTGTCGAGCACTTACCGTTTCGACTTCAAGACGATCGACGGATGCGCTGCGCCGATGAAAAGCATTTTGTCCCAAAACGACTCTGATGACGCGGTCTTTAAGACCTCGTATGAGGAGGGGCCATCGCTATCGGGAATCGGTGTGGGCAGCAATCAAGTTCGCTTGATTCACGCGGAACAAATTGTCGACGTGGGTGGCGGAATCGAGTTGGACGCAAGCGGCAAGCTGATCAATGCATCATCACTCGAGATTCTGGACGGGTATGTGATCGAAAAGGATGCGGAGGGTAAGGTTCGCGTCGCGATCGTCGGATTGGTCAGCCGCGAGTCGACGACGACACTACGATATTTGGATTGGCCGGAGGTCAACGTCAGCGACGAGTTGCCGATGCAGACGGCGATTCTCATCCGGAAGTTGACGCTCACGTCGTCCATCGAGCCGGGTTCGAGTCGGCTGGTCGGCCGTATTGATGGATCGATTGATGGGATGACGGTCACGCCAACGGCGACTCAGAAGACGGCGCAGACGATTTTACTGGCGCATCTGAAGCATCCGCCGCTGCGTGCGAGCCGTCCGGATGAGAACTTAAGATCGAATTTCCTCAATCGGCCTCAAGAAAGCACACGATGATCACGCTTCGCGGTTTCGGAAAAGACTACGGCGATTTTTGCGCTGTCGAAAACATCGATCTACAGATTGATGCGGGCGAGGTGTTCGGCTTCATTGGTCCCAACGGTGCCGGCAAGAGCACGACGATTCGTTTTTTAGCGACGTTGTTGCGGGCGTCGCGCGGCGGCGGCACGGTCGCCGGTTGCGATGTGATGGGTGATCCGGTCGGCGTCCGACAAGCGGTCGGTTACATGCCTGATAATTTCGGCGTCTATGACGGAATGCGGGTTTGGGAGTTTTTAGATTTCTTTGCGGTCGCCTACCGTATCGGACGCACGCAGCGGAAACAGATCATCGACAATGTTTTGGAGTTGTTGGATTTGACGCACAAGCGTGGTGACTTCGTCAACGGTCTCTCGCGTGGGATGAAGCAACGCTTGTGTCTGGCCAAAACGTTGGTCCACGATCCGCCCGTCTTGATACTGGATGAACCCGCCAGCGGTCTCGATCCGCGGGCGCGGGTGGAAGTCAAGGCGTTGTTGAAGGAGCTTCGCAAGATGGGCAAAACGATCTTGATTAGCAGCCACATTCTGACCGAGCTGGCGGACTGCTGCACGTCGATCGGAATCATCGAACGCGGTCAGTTGTTGATGCACGGACCGATCGACAGCGTTTACCGCCAGATCCGCCGCAACCGATTGGTGGAGATCCAGTTCGTGTCGGGTGAGGAAGCCGGCATGTCGATCTTGCGCAGCAGCGATGCGCGAAGGTCTCTGGAGATTCTGCCGGGCACGTCTGAGCGGCACCGCGTCGTCGCAGAGATGGAAACCGACGACGAGGGACTCGCCGAGTTGATGGAAACGTTGATCGCCGCGGGGGTGAGGATGAAGTCGTTCAATGATCGTGATCCGACTCTCGAAGACGTCTTCATGACTGTGACCAAGGGTTTGGTTAGCTGACGTTACATCCGTGGTTTCGCTTCTTTGCTTTTGCGATCGAATTGGTAAATCTGTTTTTGTTTCGGATCGGCCACGAAGATCGAATCGTCGTTGGCTTGGATTCCGACGGGGCCGACCAGCGGCTCGCCTTCGTGCCACTTCTCGGTCTTTCCGTCGGCGGTAAACCTCCAGATCGCTTTTCCGTACCCGTCGGTGACGAAGCCTTCGTCGCCGGACCAGGTCAGCCCGTTGGGATATTGGTACGGCCGGTCCGTGATCACCTTGGTGACTTCGCCGGATTCGACATCGATTTTGACGACGGCATCGGCATCGGGAGTGACGGCCCATAAATTTCCTGCCTGGTCAAAGGCCAATCCGCGAGCGTTGACGCGGGCGACCAATTCGGGTTTGCCGCCTTCGATGGGAATCTTAAACGTGGCGCGTTTTTCGGCGTCCCCGACGTACATCGTTTTGGCATCCGCGTCCAAGCAAATCGCCATCGGGATTCCGATGTATCCGGCGGTAAGTGGCACGGGTTCGGCACCGGCAGACTCGATCCGGTAGACTTCGCGAGTTGCCGAGTCGCCGACAAAGATGCCTCCGCGGGGATCGACGGTGACGCAGCGGGGTCGGTTCATCGGCTTGCGAAGTAGGTTCGAGCCACGGACGAACAGCTCACGCTGCTCGCCAACCTTCCAGACGCCCGGCAAATCCAAATCGACGACATACAAGGTGTCCCCATCGACTGCCACGGCCAGCGGATACGCCGGCTCGGTCGATTCTTTTTGCGGATTGTCCACCTTCTTTTCTTCGACCGCGGCGGGTGCTTCCTGAGCTGTGCGGGTGCATCCTGCGCTTCCGTATCCAGCGATAATGCCGGCGAAAGAAAGAGCGTGAAACACGCCAAGTGGCGAGAAGCTGTAGCGATTGCGGAAGTTTTGCTCATTGTGACGATTATAAGTGTCGATGATTTTGGAGGGACAAATGTCGGGACAAGGCAGGACGAGACGCACCCGGCGATACGAACGCTATCCGAGACCAACGATATGATAACGTCAGGCGGAGCTTGCCGCGGAACGATTGCCACGCTGTTTTTGGCGGTCTCGGTGATCGCGTCGATGAATTCAACGACGAGGGTGTTCGCCGCCACATCGAATCAACCCGCCCGGGCGTCGGCCCCATCATCACGTGCCCAAGCGATCCCTGCGCGGACCCAACCCGCTCCGGTCGCTCGGACGACTTCGCCCGGCCCGACTCGGCAATCGTCGGGAACGTCTAAGCGGCGTCCGTCGATGGTCGCGCAAGCGGCGGCGGGGCGGATGATGGACACGCCCCCTGAAGCACCGCTCGACGGTTCGCTGGTCCGCGACGACGTTCGCCAAGTCGGATTTCTCGAAGACTTTGTCGGATGTCAAAACGGCTGCGGCGCGGTTTGCGATTGCGGTGACGCGGGACCCAGTTGCGGCATGGAAACAAGTTGCGGGGTCGAGCCCGCGTGCGGCATGGAAATCAACGGCGACTGCTCCTGCAACTCGTGCTGCGGAATCGAGAGCATTCCCGTTTTCTTGCCGTTGATGCGAGTGAATTGGTGTCGTTTCCAATTCTTTGCCGGCGTGCAAGGATTTACGGGCCCGATGAGTTACGCCAACACGAATGCCGCCAGTCCGACATCGCGGAGCGGATCGAGCAGTTTCGGCTTTTACGAGGGCGTCAACGAAGGCCGATCGCTAAAGAGATGGCTCGGTTGGGACATGGCGGCGCAATTGGGATTTCGAGCGACTCAGTCCAACTTGACGGGATCCGAATTCAGCAATTCCGACCGAAACCAAATCTTTGTCACAGGCGGGCTTTTCCGACGCGTCGATTACGGGTTGCAGTACGGCGGGGTGCTAGATTACTTAAACGACGATTGGTGGTTCGACGGCAACTTGACCCAGATTCGTGGCGAGTTGAGTTGGAAGACTGAGGGGTGTCACACCTTTGGTTTTCAGTACATGGCCGGCCTCGGCGACGACTCATCGACGACGTCGGTCCGCAGTGCCGCGGGACCGATCATTCACTCAACGATCGACTTCGAACCGATCGATCAGTATCGATTATTCTATCGCCGCTTGCTGGCGGGCAGCGGGGATTGGTCCGCCTTCGGTGGATGGACGGAACACAGCGACACGATCGTGGGAGCGTCAATGCACATGCCGTTACGACAGAACTTGGTGCTGGCGACCGGCTCCACGTATCTGATTCCCAACGAGGGCAGCAACAGCTTCGGCAATCGCGAAGAGGGTTGGAATATCTCGATGGGTCTGGTTTACCGTCCGGGTGGGCCGGCCGGATGCGGCCGCTATTGTCGCCCCCTCTTCGACGTCGCCGACAACGGGACGTTCATGGTCCAGCGAAACTAAAATTAGTAGTGCGGAGGTCTCTCATCGAGCGGGTCCGAGGGTGACTCGGTCGACTTGTTCTTGATGTCTTTGAACTGCTGGGTCAACGTGTCCAGCTTGGTTTGCATGCGATCGGCTCGCATGGCCTCCGCCGTCACCACTTCGTTGAGTTGTTCATACAGTCTCTGGACGTGAGCGATCTGGATCTCCAATTCGGTCAGCCGCTCGTCCGCACGTCGATTGTTCACGAGACTTTGATGTCTTCGAAGGTTCTTAGCGAATACGGAATGTCGACGTAGTCGAGGACTCGGCACAGACCCCGCATCGCGACACCGAACCCATCGGGGCCGCTGAATCCCCCGAACTGGCCGCCGCCTTTGACGTGCGGCTCCAGGTCCAAAAAGACTCCGTCGATGCCACGTTCGGTCACCCGCTCGTGCAACTCGGGCAAGAAACCTTTCATGTCACGCAGGATCGCTTCATGGCCGCTGTCGCCGCGATCGGCCGGCACAAAATTGCTCAGACTGGCTTCGTCGACGTGATCGATTCGGCCTGTCGGCGAGGGATCATGATAGTCCTTGATGTGGACCCAACCCAGGCTTGGTTTCATCGCCAAGTATTGGGCATACGTTTCGTCGGCGGTGAATCCTTGAGTGACAATGTTGGCGGCGTCAAAGATGGTCAACATGGCGGGATGGTCGACTTTGGCGGCGATCGCCTTGAGCAGGTCGCCGGTTTGCCCCACCAAGTTGGCTTCAACCTCCAATCCGAACGTTAGCCCTCGTGCGTCACAGACCTCGGCGATCTGTCCGAGTTGTTCGGCGACTTGGTCGACGTGGTCTTTGGGGTTGGTGCCTTTGGGGTGATAGAACGCGAACCCGCGGAGCAACTTGGATCCAAACGCTTCAGCTCGATCACAAGCCGTGACGACATCCTGTTTTAGATATTCTTTGAATGGAACGTATCGGTTATCCGTACCGTCATCGACGTCCAACAATTTGACCTTGCCGATCGGCGACCCGATGCTGCTGACCTTCAACCCGTAGTCGGATTGCATTTTGACCAAGTGCTGAATTTCAGCATCGGAAAGTGCCATCACATTCTTGATGCCCTCACCGGCGTCGATGAAACGGATCGAGTAGTAGCGTAGTCCAAGTGCGGCGAACGCGCTGTACTGTTGGACGGCTTGCTTTTCGTTGGCTGCTTCATCGCCGAAGCCGCTGATCAGGACAGGAGGGGTGGTCATGGCAGAGGTGCAGGTTTAGGAAAAAACAGATGGGAAAAAGAGGATCGAAGCGCTCGAGCGACGTTCAGTTTTCGGGATATCGGACGATGATGTTGCTGTGCAGACCCCCGCGAGGAGTCCATCGGCTTTCGACACTCACGCTGCGAGGCTTTACGACCTCCAAGAAGTCGTCCATGATTCGGTTGGTGACGGCCTCATAGAAGATGCCTTCGTTGCGAAACGCTTGCAAATACATTTTCAAGCTCTTCAGCTCGACGCAAACCTGGTCGGGAACGTAACTGAATACGATTGTGCCGTAATCGGGCTGTCCCGTTTTCGGGCACACCGAAGTAAACTCGGGACAATGATGTTCGATCGTGAAGTTTCGCGACGGGCTGGGGTTGTCGAAAACCTCGAGGATTTTTCGAAAGTTATCTGAGCTACTCAATTTTTACGTCTCACGATCAATGACTTCCACGGATGAAATTCGATTCTCGCACGCTCTAGCCACTCCGACCAGGGGCGGCGACGGGTTGCGAATCAGTGAGACCTTTACCAGCCGGCAAGGTGAGGGCAGATTGACAGGCGTGGAGAGCTTTTTCGTGCGAACGAGCGGCTGCAATCTGCGATGTTGGTTTTGTGACACGCCGTACGCCTCGTGGCGTCCCGAGGGCCAGCGATTTTCGGTCGCGTCGATCGTGGCACAAGTCCAGCAATCGGGCGTGCGTCACGTCGTTTTGACGGGTGGCGAACCGATGTTGCCCGACGCGATCGTGCCGCTGTGTCACGAACTACACGACGCCGGGGTGCACATCACCATCGAGACCGCTGGCACGATCGATCGCGATTTGCCTTGTGACTTGATGTCGATCAGCCCGAAACTCTCGGCCAGCACGCCGGCCGCGACCGATCATCCGCGGTGGGCCGAACTGCACCAACAACGACGCATGCCAATGGACGTGATGCGTCGATTGATCGATCGGGCTGAAGAAACGCAGGTCAAATTTGTGATCGATTCGGCGAGCGAGTACGACGAGTGTCTGTCCGTCGTCGAGGCTCTACGCCTTCGGCCGGCGGACGTTTGGATCATGCCACAGGGAGTGACGGTTGAGGCGATGGACGCGGCGGCCGAGTGGTTGAGGCCGTGGTGCCAATCGCATGAGTTTCAGTATTGTGACCGGATGCAGATTCGATGGTACGGAAATCGCCGGGGAACGTAAGTTTTGCGACGCGGGAGCAACTACAATCGAAATTTCCTCGTCGCTTGTTTCCCGCCCCCATCCATGGTCCGCCCGTCATGCGTCTCGCCGTTGTCTTTTCGTGTTTTGTTTCACTCTGGATCGCCCCATCCACCGATCTGATCGCCCAGACTCCCGAGACGATTGGACGCATCGAACGGCTCGATCCGGCGCTCGACGCGTTGGTGGCAGGCGATGCGAAGATCGAAGTCCTCGCCGGCGGGTTCACCTGGACCGAAGGCCCCGTGTGGGTCGAAGATGATCGTGGCGGTCACTTGCTGTTTTCCGACATTCCCCGTAACAGCATTTTTCGCTGGTCCGAGGTCGACGGCATCAGCTTATTCATGCAACCCAGTGGTTACACCGGAGTCACGTACTATGGGCTCGAACCGGGCAGCAATGGTTTGACACTCGACAAGCAAGGTCGATTGACGGCGTGCGAACATGGCGATCGCCGAGTTTCGGTGCTGATGAGGGGCGGCGGCAAACGAACGCTAGTGGATCAGTACCAAGGCCGACGATTGAATAGCCCTAATGACCTCGTGATCGACTCGGCTGGCGTGATCTACTTTACTGACCCACCCTACGGGTTACCCGAACGGGCGTCCGACCCACGACGAGAGCTTGATTTCTGTGGAGTATTCCGACTGGACACCGACGGCAAACTGACGCTGTTGACAAAACAGTTGACGCGGCCCAACGGGATCGGTTTATCGCCCGATGAGAAGACGTTGATCGTGGCCCAGAGTGATCCGGAGAAACCGATTTGGATGACGTTTCCCATCAAAGAAGACAAGACACTCGGAGAAGGCGTTGTGATCGCCGACGCGACCGAGTCGATGAAAGAGTTCGCGGGCAGCCCCGACGGCTTAGCCGTTCATCCCAACGGCACAATTTTCGCCAGCGGTCCGGGTGGAATCTATGTCATGAACCCGGACGGCAAGTTGATCGGTCGACTGATCACGGGTGAGCGAACCAGTAACTGCACGTTCGACAAAAACCAAAGCACCCTCTACGTCACCGCCGATTCGTTCGTATGCCGAATCAAAATGATGGCGAATTAGAGCAAGTGCTCTCGCACCCATCTCGTCCGGTTCGCGAGACGAAGAAGTCCGATTCGTTGATAGATGCCTTGCAAGTTTTGCGATGGATCGGCGGAGCGATCCACTACTTTGTTTTACGTGTACCAACGCGGGAAGTAGGGATCATGCATCATTTCGATGGCGTCGGCGGTGGGGGCTTCATCGATGTCCACGGCGGCCAGCTCGTCGAGGACACGGTCAGCCCGATCGGCTCCGCTTTCGAGTCGGTGCAGCCATAGCGACTTGAGCGTCCCGATGCTGTCGAATAGATCGGGGCGCAGCATCAGCATCACACTTTGCGCGACCGAGCGATTGGCTTGCGGCAGGGCGGCGGTGGGCGACGTTCGACGTCGCAGCGTGTCGTGCATGGCGGCGTTCATCAGCCATGCGGACATCTCTCGCATCGACCGCCCGCCACACCCCCGAGCCTCCTCGGCATACTCGTGAGCGCGAGATCTATCAAATGCGTATCGAACATTCTTGGGTGCGTCGGCGGATAACCGTCCGATCGTGGCGTCAGTCCACCGCTCGACAGCTTGGCGGAGGCGATTGAGACGTACGATTTCCTGTACCGAGCAACCACGTCCGTTCAACATCAGTTGTTGGATTCGGTTACGGGCTTCCAAGTGAGTCAAGAACACCGCGTGGGTGATCGGCGAAATTTCATCGCACGAATTTTCACGATCCAACGCCGACGCCAGAGCCGCGATCACACGCGTCAGCATCTCGGTCACTAATACTTCTTCGATCACCGTGGCGTGCTCACGCCACCACGATCGCATCGAAGAAAAATCGCCTGTCGACTCCGTCTTGCGGTACCGCGCGATCGTTTGATGCCACAACTCGAATCGATTGCGTGACGTCGCCCAGTACTGGGTCATCGCTTCGGGGGGAATCGTTTCCTTTTGATAAAGAATTGCCGGTCCGTGCTGGGACAACAACGCGGCGAGATCGGCGAGTAAGACACAGTGCATGGCGGGGGACCAAACGGGCGGAGCGTTTTCGTAGTCGTTGGCCATCGATGCGTCATCAGCAAACCCGATTCACCACGCGGCGGCTGGTCCCCGAGTAATGCACTCGCCATGCCGAGGCCCCACACTGCGCCGCAACCTTTGCCCTGATGCAAATCCAGCAAACGACTTACACTTGCGATGCGTGATTGCCGTCCCGGTCGAAGGCGGTGAGAAAGAGGCGTCGATTCAACGCCGGCGTCGCTTTTTTACAACGGCCTGCCGCCCGATCAGCTGTCCGGTGTTTAGGATCGGCAAAAAAAACGGCTCAGGTTTTTGTGCCCCACCGGTGTCGCTCGAAAACAACGCTGATGGAAAAACCCAAGCCGCTCAGTCAGCGATTTGGAGGACGATCGAATGTGCCCCACACAACCGCCGCACTCATCGCTGATATCGATTGAATCGGCACGTGGTACGGGATTTCTTGACTAAACCTGCGAAGTTTACGACGAAGTGCGAAACCGTTTCCAATCGGCTACTCACTCACGCAGTGCGATAGCAACGCCTGCCATTCGATCCATTGGACGTCACACAACTTGGAATGGACAACGGAGTCCGAGTTTGAGGACTGACGACACCGCGTTGTGAACGACGAAAACGAGTCGTAGCCATCGCCAGCTCGATCCGACAGCGTTGAGAAGACGGGGTGGGCACCCGCCCGGCGAAACCAATAGTCTGCGTTGCTGAAGTCGCCTTCGCGGCGATGCATGATGCCATGCCAAGCTGCCGCTCGGCGAGTCGTCGTTCTGGCTAAACGAATGACTGCGGTCCAGGTCGCCCGCCAACAACCAAAGGGCGGCGAAACATTGCTGGCGAGCATTGATCGACAAATTTGGCCATTCGGGGACGGCTGTCGCATCCGCTTGAACTTCGGCAGCTTTGATGAGCATGCCGGCCAACCTTTCATCGTGGGGGCCGGCGCCGAGCGTTGGCATCGGCGCGGCGGTGATCGCCGCGATCCAGTCCGGACCCAGACGGGAAATCGAATCGATGGAAAACGAGTCAAGCTGTGGCATGAGAGGTTTCGCGGTTCGAGGTGGCGTTTTGGGGCGCGGAGGTTCGGGACGCTTGGTCCGAACGTTTTTTTCCGCAGTAATCAGTTTGATTCGAAGACTACCGATCGCGCGACGGGATTGAAC